>NZ_BSSE01000004.1 GCF_030268965.1 Microtetraspora sp. NBRC 16547 | reverse complement strand
CGCCGCTCGAGTACCCCGAAGGGCCTTTCCGCTCGACTTGCATGTGTTAAGCACGCCGCCAGCGTTCGTCCTGAGCCAGGATCAAACTCTCCAAACAATGTCTTCGAGTTTTTCCTGGCCAACATTCAACATGAATGTCAACCAAAGGAATCCATCCCCCGCATCCGAAGACACGGTAAGACGGGGTTGTGCATCATGCACTGGCTTTTAGCACACTGTTGAGTTCTCAAGAAACGGACGCGACCACCATCACCTCAGACTCGAAACCGAGCCATCCGCTCCGGGGCGTTATTCGCTTCGTTCTTCTTTTCTTTCGCTATTCTTTCAGGCCGCCCGATCCGTGTCAAACCGTCCCATTTCGGAACACTTGACCCGAACCCCGCAACCCCGAAGGAATCGCAGCCGCCCCGTCTCCGGGGCAACCCCTCTAACTTACCAGATCCATGTCCGCTTCGCGAACCAATGACCGGAAACTGATCGTTTGAGGAGGCTTGTCGAGTTTAGCCCACGCAATCCCATGCCTGAACCGCCAAGCGGAAGGAGAGGGAGAGCGCCGGGCTGCGCCGACTCGAGAAGACTAGCAGTCTCTCCGGAGTGATCGAGACGCATTCCGTCACTCCTGGATGCCGGGATTCGCCCAAGGGATCGGTGGCCGGACGGCCGCTCCGGCAACCCCCGGCACACCTCTAGCGATATCCGGGGAAAACGTGCAGCTCAGCGAGGACAACCAGATCCGCTTCTCAAGCATCTAAGTAGCACTACGGCGACGTGGCCGGCACGGGGTGGGGACGGGGAGAGCGGCATCAGCGATGAGGTCCGCAGCGCAACCTGTTGTCAAGCCGTCCGCAATCGCCATGCCTTACGAATGCAGAGTGGGAGTCCTTGTTTGGCGCCATCCCGGCCGCCCGGGCTCTCGCCGGTGGAGGTAGCCAACATGACGCGGTCGGAGTTCGACGACATCCGGGCACACATCGGGGCCGGAGCCCAGCACGCGGCTGACCTGCTGGAAATCGCGAGCGAGCTGCTCGACGACCTTGAGCAGGCTCGGGTGCGCGAGGCGACCCTGCGCTCCTACTACCTCAGCCTGCTGACGGCCGCGCGTGCGACCGTAGCCGCGTCGAACGCGGGGGATCCCGCTCCGATGACGTTCCTCTTGCACGAACTCGCCAAGCACGGGCAGCTGCCGGCCGACGACGCCGAGGCACAGCGGATCCTGTCCGACGCGAAGACGGCTCAGTCGCTGATCCCCCGCATCGACGACGAGCCGCCCGCGCGTCGACCGAGGCCGGGCAGCCGGGCCAGGAGTTGCGTCGGCTTGAGTCGCACTCTGCCGCGGTGATCCGTGGGGTCGCACCACCGACAGAGCCGAAGATCGAGAAAGACGAAGGCCCTGGCCACCGGTTTCCCGGTGACCAGGGCCTTCGATCAGTAGCGGGGACAGGATTTGAACCTGCGACCTCTGGGTTATGAGCCCAGCGAGCTACCGAACTGCTCCACCCCGCGTCGGTGTGTGGTTACACAGTACCGTTGCGCGAAGACGAGGGCAAATCAAATGACTCATCCGCGTCCCGTAAACAACGATCGGCTGCTCAGACCATGCGTGATATCCGGGCAAAGTCGCTGTCTCGATCGAACTCTTCGCCAGTCCCCGGGTTTCCGCCCGGCGACGCGTTCATAAACGGCAGAAGGCCCTGGCCACCGATTTCCCGGTGTCCAGGGCCTTCGATCAGTAGCGGGGACAGGATTTGAACCTGCGACCTCTGGGTTATGAGCCCAGCGAGCTACCGAACTGCTCCACCCCGCGTCGACACTTAGAACATTACCCGCGACGCGAGATGGAGGCAAATCGGCCCGCCGTTACGGGCTCGCCGGAGCCCCCATCGCGGCCGCCGACGCGGATGCCGAGGGCGAGGCGGACGGAGCCGGCGCGGCCCCGCTCGGCGTGGGCGACGGCGTGGCGGCGGGCTTGTCCCGCTGCAGCTCAGCGAGCTCCTTCAACGCGTCGCTGAGCCGCTTCTGCGCCTCGCCGTACTTGCCCCAGTCGGGCGGGTTCCCGTTCAGCGCCTTCTGCGCCTCGTCGTAGGCGGCCTGGGCCTTCTCGATCACCCCGGTCAGGCCGGGATCGACCGTGGACTTGTCCCCCGGCCTGTCCCCCGGCTTGTCCCCGGGTTTGTTCTCGGACTTGGCCGGTTGCTCCGCGGTGCCGAACACCTGGTTCAGGGCTTCCTGGAGGGTGTCGGCGGAGCCCACCCTGTTGCCGAACATCACCAGCACCCGCCGCAGGATCGGGTACGGCTCCTGACCCGCCCCCGCCGCGGTCTGCACGTACACGGGCTCGATGTAGACGAGGCCGCCACCGAACGGCAGGGTGAGCAGGTTGCCGTAGATGATCTGCGCCTTGCCCAGACCCAGGATGTTGAGCTCGCCGGAGAACTTGTTGGTGAAGACGTTCTGCACCTGCCCCGGGCCCATGATCGTGGTGTTCGCCGTCATCCGGAGGATGCGCAGCTTGCCGTAGCCGTCCCCGGCGGTGGCGTCCACGGCCATGAACGCGGCGAGGTTCGGGTTCTGCCGCGGCACGAAGGTCGTGGTCAGCGAGAACGACGACTTCTCGGCGCCCGGCATCTTGACCGACAGGTAGTACGGCGGCTGCCTGACGTTCTTCTCGCCCGAGGACGGGTCGTCGGGGACGTTCCAGAAGTCCTGGCCGCCGTAGAACGACTGCGCGTCGGTGATGTGGTAGCGGGAGAGCACGTCACGCTGGACCTTGAACAGGTCCTCGGGGTAGCGCAGGTGCTGCTGCAGCTCGGGGTCGATCGAGTCCTTGGGCTTGATGATCCCCGGGAAGGCCTTCTCCCAGGACTTGAGGAGCGGGTCCTGGGTGTCCCACTCGTAGAGCGTCACGGAGCCGTCGTACGCGTCGACGACGGCCTTGACGGAGTTCCGGATGTAGTTGATCTGGTCGAGCGGCTGCGGCGCCCCGAGGCCCGGGTTGGTCGAGGTGTCCCGGATCATGTCCGAGAAGCTCTTGCTCTGCGAGAACGGGTACTCGTTCGCGGTCGTGTACGCGTCGACGATCCAGACCACCCGCCCGTTGACGATCGCGGGGTACGGGTCGGAGTCGAGGTTGAGGAACGGCGCCACCTTGGCGACGCGCTGGATCGGCGTCCGGTCGTAGATGATGCGGGACCGGTCGTCGATGTCGCCCGACAGCAGCATGTTGATCTCGCCGTACTTGGCGGCGTAGAGCAGCCGGTTGAAGAACGAGCCGACCGGGACGCCTCCCTTGCCGGCGTAGGAGGTGTTCTCCTGGTAGGAGGTGTTCTCCTGACCGGCCTTGCCGTCGATGGGGTAGTCGAGCTCCAGCGCCTTCTTGCCGCCGACGATGGCGTAGTCGTCGGTCTTCTCGCCGAAGTAGATGCGCGGTTCCTCCAGGCCCGCGCTCGGGACGAGCGAGCCGGAGACCGGCATGTCCTTGGCGTCGAAGTTCGGCAGGCCCTCGCTGTCCACCTCGCTTCCGGGAGCGGCGACGAAGCCGTACCCGTGGGTGTAGACGAGGTGGCGGTTGATCCAGTTGTCGCGCTCGGACGGCGGGCCGGTCATCTCGCGGACCGCGACCACGTGGTCGCGCACGACGCCGTCGGCGTCCTTGTACCGGTCGACGTCCAACTGCTCGGGGAAGTCGTAGAAACCGCGGATGCGCTGCTTCTGCTGGAAGGTCTTGGAGACCAGCGTGGGGTCGAGGAGCCGCACGCCCGAGACGGTCTCGTCGGCCGACATCCCCTTCTGCGGGGTCGCCTGCGCGTCGTACGTCTCGACCTTGGCTTCGGCCACGCCGTACGCGTCCCGGGTCGCGTGGATATTCCGCGAGATGGCCGTCTGCTCCTTGCCCTGCTGGTTGGGCCGGACCTGGAACTGCTCGACCAGGAGGGGGTAGACGCTGCCGATGAGGATGGCCGACAGGACCATGAGCCCGAAGGCCGCCCCCGGCCACATGCCGCCCGGCCGGATGACCCCCGCGAAGAAGATCAGCGCGCAGATCAGCGCGATGACGGCCAGGATGCCCTTCGCCGGGAGCACCGCGTTGACGTCGGTGTAGGACGCGCCGTGCACGATGCCGCGGCTGGAGAACACCAGGTCATAGCGGTCGAGCCAGTACGCGATGGCCTTGAGCAGGACGAAGACGCCGAGCAGCGCCGAAAGGTGGACCCGCGCGGCGCGGGAGGCGTGCACCCCGCCCGGCGACTGGATCCGGAACCCGCCGTAGAGGTAGTGCACGATCGCCGCGATGACGATCGACAGGACGACCGCCGTGAAGAGGAAGTTCAGCACCGTCCGGAGGAAGGGGACGGTGAACATGAAGAACGACACGTCTTGATGGAACAGATCGTCCTTCTTGCCGAACGGCGTGGCGTTCACGAAGAGCAGCCACGTCTTCCACTGGCCGGCCGTGGAGGAGCCCGTGAACAGCCCCAGGACGCCCAGTCCGACGAAGAAGAAGAGCTTGCGGTGCGGGTCGACGGCGAGGCGGTAGCGGTCGGCCCCCTGCGGCGAGCCGAACATGCCGGGGCCGAACATCGGGCGCATCCGGTGCGCCAGCACCGTGTTGCCGCCGACGATCCCGACCATGAGCGCGGCACCCACCACGAACAGCAGGATCTGCGTCAGCAGCATGGTCGAGAACACCGACGAGAAGTCGACCGACTTGTACCACAGGAAGTCGGTGAATATCGCAGTGAAAATGAAGAACAACACCACGATCGCCGCGAGAGCGATCACAACGGGAACGAGCAGTCGTGGCCGGCGGGGCAAACGCATCGCCCGACCACCGGCTCCGGGGCTCCGGAAGCTCAACGCCAACCCCTTGTCTCAGAGCAACGGTCGTGCCTGGCAACCTACACCGCGATGCGCCCGGCCGTGATTTCAGTTTCTCGTGCATGCCGGGACATCACCCGTGCCGGTGCGCAACGCGTCGATCGCCTTGATGGCGCCGTCGAGGGTCTCGACCTTGACCAGGCGCAGCCCGTCGGGCACCGCACGCACGGCCTGCGCGCAGTTGCGCGCCGGAGTGAGGAAGATCGTGGCGCCCGCGTTCCTCGCCCCCACCATCTTCTGCTCGATGCCGCCGATCGGCCCGACCTGGCCGTCAACGGAGATGGTCCCCGTGCCCGCGATGGACCTGCCGCCGGTGAGAGAACCGGGGGTCAGCTTGTCGTAGATGCCCAGCGAGAACATCAGGCCCGCGCTCGGGCCGCCGATGTCGCCGACGCTGATGTCGACCTTGACGGAGGGCTTGTACCTCATGCCCATGGTCACCCCGACCCTGGCCTTGCCGTCGTCGCCCGCGACGGTGCCGAGCACGACGTCGGTGGAGGCGCCCTTCCGGTTCACCGCGAGCCGGACCTGCTCGCCCGGCTTGACCTTCCGCACCGACGTGGCCACGGAGTTCTGGTCGGAGACGGGCGCGCCGTCCACCGCGGTGATCTCGTCGCCCTCCTGCAGCTTGCCATCCGCGGGCAGCCCCTTCTCCACCCCGGCGACGTAGACGACCTCGGGGACGGGGATCTTCAGCGCGTGCATCGCCGCGATCGTCGCGGCCTCCTGGGATGTGGTCATCTCCAGGGTGTTCTGCCGCTCGACCTCCTTGGCGGACGTCTTCTTCGGGAAGATGGTCTCCTCCGGGACGACCGCGATGGTCGAATCGATCCAGCCGCGCAGCGCGGTGAGCAGGTCGATGTGGTTGTTCGGCCCGCCCTGGTACGCGACGGTCACCATGCTCAGTTTGCCGTCGGTGGGATAGGTGGTGTGCCCCGAGATCGTGATCACGGGTTTGCCCTTGACCTCGCCGATCGTGTTCTCCGTCGGCCCCGGGCTCAGCACGACGTACGGCACGGGCAGCCACGCCGCGGCGACCGCGAGGATCACCGTGAGGAAACCCGCCACCAGCAAGGTGAGAGCGCGTCGGGACATGGTCGCACTCTATGCGCTGCGGACGACGGCCTCGGACACCAGCATTGCCGTCAGCACGCGCCGACCCACTCCGCCGTGCCGTCGGTGAAGACCTGATGCTTCCAGATCGGCACCTGGTGCTTGAGGTCGTCGATCAGCCGCCGGGACGCCTCGAACGCCTCGCCGCGGTGGGGCGCGGCCACGGCCACGATGACCGCGATGTCACCCAACCGGAGGTCGCCGACGCGGTGCACGGCGGCGAGCGCGGTCACGGGATGGTCGGCGGCGATCTTCTCGGCCACCCTGCGCAGTTCGTCCTCGGCGGACGGGTGGGCCGAGTAGGACAGGAGCGTCACCGGCTTGCCCTGGTCCTGCTCGCGGACCGTCCCCACGAAGATCGCGGTGCCGCCGGCCGCATGGTCTCCGACCGCGTTCAGCACCTCGTCCACCGACAACGGGGTGTCACGAATGCTCAGTAAACGGATGACGTCCACGCACCTGAGATTAATACGGCGCCGCCCCGCCGGGCACGCAGCGCCGTCCCGAGTCCCGGCACCGCCGTACCGTGCGGGACGCGGGACGGCGTACCGGCCGGCCCGGGGCGCCGTACGGGCCGGTCAGACGCGGCGCTTGCGGCGCGCGGCACGGACGATGGCCGCGGTGCCGATGACGGCGACGGTGGCACCCGCCGCGGTGAGCGTGGCGTCCTTGCCGGAGAGGCGGCGGCCGACCACGGCATGCTTGCCCTGGCGCAGGTCGAGGAGCTCCTGCAGGGCGGCGTCGTTGGTCCACGCGGGCTTCCACCCGGCGGCGCGCAGCGCGGCGCAGTCGACGACCCACGGATAGACGACGTAGTGCAGGTCCGTCGCGGGCGCCGGGGTGATGCCGAGCCGGTGCAGCCGCTGGGCCGTGCCGAACGTCAGCCCGGCGGGCAGCTCGAAGCGGCGCAGGCCGGAGATCTCCTCGGCCTGCTCCATCTCCAGCCATCCGTCGGAGCCGACCGCCACGACGCCGGTGACGTGCCCGAGCGCGGCCATCTCCAGCGCGGACACCAGGTCGTCGATGTGGCAGAACTGCCAGCGCGGCAGCGAGCCCTTGACCACGAGCAGGCGGGGAGCCTCGAAGTGGCGGGTGATCACGGTGTCGATGCCGGGGCCGACCAGCGCGGCGGGCCGGAGCACGGTGACGCCGAGACCGGGGTGCGAGCGAAGGGAACGCCGGACCAGTGCCTCGATCTCCAGGTGGTCGCCGACGACGCCGGTGTCGGGCTCGGCCGCGACCGGGGAGTCCTCCGCGAGCGGCACCGGGTTGTCGTCGGCCGCGCCGTACACCATCGCGCTGGTGACGAGGACCACACGGCGGACCCGGGCCGCGGCGGACGCGGTGAGCACCGTCTGGGCGGCGCGCAGGTTGTACGCCCGGCGCTCCTCGGGATCGGCGTCCAGGGAGTAGTCACCGCCGAGGTGGACCAGGACGTCCACGTCGGCGATCCGGTTCGCCAAGAGCGGATCGCGGATGTCGAGAACACGCCAGGTGACGTCCGGCACGTCTCCGCGCTGATCGTCGATGGCCACGACACGGCGGAAATCCGCAGACGAGGCGACTTTCGCGAGGAACGCTCTGCCGAGACCGGAGGCGGCGCCTGTGACGGCGACTACGGGCGGACGAAGGCGTTTCGAGGTTGGCACGAGGTCCTCACTTTGCACTGATCCGCCCCACGGCGGATAACGTGGCGGATGTGGACTCCTCCATCCTGCACGAGGTGGCGCGGTGACTGACCTGCCAGGTCGTGAAAATGACCCCAACGAAAACCCGTTCGCCATGTTCGGCAGCCCGGAGCAGATCGCGGCGGCGATGCGGCAGTTCGCGGACATGCTGTCCGCCCCGCAGAGCGCCGGGCCTGTCAACTGGGACATGGCCAAGAACATCGCACGACACGCCGTGGTCGCCGAAGGTGACCCGAGCGTCATGGAGGGTGAGCGGCGACAGATCGTCGACGCCCTCAATCTCGCCGATCTCTGGCTGAACGAGGCGACCGCGCTTCCCAGCGGGGTGGTGAGCCCGCAGGCGTGGAGCCGCTCCGAGTGGATCGAGAAGACCGTTCCGGTCTGGAAGCAGCTGTGCGAGCCGATCGCCGCCCGCATGGTCGAGACCATGGGCGGCACGCTCAGCGCCACCGGCCTGCCGGCCGAGGCCCAGGCCATGGCCGGGCCGCTGATGGGCATGCTGAAGCAGATGGGCGGCATGATGGTCGGCCAGCAGCTCGGCCAGGCGCTCGGCACGCTCGCTCGCGAGGTCGTCGGCTCCTCCGACATCGGCCTTCCGCTCTCGGACACGGCCGCGCTGCTGCCCGGCGGGATCGCCGCGTTCAGCGAGGGCCTGGAGACGCCGTCCGAGGAGATCAGGATCTATCTCGCGCTGCGCGAGGCGGCCCACCACCGGCTGTTCCAGCACGTCCCGTGGCTGCGGGCGCACCTGCTCGGGGCCGTGGAGGAGTACGCCAGGGGCATCACCGTGGACCTCTCCGCCCTCGAAGGGAAGCTCCAGGGGCTCGACCTGAACAACCCCGAGCAGCTCCAGGAGATCCTCGGCGGCGGCGAGCTGCTCAAGCCCGAGGAGACCGAGCGGCAGAAGGCCGCCCTGGTCCGCCTGGAGACCGCGCTCGCGCTGGTCGAGGGCTGGGTGGCCACCGTCGTGGACGAGGCCGCCGAGGGCAAGCTCCCCTCCGCGACGGCGCTCGCCGAGACCGTACGGCGCCGCCGGGCGACCGGTGGACCCGCGGAGCGGACCTTCGCCACGCTGGTCGGCCTGGAACTGCGCCCCCGCCGGCTGCGCGAGGCCGCGGCCCTGTGGAAGGCGCTGACCGCCGAGCGGGGCGTCGACGGCAGGGACGCGGTCTGGAACCACCCCGACCTCATGCCCACCGCCGACGATCTGGCCGATCCCGAGTCCTTCGTCAAGGGCGAGGCGCGGTTCGACCTTTCCGCGCTGGAAGAGCCCGAGGGCGACGGGGAGTGAGCCTCCACCAGGACGCGCATGCCGTACTCACCGGGTGGACGGCGCCGACGGCGGACGAGGAGCTCCTCAGGAAGGAGTTCCTCGAGCACCTCGACACGTACGAGGACGCCATGTGGCGCGCCTGCGCGCCCGGCCACCTGACGGCGACCACGGCGGTGATCTCGCACGACGGCGCCCGGGTGCTGCTGACCCTGCACCCGAAGGCCGGGATGTGGCTGCCCATGGGCGGCCACTGCGAGGTCTCGGACGGCTCGCTCGCCGAGGTCGCTCTCAGAGAGGCGACCGAGGAGTCCGGCATCGCCGGGCTCACGCTGCTGCCCGGACCGCTGGCCCTGGACCGGCACCAGGTCTGGTGCCATCCGCCGCACAGCTGGCACCTCGACGTCGAGTACGGCGCGGTCGCCCCGCCCGGAGCCGAGGCGGTGATCAGCGACGAGTCGCTCGACCTGCGCTGGTTCCCGATCGAGGAGATCCCCGAGCTCAGCGACGAGGCGACCCGGCGGCTCGCCGCCCGCGCCCGGGCTGCACGAAATCCGCACATCTGACTTACGCGGGCTTGCCGGTCAGGACACTAGGGTCGGCCACATGACTCAGGTGGACGTGGGCGGCGTCATCACGGCCCCCCAGCGCCGGTGGCGGCGGGTGCCCGGACCACTGGCCTGGATCGCGGTGGCGCCGTGCGCGGTCTGGGCGCTGGTCCGGCTGGCCGGCGTCGACGGCCCCGTCCTCACCGAGCTGATCACCGCCACGCCGTACGTGGCGGGGTTCTCGTTGTTCGCGCTCCTGCTGGCGCTCGGGTCGCGCCGCCGGGTCGTCGCCGCCGTGGCGGCGGCGTCGTCCACCCTTATGGCGTTCATGGTGCTGCCCCGGGCGTTCGGCGACACCCCGACCGCGACCGGACCGTCCCTGCGGATCCTCACGATCAACCTGTTCGTCGGGCGCGGCGACGCCCATACGGTGGTGGACCTGGTCCGCCGGCTGCGCCCGGACGTCCTGAACACGCAGGAGCTGGAGCCGCGGGCGGTCGAGGCCCTCGACGCGGCCGGGCTGGGGACGCTCATGCCGTACAGCCACCTGGAGCCGGCGTATGGCGCGTCGGGCAGCGGCATCTACTCCCGCTATCCGCTGACGAAGCTGCCGGACTTCGCCCCGTCAAGCGGGCACCGCATGCCGTATGCCCGGTTCACCCTGCCGAGCGGGCAGGCCGTCGAGCTCGTCGACGTGCACACCATGGCGCCGCTCGGGCCGGACGTCGCCACCTGGGAGGAGGGGCTGCGGTCGCTGCCGCCGGCCGTTCCGGGAGTGGTCCGCGTCCTCGCGGGCGACTTCAACGCGAGCCTCGACCATGGAAGCCTGCGGGATGTGCTCGGGCGGGGCTATCTGGACGCGGCCGACGCCACCGGCGCCGGGCTGCGCACGACGTGGCCCGCGAACCGGCGTTTTCCTCCGCTGATCACCATCGACCACGTGCTCGTGGATCAGCGCGCGTCGGCGGTGGACGTCAACGTGCACGACGTGCCGGGCACGGACCACCGCGCCGTCTTCGCCGAGCTGCGATTGCCCACCACACTCTGAGCGACGGCGCTAGCTGAGCAGTGCCCGGGTGTTGTCCCAGCCTTCGAGGCCGGGATCGAGCCGTCCCACGTCGGCCGGTTTCCTGAGCCGGTGCCAGCCGGGGCCGGTGGCGACCATGCGTGGCCCCGGCGCCTGACGGCGGAGCCGTACGACGAGGTCGGGGTCGTCGAAGCCGGGGTCCGCCCAGTCCGGCAGGGGCAGCCGTGCGGCGACGGCGACCGCTCCCCCGCCCTCGGCGGGGCAGATCGCGACGTGGGCCCGGCCCAGCGCGCGGAAGAGCTTGCCGATGAGCAGCGGCGGCAGGTCCGGGGCGTCGGCGCTGACCACGACCCCCTCCGTGGCGTACGGCAGGGCCGCGAACGCCTCGGCGGGTGAGCTGATGGACAGGACCAGCGTGCCCGGCCACACGATGTCGTCCAGCCCGGGGACTCCGGCGGACAGGATGACCGGCTCGACGAATTCGAGACCGGCGACCATCTCGTAGGTGTCTTCGGCGACGGCCATGAGGAACTCGGCCGGATCGACTCCGGGAGGCGCGCCGTCGGCCATGGCGGGTGTGACGAGGACGGCCGCGACGCGGGTCAACACTCCTCCGGGGAACCGCTGGCCGCCATGGAGAACCCCTCCAGGAAGCCGCGGGCGCGCTCGGCCTTGGGGTAGCGTTCGACCAGCGCCCAGAAGCGGGGACCGTGGCTCGGAACCAGCAAGTGGACCAGCTCGTGCATGATCACGTAGTCTACGACCCACGCGGGCATCCCCCGGAGCCGTGTGGACAGTCTGATCGTCGCGTGGTCCGGGGTGCAGGAGCCCCATCGGTGCTGTTGGTTCTCGACCCAGCGCACGCTGCTGGGCATGGCTCTGCCGTCCAGATAGCGGCTGGTCAGCTCTCTGGCCCGGTCGAGCAGGTCGTCGTCGCTGAGGCGTCTTCGCTGCTCCTTCGCGGCGAGCCGGTCGAGCATGCGGCGCACCCACTGCTCCTCGTCGATCGTGCTGAGACCGGCTGGAAGCAACACGATGGTCTTGTCACCATCGCGGTATGCGGAAACGGTTCGCCGCCGACGTGTGCTCCGACGAACCTCGACTGTCTCGGGGGGCACATATGCAAGGTAGCCGACAACTGCCGGTTTCCACAGGGGGTCCATGACGTCTTCCCTGGTCAATCAGGCGAACGACGGTGGACCTTACGGGAAACGCAGATCCCTTCCCTCCCAGCAGTCGCGGAAGTTATCCACAGGGCACAAACACCGCCTCACCTGGAGTGACTAATCTCACGCTGCTATGAGACCTCGTTTGAAGCCCGTCCTGCGCCGGGTCGAGAGGGACGGCCGCACCCTGCAGTTCGGCGTCCACCCGGCGCGCGCGACCGTCCTGACCGATCTGCAGCCCGCCGTCCGCCGGTTCGTCGAGAGCCTCGACGGCACCCGGACGCTCGACCAGGCCGTGTCCGCGAGCGCCCTGGGCGCGGGCGCCGCGCGGGAGGTGATCGCCCTGCTGGTACGGCACGGCCTCGTCGAGGACGCGTCCGCGCGGCCCGGCGAGCTCGCCGCGCTGTCCCGCGAGGAACGCGAGGTGCTCCGTCCCGAGTTGGACCGGCTCTCCCTCGCGGCCACGGACGGCGGGCTGGCCGGTCTGCGGCGCAGGAGAGCGGCGCACGTCCGCGTCTACGGAGCGGGAAGGGTGGGCGCTCAGGTCGCCGCCCTGCTGGCCGCCTCCGGCGTCGGCCACCTCTGCGTCGTCGACGCCGGCACCGCCCGGCCCCAGGACGTGGCGCCCGGGGGGCTGGGCCGGCACGAGGTGGGGGCGAGCCGGGAGGAGGGCGCGGTCGCGGTCGCCCGGCGGCTGGCTCCCGGGATCAACGCCTGGACCGGCCGGACCGCCTCGCGGCCCGCGGACGGCGCGCGCCGCCCCGATCTGGTGCTCCTCGCCCCTGTCGAGCCTCTCGACGCCCTCCTGGTGCGCGAGCTGCACGCCGCGGGCATCCCGCACCTGCTCGTCACCGCGTTCGAGGGATACGGCTGTGTGGGGCCACTGGTGATTCCCGGGGTCACTCCGTGCCTGGGTTGTCATGATCTGTTCCGGCGCGACCGGGATCCGTCCTGGCCCGCCGTCCAGGCCCGGCTGGGCGGCTTCCCGGCGGGCGAGATCGCGTGCGACGCGGCCTTGTCCGCGCTGGTCGCCGCACAGGCGGCGGGACAGGCGCTCGCCTGGCTCGAAGGCGCCGCTGTGAGGGATGGCACACTCGAGATTTCCCCCGACTGGGGCTGGAATCGGAGCACCAGTCATCGGCATCCGCGATGTAGCTGTAGTCGAAACCCGGGAGCTTCGCTAACAATGGTCGCGTGAGTGACCTCCCGCGACGTGCCGTGACGCGCTCGGCGAAGCTGGCCGCCCTACCCCTGGGTTTCGCCGGCCGGACCGCACTCGGCCTGGGGAAACGGATCGGCGGCAAGTCCGCCGAGATCGTCGCCCAGGAGATCCAGCAGCGTACGGCCGAGCAGATCTTCAAGGTGCTCGGTGAGCTCAAGGGCGGCGCGATGAAGTTCGGCCAGGCGCTGTCCATCTTCGAGGCGGCTCTGCCTCCGGAGATCTCCGGCCCGTACCGCGCGACGCTGACGAAGTTGCAGGACGCCGCTCCCCCGCTCCCCGCCGCGGTCGTCCACAAGGTCCTGGCCGAGCAGCTCGGCGACGACTGGCGGGAGAACTTCCTGGAGTTCGACGACGCGCCGACCGCGGCGGCCTCGATCGGGCAGGTCCACAAGGCTGTCTGGCATGACGGCCGCCCGGTCGCGGTGAAGATCCAGTACCCCGGGGCGGGCAAGGCCCTGCTGTCCGACTTCAACCAGCTGGCGCGGGTCGGCAAGCTCTTCGGCGCGCTGCTGCCCGGCCTGGACGTCAAGGCCGTGCTGGGTGAGCTCAGAGAACGGGTGGCCGAGGAGCTCGACTACTTCGCCGAGGCCGAGGCGCAGCACGCGTTCGCGCAGGAGTTCCGCGACGATCCCGACTTCTTCGTGCCGGACGTGATCGCCGCTAACGAGCAGATCCTGGTCACGGAGTGGATGTCCGGGACGGCGCTGTCTCGGATCATCACCGACGGCACCACCGAGGAGCGGGACCGCGCCGGGCTGCTGCTGGTCCGCTTCCTCTTCTGCTCGCCGGCGCGGGTCGGCATGCTGCACGCCGATCCGCATCCGGGCAACTTCCGGATGATGGAGGACGGCCGTCTGGGGGTGCTGGACTTCGGCGCCGTCAACCGGCTCCCGGACGGCTATCCCCGCATGTTCGGCACGCTGACCCGGATCTTCAACCAGGGCGACATGGAGACGGTCGTCGAGGGGCTGCGCGACGAGGGGTTCATCCGGCCGCAGATCGAGGTCGACGTCGACGCGCTGCGGGCGTTCCTCGCTCCCTACGTCGAGCCCACGCAGGTGGAGGAGTTCAGCTTCAGCCGGGAATGGCTGCAGCGGCAGGCGGCGGCAGTGGCCGACCTGCGGCCCACCAACGTGGTGCGCCAGCTCAACCTTCCCCCGTCGTACGTGCTGATCCACCGCGTGCACGCGGCCGGGGTGGGCGTCCTGTGCCAGCTCGGCACAACCGCCAGGTTCCGCGACGAGGTGGCCCGCTGGGTTCCGGGCTTCTCCGATGACGAGGCGGAGGGAACGATCTCAGCGCCATCTGACGCATGATCGACGAAGGCCCGAGCCGCTGAAACGGCCCGGGCCTTCCTGTCGTGTTCCGCCAGGCGCCGGGCGGCCGTGGTGGCCGCCCGGGTGACACGCGCTCCCAGAGGTGGAGCGCTCAGGCGCGTGCGAGCGCCGCGAGCAGACGCCGTGAGGCACGCTCGGCCTTCCGGCGCGCCTTCTGAACGTTGTGGATCCGACTGGCCAGTCGCTGCTCGGCGGCCTCCCTGTGGAGGCCGCGTATTCGCTCGTCGACCAGTTCTTGATGCATATGCAGGGCGGCGGCGAGGTTGAGGCTCATCGGTTTTTTCTCCTCTTTCAGGGGTTTCTACGTGTGGTGATTCGTCTCAGGCAGCGACCGGGGTCTTGCGGGGACGCCCGCGCGGCCGCTTCCGGGGGACGATGGCCCCCCGCAGGATGAGTTCGCCGCCCCAGACGCCCCACGGCTCCTCGCGCTCCAGCGCGCGGGCCAGGCAGGCCTTCTGGATCGGGCAGCCTCCGCAGAGCGCCTTGGCGAACTCCACGTCCTCCGGAGACTCGGCGAACCACAGGTCGGGTTCGGTACGACAGGGGATTTCGGCTTCGATCAGGTCCATGACCGGGGCCGCCATCTGCGTCACCTCTTCGATTGGTTTTCGGGCTGGTCTGTCCTCTTGGGTGGGCGGAACGTGGCGGACAAAACAAGAAGGCCGCGGATCCTGTGTGCGGATCCGCGGCCTGAAGAGTGAAGACCAGTCAGGTTGTGACTGGTTCTCTCCAGGCGTAACGCGAACCGCGCACTCCACCCTTGGTGGTGTGGCTGGTCTGCTGCTCATTGCCCACCGGTCGGTCCGTGCTGGACGGGCGGTAGGCGGGGATGCCACGGCGCGCGTCGGCGAGAACGCCGAAGGCGGCCGAACCGAGCAGAGCCTCGACACGAGCGGCCTTGCCGCGCATCAGCGTGTCGAACGCGACATCGGCGGCCGGGCGTGCGGAAGCGAGCCTCGGGCTGGCAAAAATGATCATGCTCTCCACAGGACTCACCTCCACTCGAATGCGATGGTCGAACAGGGCTGTCCGACCGACTTTCCTGACCCTAAATGCGCGACCCGGGAGCGGGCAACATATTTTCTACCTGCGATTTCCGCAGTTTCGCGACACTGGCCGTCACGTTAGCACCCCGGCACACGCGCCGCGGCACTAGGGAGTGCCGGACAAATGCTGCCCGTCGCGAGCGCGGATCCAGATGGATGCGTCGCGAGGCGGAGGAGGAGGTCGGAGCGGAGCCTACGGCCGACATTCCCGGGCCCCGCGGAAACTCCGAGCCTGCGAGGAGTTTTCGTGGGTGGGGCGACAACGAAGCGAGGCGCCATCTGGGCGACGCGACGGGGCAAAGATTGACGGGAGGGGCACTAGCTGACGCGGATCAGGCACTCCTGGACGACCGACACCGCGAGCTGCCCGGACGACGTGTACATCTCTCCGCGGGCCAGGCCGCGGGCGCCTCCGGACCACGGCGACTCCTGGGCGTACAGCAACCAGTCGTCGGCGCGGAACGGCCGGTGGAACCACATGGCGTGGTCGAGGGAGGCGCCGCTGACGTTCGTGGCCCCCCACGCCATCCCGTGCGCGAGCAGGACGGTGTCCACGAGGGTGAAGTCGGAGGCGTAGGCGGCCAGCACCACGTGCAGCAGCGGATCGTCGGGAAGCTCCGCGTCGTACCGGAACCAGGCGTTGTTCTCCGTGCTGATCAGGCTCGGGTCGCGTTGCGCCTCCCATGGGAGGGCGCTGACGTAGCGGAAGTCGACGGGACGCGGCTTGGCCACCCACTCTCGCCACATCGCGTCGTCGCCGACGGCGTCGAGCATCCGACGCTGGAACGTCGGCAGGCTGTCAGGGGCGGGCACGTCGGGCATCGGCCGCGCCTGGTGCGCGACGCCGGGCTCGTCGATGTGGAACGACACCGACATGGTGAAGATCGCCTTGCCGTGCTGGATCGCGACGACGCGGCGCGTGGTGAACGAGCGCCCGTCGCGCACCCGCTCGACGTTGTAGACGATCGGGACCGTCGGATCGCCGGGACGGATGAAGTAGGCGTGCAGCGAATGGACCATGCGCTCCGGAGACACCGTGCGGCCCGCGGCCACCAGGGCCTGCGCCGCGACCTGCCCGCCGAAGACCCGCTGGATGCGCTCCTCCGGACTGCGCCCTCGAAAGATGTCCAGCTCGATCTGCTCAAGATCGAGAAGGTCGAGGAGCTCCTTCAGAGCGGAGTTCACAGCGAACCTCCATTACTCGCCGGTCACTCCGGCGGCGGCACGGCACAGGTCGAGCACAGCGTCACCATACCGGTCCAGTTTGACCCGTCCTATCCCCGCTATCCGCAGGAGGTCGTCTTCCGAGACAGGCGCCCGCTCGGCGATCGCCTGGAGCGTCACATCGGTGAAGACGACGTACGCCGGGACCTTGGCCTCCTTGGCGACCGAGGTGCGCCAGGCCTTCAGACTCTCCAGCAGCGCCTCGTCGTAGTCGGCCGGGCAGCCCGCGCAGCGGCCCAGCTTCTGCTCCGCGGCTGTCGCGAGGGACTTGCCGCAGATCCGGCACTGGACCGGGAGCGCCGCCTTCCTCGACGAGGAGCGCCGCTCCACCGGGGGCGGGGTCGCCGTACGCGGGGAAAGGCCGTCGAGGAAGCGGGACGGCCGACGGGACCGGCGACCGCCCGGGGAGCGGGCCAGCGCCCATGAGAGATGCAGGTGCTCGCGGGCCCGCGTCACGCCCACGTAGAGCAGCCGCCGCTCCTCCTCGATCTGCTCGGGCGTCTCGGCGTACACGATCGGCACCATGCCGTCGGTGAGGCCGACAAGGAAGACGGCGTCCCACTCCAGGCCCTTGGCGGCGTGCAGCGAGGCGAGCGTCACCCCCTCGACGGGCGGCGCGTGCTGCTCCATCGCCCGCCGCTCAAGCTCCGCGACGAAGCCGGTCAGGTCCGCACCCTCGGCCGCCATGTCCTCGGCGAGGTCGGCGAGGGCCTTGAGCGACTCCCACTTCTCCCTGGCCTTGCCTCCGCCGGGCGGCTCGGGGGTGAGCCCGATCCCGGACAGGATCGCGTGGACGCCCGGCGCGAGCGGCTCCTCCTCGTTCGCCGACCGGGCGGCGCCACGGAGCAGGACCACGGCCTGGCGCACCTCGGGGCGCTCGAAGAACCGCTCGGCACCGCGCAGCACGTACGGCACGCCGGACTCGGCGAACGCCTTCTCGTAGGCCTCGGACTGGGCGTTGACCCGGAAGAGCACCGCGATCTCCCGCGCGGGGACGCCGTCGGCCATGAGCTTCTTGACGGTCAGCGCGACGCCCAGCGCCTCGGCCGGCTCGTCGTCGTACTCGGTGAACTCCGGCTCCGGCCCCTCGGGGCGCTGCGCGACCAGCTCCAGCCGGTGCGGCGAGCGCGCCATGACGCGGTTGGCGAGCGTGACCACCTGCGGGGTGGAGCGATAGTCCCGCACCAGCCTGATCACCTTCGCCGACGGGTGCTCGACGGCGAAGGTCGTCAGGTAGTGCGGGGTCGCGCCGGTGAAGGAGTAGATGGTCTGGTTGGGATCACCCACCACGCACAGGTCGTCCCGGCCGCCGAGCCAGGTGTCGAGCAGCAGCTTCTGCAGCGGGTTGACGTCCTGGAACTCGTCCACGACGAAGTAGCGGTACTGCTGGCGAATCTGGGCGGCGACCTCGCGGTGCTCGGTCATCACCGCGGCGGTCAGCTCCAGGATCGACTCGAAGTCGATCAGGTTGCGGCGGCGGCGCAGATCCTCGTACGCCTCGAAGAGACGGGCCACCTCCTCGGGGGCGATCGGCGGCGTGCGCCGGGCCTTGAGCGCCGCGGCGGGGTAGTCCTCCGGGCCGACCTGGGTGACCTTGGCCCACTCGATCTCGCTCGCGACGTCGCGCAGCTCGCCGCGGTCGGGGTTTCTCCTGGCCAGGCGGCACGCCTCGACCAGCAGCGGCAGCTTGGACTCGACGATCTGGGGCGTGTCGCCGCCGATCACGCGCGGCCAGAAGTAGCTGAGCTGGCGCAGCGCCGCCGCGTGGAAGGTGCGCGCCTGCACACCCGGCGCGCCGAGCCGACGCAGCCGCTGCCTGAGCTCGCCCGCCGCCCGTGTGGTGAACGTCACCGCCAGCACGCACTGTGGCTCGACCACCCCCGACTGCACGGCGTACGCGATGCGATGGGTGATGGCGCGGGTCTTCCCGGTGCCCGCGCCGGCCAGCACGCACACCGGACCGCGCACCGCCTCGGCGACGTCGCGCTGCTCGGGATCCAGCCCCGCGAGGACGTCCACGTAACGCTCCCAACATGCGATGCGGACGGATGAACTGGCATCATCCTTCCAGCAACTAACAGAGACAGCGTGGTTTCCTCCACAAGGGGGGATCCTGGCTCCGGGGAGGAACGAGCAGTGCGAAGGACAGCGGTAGGTGTCGGAGCCCTTGCCCTCGCTGCCGTTCTGCTCGCGCCGACAGGTGCCGACGCCGCCGCGGCCGACCCCACGCCGTCGCCCACTCCCACTTCCACGCCTACACCAACGCCAACGCCCACGGTAACCGCCACGTCGCTGCCCTCGGACACCACGGTCCGCACCTTCTCCTACGGCGCGCACCCCCAGCAGCGGATGGACGTCTGGTGGCACCCGACGGGAGAGCGGCGCCCGGCGGTCTTCGTCATCCACGGCGGCTGGTGGTCGGGGGGCGACAAGAAGTACACGACCTCAATCAGCCGGAGCTACGCCCAGCTCGGCTACACCGTCATCACGATCAACTACCGGCTCTCCGGTGACGCTCCGTGGCCCGCGCAGCGAAGTGACGCGCTGAACGCGATCGCGACCATGCGCAAGCACGCCGAGACGTTCAACATGGACCCGGACCGCTACGTCGTGCTCGGTTTCTCCGCGGGCGGCCACATCGCCGCGGCGGTCGGCACCTACGGCGACGGCCTGCCTGGGCTTCGCGGTGTCGCCGGCATCTCCCCGGTGATCTCGCCGCTGACGGCGTACACCGACGGCGACGAGGGCGGGGACGCCTACCAGCGCAAGCTCCGCAGGGCCGCGGTCGCCCTGGCCGGAGGCTGCGGGCCGACCCAGTGCCCCAAGGTTTGGTCGAGCATGGAGGTGGCGTTCCACGCGAGTCCCTCGGACGCCCCGATGCTGACCGTGCACTCCCTGGACGAGTTCGTGCCGCCGTACCAGAGCGAGCTGCTCAAGCAGGCGCTCGACGAGGTCGGTGTGAAGATGACCGTCCGGACGATGCCCGGCACCCAGCACAGCGCGCCGCTCTACCGCGAGCCGGGCGTGACCGAGGGCGTCCAGTCGTGGATCGCCGCGCGCCTGGCCAGGTGAGCCCGTCCTGACCTGGCGTGCTCCCGTGCGGAGCAGTGTGACCGGACAGGCACCGCCGGGCGGGAACATGAGCGGTGGTCGCCCGTGTTGACAATGACTGCTCATGAACACATGAAGGGACGAAGATGGCGCTCACTGTCTACACGACGAGCTGGTGCGGCCCCTGCAAGCGGCTGAAGGGCCAGCTCACCCGCGAGGGGATCACCTTCCAGGAGATCGACATCGAGCGGCATCCAGACGCCGCCGAGTTCGTGATGAGCGTGAACAACGGCAACCAGGTCGTCCCCACCGTGGTGGCGGACTGCCACACCATGACGAACCCCTCGGTGGCCGAGGTGAAGCGGCACCTCACCGGCGCCTGCTGACCCCTGCCACCATCCCCGGACCGGCACCAGCCGACGTCGGTCGGCGTCAGTCGGTGTCGATCAGCGAGCCGTACCAGGTCTCGATGAGCCTGCGGGCGATCGAGACCTGGGACGGAAGGCCCAGCTCTCCCGACCGCACGGCCGCGCTCAGCTCCTCCCTGGACCACCAGCGGGCCTCGGTGATCTCGTCGGCGTCCGGCCGGAGCTCGGTGGAGACCGCCTGGGCGAAGAACCCCAGCATGAGGCTGCGGGGGAACGGCCACGGCTGGCTGCCCATGTATCGAGGAGCGGCCGCGACGACGCCGACCTCTTCGAGGACCTCACGCAGGACGGCCTGCTCCAGCGACTCGCCCGGCTCGACGAACCCGGCGAGCACCGACATCCGGCCCTCCGGCCACTGCGGCCCCCTGGCCAGCAGGATCCGGTCGTCTTCATCGCGCACCAGCATGATCACCGCCGGGTCGACCCGGGGGAAGTGCTGGCTGCCGTCCTTGGGGCAGATCCGCATGTGACCCGAGGCCGCGACGTCCGTACGGCTTCCGCAACGCGGGCAGTGCTCGTGTCCGGCGTGCCACGCCTCCAGGGCGACGGCGTAGACGAGCAGCCCGGCGTCCCGGTCGTCGAGCAGGGCACCGGCCTGGCGCAGCCCCATCGGAGCGCGGTGCGGGGAGTCCGCCTGGAGTGACCCGCCCGCGTCGCCGACGGTGAGCGGCGCCTTGACCGCGAAGTACGGCACGCCGTCTGTGTCCACGCCGAGCAGGTATCGCGGCCCTTCGGGAGCCTCGGCCGGTGACATGAGCGCCAGGCTCACCTCGTTGCCACGGCTCCGGATCAGCGTCTCGCCCCCGTGGACGAGAAGGACGCGGGTCGCCTCGTCGGCCCAGACGCGCTTCAGCCAGTTTTCGTCGTTGCGCAGCCCGGCCGAGCGGTCGACGATCCCGCGCGACAGCAGCAGCGGGCCCATGAGCACGTCACTCGATTCCACTCGCCTATCTTTCCATTCGCCGCCAAAATGATCTCTCGAAGGCTAGGATGTGCCGAGTTAGGTTAGCCTTACCTTCGGGGGTCACTGCGTGCGGCTGTACCTCACCTCGCTGAATCCCACCGACTCGGTCACCGAGGGCTTCCTGCCCGCGGCCGAGGCTCTGGGCTGGGACATCACGATCCTGACCGGCCATCCCGGCGGTTATCCCGGGTTCGAGACCATCGAGACGGACGTCCGCGACGTCCGTGCGCTGATCGACACCATCGCCCGGCACCACCCGCCCGGCGCCGTCTTCTCCAACTCCGACCACATCCAGGCGGAGACCGCCCTCGCCGCCGCGTACTTCGGCCTGCCGGGCAAGGACTGGCGCGCCTGCCTCACCGCCAAGAACAAGGCCCTCACCCGCCGGTGGCTCACGCCGGTCGAATCCGTCCGGTCCGTACGGCTCGTGCCCGGGGCCGGCCTGCCGGACGCCGTGCCGTACCCGGTGGTGGTAAAGCCGGCCATGGGGGTCGCCAGCGAGGACGTCGTGCTGGCGAGGGACGCCGGCGAGCTGGACGACGCCGTCGCCGGGATCAGGGCGCGCCGGCCCGGCGAGATCCTGGTGGCTGAGGAGTACCTCGACGGCCCCCTCCACACCCTCGAAACGCTCGGCGACGGCGTCACGACAGCCGTTCTGGGGGGTTTCCGCACCACGCTCGGCCCGCTGCCGCACTTCGTCGAGGAGCGGCTCGACTGGGATCCGGAGCCTCCCCCGGGCGCGTGCGAGCACGTGCTGGCCGCGCTGGCCGCGCTCGGTGTGGGCTTCGGGGCGTGCCACACCGAGTACGTCGTCACGCCGGACGGGCCGCGGATCATCGAGGTGAACTATCGGGTGATCGGCGACAACTGCGACCTCCTCCTCGCCGACCTGACCGGCGTGCCCCTCTTCGAGTGGATTCTCCGGGTACACGCGGGCGAGCCCCTGCCCACGTGGCGGGAGGCGCCCGCCGCCGGGCACGGCGCGGTGGTCAGCCTCGTCGCCGACCGTTCCGGCGTGGTGACCTCCGCGCCTCCGGCCGGGGAGGGCCGGTGGATGGGCCCATGGGAGGGCCCGCGGGAGGACCCGCGGGAGGACCCATGGAACAGCACCGGGGAGCACGGCGGCGTCCGCCTGTGGCACCGGCCCCTGCGGCGGGTCGGCGACCGGATCGAGCTGACCGGAACCAACCGCGACTATCTCGGCCTGCTCCGCGCGGTAGGCCCGGACCGCGCGGGCGTCGACGCCGCCGTGACCGCGTTCCGCGACGACCGGCCGTGGGTGATCGCATGAGCGCGATGGCGGGGCTCCACTCGGTGGGGCGGGAGCCGTACCTCGCGGGGCGGGTGCTGAACGCGCTGATCCGCGAGGACTTCGCCGGGATGGCCTCCCGGCTGGAACGCGGCAGGGACGGCGTCGCCTTCGCGCTCGCCTCCGGCCGGAGGGTACGGCTCGCGCCGGGCGGCTTGTTCCAGGACTTTTCCGTCTCCCCCGAGGTGACGCTCACCCTGGCGGAGGTCCTGGAGACGCTGGAGGCCGTGGCGACGCCCGCCGACGCCTCGGGGGTGGCGGCCTTCGCCACCGAATGCCACGAGACACTCGCCGCGCTGGAGCTCTACGACCGCCACGGGGCACAGGCGCTGGAGCGAGCGCGCGGCCCCATCCGGTACGAGGCGCTCGCGGCGGCGGTGGACCACCCCGTGTACCCGACCGCGCGCTGCCGCCTCGGCGTCCCGGCCGAGGGCCTGCTGGCGTACGCCCCGGAGTTCGCGCCCGCGTTCGACCTGCGCTGGGCCGCGGTCCCCCGGGAGCGCGTCACGCTCGCACCCGAAGCGGAGGACTTCGCCGGCCCCTTCCCCGGCCTCGCCGAGGTGGGACTCCCGGGCCGGCTGGCGGACACGCACCGGCTCTTCCCCGTGCATCCGCTCGCGCTTCCCATGGTCACGGGCATCCCCGGCGTCATCGTCGCGGGCCTGCCGTACCTCAGGGTGCGGCCCACGCTGTCGATGCGCACGGTGGTGGCCGGTGAGCGGCTCCACCTCAAGCTGCCGATCCCGACGAGCACGCTCGGCCTGCGCAACCGGCGGTCGATCAAGCCCGCCACGCTTCGGGACGGCGCGCTCGCCGAGAGGCTGCTCCGCGACGTGCTCAGCGAGGAGCCGGACCTGCCGGTGGTCCTCGCGGACGAACAGATTCACGGCCACGCGGAGCACGAATACCTCGGCTGGATGATCCGGCGGCTGCCTCCTGGGGAGATCGTCCCCGTGGCGGCCCTGGCCGCGCCGGGTGTGCTGCCCGAGCTCGCCGCGCGGTTCTACCGGGGCGCGGTCCGGTCCCTGATCCGCGACTACCTGACCATCCTCTTCGCGTGGAACGTCCGGCTCTTCGTGCGGTACGGCATCGCGCTGGAGGCCCATCAGCAGAACCTGTCCCTGGTCTTCGCGGACGGGACGATGCGGCTGATGGTGAAGGACAACGACGGGCTCCTCGCCGCCCCTGACCGGCTGGGTGCGGCCGGCCTCGCCGTACCGGGCTTCGCCGACGAGCGCATGCTGACCGACGACCCGCACTCCCTCGCCGACGTGTTCGTGACGATCACGCTGCATCTGGCCGCCGCCGCCATCGCGTTCGCGGCGGTCGAGGACGCGGCTGGGCTGATCCGGGACACGCTCGACGGCGCGCTCGCGGAGTTCGGCGAGCACCCGATGGCGCGGCTGCTGCGGGCCCGGACGCTGGACGCGGCCCGGCTGGTCGGCAAATCCATGGTCACCGCCGCGACCCTGGTGGACAAGGAACGGTCGGGAGCCAGGGACGTCAACAAGTTCTACGGCACCAGCGGGCCGAACTACCTGCGCTTCCCGCGTTGACCTGCTTCCCCGACCTGCTTCCCCGACCTGCTTCACCGACCTGCTTCACCGGACCGCGGACGGGGTCCTCCACGCCGAAGGAGATTCGATGAACGTCGTGTGGAAATGAACGCCGTATCGACGGCGGAGAGCCGCCCGCGGGGTCGTCCGCGGAGCCGTCCGCCCACCGATGAGGACCGCCGTGCCGTCGCGGAGACGGTGACGCTCGGGGCGTTGCTGCGCTGCTGCGTCCGCGAGGTGGCCGGGCCGCGCGGGCAGGTCTGGCCGGCCGGGCCGTACTTGCTGCTCCGGGTGGCCGGGACGCTGCTCCGGGCGCGGGTCCACGGCGGGATCGCGCTGCGCTTCGACGGCCCGGCCGAGTGGCTCGCGGGCGGCGCCTGGCAGCCGCTCACCTCCGAGATGCTGGTCAAGCTGGTCGAGCAGGAGCTCCCCGGCGGCAACGAGGAGTTCGCCGCGCAGGTGGCGAGCAGCCGCGAGGCGATCACGGCGCTGCTGCGCGCCCGCGAGCGGACCGGGGCGCCCGAAGATCCGTGGCTCGCGTCGGAGCAGGCACTGGTGGCCGGACACCCCTTCCATCCCTCTCCGAAGGCGCGGGAAGGGTCCGGCTGGGTGCGCTACGCGCCGGAGGCGCACGCGCGGTTCCCGCTCCGGCTGCTCGGCGTGCGCGCGGATCTGGTGGCCGGGCGGGGCGAGACCGGCGCGCTGGACCTGTTCGGCTCCGCGCCGCCGGGATACGTGCCGCTGCCCGCCCATCCGTGGCAGCTCGACCTTCTCGCCGACGAACTGCGCGGCCCGCTGGCCGACGGGCGGCTCGTCGATCTGGGTGACGGCTCGCGTCCCGTGGTCCCCACCTCGTCGGTCCGCACGGTGTATGACCCGGAGACCGGGATGTGCCTGAAGTTCAGTCTCGATGTGCGGATCACCAACTGCGTGCGGAAGAACGCGTGGTACGAGCTGATCGGCGCGGTGGAGCTGAGCGAGCGGCTCGGCCCGGTGTTCGCGCGGCTCGCCGCCGACTTCCCGGGGACGCGGTGGCTGCCCGAGCCCGGATACCGGTCCGCCGACCTCGGCGTCCGGCTGCTCGAAGGGCTGGGCGTGATCCTCCGGCCCGGTCCCTGGACGGTGTGCGGTCCTGGCGTCACCCCGGTCCTCGCCGGCGCGCTCGCCGGACCGCTCCCCGGGCCCATCGCAGTGCCCGCCGCAGTGCCCGCCGCAGGGTCCGCCGCAGGGTCCGCTGGGAGGGCTGCACGCGCCCCGGGTCCGTATGGCGCGGCCGACCCCCTCGACTGGTGGCGGTCCTACGTGGAGAAGGTCGCGCCGCCGGTGCTCGACGCGTACTTCACGCACGGGGTCGTCCTCGAACCCCACCTGCAGAACGTGCTGCTCGGGGTCGATCACCACGGCCTCCCTCGTGAAGTCATATTTCGTGACATGGAGGGGACCAAACTCCTCCGGGACCGGCACGACGTGTCGGACCTGCCCTCCGCGGTGGCCACGGCGCTCACCTACGACGCCGAGCGGGGCTGGAACCGGATCGTCTACTGCCTCCTGGTGAACCACCTCGCCGAGATCGCCGCCACGGTCGCCGAACACGCGGGGCAGGACCTCTCGCCCGAGCTCTGGGCGATCGCCAGGGACGTCCTCGCGGCGTACGCCGCCGGGCACGGCTCGCCGCCCCTCCTGGCCGAACTGCTCGCGGGCGCGCCACTGCCGGCCAAGGCCAACCTCGGCGTGCGCTGGGCCAGGGGCGCCGACCGATCCGCCGGATACGTCCCCATCGCCAACCCCCTCGCCTGACGTCCCCATGGCGCCACGACCGGCGATTCGCGCTCCGTCGGGGTCAGGCGGGCAGTGGTGGCTCAGAGACCGCGGCGATATCGGGCGGCAACCGCGGAGACCCAGAGCATCGCGGTGATGGCGCCGACGGCCAGGGTGAAGGAGCCGGCCGCGCCGCCGGTCATCGACCAGCCGTCGCCGACCAGCAGCGCGGTGCCGGCGACGCGGGAGGCGACGGCGAGGCCCCGGTTCCCGGCGCGGCCGAAGTGCCGGCCCAGGATGTAGCAGGCGACGATCAGCGCGATGAAGGCGACCGATCCGGCGGCCATGTGGCCGTAGCTGTGCCAGGTGAGCGTCTCGGGCATCCCGTCCGGGGTGCCGATGGGGAAGCCGTCGGCCGCGTCCATGACGAAGACTCCCGCGGCCATCATCCCGATGCCGTTGACCAGGACCAGCCGTGGCGTCCAGGTGCCTCCGGGAGTGCCGCGCATGGCGCGGCGCAGGCCGGTCGCCCCGGCGATGGTCAGGAGACCGGCGACCAGGAAGTTGGCGATCTGCAGCCAGCCGAGGGAGCCGTTGCTCAGCGCGCTCAGCGGGTGGCGGATCAGGTCGAAGCCCTCCCGGGTGGCGGCCTGGGCCAGGGAGATGGTCGCCCACAGGGGCGCCGCGACCGCCGCGCAGGTGAGCAGGGCGCGGGTGGTCGCCGAGGTCGCGGGGGTCGCGGGAGTGGTGGTGGCGGCGGGGATCTGGATGGCGGTCATGGCCGATGCCTTTCTGGTGTTCGTCGGTTCTCGCTGACACGTCGATCCGGTGATGCGACAGGGAATGCCGCCGTTCCCTGTCACATAAGGTGTTCGACGCTTGGGCGAAACACCGAAGCGAATAACGAACACGGAGAAACCTCGTGCGCTACCTGATGACGACCAAGGCCACCGACACCGCCGCCCCCGACGAGACGCTGTACGCCGAGATGGCCAAGTTCGTCGAGGAGTTGACCGCGGCCGGGGTCCTGCTGGCCACCGGCGGCCTGGAGGCCGGCGGTGTCCGCGTCGCGTCCTCGGGCGACACGATCACGGTGACCGACGGGCCGTTCACCGAGGCCAAGGAGGCGGTGGCCGGTTTCGCGCTCGTCGAGGTCCGCAGCAAGGAGGAGGCAATCGAGGTGACCCGGCGCTTCCGCAAGATCGTCGGGGACGGCGAGAGCGTGATCCAGCAGGTCTTCGGCCCCTGACACCTGTGCGGCCGGGCTTCGTGAGCGCACTCCCGGCCGCCGGACCGCGACGCCTCCGGCACCGCCCGGCGCCCCTCTCCTGACCGGGGGCGCCGGGCGGGGCCTCTCCCGTGAGTAGGCACGGGCCGGAGACCGAACCACCACACCGAACCGGCGAAAGGCATCGGCAGACCATGATCGACGCTTCCCTCCCTCCGGAAGGCGTCCGGCGGACGATCGACGCGGTCTGGAAGATGGAGTCGGCCAAGATCGTCGCCGGACTCACCCGCATGGTCCGCGACGTCGGCCTCGCCGAAGAGCTGGCCCAGGACGCGCTGGTCTCCGCGCTCGAACAGTGGCCCGAGTCCGGCGTCCCGGACAACCCGGGAGCCTGGCTGATGGCCATCGCCAAACGGCGGGCCGTCGACCACATCCGCCGGTCCGCCCGCCTGGAGCGCAAGCACGAGCAGATCGCGTACGAGCTGGAACAGCGACAACCGGACGGCGAGCCGGACGACGTGCTGCGGCTGATGTTCCTGTCCTGCCACCCCGTGCTGCCCACAGAGGAGCGGGTCGCGCTGACGCTCCGGCTGCTCGGCGGTCTGACGGCCGCCGAGATCGCGCGGGCGTTCCTGGCCGTCGAGCCGATGATCGTCCAGCGGATCGCCTCTGCCAAGCGGACGCTGGCCGAGGCGGGGGTGCCGTTCGAGCTGCCGGACGGCGCCGAGTTGACCGAGCGCCTGTCGTCCGTGCTCGGCATCATCTACCTGATCTTCAACGAGGGATATTCGGCGACCTCCGGCGACGACCTGATGCGGCCGGAGCTATGCCTGGAGGCGCTGCGGCTCGGCCGCCTGCTGGCCGAGCTGGCTCCGCACGAGGCCGAGGTCCACGGCCTGATCGCGCTCATGGAGCTCCAGGAGTCGCGCTCCGCCGCGCGCACCGGCCCCTCGGGGGAGCCGGTCCAGCTCCATGAGCAGAACCGGGGCCGCTGGGACCGGCTGCTCATCCGCCGCGGTTTCACCGCCATGCTGCGCGCGCGGGAGGCGGGCGGCCCGCCGGGGCCGTACATGCTGCAGGCGGCGATCGCCGTGTGCCACGCGCAGGCACGGACGGCGGAGGACACCGACTGGGCACAGATCGCGGCCCTGTACGAGACGCTGTCCCGGCTGCTCCCGACCCCGGTCGTGCGGCTCAACCACGCGGTCGCGCTCGGCATGGCGTACGGGCCGGAGGCGGGGCTGGCCGTGGTGGACTCGCTGACCGGCGACCCCACGTTGCGGGACTACCACCTGCTCCCGAGCGTCCGGGGCGATCTCCTGCTCCGGCTCGGACGGCGCGAGGAGGCGCGGCGCGAGTTCCTGAGGGCCGCATCCCTCACCGGGAACGACGCCGAACGCGCCTTCCTGCGCCGCCGCGCGGACGAGATCCCCGCTCCCAAGGCGCCGACGTTCACTCTCTGGCAGGCCGCCCGCGGCTTCCTGGCCCGCGACGACTTCGACGGCGGAACCGCCCGCTCGTACGGGCAGACGCTGCGGCGGTTACGCCGGTCCCTGGGCGACGAGCTGCCGCTGGACTCGCTGACCGCCGATCAGGTGGCGCACGTTTTCCGTACTGCCTGGGGCGAGGCGGCGGCCGCGACCTGGAACCGGCACCGGTCCGCGGTGCGGTCGTTCTGCGCGTGGGCGTCCCTGGACGACCTCGCGGCGGGCCTCGACCGCCGGGCCGTGAGCCCGGCCCGTACGGAGACGATCGACGCGGCCCGGCTGGACGCGCTGTGGAACCTCCCCGATGTGCCCCTGCGGGAGCTGACCCTGTGGCGGCTCCTGCACGAGTCGGCGGCCGGGGTGACGACCGTGCTGTCCCTGAACGTCGAGGATCTGGACCTGGACGACCGCCGGGCCCGGGCGGGAGGCGGCTGGGTGAGCTGGCGTTCCGGTACCGCCCGGCTTCTCCCCGACCTGGTGGCCGGCCGGACCCGGGGCCCGGTGTTCCTCGCCGACCGGCGGTCCGGCCCCGCCCGGATGCCCGCGCAGGCCGACCTGTGCCCGGAGACGGGACGTCGCCGCCTGTCCTACGAGCGGGCCGAGTACCTCTTCAAGCGGGCCACCATCCCCCTGGACCCGGCCGGCGCCGGCTACACCCTCCGCCAGCTCAAGCCCCGCGGCTGACCACCGCGCACGATATCCAGGCGACTCCACATCTGGACGTCCCGCCATCGGTGTCGCGCGGCTTCCCGCGCCTCATGACCTCAGTCCATCTCGGCCGATCCAGAGCGGTATCCACACAGGAGCCATACCGCCTGCCGAGGTCTTCCATATGGCCGAGACCTTGAACGCCTCATCCAGGAAGTCAACCGCCCAGAGGTCCTGGAGAGCATCCGGGGATGGGCTGCTGCTTGGGGAGCTGTGGTTCTCGGGCGCGCTGGGCGGTGATCTGTGAGTCGGCGCGGAGGCACGCACATCTCTTCACCATGCGCGGAGAGTGATGACGAGATATGCGGAAAGTATCCATGTGATTGCGTATTGTATGCGCCGTGCCCGCGCTGCCCCCGACCATGGACGAAGAACGCTGGGTCGCGTTTGTCGACGAGTCCGAGTCCAACTCGTCCCTTGATCCAGACGTGTACATCCTTGTCGCCGCACTTGTCTGCGATGAGGCCATCTCTTCGGTTCGAAGCCGGATGGCCGCGGTGAGCGCAAACTCCACTGGGTCAAGGAGTCGGCTCGGCGCCGCGCCGAGATCATTGCGATCCTGGAGGACTTGGATGTCCTCTTCGTCTTCGTGGTGCATGAGGGGGAACCTGCGGCGAAGTCGGAACGGCGGCGGCGTAAGTGTTTCGAGCGGCTGGTCTGGGAGCTGTCAAAGGCGGGCGTCGCGGAGATCGTCATCGAGTCCCGGGAAAAGACCCAGAACAAGCGTGACCGGGACCTGCTGGGAGCGCTGCTCGCCCGTCACCGGATTCCCGGCGGCCTCCGGATCCAGCATGTGGCAGGTGCGGTCGAACCGCTTCTCTGGATCGCGGACTGTGCCGCCGGAGCGCTTGTCGCCTACCGATGCGACGACCCCAGCTATTTCAAGAGACTGTCCGAGGTGGCGGAGATTTACCGGATTGGCGGATGAAAGCCGCGAGCCCGGGACCCCACCTCCGGAGGGATCTTCCCGGGCTCACTTCCAACCGCTCCGCAAAGCGGCGGCGATGTCACAGATAGTACTCGACTCGCGCCTCCGGGTCGAGGCCCTTCCTCCCAACGCCCCCAGCGAGGGAACGCTGATTCCCAGCAACCGAGCTCGCCCACAAGTCCCGCGTTTTGACCGTCGGCCCTCACGATCACCGTCCCGCCGCTGCTCGCCGTTGGCGGTTGAAAGGCTTCTCCCGTACGTCGACATGCGCATGCGTGGAGACGGCACGCTGCTCGTCGTCGAGGTCTGCTCGCCGGGCACCCGGATGGTGGACTGGCACGAGAAGCCGCTGGACTACGCGCGGGCCGGGGCACCGCTCTACCTCATCGTCGATCCCGTGACCGATCCTCCGACGATGACGCTGATGAGCAGGCCGGTCGGCGATCTCGCTCCGGACGACGAGCGGCAGCCGTACCAGGAGATCGTGATGGTGGAGGCGGGTCAGCCGCTGGAGCTGCCGGAGCCGTTCGGGATCAAGCTCGACACATCGCTGATCTTCGGCTGAGCTTTCCGGACCGCCTCACGAATCGGCCTGCGGGATCCGGCGGATCAGCTCGGCCAGGCCCTCGGCGTCGAGGAGGTCGACGGGCCGCACGGTCTCGTTCGAGCGGACGTAGTGGAAGGCCGCCCCGACCTTCTCCAGCGGCACCCGGGCGAGCGACGCCCAAGCCAGGCGGTAGGCCGCGAGCTGGACGGCGGCGGTGCGGGCGGCCCGGCCCCGCGGGCGCTCACCGGTCTTCCAGTCGACCACCACATAGCCGTCGCCGTCGGTGAACACGGCGTCCATGCGGCCGCGGACGAGACGGTCCGCGATCATCGTCTCGAACGGGACCTCCAGGTCGAGCGGCTCCCGCGCGGCCCACACGCTCTCCTCGAACCGCTCCTGCAGCTCGGCGACCTGGACGTCGGCCTCGGACAGGTCGTCAGACGCCCCGGGCAGCTCGAAGTCGTCGATCAGCCGCTGCTGCCCCCAGCGCGACTCCAGCCAGGCGTGGAACGCGGTGCCCCGCCGGGCCAGGGGTGCCGGCTTCCTCGGCAGCGGACGCCGTACCTGCCGGGCGAGCGCGGACGGGTCCCCGGCCAGCGTGACGAGTGACGACACGGACAGCCGCGCGGGCAGGTCGACGACCGCCGCCTCTTTGCGCTGCTCGCGCTCCCTGAGGAGCAGCTCGGTGTCACGGGCCCAGGCCCGCGTCCGCTCCCCTCTGTCGGGCGCGGGAATCGCACGGCCTTCCAGCGCCAGTTCCATGGCCTCCTCGACCATGCGGGCGCCCTCCAGCACCGCGTCGCGTACGGACACGGACGGCCAGGCGGCCTCGGGAGGCTCGGCGAGCAGCGGGTTCTCCGCTCCGTCGCTCTCGTTCCAGCGCGCCACCGTGGCCCCCGCGTCGCGGATCTCCGTCAGGAAGTCGGAGGGTTCGAGCGGCTTCGAGGAGGTGCCCCAGCGGTACCCCGAGGCGATCAGCAGGTAGTGCGCGCGGGTCACGGCCACGTACGCGAGGCGACGCTCCTCCAACAGGTCCCGGTCGCGGCAGCGTTCGTCGAAGTCGGCGAGCGCGTCCTTGTCGAGGCCCGCCAGCACCGGCAGGTCGGCCACGTCGCCACGGAGCGGGTACGGCAGCTTGCGGGGGTTCTCCGTCCATCGCGAATTGGTGACCGGCGTGGCGGGGAAGACGCTGCCCTTGGCCAGGCCGCCCTTCTGCGTGGTGATCTGCGACAGGCCTGGGACGACGACGACCGGCCATTCCAGGCCCTTGGACGCGTGGACGGTCATGAGCTTCACGCTGTCAGTCTCGCCGACGCGCCCGGCCTCCAGGCCGAACTCCTCGCTCTCCGCCGCCTTGAGGTAAGCGAGGAACGCGCCGAGCGTGGGGTCCTCCGCGTCCCCGGCGAACCGGGCCGCGGCGTCGAGGAACGCGTCGAGGTCGGCCCGGGCCGCCAGCGCGCTCCCGCCCCGGGCGGCCACCTCGATGTCGAGGCCGAGCCGCCGTTCGATCTCGGTGATGAGGTCGGGCAGCGGCTGGCCCGCGCGGGCGCGCAGCGACCTGAGCTCGCCCGCCAGCGCGGGCAGGCGGACCCGGGCCAGCGGGGAGAACAGCTCCAGCCACTCCGGCCGCTCGGGCAGCTCGTCCAGCGCGTCGATCAGGCTGCCCCGCTCGCTCTCCAGGTCGGCCATCACCTGTTCCAGCGGGTCGTCGGCCCGCCTGCTCTCCTGGCTCAGCTCGCGGGCGAGGTCGCCGAGGACCTTCAGGTCGGCGGGGCCGATCCGCCAACGCGGCCCGGCCAGCAGCCGCACGAGCGCGTCTCCCGCGGTGGGGTCGTAGAGGACGCGCAGCGTGGCCACGATGTCGGCCACCTCGGGGACGGTCAGCAGGCCGCCCAGCCCGACGACCTCGACCGGGATGCCCCGTTCTTCGAGGGCGCGGCGCAGGGTGGGGAACTGCGATCGCTTGCGGGCCAGGATCGCCACGTCCTTGGGCTGTACGGCGTGCGCCCGCTCGCCCTCGCCCCAGGGCAGGCCGTCGGGCGCGTCCTCCGCGCCGAGCGTCCTGGCGATGCCGTCCGCGATCCAGGCGGCCTCGTCCTCGGCGGTCTCGTGGAAGGCGCAGACGACCCGGCCGCGGTCCACCCGGTTGGAGCCGGGCACGAGCACGGGCACGCTCCCGCGCCGCCCGTCCCGCAGCGGGACCTGGATCTTGGCCGCCACGTCGAGTACCCGCTCCCCGTTTCGGAAGCTGACCGAGAGCTGCCGGACCGGCGCGGGATCCCCCGCCGCCGTCGGGAAGTCCTCGGGGAACCGGGACAGGTTGCCCGCCGACGCGCCGCGCCAGCCGTAGATCGACTGGCAGGGGTCGCCGACCGCCGTGACCGGGTGGCCGCCGCCGTACAGGGCGCGCAGCAGCACGAGCTGGGCGTGGCTGGTGTCCTGGTACTCATCCAGCAGGACGACCGAGAACCGCGACCGCTCTGTCGCGCCCACCTCGGGGTGGGCCGTCGCGATCCGCGCCGCGAGGGCCATCTGGTCGCCGTAGTCGATGACCTCCCTGCCGCGTTTCACCCGTTCGTACGCCTCGGCCAGCGGCAGGAGCTGCTCGCGTACCGCCTGGGTGCGCACCGGACGCTGCTGGGCCAGCGTGGTCTTCCCGGGCAGCTCGGCGAGGCGTTCCCGGAGCCACGCGCCCACTTCGCGCACCTCGTTCGCGCCGCGCAGGTGCTCGGCCATCTCACCCGCCAACTCCAGGACCGCGGCGGTGACGCTCGGCGGCCCGAGATCGACCAGGTCCATGGGGCCGTCGTACTGGCCAACGACGCGTGCGGCCATCTGCCAGGCGACGGCCGGCGTCATCAGCCGCATCGTCGGCTCCAGCCCCTCGCGGAGCGCGTGGTCGGTGACCAGCCGGGCGGCGTACGCGTGATAGGTCGAGACGGTCGGCTCGGCGTCGAGCAGCTCTGCCGGGACCAGGCCGGCCGAGGCGAGCCCGCCGAGCCGCCTGCGCACCCGGTCGGCCAGCTCCGCCGCGGCCTTGCGGGTGAAGGTCAGCCCGAGGATCTGCTCCGGCCGGACCAGGCCCGCCGCGACCAGCCAGACGACCCGGCCCGCCATGGTCTCGCTCTTGCCTGACCCGGCGCCGGCCACGACGACCATCGGCTCCAGGCCGGCCTCGATCACGACCGCCTGCTCCTGGGTGGGGGGAAGGATGCCGAGCTTTCCGGCGAGCTCGACCGGGCTCAGCACAGCTGACCTCCGCTGTCGTTGACCGGGCAGGAGATCTTCGCGGCGCAGGTGCGGCAGCCGTCGTTCACCTTGGCGACGAACAGGTTCGCGGACATGCCGGCGGCGACGGTCTCGACGAGCTCCTGCGCCCAGCCGGGTTCGGGGTCCTCCCCGAGCGCGCCCTGCGCCTGCTCCTTCGCCCCGCCCGAGGTGCCCGCCGCCTTGCCCACCTGGACGAGCGCGGCCCCTCCCGGCTCCACCAGGCCGTGCCGTTTGAAGGCGCCCAGCAGCGTGGCGAGCTGGTATGCCCCAAGCTGCGGGTGCCGGTCGAGATCGCCGTCCTTGGGCTTGGTGCCGCCGGTCTTGATGTCGATGATGACCGCCCGGCCGTCACCGTCCCGTTCGACCCGGTCCACCCGGCCCTTGATGTGCACACCCTCGGACAGCACCGCGGTGAACGGCTCCTCCAGCGCGACAAGCTCGCGGGGGTTCTCGCGGTGCCAGCGCAGGAACCGCTCGACCATCTGCTCGGCGACCCTGCGCTGCTTGCGGTTGAACCACACCCCGCCGAAGTCGAACTGGTCCCAGACGTCGTCCAGCCGCCTCGCGAGATCCGGGTCGTCGCCCGTCGCCAGCACGGCGATCGCGTGGATGACGGTGCCGAGGCTCTGCGTCACGCTGGCGCTGCCCGCGCCCACCGCCGTCTCCAGAACCCAGCGGAGCCCGCACTTGGTGAAGTTCTCCACCGCGGACGGCGAGACGCGGACGATGTCGTCCGGCCAGCCGAGGGGGCGGTCGTCGGACAGCGGGGTCAGCGCGTACCAGTCGCGGGGGCTCGCGCCGGGCACCCCGGCCCGGGCCAGCCGGGCGAGGTGCGTCGCGGCGGCCCGGCGCAGCGCCTCGGGCTTCGCCGGGTCGCAGACCGCCGCGCGCAGGTCCGCCACGAGCGCGGGCATGCTGAGCCAGCGGGCCTTGTCGTCCATGGTCACCGGCTCGGCGCCGCCGGGCAGCAGCTCGGACAGGAACCGGGAGGGACGCTCATCGGTGTCCTCGCCGCCGACCGCCGTGACGACCAGCCGGTGGCGCGCCCGCGTGGCCGCGACGTAGAACAGCCGTCGCTCCTCGGCGAGCAGCTTGGACGCGAGCGCGGCCGCGGCCGCCCCGGTGTCGAGCCCGGCTGTGTCCGGCGCGGTGCCTCCGGCCAGCTCGACGAGCGTCTCGATGCCGAGGACCGAGCCGCGCAGCCGCAGGTCCGGCCAGACGCCCTCCTGGACGCCGGGAACCACCACGACGTCCCACTCAAGGCCCTTGGACCGGTGTGCGGTCAGGATGCGTACGGCCTCGCCGTCCGGCGCCTGCTCGGCGAGCGAGTCACCGGGGATCTCCTGCGAGATCAGGTCGTCGAGGAAGACCTCCGCGCCCGCCTTGGGCAGCCGGTCGACGAACCGGGCCGCGTAGTCGAACAGCGCCACGACGCCGTCCAGGTTGCGGTCGGCCTGCGCGCCCCGCGCCCCGCCGGACACGCTGACGTCGGTCCATCGCTCGGCCAGCCCGCTGGCCTGCCAGATCGCCCACAGCACGGCCTCCGGCCCATCCTGTACGGCGGAACGCGCGATCTTGAGTAGCCCGGCGACGCGCTCGGCGGGCGCGGCCACGTGCGGCTCGACCGGGATCAGCTCCCGGGCGTCACGGATCGCGGCGACGAGTAGCTCGTCCGAGGATCGGGGCGTGAACGGCAGCGTCTCGTCGTCGGCGGCCTCGGCGTGTTCCGCGGCGCGCAGGGCGCGACGCAACCTGCGGACGCCGATCATGTCGGTGCCGCCCAGCGGGCCGGTGAGGAGTTCCTCCGCGGTCGCCGCGTCGAGCGCGGACGGCCGGACCGCGACCTTCAGCAAGGTGATGAGGGGCCGCACCCCGGGCTCCTGGATCAGCGGCACCTCGTCGCCGCCGACGACGACCGGCACCCCCGCCGTGACCAGCGCGCGGCGCAGGACCGGGATCTGCCGGGCGGCGCTGCGCACGAGCACGGCCATCCGGGACCACGGCACGCCGTCGAGCAGGTGCGCCCGGCGCAGGGTGTCCGCGACGACGGCGGACTCCTGGCTGGCGCTGTCGGCCACCAGGACGCGCACGCCGCCCGGCTCCGCCCCGGCGACCGGTCGCAGGTCGCGGTGGCCGGTGCGGGTGGCGGGCAGCCGCGCCGCGACCCGCCGGGACGCGTCGAGCAGCTCGGGGCCGCTGCGGCGGCAGACCTTCAACGCGACGGCCGGCGCCTCGTGGCCGTCCAGGGTGCGGAACCGTTCCGGGAACCGGAGGATCGCCTGGACGTCCGCGCCGCGGAAGCCGTAGATGGACTGGTCGGGATCGCCCACCACGATCAGGTCGCGCCCGTCGCCCGCGAGCTGCCGGAGGACGAGCTCCTGAGCAGGGTCGGTGTCCTGGTACTCGTCCACGAAGACCACGTCGTAGGCCGCCCGCTCGCGCCGCCGTACGTCGCCGTCGGTGAGCAGTCCTGCGGCGGCGCGGATCAGCTCGGCGTAGTCGAGCGAGGGCACCGGGTCGAGGTCGAAGCGGTCCTGGTAGCGGTAGGAGAAGAGCCCCACGGCCTGCCAGTCCTCCCGCCCGTGAGCGCGACCGAGCCGGACCAGCGCGTCGCCGTCCAGGCCGCGCTCCGCCGCGCGGGACAGGAAGTCGCGCAGCTCCTCGGCGAACCCCCGGGTGCCGAGCATCTCGCGCATCCGGTCCGGCCAGTGCCGCGCGCCGTCCTCCAGTTCGCCGTGCAGCAGGCGGCGGATCTCCAGCAGCTGTTCCGGGCCGGTCAGCAGCCGGGGCGGCGGCTCGCCCGCCAGGACCGCCTCGCGGCGCAGCAGCGCGTACGCGTAGCTGTGGAAGGTGAGGGCAAGCGGCGTCCTGGTCGTCCTGCGCATCCGGCCGGTGATACGTTCCCGCAGCTCACCGGCGGCCTTGCGGCTGAAGGTGAGGACGAGAACGCGCTCGGGGTCGACTCCGCGGCGCTCGATCCGGTCGACCACGCTCTCCACGATCGTGGTGGTCTTGCCCGTGCCCGGGCCGGCGAGGACGAGGAGCGGTCCCGAACCGTGCTCGACGACGGCCCGCTGGTGCTCGTCCAGAACGGGGGCCGCGTGCCGCCCGACCGCTCCACGCCGCACCAGCCGATAACTCATAACACGCCATTCCACCAGACCACGGGAGCTGATCGTGCCCCGTTGGGCACAGGGTCAGGAGGAGAACACGTGATCGACGAGGCGGGCGGCCGCCTTGCCGTTGTCGTGCGGCGCGTAGGTGCGGACGAACGCGGCGTACCGGTCGGCGAGCTTGGCCGACACCGAGTCGATCGACCGCAGGACCTCGACGACCTCCGGAGAGGTGGCGAGCCGCGGTCCCGGCCGCTGCGCCTCCAGGTCGAGGTAGAGCTCGCGGGCCGACCGGTAGCGGTCCAGGTCCGGCGTGAACAGCACGACCGGCCGGCCGCTCGCCACGAAGTCGAACATCGACGAGGAGTAGTCGGTGACCAGCACGTCCGCGATCAGGAGCAGGTCCGCCATGTCGGGGTAGGTGGTCACGTCGACGGCGAACCCGTCGAGGGACGGCACGTGCGGGAACGCCTGCATCGCGTGGCCGCGCACGAGGACGACGTGGTCCGCGCCCAGGGCGCGCCGCGCGTCCACGAGGTCGAGCTTCACCGAGGCGTTCCTGCGGTCGTAGTCCCGGAACGTCGGCGCGTAGAGGATCACCCGCTTGCCCTCGGGGACGCCGACGCGCCGCCTGATCGCGCTCGCGACGGGCTCGCGGTCCCCGGCCAGCACGTCGTTGCGCGGGTATCCGCTCTCCAGGATCTCGCCCTCGTAGCCGAACGCCTTGCGCAGCACGGAGGAGGCCCAGGGGCTCTGCGAGACCAGGACGTCCCAGCCGCGCACCTCGGCGGCCTGGCGGTGCCAGACCGGCGGCCTCGGCTCGCGCCGCATGTGCGGCAGGTCACGGCCGATGTGCTTGACGGGGGTGCCGTGCCAGGTCTGGACGCACACCTGGTCGTCACGCGTACGGAACCACGGGGGCAGGAAGCCGTTGGACACGATGTACCGGGCGCGGGCCAGCGCCTCGTAGTGCTCCCGGCTGCCCTCCCTGACGACCTTCGGGACGATGTCGCCGCCGAGGCCCAGCTCGGCCGAGCCCGGCGGGACGAAAGCGCCGTCCCTGACGACCCAGATGTGCTCGCTGTCGTCGCCCCGGCGCAGCCGCTCCTCGTAGACCGCGCGCGGGCTGTCGGAGTATGACCTGCCGTCGAAGGAGACGTAGACAGCGGCCTCGCGCACGGGCAGGGCCCGCTCTGAAGGGTAGAAGTTGCGGCTCAGCGCCCAGACTCCGGCGGCGCTGCGCTCGTCGCCCGGCCGGTCCTCGGCCGCCACGAGCACGGGCACGTCGTACCGCGTCGCGACGAACCGGTAGACGCGGCCGTCGATGGTGCGCCGCTCCTCGTCCAGGGCGTCCAGCCCGGCATGGTCGAAGCGGGTCGGCGCGATGGCGGGGCCGTGCTTGCCCGGCGGCGCGACGGACATGCTCCAGATGCCCTCGGCGAGCGGGACGCTCCCTCCGAACCTCGGCATCGCGCCGGGCGCGAGCCGTACCGAGAAGTCCTCGCCGTCCCGCCGCAGCGGAACGCGGATGATCAGGCCGCCGCGGTGCCGAAGCAGCAGGTCACGCGGCCCCGGATCGGGGTCGGGGTACCTGCCGGTGAGGGTGAGCGCGTCGTCCTGCCACTCGGCCGAGGTGATCACGGGCAGGATCTTGTGCCCGGAGATGACCATCCGGTCGCGCCGGTCGCCCTGGACGGTGATCTCGCGGTCGCCGACGATGAGCCGGGTCTCCTCGGCGCCCTCCAGCATCACGGCCGCGGCCGGCTCTCCCTTGGGCTCGACCCAGAGCCGGCGCGCGTCGCGGTCCTTGAGCAACGTCTGGACGCCCAGGGTCAGCGAGAACTCGCTGCCGCCCTCGACGGGGGCGAACTCCGCGGCCATCCGGTGGCCGCCGACCCTGGCCTTGCCCCTGGTGACGGGGTGGCCGGGGATGAAGCCGGTGAGCACGACGTTGTCGCCCTCCAGCCGGACGCGGATCAGCTCGGCCCTCGTCGGCTGCAGCACGACCTGGAGCGCCTTGTCGGACGTCCACACGGGGCGCACCCACCAGCGCGGCTTGACCTGCAGCCCGGCCGGGCGCTCGGTGCGGCCGATGGCGGGGCCGCGGAGCGCGCCGGTCGCCCGCGCCATGCGGCTCCAGATCGCGATCTCGGCGCGCCAGGTGGTGGTGTCCTGGACCGTGTGGCGGCGCTTGAGCACGCGCTTGCCGCCGCGGACCACGGCGCGCAGCGCGGCCCGCCAGCGGAGCGAGAAGGGGTGCAGCTCGGCGGTGAACCCCGCCCAGTCGTAGTTGCAGCCCGGCTCCTTGGCGGCGTGGGTGGCCTCCGGCCGGTAGACGCGCCGGGTCTTCAGCGTGATGTGCGGCAGCCAGCGCGGCCCCTTGAGCACGACCGTCGCGTGGTTGAACCGCCTGCTGCGCACGGACAGCCCGGCGAGGTAGGCGTGGCCGGTGATCCGCAATCGGCCGCCGACCCAGGAGATGTCGTCGATCTGCGTCACCGGCACGAGGTCGGCCTTGCGCAGCCGGAGCAGCTTGTCGTCCACCTCGACGGGCAGATCGGCGTACCACCGTAACCCCTTGCGGACCCGCCGGGACGGCTCCGCCGCGGCGGCGGCCAGCTTGGCCAGCGCGTCGCTCTCGGCGAGTTCCTCGGGGTCACGGGTCTCGATCAGGTGGTACGCGGCGCGACGGCCGACCGGGAGATCGCTCTTGACACGGGCGTCCACCTCGGCGAGGTAGGGTCGCAGAGCCGCGATGGCGTCACGACGGCGCGCGGCCCCCCGCTTGGCCGCCGCGTCCAGCCGCAGTCCGAGCGCTCCGCCGAGCGCCTCGCGATCGACGGCGCGGCGCTCGGCCGGCCCCAGGCCCGCCTCCCGGACCAGGGCGATCAGCGCCTCTATGGACTCACCCCGGTCATAATGCTCCTGAACAGCCCGCAATCGGTCAGCGACCGCGTCGCTCGTGGGCGCGGGTGTCATAGAGGAGGCACCACCCTTCGGAGACCGGTGTTCTAGAAATGGTAAGCGGTCAGCGAGTGCGTCCGTCCCATCGCGCGACTCTCATGTCCGCTCGGTCTCCCCGGAGTGGCGTGCCCTCTTCTCGCCACCGGGCGAGGCATTCGGCCTCGTGTCCCACCGGCGGGGATCCGTCCGCCCTGGGCACGCGCCACCACGGGACGCCGCCGCCCCAGTGGGACAGGACGCGTCCCACCTGCCGCGGTCCACCCTCCCCCAGGTATTCCGCGATGTCCCCGTAAGGCATGACCTTGCCTGGCGGTATCCGCTCGACCACGTCGAGGACCCGCTCGGCGTAGCCGCTCAGGCGCTCCATTCGGCCGGTCCGGCCGCGATGATCTCTTCCAGCTTGCCGAATTCGTAGCTCGACGACCCGTTGATCTGCTCGACGATGCCGTTCCTGATGCCGTACTCCTCACCGTCCTCGCCGATGAGACGGGCGCGGACGAGATCGGAGAGCAGGGCCAGCTGGGCCACGTGCCAGTCCGACCCCGGCTGGCCGGCCAGCCGTCCCGACCAGGTCGCCACCGAATGCACGGCGTCGCCGTGCCGCGCGAGAACCTCGCCGGCCTCCTGCGACCCGCGCAGCTCGAATCCGGCCTCCGCCGAAACCACGCTCGCGAGTTCGGCGTAGGCGAGCGGTGCTTCACGCTCAACGCGCAGCTCGTACCCCATGAGCCGCGACCCTAGCGAACCTTTGCCCCCGACTGTGCCCGATAGTGCCGGGATCGGCCATACCGCAGCCGAACCGCAGCCGAACGGCCATCAACATGTGATCACCGGCGGGTGAGACACACGGCCGCCGCCGCGAAGGCGCCGACGCCGAGGAGGACGCCGATGCCGTAGATCCAGAGCCTAACGGGATCGGCTCCCGGTCGCACGGGTCCCGGCGCGAGCCTGCCGTCGCCGAAGTGCAGGTCCTCGTTCACCCGCACCGTACGGTCGTAACCGCCCAGCTCCCCCGCCCTGGCGAGGGCGGCCGCCGCGTCGACCACGCCGAAGCCGGTCTTCTTGTCATATCCGGGGGCCCCGCGCCGCGAGGTGGAGGTGAGGGCGCGGGCCACCAGTTCGGGTTTCAGGTCCGGATATCGCGCCTTGATGAGGGCGACGACCCCGGCGACGACCGCGCTGGCCGGGCCGCTGCCCGTGCCGCGGCCGTGCCCGCCCCCCGGGAGGGCCACGGGCAGGTCCACGCCGGGCGCGGCGACGAGCACGGACAGGTTCGTGCTGGTGGGGGCGTTCTTCCCGGCCGCGGCCACGCCGACGACGCCGGGATATCCGGCGGGGAACCGCCAGTGGTCCCCGCCGTCGCCCACGCCCGAGACGATCACCACGCCCCGGGAGAGCGCGTAGGAGATCGCGTCGCGGTCCATCCTGCCCACGGAATAGGAGCCCGCGGGGATGCTGATGACGCTCGCCCTGTTGTTCGCGGCGTGCCGGATGGCCCGCGCGAGCGGGGTGTCGATCGCGATGTCCGGCTCCGCCTGCGGATCGACGAAGCCCGCAGTCGGGCTCTCGGAGATCACCGGGATCGACAGGATGCGCGCCCGGGGCGCGACGCCCCAGGCGCCGCCCCCGCTCCCGTCGCCGGCGATCAGCGACGCCGTGGCCGTGGCCTGTCCCGGCGGCGATTTGGCCGTGCCGTAGACGGTCCCCGTCATGTCGGGTCCATGCTCGACCCGGCCTTTCAGCTCGGACGCGCCGTCGTCCACGCGGCCATCGAGGACGGCGACGATCGCGCCCTCGCCCTTGGTCACCTTCCATGCTTTCTCGGCGTTGACGGCGTCGAGCACCGTGCGGTCGCCGCCCTGCGCCGCCGAGGCCGGCGCGGCGGGAAGGAGCGAGAGCGTCACCATCGGCAGCGTCACCATCGGGGCCACGATCGACAGGGCCAGGGCGGCGGCGCGCGGCGCCGCGCGCCTCAACACACGTTCCCCTGGGTGCAGCGCGGGACGTCGGGCGGCTCGGCCAGGGAACGCGCGACGCGTCCGGCGATCGATTGGGCGACCGGCCACATCTCGCTGTTCAACTGCTCCTCCGCGGGCACGGAGTCACGGGTCCGACCGTCGGTGTACCCCACCGACGAGAAGACGATGTACGGCCCGGCCCCCACCCAGCCCGTCCGCTGCCGCTGGGCCGCGCCGAAGAGGTCCGTCACCGTGTTCGGGAAGGCGACCGGCCGTACGCCGACCCGGTCGTCCTGCGGCAGTTCGGCGGCGGTGTCCGCCCTGGTCAGCTCGTCGCGGAGCACCGCGACCCCCACCGTGACGGCGAACGTCGCGGTCTGGTCGACGTACGTGGCCCGCAGCATGGTGACGCAGCGGTGTCTCCGCAGCACGGACGCGACGGGCGAATCGACCGCGGCGGCGCAGGCGCTCTCGGGGGCCACCCCGACCCGGCGGGCGGACTGCTGCGCGCGGCCGAGCCCGGCGTATCCGATCTCCTCAGGGAACACCATGCCGACCGGCCAGGCCCGCCATCGGCGTGCGACGTCCTCCTGGGCGTATTTGGCGCGCTCGGCCCCGGTCAGCGGGCGCGATCGCGTCTCCCGGAGCACGCCGACCGCGCCGAGCAGGACGTTCACGGCGGCGACGGCGAGGACGACGCCCATGATGGCGACGTACGTCGAGCGGAACCTGACGCCCCGCGCCAGCGCGGCCCGCTCCGCGGCCGCCCGGGCCGCCTCGGCCCGCCGCGCGGACGCGGGCCGGCGATGCGCGCGGGGCTGCTTCCCCGGCTGGTCGGGCGACATACCTCGATGCTACGGCTGCGGCTCCGGACGCCAAGGATCAGGCGGAATCAGAGTGTCGTCGTCCTCGCGCCTAGCCCGCCGCATGAGCAGGACGAGGACGACCACGCCGGTGCCGGCCCCGATGAGACCGCCGAGCGCGACGGCGGCGTAGACGGCGATCGCCCGCTGGTCGCGCCGCACCACCGCCACGGGTTCGGGATCGCGCCGCCTGGCCCCGACCTTTCGGGAGGGGCCCTGGACGCCCGGTCCCGTCGCCGTGGCCCGGTGCCGCGCGAGGGCGGCCGCCGTCGTCAGGGCCCGGTTCGCGTTGACCACGCCGAAGCCGGTGCCGGTGTTGTACCTGTTCCTCGTGGAGGTGGACGAGGTGAGCGCCTGCGCCACCAGGGCCGGCGACATCCGGGGATGGCGGGCCTTGATCAGCGCGGCGACCCCGGAGACCAGGGCGGTCGCCTGGGAGGTGCCGCGGCCCACCCAGTACTCGTCGCCGGGGCCGGCGCCGAGGATGTCCACACCCGGCGCGGCCAGCATGACCGAGGAGTTCCGGTTGGAGAACGACGCCCGGCGCAGAGCGGGCGTGACCGCGGCGACGGAGATGACGCCGGGGATGGCCGCCGGGTAGGAGTAGGGGGCGTCGCGCTTGCCCGCCCCCTCGTTTCCCGCCGCCGCGACCAGGACCACGCCTTTGGAGATGGCGTACCGGATGGCGTCCCGCTCCTCCTCGGTCGGCAGGTCCTTCGAGATCGACAGGTTGATCACGTCGGCGCCGTGGTCCACGGCGTACCTGATGCCCTTGGCGACCACGCCCTCATAGCGCATGTCGGAGTTGAACGAGCGGAAGCCTGGTTCCTCGTCTTCGAGGATCACCCGCACCGAGAGCACCTTCGCCTCCGGCGCGACGCCGATGACGCCGTCCTCGTGGCCGGGACCGTGCCCGTGCCCCGCGATCAGCGAGGCCATGTACGTGCCGTGCAGGCGGACGGGGGCCACGCCCCTGGGGTTCGCGCCCGTCGTGAAGTCCCTGCCGATGGTCACTGATCCGGCGAGGTCCCGGTGCTGGGGATCCACCCCGGAGTCGAGGACGGCCACGGTGACGCCCTCGCCCTTGGTGAAGCGCCATGCCTGGGCGAGGTCCAGGGTGCGCAGCACGGGGTCCTGGCTGGCCCGCACGTCGTCGGCGAGCGCCGTACCGGGGAGCAGGGCGACCGTGCAGGCGGCCAGCGTGGCCAGTGCGGCCAGGACGCGGGGCCTCAGCATCGCCATTCCTTGGCCTCGCAGTCGGGCGCGACCGGCGCGGTGAGCGCCGTCCCGATCTGGGCGGCCAGGTCGCCGGCGAAGGTGAAGATGGTGGGCCGCTGCTTGCCGACCCAGCGGGCCGGCCTCCCGTCCACCTGCCCGACCGTGGTCAGCACGACGTACGGCCCGGCCTGCCTGGCCGTGCTCGCCTGGCGGCTGGCGGCGCTGAACCGGTCGGTCACGGTGCCGGGGAAGGCCAGGGCGCGCAGCCCGGGCGAGGGTTTCCCGGCTTTGGGGAAGGCGGCCTCGGCGGCCGAGGCGGAGACGGGGTCGGGGAAGGCGGCGACACCGACGGTGACGACGATCCCCTGGAGCGCGTCGAGGTAGGTGGCCCGCAGGATGGCCCGGCATCCGGCGGCGCGCACGGGGGCGCGCAGCGGGGCGTCGACGGACGCGGCGCAGTCGGTGCGCGAGGAGATGCCGACCCTCCTGGCCGTCTCCCGGCCGCCCTGCTCGCCGGTGTAACCGAGGGTCGCGGGGAAGATCCGGCCGGCACTCCAGAGCTCCCAGCGGCGGGCCACCTCGGCCGCGGACGCCTGTCGCAGCTCAGCCGCGCTCGGGCCTCTGGTGAGTTCGCCGACCGCCGCGCTCGCCGCCACGCCGGCGATGATCGCGCAGATCACGGTGAGTGCGGACGCCACCATCAGCGCCGGCCACGTCCGTGTCCCACTCACGTCAGCGACCTTAACCCCACCTGGGCACAAATCCATCAAATAGACAAAACGACGATGCCGCGGCCGCCGTCCTGATCGTGAGGACGGCGGCCGGGGGACTGGACGTCAGTAGACGGGAAGCGAGGGGTCGACCGTCTTGACCCAGCTCAGCACGCCGCCACCGACGTGGACGGCGTCGGCGAAGCCGGCGTTCTTGAGGATCGCGAGGACCTCGGCTGACCGGGCGCCGGACTTGCAGTGCAGCACGATCTTCTTGTTCTGCGGCAGGCCCTCCAGGGCGGAGCCGTTGATGAACTCTCCCTTGGGGATGAGCACGGCGCCGGGGATGTTGACGATCTCGTACTCGTTCTGCTCGCGGACGTCGATCACGTAGATGTCGTCGCCGCGCTCCTGCATGTCCCTGAGCTCGGCGGCGGTGATCGTGGAACCGGCGGCGGCCTCCTGGGCCTCGTCGGAGATGGTGCCGCAGAACGCCTCGTAGTCGATCAGCTCGGTGATCGTGGGGTTCTTGCCGCAGAGCGGGCACTCGGGATCCTTGCGGACCTTGACGTCGCGGTACTTCATCTCCAGCGCGTCATAGATCATCAGGCGGCCGACGAGCGGCTCGCCGATGCCGGTGATGAGCTTGATGGCCTCGTTGACCTGGATGGAGCCGATCGACGCGCACAGCACGCCGAGGACGCCGCCCTCGGCGCAGGAGGGGACCATGCCGGGAGGCGGGGGCTCGGGGTAGAGGCAGCGGTAGCAGGGGCCGTGCTCGGCCCAGAACACGCTGGCCTGCCCGTCGAAGCGGTAGATGGACCCCCAGACGTACGGCTTGCCGAGCAGCACCGCCGCGTCGTTGACCATGTAGCGCGTGGCGAAGTTGTCGGTGCCGTCCACGATCAGGTCGTAGCCGGAGAAGATGTCCATGACGTTGTCGGTGGTGAGGGCCACGTTGTGGATCACCACGTTGACGAGCGGGTTGATCTCGCGGACGCTCGCCGCGGCGGAGTCGGCCTTGAGGCGGCCCACGTCGGACTGGCCGTGGATGACCTGGCGCTGCAGGTTGGACTCGTCCACGACGTCGAAGTCGATGATGCCCAGCGTGCCGACGCCCGCCGCGGCGAGGTACAGCAGCGCCGGGGAGCCCAGGCCGCCGGCTCCCACACAGAGCACCTTGGCGTTCTTGAGCCGCTTCTGCCCGGCCATTCCCACGTCGGGGATGATCAGGTGACGCGAATAGCGGCGCACCTCGTCGACGGTCAGCTCTGCTGCCGGCTCTACCAGCGGTGGCAACGACACAATCCCACTCCCATTTCAGGGGGTCATCACAAGCATCTAATGACAACCTAGCCGGGGCCCTCCGGCATTCCCCAATCGAGAGGTCAGGCGGGTGGAACGCGTGTCTCGGAGATCAGGCGCGCGGCCTCGCGCGCCACGATCTCGGGGAACTCCATCTGGGCGACGTGCCCGGCGTGCCGGATGGTGACGAGCCGTACATCGGGGAAGGTGCGCCCGGCGCGCAGCGCCATCCGGGCGTCGACCAGCCGGTCCCGCCGACCGTGGATGATCAGCGTGGGCGCGGTCACGCGCGCGGCCTGCCGCCACAGGTTGTCCGGACCGGCGCGGAAGTACTCGCCGACGATGCCCCTGGCGGAGCCGACCAGCGCCGAGGCGGCGTGTTCGAGCGCGTCCCGCCGCCGCAGTTCCTCCACCGCGAGCCGTACGCGTTCGGGGTGGACCCGGTCCAGGTCCGCATAACACATGCCGAGCGTCGCCCGGACCCTCCGCTCCGCGGGGAGCGTCCTCAGCCGCCGGACCGCCCACTCCCCGATGCCGGGGGCGGCGGAGGCGGCCACGCGGGCCGGGCCGTACCTCGGGAGCAGGTCCGGCAGTGCCGGTGACACCAGGACGAGGGACCTGATCAGCTCGGGCCGGGTGGCCGCGACGCGTACGGACACCGCGCCGCCGAGCGAGTTGCCGAACAGGTGGACCGGCCCGCCCAGGTGCTCGATGAGCGCGACGACCGCGCGGGCGTGGCCGTCCACGGAGTAGTCGCCGTCGGCGGGCGCCGGCGAGAAACCCGCGCCCGGCAGGTCGAGGGCCCATCCGGTGACCTCGCCCGCCAGCTCGCCCATCAGGTCGGTCCAGTTGGTCGCGGAGCCTGCCAGCCCGTGAACGAACACGGCCGTCTCCGCTGGGCCGCGGAGGGTGGATCGCACGTGGATCCGCGTCTCCTCCAGCTCGATCAGCTCTCCCGGCCAGTCCGGAATCGGCTCGACACCCACGCGACCTCCCCTGTTCGCCTGCCGTTCCGACGATATCTCCGTCCCGGTACCAGGCGGTCTCAAATCGGACATTCGGGGACATTTCACGCCATAACTAGCGATAAGAGTTCAACATCGTCAATAAAGCGACAAGCAAGGAGTAAAAGCCCAGAGTTGCCGTTTGTCGGGCACTCTGCGCGGAAATCAAGACAACCAGGATGCAGCATTCAGGGGCATCCAGGCCGTTTTCCAAGAATATTTGGGAAATGTCGCAAAACGGGGCAACCATCCTTTCAAGGGGGAAACACAATGCCCAAGCTCAAGAGCGTCATCACGGGGCTTGCCATCAGCACGGCGCTGACCGGCGGCGCCGTCGCACTCGGTGCTGCGACCACCACCACCGCGGCGAGCGCCGGCGTCGTCCACACCTGGGGCGGCGGCTGCGGCGGCGGCTGCGGCGGCGGCGGCTGGGGCGGCGGCGGCTGGGGCCGTGGCGGGCGGAACCACAACCGCAACTTCAACCGGAACCACAACCGTCAGCACCAGCGCAACCACCAGAACCAGAACCAGAACCAGCGTCAGAATGTGATCAACAACATCCGGATCGACCGTGAGCGGGGCTTCGACCGGCGGGGCTTCGACGACGACTTCTAAAGCGAAAGCGATGGCAGGCTCATAGCGCGTCCCCGCCCCACCGAAACCACGGCGTGAACACGAGACACACCGAGGGGCGTGGACCCGCAGGAACAAGGTGGCCACCGAGATTCCCTCACCACACGGTGAGACGTGATTCTCTGCCGCGATGATACGAGGGCTCCCGCAGCGAAGATCGCGGGAGCCCTCACCACAGCGAGACCAAGACCATCCGGTCGGCAGCTCTGTCGACCGGATGGTCTTTTGTGTTCCCACACGCTTTCCGTACGCCGTTCATACGCCTGCTACACGCCTGCCACACGCGCCTTTCACGTTCCGAATGAGACGCGCTCCGGGCGTGCCCGACGACCGCCGTCGACGCACGACCGGCGACGCTCCACCGAGCGCACAATTGCGACATCAGCGACATTTCCCCGCATAATTAGCACTAGTCACGCAACGTCTCCAATAAAGCGACAAGCAGAGGGCAAAAGCCTCCGATCACCGTTTATCCCTCGCCCTGAAAGGAAATCACAACGGCGCGAAGATGATCCGCATAAGGGTCATCCGCCTGTTCTCCGAATTCAGAGAACGTATGAGTGTCGGGGCAAATCAATTCCTTTCAAGGGAGAACCACAATGCCCAAGTTCAAGAACCTCGTCGGGCTTCTCACCCTCAGCACCGCGCTGACCGGTGGTGCCCTCGCGCTGGGCGCCGCAGCCACCACCACCGCGGCGAACGCCGCGGTCGTCCAGGCCGGCGGCTGCGGCGGCGGCGGCTGCGGCGGCGGCGGCTGGGGCGGCGGCGGCTGGGGCGGCCGCCAACACAACCGCAACCACAACCGCAACCACAACCGCCAGCACGAGAACCAGCGCTCGCACCAGCGCGAGCGCCAGACGCAGCGCCAGCACGTGATCAACAACATCCGGGTGGACCGGGGCCGCGGCGACGACGAAGGCGACGACCTGCCGGAGATCCTGACCAACGCCGCCGCGCTCGACGGGCTCGACGGCGACGACGACGGCGCGTAAAGAGCCGCCTGTCGGCGGCGACAAGAAGTGATCCGCGTGCCCGCGTTCAACCGGACCCCGTACGTCTCAGAGCAGGAGGCGAGGAAGGTCAGGGGAGCGCGGGCACGCCCGATGAGGAGACATTCCACTCCCGGAGGAGAGGCGGAACCCTGCCGGCGGTAGGGCTCCGATGAGGGCGGCGACCGCCGCGGCCCTCGCCGGGAACGCGTCCCATCCGGCCGGCATCCTGTCGGCCGGATTTTTTTCACATCACGCCAATTCGGACATAACTTACATTTTCCAGCCAATGCCCGCATACCGCTTCAACACTAGTAATAGAGCGACAAGCGGCACCTAAAAGCCGTCAATCACTGTTTGCCCTCCGATATGGAAGGAAATCACAAACGGACGGGAGTGATCACCAGAGGTCGCCCCCGCGGTCCTTCACGACGATCCGGAGAAACCGGAACGCGAGGGCGACTCGATTCCTTTCAAGGGAGAACCACAATGCCCAAGTTCAAGAACCTCGTCGGACTTCTCGCCATCAGCACCGCACTGACCGGCGGAGCCGTCGCGCTCGGCGCGGCCGTCAGCGCCACCGCGGCGAGCGCGTCCGTCATCCAGACCGGCGGCTGCGGCGACGGCGGCTGCGGCGACGGCGACGACGGGAACGGCGGCGACGGCGGGAACGGCGGGAACGGGCGGAACCGCAACCGGAACAACAAGCACCAGAGCCAGAGCAACCAACAGAGCCAGCATCAGGAGCAGACGCAGTTCCTCATCAACGATGTCGTGATTCCGTCGGACAGGACGCTCCCGCCGACCGCCACCACGACGTCCAGCTCCGACGGCAGGGACATCGTCCGCGAATTCCGGGTCCTCGACTGAGCCCACCGCGCGTGAGAACCGCGAACGAACAGTCGCGCCACCGAGAACGCGATTTCCCGAGCGGGACGTACGGCGGACGCGCGGACGCCGTCCGGTGTGACCGAAAAGCGTTCTCTGCCGGAAGATCGCCTACAGAATTTCCATTGCCACGGTCGGCGGCTCCGCACGCGAATCGCCACCATCTCATATCCGAAGAACGCATCCATCCGGCCGGCGCCCTGCCGGCCGGATGTCTTTTCGGCCCGGGCCGTGCAAGGAATTCACCGGCGGAGCCGCTCGCCGAAGAGCCCGCGCCCTCAACGGCGTCCTGGATCGTCCCCCCGCCCCCCCCCGGAAGCCCTCCACGTCAAATCCGACATATGGGGCATCAAGTCGCAAATCAACTTCTAACGCCTCACTTCATTAATAGAGCGACAAGCAGAGACTAAGAGCGGCCAACCACCGTTTGCCACCCGACATGGACGGAAATCTAGGACAACGTAGCGATGATCCGCCAAGGGTCGTCCGGACATTCTCCTGAGAAGACTCTCAAGAATGTCGGAGTTTCGGCGCAAATCAATTCATTTCAAGGGAGAAAACGCAATGCCCAAGTTCAAGAACCTCGTCGGGTTCCTCGCCATTAGCACCGCGCTAACCGGCGGAGCGGTCGCCCTGGGCGCCGCGACCACCACGACCACGGCGAGCGCCGGCGTCGTCCACACCTGGGGCGGCGGCGGGGGCGGGGGCGGCTGGGGCGGCGGCCGCGGCAACCGCAACCACAACCGCAACCACAACCGCAACCACTCGCGCCAGCACCAGCGCGACGACCAGCGCGAGGAGCAGCGGCAGCGCCAGAACGTGATCAACAACGTCCGTATCCGCCAGCCGGAGGAGCGGCGGGAGCGTGAGGTCCGTGAGGTCCGTGAGGTCCGGGAGAACCGGATCCCGGCTGAGATCCTCGCCCAGCTCGTCGCGGCCCGTGGCGGCAACGGCGGCAACGGCGGCGCCATCGCCGGCGGCGACCGCAACAACGCCAACGGCGGCAACGGCGGCAACGGCAACGCCGCCGGGGCTGCCGACCAGAACCAGCGGTAAGCGCATTCTCCGGCCGTGAGACCACCGAACGACAACCGGACGGCCGGTCTCACCTGATGGAACACCGGCGGCATGTGCCGTCGTCGCGCCTGAAGGCCGTTTCAACGGTGTCCGCGTTCCACAGGGACGCGGTTCTTCCTGGCTGATGTTCATAAAGAGTGCGGGCAGGCCGGAAGGGACCTCGCCGGTCCCGGACGTTGAAAAGGCGCTGGCGCGAAAAGCGCGGGAATCCGTGAGCGAGCCGCCTTGCGTCTCTCGCCGAAAACACCATCCTGTCCGGCCCGCATCATGTGGGCCGGGCAGGGTTTTCAGTTTTCTCCGCTTTCCGGCACCCGCGGTGTGGCGCCCGCCGCCCTTCGACGACGACGCGTACGCCGCAGAAGTAGGCGGCGGTCCCATGCCGGACTCACGTCACCCTACGCAAGTAAATAACCTGCGCGGAGCGACGTGCGCATCAAAACGGAAAAAGCTGACTAAGAACCGTATGGCGTCGTTTGCCGCCCATCGCGTCAGGACATCAAGACAATACGGAAATGCCTCATCAAGGGGCATCCGAGGCATTCTTCGGGGAAATCGCGAAGATGTCAGAGCGTCAAGAGGAACTGATTCCTTTCAGGGGAGAAACGCAATGCCCAAGTTCAAGAACCTCGTCGGGCTTCTCGCCCTCAGCACCGCGCTGACCGGCGGAGCGGTCGCGCTGGGCGCGGCGACCACCACCACCGCGGCGAGCGCCGGCGTCGTCCACACCTGGGGCGGCGGCGGGGGCGGCTGGGGCGGCGGCGGCTGGGGCCGCGGCAACCGCACCCGCAACCACAACCGCAACCACAACCGCGAGCACCAGCAGCAGCGCACGCACCAGCGCGAGGAGCAGCGCCAGCGCCAGTTCGTGATCAACAACATCCGTATCCGCCAGCCGGAGCAGCGGCGGGAGCGCCTGGTCCGTGAGATCAGGGAGAACCGGCCGGAAGACATCCTCGCCCAGCTCATCGCCGCCCGCGGCGGCAACGGCGGCAACGGCGGCGCCATCGCCGGCGGCGACCAGAACAACGCCAACGGCGGCAACGGCGGCAACGGCAACGCCGCCGGGGCTGCCGACCAGAACCAGCGGTAAGCGCATTTCTCCGCCGTGAGACCGCCGAAACGGTCGGTCTCACCCTGCTGAAAACCGGCGGCATATGTCGTCGCCGCACCTGAAGGCCCATTCAACGGCTTCCGCGTTCCACAGGGACGCGGTTCTTCCTGACCGACGTTCATAAAGAGCGCGGGCAGGCCGGAAGGGACCTCGCCGGTCCCGGACGTCGAAAAGGCACCGGTGCGAAAAGCGCGAGCACCCGTGAGCGAACGCCCCACGTCCCTCGCCGAAAACACCATCCTGTCCGGCCCACACCATGTGGGCCGGGCAGGATTTTCGATTTTCCGCCTCTTTCACGGACGCCTCGGTTTCGCGCCTCGATCCGTTGGTGACGCACAGGCACCACCCGTACGCGACAGAGCGCGTTCGCAAACCACGCCATCGCACGCAAGGCAATAACCGGCTCGCGTGGCGTGCTCAATTATATGAAAAGAGCTGACTAAGAACCGTATGGCGTCGTTTGCCACCCCGCACGTCAGGAAATCAAGGAAATACGGAAATGCCCCATCAAGGGGCATCCGAGACATTCTTCGGGGAAATCGCGAAGATGTCAGAGCGCCAAGAGGAAATGATTCCTTTCAGGGGAGAAACGCAATGCCCAAGTTCAAGAACCTCGTCGGGCTTCTCGCCCTCAGCACCGCGCTGACCGGCGGAGCGGTCGCGCTGGGCGCGGCGACCACCACCACCGCGGCGAGCGCCGGCGTCGTCCACACCTGGGGCGGCGGCGGGGGCGGCTGGGGCGGCGGCGGCTGGGGCCGCGGCAACCGCACCCGCAACCACAACCGCAACCACAACCGCAACCACCAGCAGCAGCACGAGCACCAGCGCGAGCACCAGACGCAGCGCCAGAACGTGATCAACAACATCCGTATCCGCCAGCCGGAGCAGCGGCGGGAACGCGAGGTCCGCGAGGTCCGTGAGGTCAGAGGAAACCGGGGCATCGAGATCCCGGCCGATGTCCTCGCTCAGCTCGTCATCGCCCGCGGCGGCAACGGCGGCAACGGCGGCGCCATCGCCGGCGGCGACAACAACAACGCCAACGGCGGCCGGGGCGGCAACGGCAACGCCGCCGGGACTGCCAACCAGCGGTAAGCGCATTCACGAAACTGTGAGACCGCGAGCGACTGTCGGGCGGTAGCCGCATCTCGTCCACACCTCGTCCGCACCGGCGGATGAATTCCACGACACCGGTGCGGACGATCGGGCCGAATAGGCGGTGACTCCCGCCACGAAGCGCGAGGGGTCTCACCTTTCCGGAAACACCGAGGCCCGTCCGGCCGGCGCCATGCCGACCGGACGGGCTTTTCCACATGTGCGGCGACGCGGCACCAGGTCGGATTCCACACGGCGCCGCGTTCGACGCGAAATTCCACCGGCCCGGGTAGGAGTTCCGCACGTGCCCCGATCCGCCGGGAGGCTCACCGGCGATCTCTCCCAGTTTCCGCAATCAATCGCTCATTACGCGGCATCCTCAACGAAACGGCAAGCACACCATAAAAGCCTAATTCGACCGTTTACGGCCTTGCTCGCCAGGCAATCAAGACAATAAGAGATGATCCACTACGGACAATCTCGGACATTCTTCGCGACAATCCAGAGGATGTCCAAAGGCGGGGAAATCACATTCCTTTCAAAGGAGAAGCGCAATGTCCATGCTCAAGAGCGCCGTCGCGGGACTGGTGATCAGCACCGCGATGACCGGCGGGGCCGTGGCCCTGGGGGCCGCGACCACCGCGACCACGGCGAGCGCCGCCGTCGTCAGCACCTGGGGCGGCGGCGGCGGCTGGGGCGGCGGCGGCTGGGGCCGCGGCAACCGCAACCGCAACCACAACCGCAACCACAACCGCCTCCGCCAGCACCAGCGCGACCACCAGACCCAGCACGAGCGGCAGCGCCAGCACGTGATCAACAACATCACGATCCGCCTGCCCAGGCAGATCCTGGACAGGCAGATCCTGGAGAGGCGCGATGAGCCCGAGAGGCCCGCCGTCGTGCAGGTCGCGCCGGGCGAAGTCGGCTGAGCGGAACTCCGAACAACGACCTCGCCGTGATCGCCGCTCGTCCTGGACGAGAGGCCGCGACGAGGGGCACACGGACGAGGGGCGCACTGTTTCCTCGCCCACACGATGAGATTCATCAGTCAGCGCAAAAAGGCGGACGCCACGGGTGAGAGCCCGCGGGTCAGCGCCTTCCACCCACGAGGGCCATCCGGACCGGACGAATTCCGGGCCGGATGGCCGTTTTCTTGTCCGGCTTCCTCGGCTCGGTTTCCCGGCCCAGCCCCTCACCTCGGTTTCCCGGCCCGCTCGGATACGCGTACCGGCGAAGGCGGCCCAAGATCGGCGCAGCCGAGACCGCCGGGATGACGAGCGACCGAGAGCGGGCGGTGGGAGATCGGAGAAAGACTCCTATGGGGTGACAGGTGATCAGCACATCGCCGGGGGCCTACCGACCACAGGCCGAGGGCGCCGCCGGACGCTTCCACCGCCGCCCTCGTCGTCGAACGGGATCACGCGGAACGGCGCGTCCCGCGCTTGCGCGGCGCCTTCTCCTCGTTCTCAGCTCCCGCGGCCGCCTTCTTGCCCTCGGCCTTCCCACCGGACTTCCCGCCGGACTTCCCGCCCGCCGCCGCGGCCGCCTGCTTCCCTGTGGGTCGGCGCGCTTCGCGTTCCTTCTTGGCGGCCTCCACGCTGGCGCGGAGCGCGGCCATCAGATCCACGGCGGGCTTCTCCTCGACCGGGACCTCGGGGGCCACCACTTCCCTGCCGGCTATCTTCGCCTCGATGATCGACTGGAGCGCCTCGCGGTAGGTGTCCTTGTACTCCCCGGGATCGAAGTCCGCGACCATCGTCTCGATCAGGGACTCGGCCATCTTGAGCTCCTGTGGCCGGACCTCGATGTCCTCATCGAGGAACGGGAACGCCGAATCGCGCACCTCGTCCGGCCACAGCATCGTCTCCAGCACGAACACGCCGTCGCGGACGCGCAGCGTCGCCAGCGACTCGCGCTGCCGCAACGCCACCTTCACGATCGCCACCTGGCCCGAGCGCTCCAGCGCGTCCCTCAGCAGCACGTACGGCTTCGCTCCCAGGGCCTCCGGCTCCAGGTAGTACGACTTGGCGAAGTAGATCGGGTCGATCTGCTCGGCGGGGCTGAATTGCAACACGTCGATCCGGCGGGACGTGGTCAGCGGCAGGTCGGCGAAATCCTCGTCGGTCAGCACGACCATGTCGCCGCTCGCCAGCTCGTAGCCCTTGGCGATGTCGGAGTACGGCACCTCTTCACCGTCGACGGTGCACACCCGCTTGTACTTGATGCGCCCGCCGTCCGGCCGGTGCACCTGGTGGAAAGCGACGTCCTTCTGCTCCGTGGCGGAGTAGAGCTTCACGGGGATGGTGACCAGCCCGAACGATATGGCGCCTTTCCAGATGCTGCGCATAACCACATTCTCGTCTCTTTGTTCGAACTACACCATCTTGGGATTCAAAGGACTTACCTGTTGGGCAGGTACCCACTGTGGCGGTGCCTTATCGGCGCCTTGTCGGCGCCTCGGAGGTGCCACAGAGGTATTGCGCGGAGGATGCGGCGTGACCGGGAAGGTACGGGTCGAGGTCGAGGGTAGGAGCCTCACGCTCACCAACCTCGGCAAGGTGCTCTACCCCGACGCCGTGTTCACCAAGGCCGAGGTCATCGACTACTACACCAGGACCGCCCCGGTCCTCCTCCCCCATCTGCGGGGCCGTCCGCTGACGGTCAAGCGCTACCCCGACGGCGTGGACGGCCAGTTCTTCTTCGAGAAGAACGCCCCCGGGCACACCCCTGACTGGGTCCGTACGGTCACCCTGCCCGCGCCCGGCAGCTCGAAGGGCCGCGAGAAGATCGACTTCGCGGTGGTGGACGACCTGGCGACGCTCGTGTACTACGCCAACCTCGCCGCGCTGGAACTCCACGTCCCCATGTGGCGCGTCTCCGAGGAAGGAGTCCCGCTCCCGCCGGACACCCTGGTATTCGACCTCGACCCCGGCGCTCCCGCGACGATCGTGGAGTGCTGCGAGGTCGCCCTTCTGCTCCGCGAGGCGCTGGACGAGGACGGATACGAGGGATCGCCCAAGACCAGCGGGATCAAGGGCATGCAGCTCTACGTCCCGTGGGACTCCGACGAGGACGCCTCCGCGTACGCCAGGGCTCTCGCCCGGCGGCTGGAGCACCGGCACGCGTTCGTCACCAGCGTGATGGCGAAGCGGGAGCGCCCGGGGAAGGTGTTCATCGACTGGAGCCAGAACAACCCGGCGAAGACGACGGTCGCCCCTTACTCCCTGCGGGCCGGCAGCGCCCCAGCCGTGTCGACCCCGCTTTCGTGGGAAGAGGTGGATGCCTGTACGAGCCCGGAACAACTCGTCTTCACGGCACGGGACGTGCTGGACCGGGTCCAGCGGCATGGGGACCTGTTCCGGGCCTCCACCGCATAGCCGGAAAGGCCTGTGGCCGTAGTGTTGGACCTGGCGCGCATCGCGCAGGCTCCGCGGAACGGAGGACGGCAGATGTCCGAGATGGACTCCCTCGGCGAGACCGCCGAGGAGCTCTCGATCGAGACACCCGAGGCGGACGCGGTCGAGCAGCACCAGCGAGTGAAGTCGTCCGACGAGACCCGCTGGCCCGACCAGGTCCCGATCGAGGCCGACCCCGCCGACGCCACCGATCAGGAACGCGTGGTCGAGCAGGACGACGAAGAGGACTACCGCTGACCTGGTTACCCGCGCGTAGGATGGGCGCGTTCCCGCAACGAGGAGACGAGAGTGCCGTGACCGCTACCCCGGACGCCAAGCCCCGGGGCACCCGCCTGCCCCGCATGGCCCGCCGTCGCCAGCTCCTGAGCGCGGCGCAGGAAGTGTTCGTGGAGAACGGCTACCACGCGGCGGCCATGGACGAGATCGCCGAGCGGGCCGGCGTCAGCAAGCCGGTGCTCTACCAGCACTTCCCCGGCAAGCTCGAGCTGTACCTCGCCCTGCTCGACCTGCATGTAGACGACATGGTGACCCGGTGCCACGAGGCCCTCGCGTCCACCACCGACAACAAGCAGCGGGTCCAGGCGGCGATCGGGGCGTTCTTCGACTTCGTGTCCAGCCAGGGCGAGGCGTTCCGGCTGGTCTTCGAGTCCGACCTGCGCAACGTCGCACCAGTACGCCAGCGGATGGAGAGGTCCCTCCGGGAGAGCGCCGACGCGATCAGCCAGGTCATCCAGGAGGACACCGGCTGCTCCAGCGACGAGGCCCACCTACTCGGGGTCGGCCTGGTCGGCATGGCCGAGGTCAGCGCGCGCTACTGGCTCAGCAGCCACGGTTCCATCCCCAAGGAGGCCGCCACCCAGCTGATGGCGCGCCTCGCCTGGCGCGGCATCGGCGGCTTCCCGCGGACCGGCTGAACGCGCGGGATTTCCTGTTCGCTTGACGCGATCAAAGGGCTCACCGCGGCGGCGGACGGCGACCATGGGGATGAGGCGCTGTGTGACGCAGCCCTCTGTGACGCAGCCCTCTGGAAAGGGGAGCCCGATGGAAGTCAAGATCGCTGTTCGGTCGGTACACCGCGAGCTCATCGTGGAGACCGACATGTCGGCCGAGCAGATCGAGGAAGAGCTCCGCCAGGCTCTCGCCGCGGACAAGGGCGTCTTCTCGCTCACCGACACGAACGGCCGGCGGGTGGTCGTCCCCGTGTCCGCACTCGGTTTCGTCGAGGTCGGCGAGGACGAGCAGCGCACGGTCGGCTTCGGCGCCACGCTCTAGGAGTACTGACCACGGACGTTGGTGACAGGCGGGGCGACCGCTGAGGGTCGAACCAGTTGCAAAGGTGAGGGCTTTCGTGGCTCGGCGTGCAACAACCAAACCGCACCCGGCCAGAAAGCCCTCCGATCGGGAGGTTGATGAGGGCCTTCCCTCGCCGGCTCACCGCGGCCCGTAGCGGCATCCAGGAGGAAGGCGGGTGCGGTTCACGCGGTGCGCGTCGTCGCGCCTGCGTCCGATGGTCGGACAACCCGCGCTCCCCCTCCTCAACACGGCGCGTGTCGTCCAGTGGTTCGGCCCGCATCTCGTCAAGGACCTGCTGTAGCGGCGCGAGGCGCTCATGCCTCGCACGGTACAACCGTTGGCCTCGGCACGCCTCTCGATCAGCGGAGCCTGCGGACCCCAGTGGGACCGGACCCCAGTGGGACCAGGCCCCAGCGGGACAGGATCAGCGGACCAGGACCCGGCGGACCAGAACCCCCGGCGGACCGGCCGCCGGGTGGGCGCCGATCCCGCCGCTCACGGGCCCGGCGTGAGTCCCAGGGCCGACATGCGCGTGCCGTGCGCCTCCGTCAGCCGGGCGAACAGCCGCCCGATCTCGGCGAGGTCCTCGCTTCCCGGTTCCACCAGCAGGCCGGCCAGGTCCGGACGGGCCGCCGCGAGCCGCTGCCCCTGGCTCAGCGCCTCACCGACCATCCGGCGGGCCCACAGCGCCAGCCTGCTGCTCAGCCGCGGATCCTCCTCGATGGCCGTGCGGACCCGCTCCACGGTGAACTGGGAGCGCATCCCGTCGGTCAGCACCTCCTCCACCAGCTCGGTGACGGAGGGATCGGCGTGCCGGGCCGCCTCGCGATAGAAGTCCCCCGCGATCCCCGTGCCGACGTACGCCTTGACCAGGGCCTCGTACCAGTCGCGCGGCTTCGTCTGCTCATGCCAGGCGTCGATGGCGGCCACGAACGGCGCCATCGCCTCCTCCGGGTCCACGCCGAACGAGGCGAGCCGGTCGCGCAGCAGCCGGAAATGCCCGTACTCGGCCGCGGCCACGTCGCCGAGCGCGGCCCGGTCGGTCAGCGTAGGCGCCAGCAGCGCCGCGTCCTCGGCCATCCGGAGGAACGCGGTGAGCTCCGCGTACGCCAGCACGCCGAGCAGGTCAACGACACCAGGAGGAGTTTCGTTCATGGATGCAGCGTACGCGGGCCGCTTTCGTCCCGCCCGCGCCGCTGCGCCGGGTGCAAATCACCGGAAAACCTTGACCGAACATCGGGAACGCGGAGAAAACGGTTCCATGTTGTGGTATCGAGTAGACTGGTTCGCGAAAGTGCGACCGCACTGTATTGATCTGGGCCGTCCGGCCCCAGACCCCCAGTAACTGGATGCCGCGGTCGCTGATGACGCCGAAGGCGCAACATCCGTGAGAACACGGCCTGGGAGACCTTACGGCCGAGCAGGTTCCGGAGGCCGCCTTCGCCAACGACTGAGGCAGGTCACCCTGACGACGTTCCGAGACCTGGGAGTGATCCCAGAGATCGCCGATGCCCTCGAGACAGAGGGCATCACTTCACCGTTCCCGATCCAAGAAATGGCGCTCCCGCTGGCAATCGCCGGCCAGGACGTCATCGGCCAGGCACGCACCGGCACCGGCAAGACCTACGCCTTCGGCGTCGCGATGCTGCAGCTCGTGGGCAAACCGCGGAAGAACCGCAAGAAGCCGCGCGGCCTGGTCCTCGTCCCCACCCGAGAGCTCGCCTTGCAGGTCACCGAGGACCTCGTCCTCGCCGCGGGCAAGCTCGGCTCCCGAATCCTCACCGTGTACGGCGGCCGCGCCTACGAGCCGCAGATCGAGGCGCTCAAGAGCGGCGTCGACGTCATCGTGGGCACCCCCGGCCGGCTGCTCGACCTGGTAAAGCAGAAGCACCTCGACCTCGGCCAGATCACCATGCTGGTCATGGACGAGGCCGACCGCATGCTCGACCTGGGCTTCCTCCCCGACATCGAGCGGATCATCAAGCTGGTCCCCGAGAAGCGGCAGACCATGCTGTTCTCCGCCACGATGCCGGGCGAGATCGTCGCGCTGTCACGGCGATACCTCAACCGCCCGATCCACGTCCGCGCCGAGCACAACGACGCCGAGGCCGAGGCGACCCCGCAGACCACGCAGTTCGTGTACCGCACGCACCGCATGGACAAGATCGAGATCGTGGCGCGGCTGCTGCAGAGCACCACGAGCGGTCTCACCATGGTCTTCTGTGAGACCAAGCGCGCCTGCGACATGGTGGCCGAGCAGCTCCACGACAAGGGCTTCGCCGTCGCCGCCGTCCATGGCGACCTCGGCCAGGGCCAGCGTGAGCAGGCGCTGCGGGCGTTCCGCAACGGCAAGATCAACGTCCTGGTCGCCACCGACGTGGCGGCCCGTGGCATCGACATCGACGACGTCACCCACGTGGTCAACTACGACTGTCCGCAGGACGAGAAGACCTACGTCCACCGCATCGGCCGGACCGGCCGCGCCGGGCGCACCGGCGTCGCCGTGACGTTCGTGGAGTGGACCGAGCTCACCCGCTGGAAGGTGATCAACAACGCGCTCAGCCTCGACTTCGCCGAGCCGGTTGAGACCTACTCCAGCTCGCCGCACGTCTACACCGACCTCGACATCCCCGAGGGCACCAAGGGCGTGCTGCCGCGCGCGAACCGCTCCCGGGCGGGCCTGAACGCCGAGGAGATCGAGGACCTCGGCGAGACCGGGCGCACCCGTTCTCGCGGCCGGAACGACCGGTCCGAGCGGGAGGAGCGCCGCGAGCGTCCCGCCCGCACGCCGAGGGAGCGCCGCCGCACCCGCGGGGGCCGTACGACCGAGGCGGCGGCGACCGCCGGCGACCGCAAGCCGCAGGAGACCCCCCGGGTCGAGAAGGTCCGCGAGGCCGAGGAAGCCCTGGAAACGGTGGCCGCGATCCCCGCGGCCGTCGAGGAGATCCGCCCCACGCCCGTCCCCGAGCCCGAGCCCGAGCACGAGCACGATCTCGTGCCCGAGCCGGTGGCCGCGCCCCGGCCGAAGCCGGAGCCGGAGCCGGAGCGGATCATCCCGCCGAGCCCGTTCGTCGTGGTGTTCCGATCTCCCGACCTCGCGACCGAGGACGACATTCCGGCGCCCTCGGCCGCGACGGAGCGCGCGGTCCAGCGCCGCCGGCCATCGCGGTCGCGGCGAGGCGGATAGCCACGGGAGGAAGACCGATCCCCGGCCCGCCGGCCGGGGACGGGAGACCGCCATCCGGCAGTGGGTAAACCCTCTGTAGGAGGCAAGGAGTTATGGGTCACAACCGGCAAAGCGCTGTTGGCGGTGTCGCTGACAGCCTCGCTGGGTATCGTGGTGCCACGTGAGTACGCCGCGATTCCTGACGCTGCCCCCGGGTGTCACCGCCCAGCAGATCGAGACGCCGGCGGGCACGTTCGCGGTCCTCTCGGCGGAGCCCGTCAGCGGTGTCCCCGAGCGCTGGCCCGCGCTCCTCGTCCCCGGATTCACCGGGAGCAAGGAGGACTTCATCTCCGTCCTCCAGACGCTCGCGCAGGCGGGGCGCAGGGTGGTCGCCGTCGACGTCCGCGGCCAGTACGAGACCCCGGGCCCCGACGACCCCTCGGCGTACACCTGCGCCGCCCTGGGCGCCGACATCGACCTGATCGCCCACGCCGTCGGCCAGGGCGAGCCGGTCCACCTGCTCGGGCACTCCTTCGGTGGCCTGATCGCCCGTGAGGCCGTGCTGGACGGCACGGCCAAGCTCGCGTCGTACACGCTGATGAGCTCGGGCCCCGCCGGGATCATCGGGCCCCGCGAGAAGACGGGCCGGATCATGCTCACCGAGCTGCCCGAGTACGGCATCGACCATCTCTGGGCCAACCGGATGGAGCCTGATGCGCTCAAGGCGGGGGTTCCCGACGAGATCGTGGCCTTCCTGCGTAAGCGCCTGTTCGCCCACTCGCCCGCCGGGCTGCTCGCCATGGCCGAGGCGGTGCTGAACGCCCCCGACCGCGTGGACGAGCTCGCCGAGTGCGGCCTCGCCATCCTCATCCTGTACGGCGAGCACGACGACGGATGGCCGCCCCTCCTGCAGTCGGAGATGGCCGATCGGCTCGACGCCGAGTGCGTGGTCGTGCCCGGCGCCGTCCACTCCCCCGCCGTCGAGGCTCCGGAGACGACGGCCGCGGCGCTCACCCGGTTCTGGAACGCCGCGGAGAGCCAGATCCTTCACCACTCCTGAACGGACCCCGTGAGGAGCCCGCGCGGCGTACCGCCTGGGCTGCTGGGGAAGTCGCCTGTCCGACCTGTCGGCAGCGACCTTCCCCAGCCACCTGACGAAGCACTACTGGCGAAGGCCGTCCCAGGAGTTGCGTTCCGGCGCGATCTGGAGGCCCTGCGGGCAGTGTCTCCGGAAGTCGCACCAGGAACAGATCGGCCCGGGGTTGGGCGGGAAAAGCGCGTCGATCTCTGGGGGCACCGGGCCGGCGGCGGCCGCAGGTGATCTGGGGGCGCCGGACCACGCGCGGTAGGCCTCGTCGGCCTCGGACGCCTCCAGCGCGATCTCCTCGGCCCGGCCCAGATGCCGCCCGAGGGACGCGTCGTCGTGCTCCCATTCGGCGACCGAGCCCGTCGGCAGATGGTGCAGCTCGACCTTGCGGCAGGTGCGGTGCATGACGCGCGACGCGGCGATCGCGTACACCGCCAGCGCCAGGGAGGACCGCGCGTCGTCCGCGTCCGGCGCCCGGCGGCCGGTCTTGTAGTCGACCACGACGAGCTCGTCGCCACGCCGGTCGAGCCGGTCGATCCGCCCGGAGACCGCGATGACTGCGGTCCGGGTGGCCACCGTGCGCTCGACGCCGACCGGCTCGTCCGAGGGATCCAGCGTCGCGACGTATCCGGACACCATCTCGCGGGCACGGTCACGCCAGGTGAGGGACTGCTCCTGGTCGCGGAACCCCTCGGTGATCCATCCGCTGGTGAGGAGGGTCGCCGCCGTCATCGGCGTCCGCCGCTCGTACGGCTGCCGCCACCACCCGGCCAGCGCGTTGTGGACCGAGGCCCCCACGCTGTTGTGCGCCCAGGGCGGCCCCTTCTGGGGCATCGGCCGGTCCAGGTAGGTGAAGCGGTACCGGCGGCGGCAGTCGAGCCACGAGTTCAGCCGTGAGGGCGTGCACGCGTACAGCCGTCGCGGCATGCCCTCGAATCCCAGCTGCTCCATGGGGATCGGCTTACTCGTCGTCGAGCGTCAGCCTGATACCGGAGACGCCGGTGCCGTCCACGAGGGGCGACTCGTGCGTCTGCTCGCCACCGCCGGTGAGGGAGCCGGACAGCCAGTGGTCGAACTGCGGCTCCAGGTCGCCGATCGTGGACTCCCCGCCGTGGGCGGGCAGCACACGGGTCCCGTGCGGGAGCGTGAACAGCCGCTCGCCGATGGCGGTGAGCTGGTCGGCCAGCGCGGGGTAGTCTCCGCCGAGCTTGCCCGGGCCGTCGGCCTGGAGGGACTTGCCGGTGAAGACCGCGCCGAGCGACTCGCAGTAGAGCGAGACGCCGCCCTGGGTGATGCCGGGCGTGGTGAGGACCTCGAGCTCGACACCGCCGACGGAGAACATGCCCTCGTCCTCCATCTCGATGTCCGGCCAGGTCTCCTCCCAGGTCTGCCGCCACAGGCGCTTATCCTTGGGGTGGAGGGCGATGACGGCCTCGTCCTTGGCGGCCACCTCGATGGCGCCGCCCACGTGATCGGGCAGCCCGTGGGTGCAGATGACGGCGAGGACCTCGCGCTCGCCCACCTTTTCGAGGATCTTGCCGGCGTCCCGCGCCGGGTCGATGACGATCACCTCCTCGTCGTCACCCACGATCCAGGTGTTGTTCTCAACCTTGTGCTCGACGTCGTCGATCTCGACCACGCCGGAGGTCACCACTCGTTCGATACGCGCTGTCACATTCAGAACCCTACTAGGGAGTGTCTGACACATGCTGCCCGTGGCGAGCGCGGATCCAGATGGATGCGTCGCGAGGCGGAGGAGGCTCATGCCTCGCGCGGCTCGTCGTCGAGGCGTGGGGAGAACGCGCCGAACGGGAGGTCGAGCTCCTGGTCGTTGTCACGGAGGTCGCGCAGGGAGAGCTGAGCGAGCGAGATGAAGCAGCCCACCTCGGCCGGCCAGGCGATCAACCACAGCCAGTTGCCGAGGGCCTCTCCCACGTACACCGCGCGGTCGGGCGGGACCCCCTTGAGGCACCACAGCGCGCCGGGGTGTCCGCGTATCTCGATCTTCGCGTTCGGAGGGCCGGCGTCGAACTCGGTTCCCGGGTCGGGACCGTCCAGCCCCGCGTACGCCGCGCCGAGGCCCACGCCGGGCTCCTCGGCGATGAGCAGCAGGTCGGCGGGGCCGTGCGTGACCGAGGGCCCGGAAAGGGCGACGACGCTGGCTCGGCCTCCGGTGCGCTCGTCCCCCACCTCGGCGAAGCCGGTCACGAGCCAACCGGCGGGCAGCGGCCACGGTACCCACACAGGGACCGCGGACGACTGCCTGAGGGCGTCGAGCGCCGCCTGTGAGGGATGGTGGGGCGGTTGGAAGGGGAGGACGTCCCCGTGCGCGTCGCAGCGCCAGGAGCTGTTCCAGACGTTCGGCTCATGCAGCGGTCCGAAGCACCGCGGGCAGGAAGGCGCGGCTCTCACAATTACCCACGGTGCTTTCCAAGAACCATAGGCGTCAAGAATCTCCCGGTTATCCGGTCGTAATGTTCTGTATGTGGTGAGATGCGTGGGCGCGATCGTCCAGGATCCAGCCGGACGGTTACTGCTGATCCGCCGGGGCCGTCCGCCCGGCGAGGGCCTGTGGTCCCTTCCCGGCGGCAGGGTCGAGCCCGGCGAGAGCGACGCCGACGCCGTACGGCGCGAGCTGCGCGAGGAGACCGGCCTCGACGGCACGGTGGTCGCCCTGGCCGGGACCGTGCTGCGCCCGGGCCCGGCGGGCGTGACCTACGAGATCCACGACTACCTGGTGACCGCCGCGGACGGCCGCCTGACGCCCGGCGACGACGCCACCGACGCCCGCTGGTACGACCTCGACGAACTGGTACGGCTGCCGCTGACCGACGGCCTGCTGGACGCCCTCGTCTCCTGGAAGGTCATCGGTCCGCCGACGACCTGAGCGTGCTCCGCCAGACCGTGAGGTGGTCTTCGTTGTAGGTCACCGACCTGCCGGTGGCGACGACCCGGTCACCCGAGACGGCGACCGAGCCGAGCCACTGCGCCCCGGCCCCGCCGAGGCCGTCCGCGGTGAGCGTGTGGCGGGTCCAGTCCAGCCCGTCGCCGGAGATCCAGACCGTGCTGTCCCCCTCTCCGGCCGGGCCGTGCGCGCCCACCGCGACCACGCCCTGGTCCGCCGCCGCCAAGTCGAGCACCGCGGCCGCCTCCTTCGCCGGCAGCCACGCGTACTCCCAGTGGGAGCCCTCGTCCGACGACACCGCGGAGAAGGGGCGGCCGCCGTCGGCGACGCCGACCGCGATCACCTCGCTCCCGCGCGCCACCACGTGGCGCAGCCCGGCGGAGTGGGTGTCGTCGGGGAGCACCCGCCCCTTGGCCGACCAGTTGATCCCGTCGGAGGACACCCACACGACGCCGGTCTCCCGGTCGGCGGTGCCGGAGCCGCCCACGGCCATGAACCCGGACGGGGTGGCGGTGACGTCCGCGATGCGCACGCCCGCGCCTCCGGCCGGCATGGCGCCCTGGGGCGCCCGGGTGAACCGCTTGAGATCGGGGCTGAACCAGAGAGCGGGCAGCACTCCCATCGCGCCGCGGTCCTCGCCCGCGACCACGTAGCCCTTCGGCCCGGCCGCGACCGCGTTCGGCGCGAGGAGGAAATGACCGGCGGGCACCTCGACGGCCGGGCCGGGCTTCCACGTCCTGCCGTCGGCCGAGGTCACCATGAGGGGCCGGGTGACCGCCGGGTCGGAGGTCGTGGTGCCGACCGCCAGCCAGCCCTTCCGCCCGTGCGCGACCGCGCTCAACGCCTGGCGTCCGGAGCCGCCGAGCAGGTCGGGATAGGTGAGGCTCTTCCAGTTGGCGCCGTTGTTGCCACTGATCCAGATGCCGGCGTCGCCGCCCCCGGAGCCGACGGCGACGAACAGGCCGCCCGCCGCCGCGAGGTTGGTCGTCTCCCTGGCGAGCCGGGTCAGCCCGGCGATCTCCTCGGGAGGGACGGCCTTCGCCTTCCTGCCCTCCCTCGCCGTCATCAGCACGGGCAGGTTCTCCACGTCACCGGGCCCGCGCTCGTCCCCGCCCGCGACGAGCACGCCCGCGTCGGTGATGGTGAGGCCGCGCAGCGTTCCAGGGATCTCACCGAGGTCGGCACTCTTGGTCCACTTGTGCCCGTCCGCGCTGGTGTAGAGCGCGTACCGCTCCCAGGCCGACTCCGTCACCGCCGCGATCCCCGCCGCGGAGGAGGCGAGGCCGCGCACGCCCGCGCCTTCGGGTCCGAGTTTCCCGATGGTGCCGCACCGCTTCCATTTCGCGCCGTCGCCGGAGCAGAGGACCGGCACCTCGCCCGCCGCGGACCGCTGCCGCGTCGGGACCAGCACGAAGCCCTTGCCCGTCGCCGCCAGCGCGCCCGCCTCCGGCCGCACGTCCGCGAGGGCGACGGCCGTACGGAGCCAGGATCTGCCCCCGTCGGCCGAGCGGAGGACCACCGAAGTGGAGTCGCCCTCGCCGGGATCGGCCAGGGCGACGACCTGGTCGCCGCGCGCGGCCACGGCACGCATGCCGCGCACCTTGTCGGGCGGGCCGATCTGGGCGGTGTCCACCCGGGTCCATCCCCGTCCGTCGGGCGAGACCCAGGCCACCGGGCCGGCCGTGCCGTCCCGGAGGGTCGCGGTGCCCACCGCGACGAATCCGGTGGAGGTCCTGGCCAGATCGGTGATCCGGTCCTGGCTCCAGAAGGCGGTCAGCCGGGTGGGGTCCACCGCGGTCCAGGTCCTGCCGTCGGAGGAGACCCACATGCCGCGCGCCGCCGGGCCGGCGGATCCGGGCGCGTCGGTCCCCGCGGCGAGCCAGTGCCCGCCGCCTCCCACGACCCTGCCCACCGCTCCGCCGACGGTGTCGTAACCGGACGGTCCGACGACCCGGCCCAGCTCCCATTTCTTGCCGCCGTCCGCGGAGACGAGGAAGAGCGGTTTCGGCACCGGGCCGCTGATGTCGCTGCCCACGGCCACGACCGTGGAGTCCGCCGACGTGACCGCGTTGAGCACCTGGCTGGAGCCGTTGCCCGGGATTCCGGGGGCGGGGAACGCCGCGTCACCCGACTGGCCGTCGCCCGACGCGAGGAGCAGGCCGCCCGCGGACGGGCCCGAGACCCACCGGGCGACGCCGAACGCGGCCGCGATCAGCACGGCGAGCGCCAGCACCGGCGCGACGTACCTGCGGACCCGGAAGGGGCGCTTGGGCTCGCTCCGCCGCCGGTGGTGATGGTGACGGCCGCCTCCCGGCCGGGGCGGACCCTTGGCCACGAGCACGTCGGGACGGGCCGGACGACCTCCCGGCGGGGCGCCGATCCTCCGCACCGACTCTTGTCGCTCTTGTTGCCGCTGCTCTTGTTGCTCGCGTTGCTCTTGCTGCCGCTGCTCTTGTTGCTCGGGTCGCTCTTGCTGCCGTTGCTCTTGTTGCCGCTGCTCTGGTTGCTCGCGTTGCTCTTGCTGCCGTTGCTCTTGTTGCTCGGGTCGCTCTTGTCGCTGCGGCTGCTCTGGTCGCCGCGACGGCTCTGTCTCCGGCTGTCGCGGTGCCCGGGGCGGGCTCAGATGCCAGGGCCCCGCCTCCTGCTCCGGTTCCCGTACGCGATCCCGTCCGGGCTCGGGTGCGGGATCCCGTACGGGCTCGGGCGGGGCCTGCGGGGCGGGGCGGCCGGAGGCGACGAGCTTGTCCGGCCGGTCGACCAGGCGCCGGGGCGGCCGGGCGGGCTCGTCGGAGTACGGGCGGCGCCCGGCTCGGCGCTGCGGTGGTGTCTCGTCGGACACGGGCGCGCCGAAGGGGGGCAGCGCCCAAGGTGAGGAGCGCTGTGAGGAGCGCTGTGAGGATCCCTCCGCCGAGCCCGGTGAGGGATCGTCCGGGGCGGGCGGGATCGCCGGTGGCGTCGCCAGGTCTTCCTCATCGCGTGAAGGGGGGTCCGAATTCACGCTCCGTGCCTCCACTAGAACGGCGAAACGGACGCGAGCATGTTGATACCCCGTCTCCGGCTGGCGATCACGTCTACAGACCAACACGCGAACGCCGCGCTGACCATACCTCTCTAGTGAGATTTATCGGGAGAGAGTCTGAATTGACCGCTTTTGGGCGATTATCACGATGGCGATGGCGTAGACGCCGAACTGGACGATCGTGCCGACGATCGACTGCCAGGGCACCGACCCCTGCTGCAGCGCGTTCTGCAGCCCGCCCGCGGCGGCCGTCATCCCGAACGCGAACACGTTGTTGACGGCGTGCAGTGCGATGGCCGCCTCCAGGCCCCCTGTACGGATCGCGAGCCACCCCATCAACACGCCGAAACCGAAGACGTAGGCGATGCCCCAGTCGGTGTAGCCGTGCAACGAGGCGAAGGCGGCCGCCCCGACGACGATGCCGGGCACCGGGTTGCGCAGGTAGGCCCCGAACGCCTGGAGGATCCAGCCGCGGAACACGTACTCCTCAGCGGCCGCCTGGAACGGCACCAGCGCGAGAATGACGATCAGAGGGGCCAGGAAACGGTCCCACCCCACCCAGGTGAACCCCGTCGACACACCGGTCGCCAGGAACGTGAGCTGCTGCGCGACCTCACCGAGGACCACCGCGACCAGCGCGACCGGGACGCACCGCAGCAACCAGCGCCAGCGCAGCCGCCCCGCGACGGATGACAGCGTGCCGGGACGCCGCCGCTGCACCGCCCAGGCCGCCCCGGCCACCAGTGGGATCGCCAGGGCGATCAGAACCAGGTTGAACCCGAGCGTCAGGAGGGGATCCGCGAAGATCTGGGTGCCCTCCAGCACCATCGGGACGCCGGCGAGGAGCGAGACCACCGCGGCGACGAGCCCGACCACGACCGACACCACGAGGAATCCGACGACGATGGCGAGCGTGCCGACGATCGGCCGCCACCAGCGATGCAGCGCCGTACGGGCGAGCCGGTCGTAACGGGTGCCCGGCGGCGGGGTCACGCTCCACGGAACCCGCTGCGGCGGAGGAGGCCACTGGTACGGCGGGGCCGGATAGGGCGGCCCCTGATCCCACGGCCCGGGACCCTGCTGTCCCGGACCCCACGGCCCAGCACCCCACTCCCCGGGACCGGGCTGTCCCGGACCCCACGGCGGTGGCGGCTGCCCTTGCGGGGGCCGCTCCGTGGGTGGCTCACCCTGCGCGTTCGGATCCGCCTGCGGAGGCGGGTTCCACTGGGCGGCTGGGTTCCACTGCGGGTCGGTCATTAGTCCATTGTCGGCCGCTCGAAGGTCCGTGCCCTCGTCAGGCCCGCGGCACGGCCCTTGGCCGCCACCACGAGGGCCATCTTGCGGGAGGCCTCGTCGATCATCTCGTCGCCGAGCATCGCCGCCCCGCGCCGCTCCACGGTCGTGTAGTACTCGTACGCCTCCAAGATCATCTCGGCGTGGTCGTAGTCGTCCTGGGACGGCGAGAACACCTCGTTGCCCGCCTCCACCTGGGAGGGGTGCAACACCCATTTGCCGTCGAAACCGAGCGCGGCCGCCCTGCGGGCCACCCGGCGGAAACCGTCCACGTCCTTGATCTGGAGGTACGGCCCGTCGATGGCCTGAAGGTCATTGGCCCGGGCGGCCATCAGGATCCGCATGAGGATGTAGTGGTAGGCGTCGCCCTCGCCGTACCCGGGCGGTTGCTCCCCGACGACCAGGGTCCTCATCCCGATGGACGCCATGAAGTCCGCGGGGCCGAACACCAGCGTCTCCAGCCGGTCGGACGCGGCGGCGATGGCGTCCACGTTGACGAGTCCCCGGGCGCTCTCGATCTGCGCCTCGATGCCGATCCTGCGCGACAGCCCGAGCGCCTTCTCGATCTGGGTGAGCAGCGTGTCCAGCCAGACCACGTGCGAGGCGTCCTCGACCTTGGGCAGCAGGATGCAGTCGAGGCGGTCGCCCGCGCCCTCGACGACGTCGATCACGTCGCGGTAGGTCCACTGCGTGGTCAGGTCGTTGACCCTGACGACGATCGTCTTCCCGGTCCAGTCGCCGTCGCGGAGCGCGCGGACCACGTTCTCGCGCGCCCGCTCTTTCGCGGCGGGCGCCACGGCGTCTTCCAAATCGAGGAAGACCTCGTCGGCGGCGAGCCCCTGGGCCTTCTCGATGAAACGCGGGTTGCTGCCCGGCACGGCCAGGCACGAACGTCGAGCACGCATGGCCCACACGCTAGCGGGAGGCTGTCCGATCGCTACAAAGGAGGTGCCGCGTTCTTGGCTCCGAACTTGCACGGCCATCGGCGAGGCTTTCGCGAAGAATGGCACCGTCTACGAGCTTTGAGGGAGAAAGCGTTGACCGAAATCGCCACCGGGGTGCGCCCCGCCGTCCTGTCCGATCTCATCCCCGGAGCCCGGGTCCGCGACGCCGCCCTCGTCCTCGGCGGAGCCGCGCTGACCGGCCTGGCCGCCCAGTTGGCCTTCCCCGTCCCGGGCTCCCCTGTGCCGGTGACCGGCCAGACCTTCGCCGTCGTGCTCGTCGGCGCGGCGCTCGGCACGAATCGCGCGGCGCTCAGCATGCTCCTGTACGTGCTGGCCGGCATCGCGGGCGTCCCGTGGTTCACCGGCGGCGGTCACGGCCCCGGCGGCGCGGCCTTCGGCTACCTGATCGGGTTCCTCGTCGCGGCCGCCCTCGTCGGCAAGCTCGCCGAGCGCGGCGGTGACCGCACCCCGGCGCGTACGGCCGGCACGATGATCCTCGGCAACCTGGCGATCTACGCCTTCGGCGTCCCGGTCCTGATGGCCGTCACCGGCATGGGCCTGGTTCCCGCGCTCGCCGCCGGCGTGGTGCCCTTCCTCGTGGGCGACGCCATCAAGATCGTCGTCGCGGCCGGGCTGCTGCCCGCCGCGTGGAAGCTCACCGGGCGTTCCGGCCGATGAGCGCTCCCCTGATCGAGGAGGGCGCGAAGAAGTCCGGCGTGCTCTGGGTGACCCTGGCCGCCGGACCGCGCCTGGCCTGGCACGTGTGGCACGCCGGGGCGATCTATCTGGTGACCGGCGGCGGCGAGCAGGAGCTGCCGGGCCTTGCGGAGGCGTCCCGGGTGGAGGTGACCCTCCGCAGCAAGGACAACGGCGCCGAGCTGGTCAGGTTCACCGCCTCGGTCGAGGTGGTGGACCAGTCCGGCTCCCCGGAGGCGGTGGCCGCCCTCGCCAAGGAGCGCCTCAACGCCCCCGACGCCGCCACCCTGACCGACCGCTGGGCCGCCGGGGCCGTCATCCTGCGGCTGACGCCTCCGGCGTGAGCCGTACGGCGGGGTCGGTCTTCGGCCGCGCGGCGGCGGACTGGGCGAGCAGTGCGCCGGCGAGGACGATGACGCCGCCGACGATCTGGGCGCCGCCGAGCCGTTCGCCGAGCAGGAACCAGGCGATGACGGCGCCCGCGATGACCTCGAGCGTCGCCACAGTGGCGCCGACCGCGGCCGAGAGGCGGCGTACCGCGATCACGCCCGTGATGTAGGCGGTGACCGTCGCCACCACGACCAACCACAGCGCGGCGCCGAGCACGGGCAGGGTGTTGCCGCCCACGGTCGCGGTCCGGCCGAACACGGTCCAGTCGATGTTCCAGGGGCGCGAGAGCGGAATGAGCACCACGGCGGCGCCGGCCATGCCCCAGGCGATCAGACCGAGGGGGTCCAGTTCGTCATCCGAAAAAGCATCGTTCATCAGGAAATATCCGGCACAACAGGCGGCGGCGACGAGTCCCGCCATCAGCCCGAGCGCGTCGAGCCGGATGCCGTCCCAGACCTCGACCACGACGGCCAGGCCGGCCACCGCGACCACGGCGCCGAGATAGGCCGACCGCGCCAACCGCAGCCCCCGGACGAAACGCACCCAGACCACGACCAGCACCGGCGCGGTGTACTCAAGGAGCAGCGCGACACCGACCGGCAGCCGCGTGATGACGAAGAAGAACAGGCCCTGGACGGCGGCCACCGCGACCAGCGCGTACGCGGCGACGAACAGCAGCCGGTCGCGGGGAATGCGAAGAGCGCCCGGCCGTACAATCGCGAGAGTGATGACCAGGAGCGCTCCCGCTCCGGCCATGCGCACCCAGACCGCCTCGGTCGGCGACAGCCCGGCGGCGCCCAGATAGCGGGCCATCGGCCCGGAGAAGCCGAAACAGCACGCGGAGGCGACCGCGATCGCCAGGCTCCCCATCCTCACGGGCACCACCTCATGTAACTACCATTAACCCGTTTTGATCCTGTCATACCAGGCCGTCCGCCGCATCCCGGCGTAATCTGGCAAGGTGGATCGGATCTTCGTGGCCCGATTGGCCGGGCTCGCGGTGTTCGACCCGGCCGGTGACCAGATCGGCCGGATCCGGGACGTCGTGGTCGCGTTGCGCGGCCGGCTCCCGCCACGCGTCCACGGCTTCGTCGTCGAGATCCAGCCACGCCGCCGGGTTTTCCTGCCGATCACCCGCATCACCAGAATCGAGTCCCGCGCCGCCATCTTCACCGGCAAGATCAACATGCGCAGGTTCGAGCAGCGCCAATCCGAGACCCTCGCCATCGGCGAGATGCTCGACCTCACCGTGCACTACCAGGGCAAGGAGGTCACCGTGCTCGACCTCGCCATGGAACAGGCGCGGCCGGCCGAATGGGTGATCGGCAAGGTCGCGGTGCGCCGCGGGTCCAGGCGCCGGGGCGAGACGCTCATCGTGGGCTGGGACGAGGTCACGGGCTTCGGCGTGGTCCAGAAGGACCAGGGCGCCGCCAACCTGCTCGCGGTCTTCGACACGATGCGCTCGGCCGACCTCGCCAACATGCTCCACGAGCTGCCGCGCAAGCGGATGGCCGAGGTCGCCGCCGCCCTCGACGACGACCGGCTCGCCGACGTGCTGGAGGAGCTGCCGGACCGCGACCGGGTCACCGTGCTGAGCCAACTCCACGCCGAACGCGCCGCCGACGTGCTGGAGGCGATGAACCCGGACGACGCGGCCGACCTCCTCCAGGACCTGCCCACGGACGAGGCCGAGGCCCTGCTGCGCCTCATGATCCCGGAAGAGGCGGCGCCCGTACGACGGCTGCTGACCTACGACGAGGACACCGCGGGCGGGATGATGACGACCGAACCGGTGATCCTGCCGCCGAACGCGACCGTCGCCGAGGCGCTGGCGCACATCCGGCAGCGCGAGCAGACCCCCGCGGTCGCCGCCCAGGTCTTCGTCGCCCGCCCGCCCACGGAGACGCCGACCGGCCGGTTCCTCGGCGTGGCCCATTTCCAGCGACTCCTGCGAGAGCCTCCGTCCACCCTGCTCGGCGGCGTGATAGACAACACCGTCGATCCGATCAGGCCCGATCTCCCCCTCCCGGGGGTGGCGTCCCTGCTGGCGACGTACAACCTCGTCGCGACGCCGGTGGTGGACGAGCACGGTCGGCTGCTCGGAGCGGTGACGGTGGACGACGTCCTGGACCACATGCTGCCGGAAGACTGGCGGGAGAAACATGACTGAGCTGCTCGACCAGCCGCGGGACGTGACCATGCGGCTCCGTCCTCACTACGACCCCGAGGCGTTCGGGCGGCTGTCCGAGGAGATCGCGCGTTTCCTCGGCACGGCCCGCTTCCTGGTCTACATGACCGTGTTCGTCAGCGTCTGGGTGGCGTGGAACGCTGTGGCGCCGATCAAGTTCGACCCGTATCCCTACATCTTCCTGACGCTCATGCTGTCCCTGCAGGCGTCGTACGCGGCACCGCTGATCCTGCTGGCCCAGAACCGGCAGGCCGACCGGGACCGCGTCCAGTACGAGCAGGACCGGACGGCGGTCGAGCGCAACCAGGCCGAGATCGAGTACCTCACGAGGGAGATCGCCGCCCTGCGGATCGCCATCGGGGAGACCGCGACCAGGGACTACATCCGGTCGGAGTTCCAGCGTCTGCACGAGGAGCTGAGCAGCGGCCCGAACCAGTGACCTCTTCGCCGCCGGCAGCCACGTCGCCACCAGCAGGCCACGAGGGGCCCCGGGTAGGACCCGACGAAACGGCACATGAGCGCTCCCGGTGTTCGGAGGACCACAGCCGACTCCATAGCATGGATTCATGGCACCGACCCCAGAATTGGTGACGGCGGCGCTGGCGACGGTCAATGACCCGGAGATCCGCCGGCCGATCACCGAGCTTGACATGGTCAAGAGCATCGATATCTCCCCCGACGGGGTGGTGCGCGTCGGCGTGTTCCTCACCGTCGCCGGCTGCCCCCTGAAGGACACCATCACCCGGGACATCACCAACGCCGTCTCGAAGATCGACGGTGTGACGCGTGTCCACGTGGACATGGACGTCATGAGCGCCGAGCAGCGCAAGACCCTGCAGACCAAGCTGCGCGGCGACCGGGCCCCCGAGAAGGAGATCCCGTTCGCCAAGCCCGGCTCGCTGACGCGCGTGTTCGCTGTCGCGAGCGGCAAGGGCGGCGTGGGCAAGTCGTCCGTCACCGTGAACCTCGCCGCCGCCATGGCCGACTCCGGCCTGAAGGTCGGCGTCGTGGACGCCGACATCTACGGCCACTCCGTGCCGCGCATGCTCGGCGTGAGCGGGCGGCCCACCAAGGTCGAGGACATGATCATGCCGCCGGTGGCGCATGACATCAAGGTCATCTCGGTCGGCATGTTCAAGCCCGAGGGCAACACCCCGGTGGTGTGGCGTGGTCCCATGCTCGACCGCGCGCTGCACCAGTTCCTCGCCGACGTGTTCTGGGGCGACCTCGACGTCCTGCTCATGGACCTGCCGCCAGGCACCGGCGACATCGCCATCTCCGTGGCGCAGCGGATGCCGACCGCCGAGATCCTGGTCGTCACCACCCCGCAGCAGGCCGCCGCCGAGGTGGCCGAGCGGGCCGGTTCCATCGCCGCGCAGACCCACCAGCAGATCGCCGGCGTCATCGAGAACATGGCGTGGCTGCCCTGCCCGCACTGCGACGAGCGCATCTCGGTGTTCGGCGAGGGCGGCGGCCAGTCCGTGGCCGACGGGCTGACCCGGATCCTCGGCTCCCGGGTGCCGCTGCTCGGCCAGGTCCCCATCGACATGCGGCTGCGCGAGGGCGGCGACGAGGGCAAGCCGCTGGTGCTGACCGATCCCGACGCCCCGGCCGCCGCGGAGCTGCGCCGGATCGCGGCGGGGCTGAGCAAGAAGTCCAGCAGCCTCAAGGGGCTCAAGCTGGACATCTCTCCCGCCGGTCGCTGACCTCACCCGCGACCTCACCTCGCCTGGGCCCGTTCACATCCGTGAGCGGGCCCACGCGCGTATGGGCTGTACGGGATTAGGTCGCTTCCGTGTCGTACGGCGGGATCTCGCCGAAGCCGAGGTCACCGCCCGGAGGCTGGGCCGCGGTCACGGCGGGCACGGCGGGCTCCGACGTGGCGTTCCAGTCGTTCTCGACGTCGTCGAGAAGGTGCTTGCGCACGAAGGCCTTCGGGTTGAGGTCCGCGGGGTCGAAGTTCTTGAACTCGGGCCCGAGGTTGGATTCCAGGTCCGCCTTGGCGTTGTTGGCCATCTGGCGCAGCTGCTTGAGCGTACGGCCCGCCTGCTGAGCGGCCCCCGGCAGCTTCTCCGGGCCGAACACGAGCAGCGCGATCACCACGAGTGCCAGGATCTCTGGCCAGCCCAGTCCGAACACAGGTGATCTCCTTTTTCAGGAACAGCTGGTTTCAGACTAATAGCACCGGACTGGTATTACGACGGCCGTGCCGTGGGGGCCGGGGCGGCGCCGACGGTTACGGTGGCGGTCTTCTCCTCGCCACCATGCCGGAATTTGATCTTCACGTGGTCGCCGGGAGCCTTGCTGCGGATCGTCACGATCAGCTCGCGGCTGTCGTCCACGGGCTGCCCGTCGACCTCCAGGATGACGTCACCGGGCTTCAGGCCCGCCTTGTCCGCGGGACCGCCCGGATTGACGGCGGGCTCGCCACCGCTCACCCCGGAGGCGATGCGGACGCCCTGGCCCCGGTATTCCTGGTCGATGGTGATGCCGATCCTGGAGGTGCGCGCGCTCCCCGTCGTGATGAGTTCCTGCGCGACCCGCCTGACGTGGTTGACGGGGATCGCGAAGCCCAGGCCGATGCTGCCGGTCTGCTGGCCGAGCAACGCCCCGCTGCCCAGCGTGGCGATGGCGGAGTTCACCCCGATGACCCGACCGGACGCGTCGACGAGCGGACCGCCGGAGTTGCCGGGGTTGATCGCGGCGTCCGTCTGGATCGCGTTGATCAGCGCGTAGTCGGAGCCGGTCTCCCCCCCGGCCTCGACCGGCCGGTTGAGCGAGCTGACGATGCCGGTGGTCACGGTGCCGGTGAGACCGAGCGGCGAACCGACGGCGATGACGGGGTCGCCCACCACCACGCCGTCGGAGTTCCCCAGGGTCAACTCGGGCGCCCCGAACGTCTTCGCCGGCTTCACCACGGCGATGTCGGAGTTCGGGTCGCGGCCGACGATCCGAGCGGTGGTCGACTTGCGGTTGTTGAACCGGATCCGGATCTCCCCGCTCTGGGCGGCGATCGCGACCACGTGGTTGTTCGTCACGATGTAGCCGCCGTGGATGATGAAGCCCGAGCCGGTCCCCGCCTCCTGGTTGCCCTTGATCTCCAGCGAGACCACACTGGGCAGCACCTTGGCCGCTATCCCGGCGACGGACTCGGGCGCCCGTGACGTCGAGCCCGTCGGCGCCGCGCCCAGCCGGTACGACGGGTCGGTGCCGGACGGCGGCCTGGTCAGCAGGTAGGTTCCGCAGCTCCCCGCCGCGCCCGCCACCAGCGCGATGACCACGGCGAGGGCGAAGTACAGGCGGACCGGAACCGGGCTCGCGGTACGCGCCGGAGGGAGCGGGTACGGCGGCGGCGGACCCCAGCCGGGGCCCAGGCCGGCCGACCACTGCGGCGCGGGAAGGAAGTCAGGCCGCTCCGGAGTCTCGAACGCACCCGTGTCGTCGGTCATCGGCGCGATCCCTCCTGCGTTCGAATGTCATCGAGCGAGGTGGGAGCGCAGGCTCGGCGACGGGCTGGGCGTCGGGCTCGTCTGCGGTGGAGCCATCCTCTGCTGCGGATTGACGAACTGCACCGGAGGGTTGGGGTTCTGTTGGGTCCCGGTGCCGCCGACGATGAACATCGTACCGAGCGCCACCGCGGCGGACGCGAACCCCACCGCGACATATCCCGCCCGGCGCGCACGGCTCGGCCGCCCGGGCCCCGAGTGCCCGCCGGCCAGGCGGGGACGGTTGTCCCGCGGCGCGAGGCCGTGCATCGCCGGCAGCCTGCTGGAGGCGAAGTCCGGATGGTCCGGGAACGGCCGCATACGCGGCGGGATCGGCCCCCCCGGCTCCGACATGCGCAACAGCGACATGGTGAGATCGACCGGCATGGCCGGCGGCTCCATGGAACGCAACCGGCTCTTCAGCGCGCGCATGGCGTCGACCTCGGCACGGCAGTCCGCGCAGAAGGTCAGGTGGGCGAGCGCCCGCTCGCGCTCCCTGTGACCGAGTTCGCCGTCGATGAGCGCGGAAACGCGCTCGTCAAGATGACTCATGCCCCCTCCTTGCTGAACGAAGGGGGGAATTGGTCATCGTTCCTGTTCGCCCCCGGGGCGCGGTGCTCCAGCGCCTCGCGCAACTGGGCGCGCCCCCGGTGGATCCTGCTGCGCACGGTGCCGAGCTTCACGCCGAGCGTCGCCGCGATCTCCTCATAGGACAGCCCCTCGATGTCGCACAGCACCACGGCCGCGCGGAACTCGGGTGCGAGCGCGTCGAGCGCCGCCTGGATGTCGTGCTCCAGGTGGGCGTCGTCGTACGCCTGCGCCGGGGACGGCTCCCGGCCGTGCAGCCGCTCGGCGGCGTCGTCGGCCAGCCCCTCGAACCTGATGCGCTGCCTGCGCCGCGCCATGTCGAGGAAGAGATTCGTGGTGATCCGGTGCAGCCAGCCCTCGAACGTGCCCGGCGTGTAGCTGGACAGCGAGCGGAAGACCCGGACGAAGACCTCCTGGGTCAGGTCCTCGGCGTCGTGCACGTTGCCGGTGAGGCGGTACGCGAGCCGGTAGACCCGGGCGGAATGGGTTCTGACGACCTCCTCCCAAGTGGGAGGCGTCCAGTCGGACACGGGGGCATCCGCCTGGTGGTCGTGGTCGTCCACCGGGAGTCCTCTCTGCAGGATCGTCGCTACAGCCATAGTGCCTGGTTTCGCCCCTTCCTGCGCACCGCGATCGAGCGGTCTGTACAAAGACCGTTCAAAGCGTGCAACGTCCCCGTTGTGGCGTGAGTTCCCGTTCGACCCCGACTCCCTTAGGCTGCGACAGAATGCAGGAGGGAAGGAGAGGCCGATGGCGACGACCCCGGCCAGCCTGGCCTACGCGGAGGAGTTCGTCCCCGAGGACGAGATCCTGCAATCCGCGCGCCGGCGCGGCATCGAGGTGGGAGCGCCCCCGATCCTGCCCGGAGGCGGGGCGGCGCTCTGCTTCCTCGCCACCGCGATCAACGCTCGCTCGGTGGTCGAGGTCGGCACGGGCTGCGGCGTCTCCGGGCTGTGGCTCCTGCGCGGCATGCGCCAGGACGGCACGCTGACCAGCGTCGACTCCGAGCCGGAGCACCAGCGGCTGGCCCGTCAGACGTTCGCGGAAGCCGGTTTCTCCGGCAGCAGGATCCGGCTGATCGGCGGCCGCGCCCTCGACGTGCTCCCCCGCCTGGCCGACGGGGGATACGACCTCGTCTTCTGCGACGCCGCCAAGCAGGAGTACGGCGACTACCTGGCCGAGTCCGTGCGGCTGCTGCGCCCGGGCGGGATCGTCGCGTTCGACAACGCCCTCTGGCACGACCGCGTGGCCGACCCCACCCAGCGCGACCCGGACACCGTCGCCGTACGGGAGCTGGGCAAGCTGGTGCGCTCCGACGACCGGCTCCGCCCGCTGATGCTGCCCCTCGGTGACGGCCTGCTCGCCGCGGTAAAGCTAACCCAGTGACGTGAGGTAGTGCAGCAGCAGCCGGACGCCGAATCCGGTGCCGCCCTTGGTGACCTCGCCGTCGTCGGCGGTCGCCCGCGCGGGCCCGGCGACGTCCAGGTGCGCCCACGGCCGGCCGCCGGTGAACTCCCTGAGGAAGAGCGCGGCGGCCACCGACCCCGCCGAACCGGACATCTTCCTGTCGACGTTGGCCAGGTCGGCGATGTCGGAGTCGAGGTCGGCGCGATAGTCGTCGATCAGCGGCATCCGCCACAGCCGGTCGCCGCTGGCCTCCCCCGAGGCCAGTAGCGCGTCCGCCAGCGGCTCGTCCGTCGCATAGAGCGCGCCCAGCCGCAGCCCGAGCGCGACCTTGGCCGCTCCGGTGAGGGTGGCGATGTCGATCACGATGTCGGGCTCGAGCTCGGCGTCGGCGTAGGCGAGCGCGTCCGCCAGCACGAGCCGGCCCTCGGCGTCGGTGTTCAGGACCTCGACGGTGCGCCCGCCGTACTGGGTGATGACGTCGCCTGGCCGCTGCGCGGACCCGGAGAACGCGTTCTCGGCGCACGCCACGAGCCCGGTGACCCGCACCGGCACTCCGGCCGTCGCGAGCGCCCCCATCACGGCGATGACGGTCGCGCCGCCCGCCATGTCGGTCTTCATCGTCTTCATGCCCTCTTCGGGCTTGAGCGACAGGCCGCCGGTGTCGAACGTGATGCCCTTGCCGACGAGGACGACGTGCCGGGTCGCCCCCTCGGGGGCGTAGGTGAGCTCCACGAGCCTGGGCGGGGTGGCCGATCCCTGCCCGACCGCGCGGATGCCGCCGAAGCCGACGAGCGCGGCGTCCTCACGGAAGCCCAGACCCGCGTCGGCGGCGACCGACCGCGCCTGCTCCGCGAGCCAGGCCGGGGACTTGATCGACGCCGGAGTGTTGATCAGGTCGCGGGCCAGCGCCGTCGCGCGGGCGATCGTCTCGCCCCGCCGCAGCGCCTTCTCGTCTCCGCCCACGAAGACGATCTCCGGAGGCGTACGGCGCGTACCGATCCTGAACGTGTAGGACGCGAGCAGCGCGCCCTCGGCCAGCGCGGCGGCGTCGGCGGTGTCCGAGGGGTCCGTGGAGTCCGGCACCCGGATGTAGACGGTCGCGCCGCCCTTGACCTTCCTGGCCACGGAGGCACCCGCCTTGCGCAGGTCGGCGGCCGAACCGCGGCCGATGCCGTACAGGAGGACGCGGCGGATGCCCGACCCGAGCGCGACCGGGACCTCGACGACCTCTCCCGGATCCCCCTTGGCCTCGTAATGGGACAGCAGCGCTTCCACCGGCAGAGGTAGCTCCGTCGGAGGAGCGAGATCGTGTCCGAACGGCACGGCGACGAACCGGGCGTCGGCGGCGGGCTCGGCGACGAAGGCCGGCGTGGTCTCTATCGGCACAGGCACCTCCAACAAGGCGGCCCCGGCACCGGGAACATCCCCGCCGCCAGGGCCGAAAATCGAACAGGTCGGCTGGGAGTCAGCCGACCACCTTCTTCAGTGCGTCTCCAAGGGCGCCGGCCTCGTCCGCCGAGAGCTCGACGACGAGCCGGCCGCCACCCTCCAGGGGGACCCGCATGACAATGCCCCGGCCTTCCTTGGTGACTTCCAGCGGACCGTCGCCAGTCCGCGGCTTCATCGCCGCCATGCGTGTATCCCTTCCCACATCGCCGGCTCCCCGGGGGTGGCCGACATATTCACGTCTTGTGTGATGGCCTATTATCCCGCCTCTGAGCTTAAAAAGGTAACGACCATGCCCCGTCCAGTCGATCAAAGGACGTCGGATATGCATTGTCGGCCGCGGATCCTGACAGCACACTGGGTGGGGTGAACGCCCGGGCCGCGCTTTTCGATCTTTACGGAGACCACCTCCGTACCCGCGGCTCACGCGCGTCCGTGGCCGCCCTCGTCCGGCTGCTCGCGCCACTCGGCATCGCCGCTCCGGCCGTTCGCACCGCGATCTCCCGGATGGTCCGCCAGGGCTGGCTCGATCCCGTACGGCTGCCGCACGGCACGCCGCCCTCGCCGGCGACCCGCGCGAGCTGGTGGCCCGTGCCTGGAATCTCAATTTCCTGTTCCGCGATCCCGGGCTGCCCGCCGAACTGTTACCCCCGGACTGGCCGGGAGAGAAGGCCCGCCTTTACTTTGAGCGGGAGGCCGCCCGGCTGCTTCCGGCCGCCGCCGCGTTCGTCGACCTGAACATGGATGGAGCTCATGACCACCGCCAATGACGTCGCCAGCGAGGTTTCCTACGAGATCGGCGACGCCGTCGCCACGATCACCCTGAACCGTCCGGACGCGATGAACTCGCTGACCAGCTCGATGAAGTCCAAGCTGCTGGCGGCCGTGGAGCGCGCGAGGGACGACGCGTCCGTACGCGCGGTGCTGCTGACGGGCCGGGGCCGCGGCTTCTGCGCCGGCCAGGACCTGCGCGAGCACGCGGACAACCTGGAGCGCGGCCGCGGCCTCGACGACACGGTCCGACGGCACTACAACCCGATCGTGCGGGCGCTCACATCGATGGACAAGCCGGTCGTCGCCGCGGTCAACGGGGTGGCGGCGGGCGCGGGCGCCGCGCTGGCGTTCGCCTGCGACTTCCGGGTGGCGTCGGACAGGGCGAAGTTCGCCATGGCGTTCAGCGGGATCGGCCTGGCTCCGGACTCGGGCGCGTCCTGGACGCTGCAGCGCCTGGTGGGACCGGCCCGGGCTCGCGAGTTGCTCCTGCTCGGCGACGTCGTGGACGCGGGCCGCGCGCTGGAGCTCGGCCTGGTCTCCCGGGTCGTCCCCGCCGACGAGGTGCTGACGGTGGCCCGCGAGCTGGCCGTACGGCTGGCGCAGGGGCCCACGCGGGCGTACGCGGCGACCAGGAGGGCGCTGGACTACGCCGCCTCGCACTCGCTGTCGGAGGCGCTCGACCTGGAGGCGGAGCTTCAGGACGAGTGCGCGGCCACGGCCGACCACGCGGCCGCGACCAAGGCGTTCGTCAACAAGGAGCAGCCCCGGTTCGACGGCCGCTGACGTCGTCCCGCACCCAGCAGTCGGCCAGGTGGTCGTTGACCAGCCCGATGGCCTGCATGAGCGCGTAGGCCGTGGTGGGCCCGACGAAGCGGAAGCCGTTCTTCTTCAGCTCCTTGGCCAGCGCCTTGGACGCCGAGGTCTGGGCCGGGATGTCCGTGTTGGTGTGGGGCACCGGCGCGGACAGATCGGCATATTTCCACACCAGGTCGGACAGGCCGCCGGGCAGGTCCAGCGCGGCCCTCGCGTTGGCGAGGGCCGCCTCGATCTTGGCGCGGTTGCGGACGATGCCCGCGTCGCCCATCAGCCGCTCCACGTCCGACTCGTCGAACGCGGCGACCTTCGCTATGGAGAACCCGGCGAAGGCGGCCCGGAAGTTCTCTCGCTTGCGCAGGATGGTCAGCCAGGACAGGCCGGACTGGAACGCCTCCAGCGTGACCCGCTCGAAGACGCCGTCGTCGCCGCGGACGGGCCGGCCCCACTCCTCGTCGTGGTAGGCGATGTAGTCGGGCGCCGAGGTGGCCCACGCGCACCTGATCACCATGCGTCCTCCTCCCGGGTCCCGGTGGCGGCCGCCGTCGCGACCTCGGGGCGGGACGCGGCGTCTCCCGCCGGTTCAGCGGCTTCGGCCGGCTCTGCCCGGTCGGCGTCGCCGGACGCGTTCGCGGGGCCCTCGGGCTCCACAAGGGCCGCGGAGTATGCGGAGTGTTCGGGCTCCGGGGGCACGGCGGGGACCGCGGCGTCCTGCGGGTGACCGTACAGCCGGGCCGTGACCAGCTCGGCGACGCGCTGCTCCAGGGCGGCGATGTGGAGGTCCCGCTCGCCGAGTGCGACCCCGACCCGATGGAGCGTCTCGTCGACGGCGTCCGTCTGGTAGCCCACGAGACCGATCGGCAGCTGGAGCGCGGCCAGGTCGGCCGCCTCCATCTGTCCGCCGGCGGGGAGGACGAGCGGCGGCACATCCGGCGTGAACACGGCCAGCGCGCCGCCATGGCCCTGAGAGACCATCACCGTGACCCCCACGACGGCGACCGCGGCGAGGACGAGAACGACCAGCACATACGAATCGTGCCACAACGTGGGAGCATCGAAGAATGACGCTGGTACTCGGTCCCGATGACCCGATCGACCTGGAATGGGCGCCGGCCGACTCCATGACGGAGGTTTCCGACCTCGTGCGGGCCGGCCGTACGGTCGTGGTGACCCTGCCGGATGATCCCACCGAGGCGGTCGCGGCCGCCGCCGTCTTCGCCTGGGCGGGAGCGCGGGTGTTCCGCGCGACCCCGGAGACGGCCCGGGACGTACGGCTCGCGGTCGAGATGACCGAGTCTCTGGCCGGGCGGCGGCCTCCGGCCCTAACTCGGCGTGGCCTCGCCTAGCTCCTCCGGCGTGGGGCGGAGTTCGAGGCCGGGCTTCTCCAGGAGGTCGAACGCCTCGTGGACGTCGGTCGCCCAGGAGATGGCGTCGAAGACCCCCGGCCGGGTGAAGCCCTGGTCGTACATGCCGTCCACCAGCTCGCGCAGCGGGGTGTAGAGCCCCCAGGGGTCGAGGACGACGAGCGGCTTCTCGTGCATGCCGAGCACGCGGGAGGTCCAGATCTCGAAGAGCTCCTCCAGCGTTCCGATGCCGCCCGGGAGGACCAGGAAGGCGTCGGACCTGGCGTCCATGAGGCCCTTGCGCTGCCGCATGTCCGTGGTGACGATCAGCTCGTCCGAGTCCGTGTCGGCGATCTCGATGTCCACCAGCACCTCGGGGATCACGCCGATGGTGCGGCCGCCGCCCCGCCGCGTCGCGCGTGCGACGGCGCCCATGCAGGAGACGATCGCTCCCCCGCTGACCAGCCCGTGGCCGCGCCTGGCGATCTCGGCGCCCACCTCCGTCGCGAGATCCACATATTTGGGGTCGATCTTCTGGCTGGAGGAACAGAACACGCAGATGAACATCGCTCCACCTTAGAAGCTCGGCTATTGGGCGTCACCGATCGTGTGGCGGCGGGCGGCCTCCTCCCTGCGGGCCGTTCCCTCCTGCTTCCGGTCGGCCGCCACGATGATCTCGACCGCCTCGTCCGGGTCGTCGGTGAGCCGGATCAGGTCCACGTCGGCCGGGGAGACCTTGCCGGACGTGACGAGCGTGGAGCGGATCCAGTCGATCAGCGGCGTCCAGAACTCCGTGCCCATCAGGACCACGGGGAACGAGGTGACCTTGCGGGTCTGAACCAGGGTGAGCGCCTCGAAGAGCTCGTCGAGCGTGCCGAACCCGCCGGGCAGGGTCACGAACCCGGAGGAGTACTTGACGAACATCGTCTTGCGCACGAAGAAGTACCGGAACTCGACACCGAGATCGACGTACTCGTTCATGTGCTGTTCGTGCGGGAGCTCGATGCCGAGCCCGACCGACACTCCGCCGCTCTCCAGCGCGCCCTTGTTGGCCGCCTCCATCACGCCGGGGCCGCCTCCGGTGATCACGGCGAAACCGGCCTCGGCGAGAGCGCGGCCGAGCCGCGCGCCCAACTCATATTCCTTGGAGTCACGGCCGGTACGCGCGGACCCGAAGACGGTCACGGCCGGAGGGAGTTCGGCGAGGGCGCCGAAACCCTCAACGAACTCCGACTGGATGCGCAGCACCCTCCAGGGGTCCATGTGGAGCCAGTCCGTGGGCCCCCTGCGGTCGAGAAGGCGCTGGTCATAAGTGGAGTCGGGAACCATGCTGCCCCGGCGGACGGAGGGGCCCTGGCGGCGTTCCCTGCGGATGGTAGTCATGCCGATCACGCTAGTGGACGCGTCAAAACAATCTTGAAAAATCGCGGAACCGGGATTCAACCGGCCCACGTCTAACAGCCGAGGGTGCTGCTCGGGATGAAAGTGGCTTTCCCCGCCAAATGGCCGGCGAGGAAAGCCACTTTCTTCATTTAGGCGCAGATCAGCCCACGCGGATCACGTCGCGCGGATCACACCGAGCCCGTCAGTCGCGGGCGCACCGACCAGGCGCATCAGGCAGGTGGATCAGGACAGCCAGGCGGTCATCCGGCGCTCGCACTCAACGATCTTGGAGAGCTCGGCGTGCTCGTCGCGCCGATGCGCCACGTTCGGGTCGCCGGGACCGTAGTTGACGGCGGGGATGCCGAGTTCGGAGAAGCGGGCCACGTCGGTCCAGCCGTACTTGGCCCTGGGGACGCCGCCGACGGCCTCGGCGAAGCGCGCGGCCACCGGGTGGGTCAGCCCGGGACGGGCGGCCGGGGCGGCGTCGGTGAACCGCACCTCGAAGTCGGCGAAGACGTCGCGGACGTGGTCCTTCGCCTGATCGACCGAGAGGTCGGGGGCGAACCGGTAGTTGACCGTCACCACGCACTCGTCCGGGATCACGTTGCCCGCCACCCCGCCGCGGATCCCGACCGCGTTGAGGCCCTCGCGGTATTCCAGCCCCTCCACGACCGGCCGCCTCGGCTCGTACGCGTTGAGCAGGTCGAGGATCGGCGCGGCGGCGTGCACGGCGTTGGCCCCCTGCCACGACCTGGCGCTGTGCGCGCGCACGCCGTGCGTCACGATCTCGGCCCGGAGCGTGCCCTGGCAGCCGCCCTCGATCAGGCCGTGGGTCGGCTCCATCAGCACCGCGAAGTCGCCGGCCAGCCAATCGGGGTGATTACGGGTGAGCCTGAGCAGACCGCTGCGCTCGGCCTCGATCTCCTCGCAGTCGTAGAACACGAAGGTGAGGTCGCGGTTCGGCGCCTCCAGCAGGCACAGCTTGAGCATGACGGCGACCGCGCACTTCATGTCGGAGGTGCCGCAGCCGTAGATGAGGTCGCCCTCCACCCGCGAGGGCAGGTTGCCCGCCACAGGGACGGTGTCCACGTGCCCGGCGATCACGACGCGCTCCGCGCGGCCGAGTGCCGTACGGGCGACGAGGGCCTCGCCGTCCCTGTCGACGGACAGGTGCCCGAGGGGGCGCAGCGCCTCCTCGATGGCGTCGACGATCGCCTTCTCGTCGCCGCTGACCGACTCGATGTCCACCAGCCGCGCCGTCAACGCGCGCACGTCCGCGCTCAGGTCCAGGCTCATGTCCGTGCCCTTGTCCGTGTCCGTGTCCGACCGCATGGTCCCCGAGCCTATCTCTCAGAGAACCCGGACCATCTTCGCCCCGGATGCCGCCTCCGAGGCCAGCCAGCCGTCGTGCCCGTCGGAGGCGGTCCACGACACCCCGTCGTACCGGATCTCGCGCAGGCCATACCGCTGGGCGTGCGTGACGTACCAGCCGGCGACCAGCCAGGCCTGCTTGGCCGACGAGTCGTCGCCCAACTCGCGGAGCAACTGCTTGCGCGCGACCTCGGGGCGGAAGTCGACCGGCTGATCCGGCGGCGGATACCAGCAGCGCACGGCCTTCGGGACGCGCCCGGAGAACGCGCCGGCCAGGATCCTGGCCTGCGTCTCGTGCTGCGCGTACGCCGAGCCGTCCGCGGAGCGCTGTACGGCCTGGGCCGCCTCGTGCAGCGGCATCTTGTGGTAGCCCTTGACCTTCTCCAGCGCGACGAAGAACTTCCTGGTCGCGTACACAGGGTCCTGAAGCTGCTTGGAGGTGCCCCAGCCCTGCGAGGGCCGCTGCTGGAAGACGCCCACCGAGTCGCGGTCGCCGTAGGGCAGGTTCGTGAGCTTGGACTCCTGGATGGCGGTCACGTAGGCGATCTGCAGGGCCCGCTCGGGCAGGCCGCGCCGCGCCGCGACGGCGGCGATCGTGGCCGCGATCTCGGACTGCTCGATGTCCAGGTCGAGCGTGCCGTCGGCGGTGGTCATCTTGCAGTGTTCACCGAGCGCGAACGGCTTGGCGCGCTCAAGCAGGTAGTACGCCCCGAAGAAGATGCCCGCACCGAGAACGACGACGATGGCCACGATGGCCAGCGCCGTACGTGAGACGTGTCCGGTCACGCGGCGGACCTCACGAAAGCCGCTCCACCCGGATGGAGCCCGGTGGCAGGGGATGCGCGTACGAGGCGGACCAGCTGCCGCCCTGGACCCGCCGGAAGGCCAGCAGCCTCCCGTCGCCCGCGCGGTAGAGGGCCGAGTCCAGCAGACCACGGTCGGGCAGGCCGGTGGTGCCCTCGGCGCGGAACGCGACCGTGGCACGCCGAACGGGCGAGAACTCCGCGCCCTCTACCATGAGCGTGCTCTTGGCGGGCACCATGCCGTCGGTCGGGACCGTGGTCCAGAGCAGGACCTCCAGGTGACCCGCCCCGTCGGCGCCCGGCTCCCTGCGCTCCTCCACGGACAGCCACTGGTAGCGCCGGTTGCCGTCGTCGAGGAGGTATTCGGTCCGCCGTTCGCCCTGCCGGGACAGATGGAGCGCGCCAATGGCACGGAACCGGACGCCCGCGCAGTGGACGGTGTCGGTCACCTTGATCGTGCGAGGGTCGAAGTATTCCGGCTCGGTTCCCGGGGTCACGCCGGGTGGCGGCGCCTGGGAGCGGCCGGACCGCATCGTGGCCAGCAAGGCGCCCAACACGACGAGCGTCAGGACGCTCAAGGTGAGCACCACCGCTGCCGTCATGCCGGGCGATCCTACTGGAGGCGAAGGACAGCCGCATTTATCCGCTCATCCGTGGCCGTCACGGCGATCCGGACATGCTTCGCGCCGGCCACGCCGTAGAAGTCGCCGGGCGCGACCAGGATGCCACGTCCGGCCAGGGCCTCGACCTGCTCCCAGCAGCCCGTGCCGTCGGTCGCCCACAGGTAGAGCCCGGCCGTGGAGTGCTCGACCCGCCATCCCGCGCGTTCGAGCGCGGGGCGCAGCACGGCGCGGCGGTGGGCGTACCTCTCCCGCTGCTCGTCGGCGTGCGCGTCGTCGTCCAGCACCGCGGCCATGGCGGCCTGGACGGGGGCGGGCATGATCATCCCGGCGTGCTTGCGCACCTCCAGGAGCCGTCGCACCAGAGCCGGGTCACCCGCGACGAAGGCCGCGCGGTAACCGGCCAGGTTGGACCGCTTCGACAGCGAGTGCACCGCGAGCAGGCCCTCGTGCGAACCGCCGCAGACGTCGGGGTGGAGGATCGAGATCGGACTCTCCTCCCAGCCGAGCTCCAGGTAGCACTCGTCGGAGGCGACCACGGCGCCGCGCTCGCGCGCCCAGGCGACGACCTTGCGCAGGTGCTCCGCCGGGAGTACCCGGCCGGTCGGGTTCGACGGGGAGTTCACCCAGACGAGCGGGACGCGCTCGGGGCCGAGCGCCAGCAGGCCGTCGGTGGCGTACGGCGTGGCCCCGGCCAGCCGCGCGCCGACGTCATAGGTGGGATAGGCCAGCTCGGGGAAGATCACCCGCTCGCCGGGCCGTACGCCGAGGAGGGTGGGCAGCCAGGCCACCAGTTCTTTGGACCCGATCGTGGGCAGGATGTCCGCCGCGTCGACACGGACGCCGTGCCTGCGCTCCAACCAGCCCGCGGCCGCCTCACGCAGCCGGGGGGTGCCGTACGTCAGCGGGTAGCCGGGGCTGTCGGCGGCCTCGGCGAGCGCCTTCTGCGCCACGAGGGGCACCGGATCGACCGGAGTGCCGACCGAGAGGTCGACGATCCCGTCCGGGTGCGCCTGCGCGCTCTCCTTGTACGGCGTGAGCCGATCCCAGGGGAAGTCCGGCAACGAGATCAAAAGTGCCCCCTAGTCATCATGAATCCGCCCATCGAGCCTGGACGCTCAATGGGCGGAGTTCCCGCTGGTCAGTGGTCCTCGCCCTGCGGCGGGAGCGCGGCGACGACGGAGTGGTCCTTCTCGATCTTGCCGACCTTGGAGGCGCCACCCGGGGAGCCGAGCTCCTCGAAGAACTCCACGTTGGCCTTGTAGAAGTCCTTCCACTGCTCGGGAAGGTCATCCTCGTAGAAGATGGCCTCGACGGGGCAGACCGGCTCACAGGCTCCGCAGTCCACGCACTCGTCGGGGTGGATGTAGAGCATCCGGTTGCCCTCGTAGATGCAATCGACGGGGCACTCCTCGATGCACGCCTTGTCCAGGACGTCCACACAAGGCTGCGCGATGACGTACGTCACCTTCGGGCTCCTTCTGAGTTGGCACGATTCGACTGCGGGTTGTTCAGACCTAGTATTGCGGTGCCCACCCACAGGCTGAAACGGGAGGGGGACAATCGGCGTGACCTCTCGGCAGGGAGCCCGGCTCGTCGTCGCCATAACCCCCGCAGACGTGGGGAAGAGGGTGACCACGCGACGCGTGGCTCCCGGTGGTTTCCGTGACGCCGTCGGCGTGTTGGAGTCGTGGAGCGCGGGTGTGCTGGCCGTGCGCAAACGGGACGGGACACTCGTGGAGATCTCGGAGGGGACCCTCGTCGCGGCCAAAGTGGTGCCGCCCAGGTAAATCCCGTACACGCTCGGTAAATCCCGCGCGTGCCTCCTCGACCGCCGGTAGCGCCACGTAGAGTATTCGGCGAGTGACCAAACGTGCCAGCGTTGCCGCGATCCTCCTCGTCTCGGTCGTCGCCGCCTGCTCCGCTCCGGCGGGCGAGCCCAAGAAGCTGCCGCCCGCGGACGTGCGCGCCGCCGGTCTGAGCGGCTTCGGCGGCATGGACGGCCTGATCGCCGCCGCCCGCAAGGAGGGCGAGCTCACCGTCATCGGGCTGCCGCACACCTGGGTCAACTACGGACACCTCATCGAGCGGTTCTCCGAGGAGTACGGCATCAAGGTGACCGAGCTGCGGCCCGACGCCAACAGCCAGCAGCAGATCGCCGCGGTGGCCGAGAAGACGCCTCCGGACGTGTTCGACCTGAACCTCGACGTGGCGGTGGCCAACGCGGACAAGTTCGCGCCGTACAAGGTGACCGGCTGGCAGGACATCCCCGACGACCTCAAGGAGGGCAGGGGGCTGTGGTACGCCGCGTACGGCGGTTACATGTCCATCGGCTACGACCCGCGCAAGATGTCCGCGCCGCCGTCCTACGCGGCGCTGCGCAAGCAGGGCATCACAGTCGCGCTGCCCGGTGACCCGCTGCGCAGTGCCTCCGCCTTCAACGGCGTCATGGCGACCTCGCTCAGGAGGGGCAAACCGGACGCCGCCCGCGGGGTCGAGTTCTTCGCCGGGCTCAAGAAGGCGCGCGCGCTCACCGCCCCCGAGCAGGCGACGGCGGTCGTCGACTGGGACTACCTCAACCTGGCGCGCTCCGCGGCCACGACGCAGAACGGCAAACCGACCTGGCTGGTGACGATCCCCCACGACGCGGCCCTCGCCTCCTACTACGTCCAGGCGATCAACAAGAAGGCGCGGCATCCGGCCGCCGCCCGCCTCTGGCAGGAGTTCCTGCTGTCCGACGACGGCCAGAACCTCTTCCTCCGGGGGTACGCCCGCCCGGTCCGGATGGAGGCCATGCAGATGCGCGACACGATCGACCGGGACGCCGCCCGCAAGCTGCCCAAGGCGGTCGGAACGCCGGTGATGCTCACGATTCCCGAGCAGGACGCCGCGAAGTCCTACCTCCAGCAGCACTGGGCGCGGCAAATCGGCTGATTGCGGTCGTGAGTTCGGCGAAGCCGTAAAGTGTGTCCCACACGAGAATGCGAGCCGATCTTGCGATATGAAACCCCCAGCCACACGCGGTGGAACGCTCGCGCCTACGACAATTCCTTCGGCTACGTGTCGGCGCAGGGAGCGCCGCTGGTGGAGCTGCTCGACCCGCAGCCCGGTGAGCGTGTCCTCGATCTCGGCTGCGGCACCGGCGTGCTCACCGCCGAGATCGCCAAGCGGGGCGTACGCGTTCTGGGCATCGACGGCTCCGCCCCCATGATCGAGACAGCCATCGCCCAGTATCCCGGCCTGGACTTCACCGTCGGCTACGGCGACGACTTCACCGTGGTCCAGCCGTACGACGCGGTGTTCTCGAACGCGGCGCTGCACTGGATGAGCCGCGACCCCGACGCCGTGATCTCGTGCGTGCGGATGGCCCTGCGTCCGGGCGGCAGGTTCGTCGCCGAGCTGGGCGGCGCGGGCAACTGCGCCACGCTGACGTCCGCGATGCGCACCGCCTGGCGGGAGCACGGGCTGCGCGAGCCGGAGCTTCCCTGGTACTTCCCCACCCCGGCCGAGTACGCCGTCCGGCTGGAGAAGGGCGGTTTCACGGTGCGCATCCTGGAGTACGTCGACCGTCCCACCCCGCTGGACGAATGCCCCGGCGGCGCGGCCGACTGGGTGCGGATGTTCGCCGGATCGCTCCTCGACGGAGTGCCGCCCGCACTCGTGGAACCGCTTCTGCGCAGGGTGAACGAGCTCGCCGCCCCCGCGCTCAGACGAGAGTCCGGGTGGGTGGCCGACTACGTCCGGCTCCGTTTCGCCGCTGTTCGTCGCTGACGAAATTCCCACTGTCGCAGGGGATTTGTCAGACTATGGTCTGGCTGTACAGACTGATGGGAAAGCGATGAACTTCTGCCTGAGTGACCTTGTGCCACCGCTGCGCTGGAGTGACGCCGCCCGCATCGGAACGCTGACCGCGCCACCCCGTCCGCAGGACGTCCCATCGGACATCCAGCCGGACGACCGGCCGGACGACCGGCAGGACGCCGCCGTGGGCGCGTTGCCGGAGGCGTGGTGGCGCAGCCTGCCCGTCTCCCGCGTACTCGCCGTCCTCGGTCCCGGGGCGCTCGGCGAGTTGGTCACCGAGCTCGCCCTGGAGCAGTGGCCGGCCGCGGCCGTCGGCGACGTGCTCCCCGCCCTGCACATGCTCGACCCGGAAGACGCGGACGACCCCCAGGTCGCGATCGCCCTGGATCGTGCCGGGTCCTGGCCCGGCCTGCTCTCGCTGTCCGCCCGCCAGCTGTCCGACCAGGCGTTCATCAAGGCCCGCCCGGTCCTGACCGCGCTGTTCACCGCCGTGTTCGCGCGGCTCGCGCCGCCGGGCGCGGAACGCTCCGCCGCCGCACGCGCAGTCCAGGAAACCCCCGAGGCGCACGCCGCCCAGGAGCACCCCGCCGCACCGGGCGAGTCCGCCGCGCCCGTCCCGACGGCCGAGCCCGAGAGCCCGCAGGATCCCGCGGAAAGCCCGGATGCGCCCGAACTCCAGGACAGCCTGGACGCGCCCGAACTCCAGGACAGCCTGGACGCGCCCGAACTCCTGGACAGCCCGACCGCACCGGCCGTTTCGGACGACCCGACGACCGATGTGCCGGAAGGGCCTCCCGCCGAGGAACCCGACCTCCCCGCGCTGATCGACGCGGCGTTCGCCGACCTGGACGACAAGACCTGGATGGTCGCCCAGAACCAGGTCTTCGCCGAGACGCCCGCCCCCTCGGAGCAGCTCGCGAAGCTGCTGGCCGTCCCCGTCGAGGACATCGCCGCCGTTGAGGAGTCGCTGCGCGAGCGGCTCTCCGCGTGGCTGGCCGGGCCGGAGGCGGCGCCGTACGACGAGCACGTGAAGCGGGTCGCCGAGACGCTGGGCGTGGCCGCGCCGAAGTCCCGCCTGATCGACGCCGCGCCCTGGCACCGAGGCGAGCTGCCCTCCCTTGAGGTGCCCGCCTGGCAGTTCGTGCTGGCCACGCTGCCCGATCACCGGGTCTCCGGGGACTGGGTGGTGGTCGGCGAGCTGGCCGAGCTGCACGAGAAGACACGCGCCCTCATCCTGGGATCCGAACGGCCGCCCACGGTCACCCGCGCGCTCGAACTGGTCACGTCGCTGGGGATCCATCCCGAGGTCGCCAAGGAGTGGCTGGAGAACGTGCCCCAGCTGCGTATGCGGAGCGGCAACGCCTCCCGGCCGGCCCCCGCTCCGGGCCTGCCGCCGACGCCGGCTCCGGACCCTCCGCCGACATCCGCGCCGGACCCGGCCCCTGTGCTTTCGCCGGACGGCCCCGCACCCGTACCCGCACCCGCGGCGGTACCCACGGCCGCCGGAGATCCCGCGCCCGCGCCCGCTCAGGGTTCCGCGCCGGGTCCCGCTCAGGGTTCCGCGCCGGGTCCCGCTCAGGGTTCCGCTCAGGACTTCTCCCCGGGCTCGCCGCCCGGTCCCTCGCCGGAGGCACCGGCGAAGCAGCAAGGCCAGTTGAAGGACGTCGCGCTCACCCGGCGCTGCTTCCGCCAGCCCGACGGGCGCTGGTGGCTGCGGGTCGATGTGAACGCGCAGCATCTGGAAGGAGCGGAGATCTCCCTGCCCAGCGGATTCGCCGCCTACCTCGGGCTCTCCCCGGGCGGCAGCCGTACCGTGCGAAGCGCCACCGGAGACGTCACGTTCTCGTGGCAGGCCCACCCGGCCCTCGGGTCGCTCCAGCCGACCCTCTCGGAGATGACGGCCAAGGAGGGAAGCCACATCTTCCTGACGCTCTCCGACGAGGGGATGCTGCGGGTACGGCACCTCCCGGCGGCGAGCGGCGGAGATGCGACCGCGCGGGCGCTCCGGCTGGTGGGCTACACCGCGCCGGGAGGCACCCGCGAACAGGCGGGCCGGGTCATCGCCACCAGGATCGGCCTGGCCGGCCCCGTCGGCCAGACCGAGCTCCTCACCCGCCTCCGAGAGCGAGGGGACCGCGACCTCCTGTCCCTGTTGGGTTAGCCGGAGATGCCAAGCCTCGCGATCTCACCGGAATTCGTCAGGAAGCTCGCCGCGCTGGACGCCGCGGCCCGCCGGGACGCCGCCGTCGCGCTGCGGCGGTTCCTGCACAACTCCCTCGCCGCGCCGCACCCCGAGCGGGTGCGCAACGGCCGGGACCCCCGCCTGGCCACCCTGCGCCTGTCCGCCGGCCACCGCGGCGTCGTCGTACGCCAGGAGGACACCTACTGGCTGCTGACCCTGCTGCCTGACGACGAGGCGTGGTCCTACGCCCAGCGGCACCGCGTCGGCGTCAACACGGCCATCGGGGTCGTCGAGGTGTGGGACGCCGAGGCCGTCGACCAGTCCGAGGCCGCCCTGCGGCGGGCCTCACAGGGCAGCGACCACCGCCTGTTCGGCACGTTCTGCGACAACGACCTACTCGACCTCGGCATCGACGCGACGCTGCTCCCGATCCTGCGGCTGATGACCTCGGAGGCCCACCTCACCGGGATCGAGCCGTTCCTGCCGGAGAGCCAGCTCGCGCCGCTCATGGCGCTGGCCAAGGACGGCTCGCCGGCCGCGGCCTGGTCGGAGCTGGACGGCTGCCGCTGCATGGAACCGGGCCCTGGGGATCGGCGGGGTGGGATAGGAACTGCCGACCCCGACGACCTGATCGCGGCACTGCGGCGCAGCCCCGGCCGGGCGGCCTTCGCCACCAGCCAGCAGGAGCTGGAGCGGATCCTCAACGCCCCGCACTGGGCCACGTTCCTCTATCCGCCGCAGCACACCTACTCCAACTGGGAGCGGTACGACCGGCCGACGCTGGTCACCGGAGGCGCGGGCACCGGGAAGACGGTCATCGCCCTCCACCGTGCCGCGTACCTGGCCCGCGCCGGGACCGGACCCGTCCTGCTGGTCACCTTCTCGCAGGCGCTCGCCTCGGAGCTGGCCGCCCGGCTGGACCTGATCATCGATGACGAGACGGTGCGGGAGCGCATCGAGGTGCGCAACGTCGACCGGCTCGCGCACCGCATCGTGTCCGAGGCCGAGGGCCGCCCGCCGACCTTGGTCGGCACCGGCGATCTGGCCGCGCTGTGGCAGGAGGCCGCGGGCAGCAGGTTCGCCGCGGCCTTCCTGCTGCGCGAGTGGGAGCAGGTGATCCTCTCCCAGAACCTGCGCACCCTGGACGAGTACATCGCCGCTCCGCGCTCCGGCCGTACGGTCGAGCTGTCCCCCGAGATCCGCGGCACGGTCTGGCGCGCGGTCCAGTACGTCACCGAGCGGCTGCGGGAGTCCGGCCGCCGTACCCTGCTCCAGCTCGCCTCGGAGGCCGCCGAGCTGCTCGGCCGGTCAACCGGCGACATGCTGGGCGACGAGGCGCCGGGGCGGGAGCCGTACCGGCACATCGTGGTGGACGAGGCGCAGGACCTGCACCCGGCGCAATGGCGGCTGCTGCGGGCGGCGGTGCCGTTCGCGCCGAACGACATGTTCGTCGTGGGCGACCCCCACCAGCGCATGTTCGACACCCGCGTGGCGCTGGCCGGGCTGGGCATCCCCACGCGGAGGTTCCACCTCAAGATCTCCTACCGGCTGCCGCACGAGATCCTGTCGTTCGGCATCCGGCTGCGCGGCGGCGGGCCCGCGGACGGCCTCGTCGAGGGCGTCGCGGAGCTGCACGGCTATCGGGCGCTGCAGCACGGGCCGCGCCCCACGGTCCTCGGGTACGTCTCTCAGGAGGCGGAGCTGGCCGGGCTGGTGTCCCACCTTTCCTCGTGGCTGGCCGACGGCGTGCCCGAAAGCGAGATCGCCGTGGCGGCCCGGACCACCGACCTGGTGCGGGCCGCCCGTACGGCGCTGGAGCAGGCCGGGATCAACGTCAAGGTGACCATGCTGCACGGTATGAAGGGACTGGAGTTCCGGCGTGTGGCCGTGATAGGCGTGGCTGACGGAATCGTGCCGGCACCCGAAGCACTGACCCCTGCCGCCGAGGATCCGACGGCTCGGGCTCACGACCTGCAACGCGAACGGGGGCTCCTCTACGTGGCATGCACGCGGGCCAGCGAAATGCTCTACGTGTCCCACACCGGACGGGCGAGTCCCTTCCTACCCGCCTGATCCCCTAGTCTGAACTGCGGATATATTCCCCTTGCCGGTTGGACCTGCATTGAACCTTAGCCTGAGCGACATCGTGCCTCCCCTGCGCTGGACCGCACCCAGTCAGGTCGAGCCGATCGCGAGCGACCCCGGTCTTCCAGACGCGTGGTGGCAGGCGATTCCCCTCGATCGGGCCTGTGCGGCGGTGGGGATCGAGCGGGTCGTCTCCCGGCTGGTGGATCTCACCACGGCCTGCTGGGGGCATCTGGCGCTCGGCGACATCCTGCCGTTGCTGAGGTTCACCAACCCGCGGGAGAGCCTCCAGACGCCCGGCCCGCGCGAGACCGTGCAGCAGCTCTTCGTCGACGTCATCGGCAAGCTCCTGGAGACGGAGCCGGTCGAGGAGGCGCCGGGCACCCCCGTCGCCCCCGCGCTGCCCGAGCGTCCGATCCCCGAGATCATCGATGAGGTCTTCGCCCGGCTGGACGACCGGCAGCGCACCATCGCCAGGGACCGGCTCTACGCCGAGCACCGGGTGACGCTGGACGAGCTGGCCCAGCGGTTCTCGGTGACCCGCGAGCGCATCCGGCAGATCGAGCGCGACCTGCGTGACCATGTCGAGTCGTGGCTGACCTCGCCCGAGGCGGCCGCCCTGACCGCGCACCTGACCTGGCTGCGCGGCCGTCTCGGCTCCGCCGTACCCGCCGACGATCTCGCCGCGGCGGTCCCCTGGCACCGCGCCGAGCTGTCCACCCTGGGGATCCCCACCTGGCGGTTCCTGCGCACTCTGCTCACCGGCTACGAGCAGGTGGACGGCTGGCTGGTCTCCGGAGGGGCCGATGAGCTGCGGGAGAAGACGCGGCAGCTCTTCGCCGATGGCCCGCGTCCCCTGGCCGACGCGGTGTCCCTGGTCGCCCAGCTCGGCATCCGCGAGGACGTCGCCGAGCGCTGGCTGGCCGCCGTCCCGCACCTGCGGGTGCTGGAGGGACACGTGGTCCCGTGGCCGCGCAGCGTCAACGACAAGGCCGAGGCCGTGCTCGCCGTGGCCGGCACCGCGCTGTCCCCCGAGGAGATCCAGTCGCGGATCGGCGAGGACTACAGCCTGGTGGGGATCCGCAACCAGCTCACCGCCGACGACCGGTTCCTGCGTCTCGACCGCAACAAGTACGGCCTGCGGCGCTGGGGCGGCGAGGAATACCTCGGCATCCGCGAGATGATCACCCGCGAGATCGAGCGGGCGGGCGGCGAGGCGTCGGTCAGCACGATCGTCAGCAACCTCACCTCGCGATACGAGGTGAGCGAGAGCTCCGTCCGGGCGTACGCCGGCGGTCCGGGGTTCGAGCGCACGCAGCGCGGCTGGATCCGGGTGGCGGGCCAGGAGCAGGCCGAGCCGTACCAGCCGCGCCGGGACGTGTCGATGACCCGCCGCTGCTTCCGCAGCAGGGACGGCCGCTGGTGGCACCGGGTGGACGTCAACCCCGAGCACCTGCGCGGCTCGGGATCGCCGCTGCCCACCGGCTTCGCCGCGCACCTCGGCATGGCCCCGGGCGGGCAGCTGACCGCCTCCACCCCGTCCGGCGAGGTGGTGATCAGCTGGCACAACCAGCCGACGATGGGGTCGATCCGGCCGGTGCTGGCGGGATACAACGCCTCGGAGGGCGACCACGTCTTCCTCACCGTCTCCGACGGCGGCGAGCTGCTGACCCGCTTCCTGCCCGCCGCCGCGCCCGGCCTGGCCGCGCTCAACCGGGCGCTGCACCTCATCGGCTACACCGCTCCGGTCGCCTCCGAGGCCGAGGGCCTGCGGCTCATCGGCGCCCGCATCGGGCTCCCTGAGGGCGCCTCCCGGGAGGAGATCATCGCCCGGCTGCGTGAGCGGGGCGATCGGGACATCCTCACCTTCCTCGAGTCCTAAAACCCGTCGGCCTCTGGGGTCAGCTTCGGAGGGTGTCCGACAAATGCTGCCCCGTCGCGATCTCGTGAGTGGGGCGACAACGTGACTGCGCCATCTGGGCCGTGCGCAGCAGGGCTTGATTGGTCAGACACGACCTAAGCTCGGAGCATGTTGCGGCTCCATGACACTCTGCGGGACAGCGTCGTACCGGTCGTCCCGGCGGGGGCGCGAGCGCTGCGGATGTACATCTCCGCGTCGCCGGACCCGCTGGCGTACCTGCTGCCCGACCTCGTACGACGGGTGATCGAGCGGAACGGCCTGCGGGTGCTGACCCATGGCGATGCCCACGAGCCCGGCGCGCCGCTGGCGCTGAACGTCCACCTGTCCCCGCCCCTGCCGTACGCCGGGGAGCCCGTCGATCTCGTGCTCGGTCCCGGCGGGCCGGACGGGCGGCACCGCGTGGTGGGCGGGCCACTGCTCTTCGAGGGGCGTGCGGCGACCGCCACGCTGGTCACCGACGTGGAGGCCGCCGGCCTCGACCCGCTGGCCGTACGACTGGCGTTCCTGGAGCATCACTACCGCGGCCTGGTGGACCTGACCTGGGATCTGCTGCGTTCGGCCGACCGGACGGTCCGGCGGTGGCGGGGACGCGTCGCCCGGTGGGCGGAGTCGCCGAGCGGACCGATCGCGAAGGAGCCGGCCGCCCGGGTTCTGGAGGCGTTCGACGACGATCTCGACACGTCGCGCGCCCTGCGGCTGGTACGCGAGCTCGAGATCGATGAGTCGGTGGCGCCAGGCTCGCGGTTCGAGACCTTCCTGTACCTCGATCACATCCTGGGCCTCGACCTGTCCTCTGACATCGGGAAGCTGTTGGCCTGACGTTCTCCTGCGCCCCAGGGCGAACTCCTCGCAGGTGGGCGCTCGCAGACCGGATCAGGGCTCGATGTCACCGGGCCTGGCCGCGCCACCAGGGGCGCCGGGGGGCATAGCCTCCGTCCTCCAGCCCGGCCAGCCGCTCGAACACGTTCCACGAGGCGGGATCGCCGCAGATCAGCAGCGAGACGGCGGCCGCGATCACGTAGAGCGGGAGCATCGGCAGCCCGGCGCAGAGGACATATTGCGTGGCGTGCCGGGACTCGTGGTCGAGCAGCTCGCCCACGAGGTAATCGTCGGCGTGCTTGGTGAGGATCACGTTGCCGACCGTGAAGGCCCCGGCGACCGGGAACGGGATGCGGTAGCCGTGCGCCAGGATGAGACCGTTCTCCCCCTTACGCGGGGTGGCCCCGCCGATCAGCGCGATCAGCAGCCCGGCCGGGGTGGAGAGATTGACGACGTTGACGACCTGCCGGACCCGGTGCCATCTCATTCCGACCCATTCAGTGCCTCAGAAGCCACGAACCTCGGGATCGCGTGACCATGATCGCGAGTACGAGGGCCGCCACCCCGCCGTAGAGGTACCAGTATCCGGCCGAGTTCGCGGCGATGACCAGGTCTCCCTCGGCCCGCTTGCTGGCGAGGAAGAACGAGACGAGCATCCAGCCGCCGGCGGGCACCAGCGCTCCGGTCTTGCCGCCGATGAGCCGTCCCATGGCGTACGGCACGGCGAACAGGACCGGCAGCCACATGATCGCCGCGATGGGCACGTCACCGGCGTACCACGCGTGCTCGAAACCACCGACCACGCCGAGCGCGACGCCGAGCACGAAGAGCATGCCGTAGGCCGCGCCGGTGACGGCGGGAGACTCCCCGGGCTCCGGACCCGGACCCGGACCGGGGGCAGGGGCAGGAGCGGGAGCGGGACCCGGACCCGGACCGCCCGGACCGCCAGGGCCGCCGAGACCACCCGGACCGCCCGAATTGTCCGTACTTCCGGGACTAGTCGATGCCTGCAAAAAGATCATCCTCACGGTTGTACGGCTCGCCGATGCCTCCCACCTCGTACGGCGCGCCGCCGCCGGGCGGGCCGGGAACGCCGGCGTGGAGGATGAAGTGCTCGACGCCGAGCGCCGCCTGGCCGACGTTGTTGGAGAGCGCGAACCACGGGGCGTCGACCGCGATCTGCGTGGCGTGCGCGCGCATCGCGTCCAGCTTCGCCGTGACGTGGGCGCGGGCGTCGATCTCCGTGGTCACCTCCTCGTCCGCGCAGCCGAACGGCAGGGCGTCGACGTCCTCACCCCAGAACTCGACGTCGGCCTCGCGCATCACGTCGGCGGCGCGCTTCATCACCGACTTCGGCATGGCCGTGTAGTAGAACTTGGCGATCTGCCAGGGCTCCCCGCCGGGATGCGCCGGATCGGCCGCCAGCTCGAACGCTCGCCACGCCACGCGGTACGCCTGGATGTGGTCGGGATGGCCGTAGAAGCCGTTCTCGTCGTAGGTGACGAGCACCTGCGGCCGTACCTCGCGGATCACCGTGACCAGCTCCGCCGCCGCCTCGTCGAGATCGGCCCGCCAGAAGCAGTCGGGCCGGTCGTTGGTGGGGGCGCCCATCATGCCGGAGTCGCGCCACCGGCCGGGACCGCCGAGGAACCTGTGGTCGGTGACCCCGAGCGCCCGGCAGGCCGACTCCAGCTCGCCGATGCGGTGCTGCCCGAGCGTGTCGTCCCGGTCCGCGGCCAGGTGCGCCAGCTCCGGCGGGATGACCTCGCCCTCTTCGCCGAGCGTGCAGGTCACCAGCGTGACGTGCGCGCCCTCCGCGGCGTACTTGGCCATGGTCGCCCCGGTGCCGATCGTCTCGTCGTCGGGGTGGGCATGCACGAGCAGCAATCGCCGGTCAGTCATGCTCCGAGCCTAGCTGGCAGGATGGGGAGCTATGACTGAGAGCTTTCCCCGGCTGTTCGCCCGGACCCGGCGCTTCACCCTGGGCGTCCCTCGCGGCTTCACGATCTCTCCTGACGGCGGTCGGGTGATCTTCCTCCGGTCGAGGTCCGGCACCGATCCGGTGACCTGCCTCTGGGAGTTCGACGTCGCGACCGGCGCCGAGCGGCTCGTCGTGGACCCGCTCGTGCTCGGCGCCGCCGACGAGGACCTGCCGCCGGAGGAGCGCGCCCGTCGGGAGCGGTCCCGCGAGGCCGCCGGCGGTGTGGTCGCCTACGCCACCGACTCCGCGGTCGAGCAGGCCGTCTTCGCCCTGTCCGGAGCTCTCTACCTGGTCGATCTCGCGGCGGGAGCCGTACGCCGTCTGGAGACCCCGGGACCGGTGATCGACCCCCGGCTCAACCCTCTGGGCACCCACGTCGCGTACGTCACCGGGGGCGCGCTGCGGGTGCGCGATCTGGCCACGGACGAGGACGTCGCCCTCGCCGCCGAGGACGGCGTCACGTACGGCCTGGCCGAGTTCATCGCCTCGGAGGAGATGAGCCGGATGCGCGGCTACTGGTGGTCCCCCGCCGGTGACGCGCTGCTGGTCGAGCGGGTGGACGAGGCCCCGGTGACGCGCTGGCACATCGCCGACCCGGCCAACCCGGCGTCCGAGCCCGCGACCGTGGCCTATCCGGCGGCGGGCACGCCCAACGCCCGGACCGAGCTGTTCGTGTTCGGCCTGGACGGCTCCCGCACCGCGGTCCCGTACGGCGACGAGTACCTCGCCACGGCGATCTGGGACGACCACGGCCTGGCGATCGTCACCATGCCGCGCGATCAGAAGGCCATGCGCCTGTTCACGGTCGCGGACGGTCGTCCCACGCTGGTCCGCGAGGACATCGATCCCGCGTGGGTGGAGATCATCTCCGGCGTTCCCGACCACCTGTCCGACGGCAGCCTGGTCTGGGTGGCCGACTCCGAGGGCGGGCGGCGCCTGATCGTCGACGACCGGCCGGTCACGCCTCCGACCCTGCAGGTCCGCTCGGTGCTGGCCGTCGACGGCGACACGATCCTGTTCCAGGCGAGCGCCGACCCCACGGAGGTCCAGGTGTGGACCTGCTCGGCGGGCGTCCTCACCCGGGTCAGTCCCGAGGAGCCGGGCGTCTACAGCGGCACGGCGGCCGGCGGCACGACGGTGATCATCGGCTCCACGCTGGAGAGCCAGACCTCGGTCACCCGGATCTTCCGCGACGGCCGGCTGTGCGGCCACATCGACTCCCACACCGAGCGGTCCGGGCTCGACCTGCGCGTCTCGTTCGTCCCGACCGGCAAGCGCAACCTGGCCACGGCCGTGCTGCTCCCCTCCTGGTACGAGCCGGGCACCGCGAAGCTGCCGGTCCTCATGGACCCGTACGGCGGCCCGGGCGCGCAGCGCGTGCTCGCCTCCGGCCGGATGTTCCTGGAGTCGCAGTGGTGGGCCGAGCAGGGCTTCGCGGTGATCGTGGCCGACGGCAGGGGCACTCCCGGCCGCGGCCCGGCCTTCGAGCGCGAGGTGCTGCACGACTTCACCGTGACGCTCGACGACCAGGTGGAGGCGCTGCACGGCGCGGCGCAGCAGTATGACCTCGACCTGTCGCGGGTGGGCATCCGCGGCTGGTCGTTCGGCGGCTATCTCGCCGCGCTGGCCGTGCTCCGGCGTCCGGACGTGTTCCACGCGGCGGTCGCGGGCGCTCCGGTGACCGAGTGGCGGCTGTACGACACCTGCTACACCGAGCGGTACCTCGGCCACCCGGACGAGGGGCACTACGACGCGTCCTCGCTGCTCGCCGACGCGGAGAAGCTGGAGCGGCCGCTGCTGCTCGTACACGGCCTCGCGGACGACAACGTGGTCGCCGCGCACACGCTGCGGCTGTCGTCGGCGCTGCTCGCCGCCGGACGCCCGCACACCGTGCTGCCGCTCTCCGGCGTGACCCACATGACGCCGCAGGAGGTCGTCGCGGAGAACCTGCTCCTTCTCCAGCTCGACTTCCTCAAGAAGGCCCTGGGCTGAGAGTCCCCTGGCCAGAGCGTCTGGCAGGCGCCGCCCATCACGGGCGGCGTCTGCCAGACACGACGTCGCCGTCGGCTCAGGAAGGGTCCTTGGCCGGTCCGGCGACCCCGCTGCCGTGCCAGCTCTGCCACAGCGCGGCATAGGCGCCGCCCGCCGCGGCCAGCTCGTCGTGCGAGCCCAGCTCGCTGATCCGGCCGTCCTCCACGACGGCGACCCGGTCGGCGTCGTGGGCGGTGTAGAGCCGGTGCGCAATGGCGATCACGGTCCGCCCCTCCAGGACGGCCGCCAATGATCGCTCCAGGTTGCGCGCGGCACGCGGATCGATCAGCGAGGTCGCCTCGTCGAGCACGAGCGTGTGCGGGTCGGCCAGCACGAGGCGGGCGAGCGCGAGCTGCTGCGCCTGCGCCGGTGAGATCGCGGTTCGGCCGGAGCCGACGATCGTGTCCAGTCCCTGGTCGAGCTGCTCCACCCACTCCCACGCCTCCACCGCGGCCAGCGCGCGCCGGACCTCGGCATCGGAGGCATCGGGACGCGCGATCAGCACGTTGTCGCGCAGCGTTCCCCGGAAGACGTGGTGCTCCTGGGTGACCAGCGCGACATGCCCGCGCAGCTCGTCGAGCGGCAGCTCGACCAGCGGTGCCCCGCCCACGGTGACCGAGCCGGTGCGCGGGCCGTGGATGCCCGCGAGCAGCCGGCCCAGCGTGGACTTGCCCGCGCCGGACGGGCCGACCATGGCGAGCCGCTCACCCTGGCGTACGGTCAGGTCGATGCCGTGGAGCACGTCGCGTCCCTCGCGGTAGGAGTACCGGACGTCGGAGGCCCGGAGCTCCTCGCCGTCGGGCCGCACCGCCCCGGCCAGGCGGTCCTCCTCGACGTTGGCCACGCCGAGCAGGCGGGCCATCGAGGCCCCGCCGACCTGGAGCTCGTCGATCCAGGACAGCAGCCGGTCCAGCGGGTCGATGAGCTGCTGGACATAGAGCGTCGCGGTGGTCACCTGGGCCACCGAGACCCAGCCCTCCATGGAGAACAGGCCTCCGATGAGCAGGGTGGCCACGACCGGGATCACGTAGCCGAACTCCACGGCCGGGAACCACACCATGCGCAGGCCGAGGGTGTACCGCTCGGCCTTCCAGGATCGCGCGATGTCGCCGTCCGTCCTGCGGTGGCGGCGCTCCCGCAGGCCGAGCGCCTCCACGGTCCGCGCGCCGTCCACGGTCTCGGCCAGGCCCTCGGTCATCTCCGCGTACGCGGCGTTCTCCCGCAGGTAGCCGTCTCTGGCGCGGTTGAGGTACCACCGCGTGGCGATCCACAGCACCGGCACGGCGAGCAGCGACGGCACCGCGAGGATGGGCCCGGTCACGAGGACCGCGCCCACCACGAAGAACCCGGTGACGATCGCGATCAACGTCTCGGGCACGGCGTGCCGCACGCTGCGGGACAGGGCGTCCACATCGCGGGACGTGCGGGTGAGCAGGTCACCGGATCCGGCCCGCTCGACGGTGGACAGCGGAAGGGCGAGAACCTTGTCGACGAAGTCCTCGCGCAGCTCGGCGAGTACCTTCTCGCCCAGCCGGGACGAGGCGTAGACGGCGAACCTGACCAGAACGGCCTGCGCGACCACGAAGCCGCCGATGGCCAGGGCGATCGCGTCGACGTTGACGGCGTCGGTCCCGTCCTTGACGGCCTGGACCAGATCGCCGAGCAGCCGGGGCGCGGCCAGTCCCGTGGCGGCGGCCAGGGCATGCAGTCCCAGCGCGAGCGCCAGCTCGCGGGGGTACTTCAGTGTGAGCCGCCGCGCGTAGGCGCGTACCTGCGCCTGGTCGGCGACCGGCAGGATCTGGCGTGCCATCGCCTACTCCTCCCCTCGGGTGACCGTGGACTGGTACGCGGGTTCCGCGGCGAGCAGTTCCCGGTGAGTGCCCTCGGCCCGCACCTTGCCGTCCTCCACGAAGAGGACGAGGTCGGCGTGGTCGAGGACGAGCGGGCTGGTCGTGCAGACGAGGGTGGCGCGGCCCGCGCGCGCCCGCCCCAGCCGCTCGGCGATCCGCGCCTCGGTGTGCGCGTCCACCGCGCTGGTCGGCTCGATCAGGATCAGGATCTCGGGGTCGGTGACCAGCGCCCTGGCCAGGCGCAGCCGCTGCTGCTGGCCGCCGGAGAACTCGCGGCCGGACTCGGCCACATGGGCGTCCAGGCCATCGGGCAGCGCCTCCACGACGTCCTCCGCGCAGGCGGCCGTCAGGGCGAGCCGCACCGACTCGTCGGAGGCCGTGCCGGTGATGTCCAGCTCGTCGCGCAGACGGCCGGTGAAGAGTTTGGCCGCGTTGTCCGCGACGAGGATGTGCCGCCTGACCTCCGCCATCGGCAGGTCGGCCAAGGGCCTGCCGTCCAGTGTCACCTCTCCGGGCGCGTACCTCCCGAGCCGGTCGGCGATCGCGATCGCGTCCTCAGGTACCGCCGCCGCCACCGCGGTCAGCAGTCCTCGGCGCACCGTCAGGCCGGACTTCTCGTCGTGCAGGTCGCCGCCAGAGGGCATGCCGGCGTCGCCTCCGGTGAACTCCGGGTCCAGCGCGAGGATCCGGCAGACCCGGCGGGCCGCCACGTGTCCCTTGGTGATCCTGTCGGCCGCCTCGGTGAGCGTACGGAGCGGCGCGATGAGGAACACCGCGTAGCCGTAGAAGGTGACGAGCTGGCCCGCGCTGATCTCGCCGGCGAGCGCGAACCGCGCGCCGAGCCAGGTCACGCAGGCGATGAGCAGTCCGGGGAGCAGGATCTGGGCGCCTTCGAGCACCGACTCGACCGAGGCCACCCGGACTCCGGCCCGCCGCACCCGCTGCGACTCCTCGCGGTAGCGATCGGCGAACACCCGCTCGCCGCCGATGCCGCGGAGCACCCGCAGGCCCGCCACGATGTCGGAGGCCCGCGTGGCCAGCTCGCCCTGCAGGTCGCGCTGTAGGTGCTGGCGGCGATGCAACGGCCTGAGCAGCGGGCCGACGGCGACCGCCATCACCGGCACACCGATCAGCACCATGAGCCCGAGCGGCAGCGACGTCTTGATCACGATGACCGTCACCGTCGTGATGGCGACGACCGCTCCGGTGCCGCGCAGCAGGATGTCCATCGCGTTGCCGATGTGGGCGATGTCGGAGTTGCCGACGCTCACCACCTCGCCGGTCGAGAGCCGTTTCGGCAGGGTCGCCCCCAGCCGGGTGGCCTGCCGCGAGGTGACCTGGACCGTGCGGTACGCCGCGGCCAACCAGGTGAACACGGCGAACCGGTGTCGCAGGACGCCCGCGACCGCCTGCACGACGCCCAGCCCGAGCAGGACGAGGGACCAGCGCACCAGAGCGCCCGTGTCCGCCGACAACAGGGCGTCGACGGCGCTGCCCAGCGCGGCGGGCACGAGGGCCTGCCCCAGCCACCACAGGATGGCGAAACAGATGCCGATCAGGAGCGGAGCTCGCTGGGCGCCGGCGACCCACAACAGGTAGCGGATGGGACTTCGGGCATCGGGAACGCCGGGATCGGCGACTGGCAAGGAGAGCATGGCGTCTTCAAGGCTCACAGGCCGCTCCCCGGCCCGGCAAACGATTTTCCCGACCGCGTGTCGCGTGGCCGGATGTAAACCTGGGTTGACATCTGCGCGACGTAAACCTAGGTTGACATCATGAACGACACGGCGCAGCTGGCCAGTGATGCCGGCAGCCGCGACCCCGGCATCGGACTGCGGGCCGTCCGGGCCCTGCGGGTGCTGGTCGAGCGGCTTGAAGCACTGCAAGTGGAGAACGCGCGGGCCGAGGGCTGGTCCTGGCAGGAGATCGCCACCCTGCTGGGCGTCACCAGGCAGGCGGTCCACAAGAAGTACGCGGGCGGGCGGGGACTACTGAGACGGGAGAAGTAGGCATGTTCGAACGGTTCACCACGAACGCGCGGCAGACGGTGACCCAGGCGCAAGAGCACGCCCGGCGACTGCAGCACCGGAGGATCGGCACCGAGCATCTCCTGCTCGGCCTTCTCGGGCAGCCGGACACGCTGTCAGCACAGCTCCTGAACGAGCACGGCCTCACCCTGGAGCGGGCGGAGGCGGCCGTGCTCCAGGCCCTTCCCGGCCCGAACTCCCCGGGCGGAGACCTGGACGCCGAGGCTCTGGAGACGATCGGCATCGACCTCGCGGCGGTGCGGGAGAGGATCGAGGCGAGCTTCGGGCCCGGCGCCCTCGATCGCGCGCCGAGCCGGAACCATCGCGGCGTGCTGGCCAGCGGCCGCCATATCCCCTTCGACGCAGGCGCGAAGAAGGCCCTCGAACTGTCCCTGCGCGAGGCGCTCGCGCTCAAGAGCAAGGCCATCCAAGACGGCCATATCCTGCTTGGCCTGCTGCGGGAGGCGGAGGGCCTCGGTGCGCGGATCATCAGCGGCTCGGGCATCGACGTCGCCACCCTCCGGACCGAGCTGGAACGCCGGCTCCGCTGAAGCCCGCCGCAAAACCGCGCCACGGGCCGGCGACTCCCCGGACGGCCACGCGACATCACCCGCATCACTCCGCGCACATGGCCTCCGCGACGCGCTCGCGCCAGTCGGCCTCCCGGCCGGCGAACTCGGCGGGGGCCAGCACGGAGAGATCGCGGGTGCGCGGGTCGTGCCGCAGCCGGATCACGGCCCGCTCCTGCCGCACCGGCCGTGACACGCGATGCGCCGCCGCGACGTCGGCGGTGGTCACCACCTGTTCCGCCGAGATCTCGACACCCCGGCGGCCCGGCGGCCGGTCGAAGAGCGCCGAGGCGAGCACGTGGCCCAGGCCGTTGAAGAGGTGCAGCCAGCCGTGCAGCTGGCCGCCCGTGAGCCTTGCGGCCCGGAGCTCGGGCAGGCCGAGCCAGGACAGGCCGTTCGTACGCATGACGCACCGATCATCGTCGCCGACGGCGAAGCCGACCGACACCCAGTCTCCGACGGCGAAATCCTCGCGGGTAAGAAACGGCCCCGGGCGCCACGGGTCCGGCAGCACCCTGGGTCTCCGTGGATCGAGGCGGGCCCCACCGGTGAGCTCCGCCAGGCGGTCGGTCGCCAGGGCGCACCAGTGCAGGTGGCTGGGCGGCCAGCCCGGCGGAGCCGTACAGGTGACGCGGAGGTGGCCCTTCGCCATCTCCAGCAGGACCGCGACAAGCGGGTCGACGTCGGGCGAGCAGTCCGGGCAGGAGAGCACCCTGATCGCGTGGGCGAGGGACGGATCGGTGCCGTCGATCTCCTCGACCCGCAGCTCGACCTCCGGGGGCAAGGCCTCCACCAGCTCGGCGACGGCCCCGGCGGGAACGGGCTCCTCCGGAGCGGCGACAACGTAGGCGGCGCTCACCGAGGCGGCCACCGGCAGCAGGATCTTGGCGGACATGGGCACCCTCCACTGGACGACGAAGGCCCAGGCTGTCAGCGCGGCGAGCGGCCCTCCTCTCCCGAACACCGTCCTGTGGAAACCCCCGGCCGTGTGGAAAACCCTTAGGTCGTGTCTGACCGGTCACCAAGTCCCCGCGCCCTCCCACGATCTCGCCGGACGGGAATCAGCTTCGTGAGCGACGCCGTGGCGACGGGTGTTCGGCGGCACCGGCTGTGGTGAGCTCGGCGGTCAGATCCTTCGGCAGCGCGTACGGCGACACGCGGCCGGCGCGCAGCCAGTCGCGGAGCGCCGCCCGTCGATCCGCCCGCTCCTGTGGAGGATCTCCCGCAGGCCACGTCCCCGCCCGGTGAAGACCTGCCTGACGAAGTCCTGGTACCGCGCGCGGTCGGCGACGAGCGGGGTCCCCCTGCGGACCATGGTGAGCAGCCCGCCGTCCACCGAGGGCACCGGCCGGAAGGATCGGGCCGGGACCCGTGAGTGCACCTCGAACTCGTACCACGGCCACCAGCTCGCGGTGAGCAGGCTGGCCCCGCCCACACCCGCCCTGCGGCGGGCCACCTCCCACTGCACCAGCAGCACGGCGGCGTGCCAGCCGGTTTCCGCGAGAAGGCGGCGCAGGATGGAGGTCGTCAGGTGGAACGGAAGGTTCCCGACGATGACGTGCGGATGCCGGGGGAACCGGAAACGCAGGGCGTCCGCGTTCACCACGGACACGTTCTCGGGGGTGCGCCGCTCCAGGCGGCAGACGCGCCTCGGATCGATCTCCACGGCGGTTATCGGCCGCCCTGACCTGCTCAGCGGCAGGGTGACGGCGCCGTCTCCGGGACCGATCTCCACGATCGGTCCGGTCGTACGCGCGACGAGCCGTTCGATGTCGGCGATCACCATAGGGTCGACGAGGAAGTTCTGGCCGAGCTCGTGTCGGCCGCCCGGATAGGGCTGGGGCATGGGTCTGCTCCGCGCTGGCTGATCGGAGCCGGGCAGCATGGAACTGCCGCACCGGCGAGGACTCCCGATGTGCGGCGGAGCTGGAAGATGTGAGGGTCAGCCCGCCGCTAGGCGCGGCGGGGCCTCATGAAAGCTGCGCAAAATGCGCAACATGCGCTACCCATGCCCGACACCCTAGCCGAGAAGTCCGCTCAGCGGCCGCAGGCGATCAAGGGCCGGGCGAGGAGCCGCAGCCGTCGCCTCGGGTCAGCCCGGAGCCATCCGGCTGAGGTGCTCCCAGGCGCGGTACAGCTCGGTTCGAGCGTGATCCATCTCCTGGACGAGGTCATAGGACCGGCTTCCGAGGATCAGCCGCCGGGGCGGGTCCGGCAGTGCGGCCAGCTTCATGATGACGGGCGCGGCCGTGCTCGGGTCCGGGCCGGCGTCCTCACCCCACATCTCCGCAAGTTTGGCTCTCAGGGCCTCGTAAGCCGGTTGGGGCGTGGTCGCCGTGGTGCCGGTGGTGAACAGCCCGGTGTCGTAGCCGCCCATCTGCACGATGGTGACCTTGATGCCGAACGGCTCGACCTCCATCGCGAGCGCCTCGCTGAGCGAGTCGAGCGCCGCCTTACCGGCGCCGTAGAACCCGACGGAGGCCATGCCGCCGGCGGTGCCCATCGAGGTGATCTGCAGGATGCGACCCGACCCCTGCGCCCGCAGGTGAGGGACCACAGCCTGGGCCACCCAGACCGCACCGAAGAAGTTGACGTCGAGATGGGCCCGGATCTGCTCCTCCGTGGCCTCCTCCACCATGCCGTACAACAGCCCGCCGGCGTTGTTGACCACCACGTCGAGTCTGCCGAAGGCGGCCGCGGCCTGGTCCACACCTACGCGCACGGCTTGGCGGTCGGAGACGTCCAGCGGAAGCCGTACGAGACCGTCCGGATGCTTCGCGGCCAGGTCCGCGAGCGGCTCGACATCGCGGGCGGCGGCTACGACACGGTCTCCGGCGGCGAGGGCGGCTTCGGTGAACGCCCTGCCCAGGCCCCGGGAAGCGCCGGTGATGAACCATACTTTTCCGGTCGTCACAGGGCCTCAGCTCCTTCTCATATCGAGACGATCCGTCTCGTCTCGGTGCTGCTCCAGTTTGCGCCGATATGCCAACACTGTCAAGACGAACCGATCCGTCTCGTTTTGGTAGTAGCCTCGACCCATGCCGGACGCGAAGAAGCCGAACCCCGCCCGCCGCAACGAGCGGTCGCGGCAGGCGATCCTTGCCGCCGCTCGCGAGCTGATCTCCGAGATGGGGTATGCGAAGGTCTCGATCGAGGCCATCGCCGCCCGTGCGGGCGTGGGCAAGCAGACGATCTACCGGTGGTGGCCGTCCAAGGGAGCCGTGGTCTTCGACTCCTTCCTCGCGCTCAGCGGGAACCCCGAGGAGGAGGGGACGGCGTTGCCCGACACGGGCGACATCGAGGCCGATCTCAAGCTCGTCATGCGCGCGACGGTGGCCGAGTTCGCCGACCCGGACTTCGAGGCGCCGATCCGGGCGCTCAACTCGGAGATCATCAACGATTCCGACCTCGCCGCCCAGTACCGGGAGAAGCTGGCCCGTCCCGTGGACGACGCCAAGAAAGCCCGGCTGCGCAGTGCGCAGGAGGCCGGCCAGCTCGCGGCGGACGCCGACCTCGACCTGGTGCTCGAAGTGCTCTACGCCCCCCTCTACCAGCGGTGGCTGCACCGCTCAGGGCCGCTCACCGCCGAGTACGCCGACGCTCTCGTCGACATCACGCTCAAGGCTTTCCGCCCCTGACGGCTTCCCCGCGTTGACTCCCCCGGGGCGACTTCCCCGGATCGAACAGTACGACGCGGGCGCATTCCGCTGGGCATGCCGTCCGCATCGCCCAGCGCATCCCCGCGCGACCGCCGTGATCTGACCCAACCGCACGACCGACCGGCCCCTCACTCGATCTTTGATCGCCTACGGCCAGTGGGCCGATCACTTCCGCACGTAGGTGAGGACGGCCATCCCGCTGTCGAGGACACGGGTGCCGGTGAGCTCGAAGTACGCCGGGGAGAAGTCGGCGGTGAACAGAGGGATGCCGGACCCGGCCACGACGGGATAGATCTTGATCACCAACTCGTCGATCTCGGGGAGCACGGCGCCGGCAAGGCGGGCGCCGCCGGCCAGGTAGATGCCCTTGCCGTCCTCGGCCTTGAGTTCACGGATCTTGGCGAGCACATCGCCGGTGACGATCTCGACGGCCGGATCGGGGCTGCCGGCGATGCTCCCGGACACCACGTACTGGCGCATGTGCGCGTACGGGCTGGTCACGCCGATTTCCAACGCCGGCTCGTAGGTGACGCGCCCCTGCACCACGGTGTCGAAATCGCGGTTGCCGTCGTCGAGGCCGAACTGGGGGCGGACATGAGACGGCAGCGTGTCCGGATAGTCGTCGCGGATGAAGTCGATGACATCCTGCGTCACCGGGAAGAAGTCGGCGGCGCCGTCCGGAGCGGCGATGAAGCCGTCGATGGTCATGCCGATGTAGTACGTGAGCTTTCGCATGCGCTTCTTTCGTCGAGTGGGGGTCCGGGGAACCGGCAGCGGCTATTTCTTGGTGTAGGTGAGGACGACCGCGCCGTTGCTGAACGTGCGGGTATCGACGAGATCGAAGAGCTGCGGCTGGAACGGCGCACTGAAGACCGGGATGCCCGCGCCGATGACCACGGGGTAACGCTTGATGATCAGCTCGTCGATCTCGGGCAGCAGCGTGCCCGCCAGCTTCCCGCCCCCGCAGAGCCAGATCCCGAGGCCGTCCTCCTGCTTGAGCCGGCGCACCAGCTCGACCGGGTCACCGGTGACCAGCTCCACCTCCGGGTCGGTGATCTCGGCGATGGTGGTCGACACGACGTACTGGCGCAGGTGGCCGTACGGACTGGTGATTCCGGCGTCCAGCGCAGGCTGGTAGGTGCCGCGGCCCATCAGGACGGTGTCGAACCGCTTGTTGGCGACGCCTTCGAGACCCGCGGGGCCGCGGAAGGCGGTGGGGACGGTCTCGGGCTGCGCGGAGTTGAGGAACCGCGCCATGTCCTCGGCCTCGGGGAAGAAGCCGAATCCCCCGTCGGGGTCGGCGATGAAGCCGTCGATCGTGGTGGCGACGTAGTACGTGAGCTTTCGCATCTGATCCTCTTTGGCGTCTTCTCGGGGTGATCTCAGCGTTGTTTCCAGCGTTGTTCTCGGTGGTCGCGGGGGCGGCGGATCCGGCCGCCGCTCACCTCGCCCCACCGGGCTTGGGAAGCGGCCTCGGCCGGGGTACGGATCGCGGCTGGGGAGCCTGCCGGCGGTCGTGCCGCGGCTGCGGCAGGGACCGCTCCGGCCTGCCCATCCGACCGGGCAGAGCCGTCGCGCCGGCGATCGCGGAAAGGGCGGTGAACTCGACTCGCATACGGGGCCTTTCGTCGCTACGCATGTAGTACTCTGCTTGGAGTGGTTAGACCGTAGTACTACATTCAGAGTGGTGTCAACCGAGATCGTTGGAGATGCGAAATGCGGCAGAATCCGGCAAGACGGGCGGCGCTCGTCGACGCCGCCATCGAAGTCCTGGCCCGTGAGGGGGCGCGCGGCCTGACCTTCCGCGCGGTGGACATCGAGGCGAAGGTGCCGAACGGCACGGCGTCGAACTACTTCGCCAACCGTGACGATCTGCTGACCCAGGCGGGGGCACGCGTCTACGAACGGTGGCAGCCGGACGCCGCGGCATTCGCCGAAGTGGCGAAGGGGCCGCGCGACCGCGCCCATCTCACCGCGCTGATGCGCGAGATGGTGGGCCGCCTGACCGACTTCCCGGCGGGCTACCTGGCCCTGATCGAACTGCGCCTGGAGGCCACCCGCCGCCCCGAACTGCGCGCCGTGCTCACTCGCAGGATCCAGGCCGACCTCGACGCCAACATCGGCTTCCACCTGGAGGCCGGGATGCCGGGAGACGCCACCACGGTGGTGCTGCTCTACATGGCGCTGAACTGGCTGATCCTCGAGCGGCTCACCCTGCCCGGCATCTTTCCCGGGCCGCAGGTCGACGACCTGATCGCGGCCGCGGTCGAGCGCATCCTGCCCCCGGAGGCCCAGTAGCCGCCCGCATCGTCCGGGTCGTCGCCCCGAACACGGGCCGCCGCGTTCGAATAGCCTGGCGCCCCATCACCACCTTTCAGGAGGGACCCCCGTGAAGAAGATCCCCACCGTCTTCCTCCGCGACTGGGATGGCACCCCCAAGCACGTGACCAAGGAGCCCAACCCGGACTGCGCCTGGGTCTTCGACGGCGAAGGCGTCGCCACCCGCAAGTACGACGGCACCTGCGTCGCGTACCTGGTCCTGGATGAGGCCGGCGGAACCCCCGGCTGGTACGCCCGCCGCGAGGTGAAGCCCGGCAAGACCGCACCGGACGGCTTCCGGGCGCTCTCCACGGACGAGGAGACGGGGAAGACGATCGGCTGGGAGCCCGTCGAACAGTCGGCGTTCGCGAGGTGGCACGCCGAGGCGCTCGACGGGATGGAACCGCAGATCGGCACCTACGAGCTCGTCGGACCGAAGGTCAACGGCAACCCCGAGCGGCAGGACCGCCACCGCCTCATCAGGCATGCCGAGGCCGAGGTCCTCGACCTCCGCGACCTCACGTACGACGGGGTCCGGGCCATCGTCACCCGGCTCGCCGAGGAGTACGGCTGCGAGGGCATCGTCTGGCACCACCCCGACGGCCGGCGGATGGCGAAGATCAAGGCACGCGACTTCCCGTCGACGCCCTGACGCCGTCCCCCCGGCGGACGCCCCAAAAGAACGCGGAACCGCACAACACCGGCACGCCCGGACATCTCCGCCAGGACGCGACGCGGCCCCAGTTCCGCGAGGAACCGGGGCCGCGCTGTGAAACGCGAAAAGGCGTGAGCCACACACCCAGGGGATGTACGGCTCACGCCTCCGGCGATGCCGGTGTCGTTACTTGGACGCCTTCAGGTAGTCGGCGTTCATGCGGGCGATCGTGTCGAGGGGGATGCCCTTCGGGCAGACCGCGGTGCACTCACCCGTGTTGGTGCAGCCGCCGAAGCCCTCCAGGTCCATCTGCTCGACCATGGCCTTGGCCCGCGAGTCACGCTCGGGCTGGCCCTGCGGCAGCAGGCCCAGGTGCGTGATCTTCGCGGCGGTGAACAGCGAGGCCGACCCGTTCGGGCAGGCGGCCACGCAGGCGCCGCAGCCGATGCAGGTGGCCGCGTCGAACGCCGCGTCCGCGTCGTCCTTCTTCACCGGGACGCTGTGCGCGTCCGGGGCCGAACCCGCCGGGACGCTGATGAAGCCACCGGCCTGGATGATCCGGTCGAACGCCGACCGGTCCACGACGAGGTCCTTCACCACCGGGAACGGCGCGGCGCGCCACGGCTCGATGGTGATCTCGGCGCCGTCGGCGAAGTGCCGCATGTGCAGCTGGCAGGTGGTGGTCGCGCGCTGCTCGCCGTGCGCGACACCGTTGATCACCATGCCGCACATGCCGCAGATGCCCTCGCGGCAGTCGTGGTCGAAGGCGATCGGGTCGTCGCCCGCGAGGATCAGCCGCTCGTTGAGTACGTCCAGCATCTCCAGGAAGGACATGTCCGGCGAGACGTCCTCGACCTTGTAGGTCACCATCCGTCCCTCGTCGGACGGCCCGTTCTGACGCCAGACCTTCAGGGTCAGATTCATGCTCACCGCTCCTCGTCGGCTACGCGAAAAGCCTGCCGCGCGGCGCTTTCCATTCCGCTCATCGCGTCGCGCTCGCTCACTTGTAGCTCCGCTGGGTCATCTTGACGTACTCGTAGTCGAGCACTTCCTTGTGCAGGGTCGGGCCGTCCTCGCCCCATTCCCAGGCCGCGACGTAGGCGAAGTTCTCGTCGTCGCGCAGCGCCTCGCCGTCCGCGTCCTGGGACTCGGCGCGGAAGTGGCCGCCGCAGGACTCCGTACGGTGCAGCGCGTCGATGCACATGAGCTCGGCGAGGTCGAAGAAGTCGGCGACCCGCCCGGCCCGCTCCAGAGCCTGGTTGAGGCCCTCGGGGTCGCCCGGCACCTTGACGTTGTTCCAGAACTCCTCGCGCAGCTCGGGAATCCGCTCCAGAGCCTTGCGCAGCGACTCCTCGGTGCGCTCCATGCCGCAGTAGTCCCACATGAGCTTGCCGAGCTCGCGGTGGTAGGAGTCGGCGGTGCGGGTGCCGTTGACGCTCAGCAGCTTGTCGATCTTCTGCTGGACGGCGTCGCGCGCCTGCTCCACGGCCTCGGGGTCCACGTCGCCGAACTTGGTCGCACCCGCGAGGTAGTCGCCGACCGTCGTCGGCAGCACGAAGTAGCCGTCGGCCAGGCCCTGCATCAGCGCGGACGCGCCGAGGCGGTTGGCGCCGTGGTCGGAGAAGTTCGCCTCGCCGACCACGAACAGACCGGGGATCGTGGACTGCAGGTCGTAGTCCACCCACAGGCCGCCCATCGTGTAGTGCACGGCGGGGTAGATGCGCATCGGCTGCTCGTACGGGTTCTCCCCGGTGATGCGCTCGTACATCTCGAAGAGGTTGCCGTACTTCTTCTCGACCGCGTCACGGCCGAGGCGCGCGATGGCGTCGGCGAAGTCCAGGTAGACGCCCAGCCCGCCGGGACCGACGCCGCGGCCCTCGTCACAGACGTTCTTCGCGGCCCGGGAGGCGATGTCTCGCGGCACGAGGTTACCGAAAGCCGGATAAATCCGCTCAAGGTAGTAGTCGCGCTCTTCCTCCGGAATGTCGGCGGCCTTGCGCGTGTCGCCCTTGGCCACCGGCACCCACACGCGGCCGTCGTTGCGCAGCGACTCCGACATCAGCGTCAGCTTCGACTGGTAGTCGCCGCTGACGGGGATGCAGGTCGGGTGGATCTGGGTGTAGCACGGGTTGGCGAACATCGCCCCGCGCTGGTGCGCCCGCCAGATCGCCGTGGTGTTGCAGCCCTTGGCGTTGGTGGACAGGAAGAACACGTTGCCGTACCCGCCGGTGGCGAGGACGACCGCGTCCGCGAGGTGGGTCTCGATCTCGCCGGTCACCATGTCGCGGACGATGACGCCGCGGGCACGCCCGTCGCTGATCACCAGGTCGAGCATCTCGTGGCGGGTGTGCATCTCGACGGTCCCGGCCGCGATCTGCCGCTCAAGCGCCGAGTAGGCGCCGAGCAGGAGCTGCTGGCCCGTCTGCCCCCGGGCGTAGAACGTACGGGACACCTGCGCGCCACCGAAGGAGCGGGTGTCCAGCAGACCGCCGTACTCCCGGGCGAACGGGACGCCCTGGGCCACGGCCTGGTCGATGATGTTCACGCTGACCTGCGCCAGCCGGTACACGTTGGACTCGCGGGCGCGGAAGTCGCCGCCCTTGACCGTGTCGTAGAAGAGCCGGTAGACGCTGTCACCGTCGCCGCGGTAGTTCTTCGCGGCGTTGATCCCGCCCTGCGCGGCGATGGAGTGCGCGCGCCGGGGCGTGTCCTGGTAGCAGAACGACTTGACCTTGTAGCCGAGCTCGCCGAGGGTGGCCGCGGCCGACCCGCCCGCGAGGCCGGTGCCGACCACGATGACGTTGATCTTGCGCTTGTTGGCCGGGTTGACCAGCTTCGCCGAGAAGCGGCGCTTGTCCCAGCGGTCCTCGATCGGGCCCTCGGGCGCCTTCGTGTCCCGGATCGGCTCGCCGACCTTGTATCCGTGCGTCTGGTCGCTCACTTGATCACTCCGATCATCACCCCGACGGGCACGGACAGGAAGCCGATCACGAGAACCAGCGACACCAGCGCCGCGGTCGCCTTCAGCTTCCCGTAGCTCCGGCCGCCCGCCAGGCCCAGCGTCTGGAACGCGCTCCACAGGCCGTGCCGCAGGTGCAGGCCGACCATGATCATCGCCACGACGTAGAAGAGGGTGACCCACCAACGCGAGGGGTCGAAGCCCGCCACCAGCCGGTCGAACGGCTCCGCGTCGAAGCCCTTGGGGTTGACCGCGCCGAAGGTCATGTCCAGCAGGTGCCAGATGACGAACAGCAGGATGATGACCCCGCCGTACCGCATGGTGTGGGTGGCGTAGCCGTTGGCCTGGGACTTGCGCTTCGCGGCGTACTTCACCGGCCGGGCCTGGGCCGCGCGGCGGGCGAGGGACACGGCGGACCACATGTGCAGGACCACCGCGACCACGAGAACGATCTCGGTGACGGTCAGTAGCACGCGGTAGGGCACGGCGGGTGAGCCCATGGTCCGCAGCCATTCGGCATAGTGGTTGAAGGCGTCCGCTCCGAAGAACGCCTTGAGGTTGCCGGCCATGTGGCCGAGCAGGAAGAGCACCAGGATCGCACCCGTGACGGCCATGACGGCCTTCTTGCCGTTCGACGAGCCGAAGAAGCCCGGACGGCGACGTGTGGGGGGACTTGTCTGCGCTGCGTGAGGGGCGACCGGCGAAGTGGCCGACCCTCGGTCTATCGTGGCTGTCACAGCTGCTCACGGTAGGTTCGGGCTCCGAAGCGCGTCCAAGTCATCGCGGGCGTCGTTTCGATAGCCGCAGGCTATGACCTGTGGCCCGTACGGCTTGCGCGTTCCGGCGGCCTCGGCCGAATGCGACAAATCTCACAGCCGTACGCTAGGGAGGCGTGCAGCTCCAACAACTCGCGTATTTCGTGGCGGTGGCCGAAACCCGGCATTTCACTCATGCCGCCGAGCGGATGCGGGTTGCCCAGCCTTCACTGAGCAAGCAGATCAGGACGCTGGAGACCGAGCTCGGCGCGCCGCTGTTCAGCCGGGCCCGCGGCAACGTGACGCTGACCCCCGCGGGCGAGGCGCTGCTGCCGCTCGCCCGCCGCATACTGGCCGACGCCGACACCGCGCGCCGAGAGATCGCCGAGCTGGCCGGGCTGCGCCGTGGCAGGGTACGGCTCGGCGCCACGCCGTCCCTGTGCGCCGGGCTGCTGGCCGACGCGCTCGCCCGGTTCCATCGGGACTATCCGGGCGTGGAGCTGCTCGTGGATGAGAGCGGCTCCCGCGACCTCGTCCGCGACCTGGCCAGGGGCCAGCTCGATCTCGCGCTCATCATCCTGCCGCTGCAGAGCAGCGATCCCTCCCTCGTCACCGAGGAGATCCTCAGGGAGAACCTGGTCGTCGCCTCTCCGCCGGGCCGGAGCAAGCCGTACATGCGGATCGACGACCTGCGCGGGCGTCCGCTGGTGATGTTCCGGCGCGGATACGACCTCCGCGAGGCGACGCTGACCGCCTGCCGACAGGCGGGGTTCGAGCCGCGGTTCGCGGTCGAGGGCGGCGAGATGGACGCGGTGCTGCGCTTCGTTGAGGCGGGTCTCGGGATCGCGGTGGTGCCGTCCATGGTGCTGGACGGGCGGCCCGGCCTCGCGGGCACTCCGCTCGCTCCCCCCGGCCTGCGCCGCACCATCGCGCTGGCCCATCGCAAGGACGTCGAACCCACCCGCGCCGCGCAGGCGTTCCGCTCGACGCTGCTCTTCTACCTCACGGAGGCCGCCCGCGACGGCAGCCTCCCCCAGGGCATCGAGCTCATCAGCACGGATTGACGCGCTGTCCAACTGATCCGACTGATCCGACCGACCCCGTTCACTCCCTCGCCCCGATGACGTCGGCCGGCCTGTCACGCAGGACCAACCGGGCGGGGACGACGGTGGCGGCCAGGGCCAGCGCCGCCGCCGCCGCGACCACCGCCAGGTAGGTCACCGGCGGCACGTACGGCGTGGCCGATCCGGTCATCCCCGTGCTGAACGCGGCGAGCGTCACCAGGGCGACGCCCGTACCGAGTGCCGCCGAGACCAGCACCGCGACGAAGGTCTCCCAGCGCAGCATGCGCATGATCTGCCGCCGGGTGGTGCCGACGAGGCGGAGCAGCGCGAACTCACGGGCCCGGTCGGAGGTCGCCATCGCGAGCGTGTTGACGACCGCGATCGCGGTGAAGGCGATGATCAGGCCCATCGCCACGTAGTTGACCTCGGCGTTGGCGGGTGTGGCGGTCGCCTCGACCCGGTCGAGCACGCCCACGCCCGGATGGTCGCGCAGGGCGGCGGCCAGCACGGCCCGGTCCACCGACGGGGCGGCCACGAGCACGGTCCGGGCCAGCGGGTCGTCCACGTGCGCGGCGACCAGATCGTGCGGCAGCGTGAGATCGGCGAAGCCCAGACCGCGGGTGTAGACGGCGGCGACCGTGAGCGTGGTGGGTGTGCCGTCGCCGAGCGTCAGCGCCACCGGGTCGCCGACGGACACGCCCAGCCCCTCCGCCGCGGTCTCGCTGACCGCGAGCGTGCCCGCGCCCATGCGGTCCACGGAGCCCTTCCGCACGCCGAGGTCCATGGTGGACGCGAGACCTTCGGGGGTCACGCCCTGCGCGCCGTACCTCGTCAGGCCGACCCGGACCGAAGTGCGCAGGACCTCGGTCACCGCCACCACGCCGGGCACCTTCCGTACGGCGTCGGCCGCCACCTCGGGGACCCGCGGCCCGAGGACGTGATCGGCGCGGGTCCCGGCGTGGGCCTGCTCCTGGGCCGCGTGCCCCATGGTCGTCTGGACGAACAGGATCGTGCAGGTCATCACCACCATCAGGCTGAGTGGGGTGACGACGGCGGCGAGGCGGCCGGTGGACGCCCGCAGGTTGGCCGCGGCGAGGTGCCCGCCCACCCGGAAGGCGCGCATCGGCGCCCCGAGCACGGTGGCGGCGCCCCTGGCGATGACGGGGCCGAGCAGGGCGATCGCGGTCGTCCACACCAACGCGGTCAGCATGGTCACCGGGCTGGACGCGGCCTCGATCGACAGTGTGGACAGCACCAGCGTGAGCGTGACGGCGACGCCGAGGCAGAGCAGCCCGGCGCTCAACCGGCCCCAGGGCAGCCCGGCCCGGCGCAGCGCGGCCTCTCCCAGCGCCTCGACCGGTCGGAACCTGATGGTGCGGCGGGCGGAGATCCTGGCCGCGGCCCACGCCGCCAGCACGGTCGCCCCGAGCGCGGCGAAGAAGGGGAACGGGCTCAGCACCAGGTCGAGGTTCGACGGCATCGCGCCGAGGTCCACGAACCGCGACCGCAGCCAGAACGCCAGCCCGACACCCAGCGCGGCGCCCGGGACGCCCGCGACCAGGCCGATGAGCAGGGCCTCGCCGCCGAGCATCTTCCTGATCTGCCGGGGCGTGGCGGCGACCGCGCGGAGCAGCGCGATCTCTCGCTGGCGCTGCTGGATCGACAGCGCGAACGTGCCCACGACCACGAGGATCGCGACCAGCAGCGAGGTGCCGCCCAGCGCGCCACCGAGGCTGATCAGCTTGATCCTGGCGTTCTCGGCGTCGAGGAACTCGACCGTGCCACGGTCGTCCCCGGTGTAGACGAGCGTGTTCGTGCCTTTCAGCACCGCGTTCACGCCGTCCGGCACGGCCGCGGCGTCCCCCTCGGGGAAGACGCCGATCGCGCTGATGGAGTCGGCCGCGCGCCCGCCCAGCAGCCCGGCCAGCCTGCGGGCCTCCGCCGTGCCGAAGAACAGGGTGGCCTGGCTCTCCAGCGCCTGTGCCGTCACGCCTACCACGCGGTACTCGCCCGCGGCCTCGACGGTGAGCCGCGCTCCGACGGCCAGCCCCGACCCGGCGTCGGCGACCACCTCTCGGGCCGCTCCCGGCGCACGTCCCGCACGCAGGGTGAAGGGGGTCAGCACGGCGGATTCCCAGCCGTGGCCGGTGAACGTGGCACTGCCGGAATGGACGGGGAAGGTCACCTCGGCGACCACCGAGCGCACCCCGGGGACGCCCGCCAGCCGGTCGGCGAGAGAGGCGGGCACCCAGGCCCGCTCGGACAGCGGCTTGGCCTTGACCTTCGTCTTGACCTCGCCGTCCCCCTTCTCCTTCGTGATCGTCTCGCGGACGTTCTGGTCCCCGGCGACCAGCACGGGAGTGCCCATGTACCGCTCGGGCCGAATCTGGCTGCGCAGCCCGGTCTCCAGCAGGGCGCCGCAGGCGCAGACGAGCGCGGCGGCGCACAGCAGCGCGAAGAACGCTCCGGCGAAGCCGGCCTTGCGGCTCCGCATTGTCTGCAGGGCGAACCCGATCATCACACCCACGCTCCCAACCGGGTCATGCGGTCGGCGACCCTGTCAGCCGTCGGGGCGCTCATCGTGTCGACGATGCGGCCGTCGGCGAGGAACAGCACGGTGTCGGCGTACGACGCGGCCACCGGGTCGTGGGTCACCATCACCACCGTCTGGCCGAGGCCGTCGACCACCTCCCTGAGCAGGGTGAGCACGTCGCGTGCCGTCACCGTGTCGAGCGCGCCGGTCGGCTCGTCGCCGAAAACGACCTCGGGCCGGGTGACCAGCGCCCTGGCGATCGCCACCCGCTGCTGCTGCCCGCCGGAGAGCTGCGCGGGCCGGTGCCCGGTACGGCCGTCGAGCTTGACCCGCCGGACGACCTCGTCCAGCCAGGGCCGGTCCACAGCGGACCCGGCCAGCCGCAGCGGGAGCGTGATGTTCTCCGACACCGTCAGGGACGAGACCAGGTTGAACGCCTGGAACACGAAGCCGACCCGCTCCCTGCGCAGCTCGGTCAGCCGCGTCTCGTCCATCCCCGCCAGCTCGGCGCCGCCGAGCCGTACCGAACCTGAGGTCGGCCGGTCCAGCCCCGCCGCGCAGTGGAGGAACGTGCTCTTGCCCGAGCCGGACGGCCCCATCACAGCGGTGAAGCCCCCGCGCGGGATGCCGATCGTCACCTCGCGCAGGGCGGCCACCGCGCCCTGCCCCTTGCCGTACACCTTGCTCACGGCGTCCAGCCGTACCGCGTCGTTCATGGAATTCAGCCTGCTGATCCGGGGAAACGCGGACCAGAGAGCCGATCACGAGTCGACCATGACGACATCATGAGTCGGACACTGATAGACATATTGCCGTGATCAAGGTTCTGCTGGCCGAAGATCAGCACGTGGTACGCGGAGCGCTCGTCGCGTTGCTGGAGCTGGAGGGCGATCTGACGGTGGTGGACGCCGTCGGCTCGGGCGACGCCGTGCTGCCCGCCGCGCTCCGGCACCGGCCGGACGTCGCCGTGCTCGACATCGACATGCCCGGCCTGGACGGCCTCGGCGCCGCGGCCGAGCTGCGCGCGAAGCTGCCCGACTGCCGCGCGCTGATGCTCACCGGGCACGGCAGGCCGGGCCACCTGCGCCGGGCGCTGACCGCGCAGGTCAACGGGTTCCTGCTGAAAACCGCGCCGCCGGACGACCTGGTCGCGGCGATCCGCACGATCGCCGCCGGAGGCCGCGTCCTCGACCCCTCGCTGGCCGTCGCCGCCTGGGACCTCGCCGACAACCCCCTCACGCCGCGTGAGGCCGGCGTGCTACGGCTGGCCGCCGGTGGCGCCGAGGCGACCGAGATCGCCGAGGAGCTGTTCCTCACCGCCGGGACCGTCCGCAACTATCTCACCGCGATCGTGGCGAAACTCGGTGCGCGCAACCGTACGGACGCCGTCCGCATCGCCCAGGAGGCCGGCTGGATCTAGGACAGCGCCCAGATCGAGGACGGCGCGGAGCCGGAACCAGCCGTCCCCGTCCACCCGGGCGGTCAGCTCCCCGCCGAGCGCGGCCATCCGGGTGGTGAGGTTGCCGATGCCCGAGCCCGGCCGGGTCCGTCCGGCCTCCGGGCTCACCCCGTCGTTCGCCACGACGAGCCGTACAACGCCCCGAGAGACCTCGGAGTCGATGTGGCAGCGCCGCGCGGAGCTGTGCCTGAGCACGTTGGTCACGGCCTCGCGCAGGACCGTGCCCAGTGCGGTCTGCGCGGGGCCGGGCAGCGGTCCGTGGCCGAGCGAGAGCCGGACCTCCAGACCGGCGGCGGTCAGCACGGAGCGGGCGGACTCCGCCTCCTCCTCCATCGACATCTCGCGGTGGTCGCCCGACGCGCTCCGCAGGTCGGCCCGCGCCCGCTCGGCCATCGCCATGACGTCGGCGATCTCCGCGCGAGCCCGCGCCGGATCCACCTCCGCCAGGCGGCGGGCCAGCTCGCACTTGAGCAGGATCGCCGCCAGATTGTGGCCGAGCAGATCGTGCAGGTCGCGGGCGGCGCGCAGCCGCTCCTGGACGACCGCGGCCCGGGCCGGCTCCTCCCGCGAGTCCTGCAGCTCCTTGACCAGCCGGGCCAGCCGGACCAGGCCGTGGATCACCAGCCCGGTGACCAGCGTGCTGATGGTGTAGTTGACGACCACCCCCGCCGGGAGCCCCAGCGCGGCTCCGATCGCCGCCACGCTCGCCATGACGGCCGCGACGAGCGACCACGACACCGCCGGGCGGAACGCGAGCAGCAGCGGACCCGCCAGGAAGCCGGCCACACCCAGCCAGGCCCGGTCGAACACGAACAGGGGCGGGTAGGTGAGCAGGGCCATGGCCACGAGCGCGTACGTATGACGCCCGCGCACGGACCGGAACTGGAGGAACGCGATCACGGCCAGGCACGCCGCGGCCGGGAGCACCAGCTCTCCCGGGACGAGGAGCAGCGCCTTGACGCAGAATCCGGCGAGGACCGTGGCGAGCAGGACGATCGACAGGCCATATGCGGTGTCCGGCGGCGGCGGAGCCGGCGGCGTGGCCGGGATGGCGGCCTCGACCGTGAAACGGCCGTCCGGATCGAGCCCGGCGCGCACGTCACCGCCCGCCGCCGCCATCCGGTCGATGACGTCGTCCAGCCCTTCGACGCCCGCGCCCGCCGTGCGCACGCCGTCGTTGGTGACGCGCAACCGGACCATGCCGTCGCGGTGGAGGGTCTCGATCACGCAGTGCCGGGCCGTGCCGTGCCGTACGACGTCGGTGACGGCGTCGCGGAGCACGGTCGCGAGCAACGCACCGGCCGATCCGAGCGGCTCGGTATGGCCGATCCGCACGACCACCTCGGTCCCCGCCGCGGACAGCAGCGCCCGCGCGGTCGCCACCTCCGGGGCGAGCGACAGCGCCCGGTAGCCCGCCGCGGCCGAGCGCGCGTCGGCGAGGCAGCGCCGGGCCGTAGCGGCGACCTCCCCGATCGTCTCCTTCATCGTCGCGGGGTTGTCCGGCCCGCGGCTGTTCTGTTCGTTGGCCCGACGCGCGCCGCGTTCGATGGCGTCGAGCCCCCGGCCGATCCCCTCGTTCAGCTCGGTGGCGATCCGGAGGCGCTCCTCGGCGACGGCGGCCATCGCGAGCCCGAGCCGGGCGGCCGCGACGTCGTCCACCCGGTCCGCCATCCGGGTCAGACCGTAGATCACCAGCGCGATGAGCAGCGTGTTGATCGTGGCGTCGATCATGATGAACGCGTCCGCCGAGCGCACGGCCTGGACGAGGGCGGCACCCGCCACGACGAGGACCGCCGCGGGCCACGCGGAGACCAGCAGCAGCGACCCGGCCAGGAAGCCGAGGACGCCGACGGACATGCCGAGACCGAGCACCCCCAGCGCCGCGAGGCCCGCCTGTACGGCGAGCAGCGCCGGGCCGCGGAAGCGCCGCCACCGGGGAACGACGTACGCGAGCTGGAGTACGAGGACGGCCAGGGCCAGCGATGCCTCCGCCACGCCGTCGGCGGCCAGCACGTACACGGCGGCGAAGCCGGCGAGCATGACGGCGGTGGTCAGCCGCGCGAGCCGCGGGACCGGTTCCGCGCCCGCGAAAGCGGGTTTCTCCCGGCTCACTCCAGCCTCGACCTCCCCTTTGGTCAAGGGTCAGTCTCGCAGAACGCCCGAGAAATCCGGACATGTGGGGGAATACTGCCGGAGCACTCCCGAGACGTGACGACAATCACACTCTCTTGCCGAAATAGGGGGTGACCCTTCTCACATTTTGCCCTGTCAGCGTCGTAACGTATCCCCCACCAACACGCGTCGGCGTTGTTACACACCTCGCTGTTACACCTGTGGCGCATCGGCCGGCGCGACACGAATGAACACCCGGACCCCCTCGGCGTACAACAGGGTCCGCAGAAGGTGGAGAGGTCTCTGATGACCCAGACAACGGCCGAAACCCCGGCCAGAAAGCAGCGCGCCCAGCTCAAGGTACGCACTCTGCGCACCGACCGATGGTGGCTGGCCCCGGCGCTGACATTCACCGGGCTGATGACATTCCTTATTTACGGGTTCTGGGCGATTTTCGACCAGAGCTACCTGGCGGGGCAGTACATCGCGCCCTTCGCCTCGCCGTGCCTGGCGACGTCGTGCCCCGAGGGGGCGCGCCTGTTCGGCCTGGCCCCCATCGGCGACTGGTACACGTGGCCTCCCGGGCTGCTGATCCTCGGCCTGCCGGGCGGCTTCCGGCTGACCTGCTACTACTACCGGAAGTCCTACTACCGCTCGTTCTGGCTCTCGCCGCCCGCCTGCTCCGTGGCCGAGCCGCACGGGAAGTACACCGGCGAGACGCGCCTGCCGCTGATCATCCAGAACATCCACCGCTACTTCTTCTACTTCGCGGCGATCATCGGACTTATCCTCACCTATGACGCGGTTCTCGCGTTCAGGGATAAAGAGGGCAACTGGGGACATGTGGGTCTCGGCTCGATCATCCTCTTGGTCAACGCGATCCTGATTCTCGCCTACACCTTCGGCTGCCATTCCTGCCGGCACATCACGGCGGGCCGCCTGAACAACTTCTCCAAGCACCCGCTCAGGTACAAGGCGTGGACGTTCGTGTCGAAACTCAACGCCAAGCACCAGCAATTGGCCTGGGCGTCGATGTTCTCGGTCATGATCGCCGACCTCTACGTCCGGCTGGTCGCCAAGGGCATCATCAACTTCCCGTTCGCCTAACGAGGGATCACAGTGGAAATCGAGCGTCACGAATACGACGTCGTCGTCATCGGCGCCGGAGGCGCCGGACTCCGCGCGGCGATCGAGGCGCGGCAGCAGGGCAAGCGCACGGCCATCGTCTGCAAGTCGCTCTTCGGCAAGGCGCACACCGTCATGGCCGAGGGCGGCGCCGCGGCCGCGATGGGGAACGTCAACCCCGACGACAACTGGATGGTGCACTTCCGCGACACCATGCGCGGAGGCAAGTTCCTGAACAACTGGCGGATGGCCGAGCTGCACGCCAAGGAGGCCCCGGACCGGGTCTGGGAGCTGGAGGCGTGGGGCGCGCTGTTCGACCGCACCAAGGACGGCAAGATCAGCCAGCGTAACTTCGGGGGCCACGAATACCCCCGGCTGGCGCACGTCGGCGACCGCACCGGCCTCGAACTCATCCGCACCCTGCAGCAGCGCGTCGTCGCGCTCCAGCAGGAGGACGAGAAGCTGCACGGCGATCCCGAGGCGTACATCAAGGTCTTCGCCGAGTGCACGATCACCCGCCTGCTCAAGGAAGGCGACGCCATCGCCGGGGCCTTCGGCTACTGGCGGGAGACCGGAAAGTTCCTCCTCTTCGACGCTCCGGCCGTGGTGCTGGCCACCGGCGGCATCGGCAAGTCCTACGTCGTCACGTCCAACTCCTGGGAGTACACCGGCGACGGCCACGCGCTCGCGCTGCTCGCGGGCGCGCAGCTGATCAACATGGAGTTCATCCAGTTCCACCCGACGGGCATGGTCTGGCCGCCGTCGGTGCGCGGCATCCTCGTCACGGAGTCCGTCCGCGGCGACGGCGGCGTGCTGCGCAACTCCGAGGGCCGGCGCTTCATGTTCGACTACGTGCCGGACGTGTTCAAGGACAAGTACGCCACGACGGAGGAGGAGGGCGACCGCTGGTACACCGACCAGGCGAACAACCGCCGCCCTCCGGAGCTGCTGCCGCGTGACGAGGTGGCCCGGGCCATCAACTCCGAGGTGAAGGCGGGCCGCGGCTCACCGCAGGGTGGCGTCTTCCTGGACGTCTCCACCCGGCTGCCGGCCGATGAGATCGTCAAGCGGCTCCCGTCGATGCACCACCAGTTCAAGGAGCTGGCCGACGTCGACATCACCAAGGAGCCCATGCAGGTCGGCCCGACGTGCCACTACATCATGGGCGGCGTGGAGGTGGACGCCGACACCGGCGCCGCGTCCGTGCCCGGCCTGTTCGCGGCCGGCGAGGTGTCCGGCGGCATGCACGGCTCCAACCGCCTCGGCGGCAACTCCCTGTCCGACCTGCTGGTCTTCGGCCGCCGGGCCGGGGCGGGCGCCGCCGCGTACGTCAACGGCCTGGCGAAGCGGCCGGTCGCGGCGGAGACGGCGGTCGAGGACGCGCGGACTGAGGCGCTCGCACCCCTGGAGCGGTCGGGCGGCGAGAACCCCTACGAGGTCCACCACGAGCTGCAGCGGACGATGAACGAGCTCGTCGGCATCATCCGCAAGGCCGAGGAGGTCTCCGAGGCCCTGGAGGCGGTCGAGAAGCTCAAGGAGCGGGCGGCGCACACCGCCTCTCCTGGCGGCCGGATCTACAACCCCGGCTGGCACCTCGCCCTCGACCTGCGCAACATGCTGCTCGTCAGCGAGTGCGTCGCGCGCGCCGCGCTGCTGCGCGAGGAGAGCCGGGGCGGACACACCAGGGACGACTACCCGAAGATGTCGCCCGAGTGGCGGCGCAGGCTCCTGGTCTGCTCGGCGACGCCGGACGGCGCGGCCGTGAGCGTCGAGGAGCAGACCCAGCCGTCGATGCGCGGTGACCTGCTGGCCCTGTTCGACCGGACGGAGCTCAGCAAGTACCTCACCGAGGACGAGCTGGCGGAGTACGACGCGGTCAAGGAGTCGTGATGGGATACAAGGCCAAGTTCCGCGTCTGGCGCGGCGAGGGCGGCGAAGGCCGCCTGGAGGACTTCACCGTCGAGGTGAACGAGGGCGAGGTCGTCCTCGACGTCATCCACCGGCTGCAGGCCACACAGGCTCCCGACCTCGCGGTCCGCTGGAACTGCAAGGCGGGCAAGTGCGGCTCCTGCTCGATGGAGATCAACGGCAAGCCACGGCTGGGCTGCATGACGCGGATGTCCACGTTCGAGGAGTCCGAGACGATCACGGTCACCCCGATGCGGACGTTCCCCGTCATCAAGGACCTGGTGACCGACGTCTCGTTCAACTACCAGAAGGCGCGCGAGATCCCTTCGTTCACGCCGCCGGAGGACGTCGAGCCCGGCGAATACCGCATGCAGCAGGTCGATGTCGAGCGGTCCCAGGAGTTCCGCAAGTGCATCGAGTGCTTCATGTGCAACAACGTCTGCCACGTCATCCGTGACCACGAGGAGAACAAGCCGGCCTTCGCCGGCCCGCGCTTCCTCATGCGAATCGCGGAGCTCGACATGCATCCGTACGACGTGGTCGACCGCAAGGAGTCCGCGCAGGACGAGCACGGCCTCGGCTACTGCAACATCACCAAGTGCTGCACCGAGATCTGCCCGGAGCACATCAAGATCACGGATAACGCGCTGATCCCGATGAAGGAGCGCGTCGTCGACCGGAAGTACGACCCCCTGGTCTGGCTGGGCAACAAGATCTTCAAGCGTTCCAGCTGATCCGGGGCCTCCGGAGCCGTCCGGAAGCGTATGCGGCCGCCCGCGCCTCACCGCGCGGGCGGCCGTGCCGTGTTCCGCCCCGATCCGGCCACGCCCGGGATGTCGCCGAGTCGAGGTCCGGTCTCACCACGCTCGGGACGTGCCGTGTTCCGCCCCGATCAAACCGGGCCGGGGGCGCACCGCTCGCCGGGCCCTGCCCGCCGACGGGGCGCGCTCAGGCGCCCTGGTCCGGACGCGGGAACACCGCGGTCTCGTCCGGCCCGGTCGCGTCCGGCCCTGTCGCGTCCGGCCCGGTCGCGGCGGGAGCCGCGCTCCCCGGAACGTCCTGGCGCGGCGCCGCCGGGTCCGGCTCGTTCACCGCGTAACTCCAGGCGTCCATCTGCTGCCCCTGAGGGTGCTCGCCCTGCGGTTGCCGGCCCTGGGGCGCGGCGCCGCACCCCTGGGGCATCCCGTACGCCTGGGGCGTCGCGTATCCCTGCTGGGGGCCGTACCCCTGCGGCGGGGCGTATCCCGGCTGCGCCGCCATCGGATAGCCCTGCGGGTAGCCGTAGGGCTGCGGCTCGCCCATGTAGGGGTAGCCGTAGGCCGGCGGGTACGCCACCGGGACCGGTACGAAGCTGACCATCGGCGCGTACGCCGGGCTCGCGAGATAGCCGGGCGCGGACGCGGTCGCCGGGCCCGCCTTCCGTACGGCCGCCCGGTGCGCCATCCGCCGCAGCCGGCCCTCGAAGACGAGCCAGGCGAACAGGGCGATCAACACCAGCAGCGCGGCCGGAATGGCGAGCTTGTGGCTCAGCGTGACCTGGTCGAACTCGGGGGCCGCGTTCCGGAGCTCGTACGCCGCCCCGCCGGGGTTCGGATCCGCGAAATCCGTCTGTTCCGCGGCCGGCTCGGACGGGGGGTTCTCCGCCGGCGGCAGGACGACCTCCGGTTCGCTCTCCTCCGGCGCCGGCGTCGGCGTCGTCTCGTCGACGTCCGGGATCGGCGGGGCCGAGAGGGTCTCGATCGTGTTCGGCACGGGCGAAGGCGTGGTGGGCGCGGTCGTGTGGCCGGGAGCCGGGCTGGGCGTCGGCGTGACGGTGACCGTCGCCGTCACCACCGGACTGCCGGATTGGCTCGGGGTCGAGCCCCCCGGGGTCTCGGTGATCGTCACCGTGACCTCGGGCGGGCATGTCTGGCCGACGTCGCACGGCTCGACCCTGTCGTCCGCGGCCGCGGCGATCACCGGGATGGCGACCAGCACCGAAATCGCGATGATCAGGGCGGAGAAGGCAGCCCTCAGTCGTGCGCTACCGCTCACTGCCGCCTCCGTCGCTTCCCGCTTTGACTAAAGCGGAATTCTACTTAGACAAAAGGCACAGTAAAGACATCTTACGAGGAACCATTGAGCAAACCTTGGACGGCCCCGACAATCGGCAGGTCAGCGGGCAGCCACTCGACGTCGTAAAACTCGTCCGGAGCCAGCCAGCGCAGCGCGAGATGCTCCAGCGGCGAGGGGGAGCCCGACGCGATCGTGGCGAGCCAAACCCGCAGGATGGAGCCGTTCGAGAGGGGCCATTCGCCGCCGACCCTGCGGCCGACGACGATTTTCACGCCGAGTTCCTCGACGCATTCGCGCACCAGGGCGTCGTGGTCGCTCTCGCCGGGGTCGACCTTCCCACCGGGAAACTCCCAGCCGCCCTTCAGCTCGGGCGGATCGGCCCGCTGCGCGGCCAGGAGCCGGCCATTCTCGATGATCGCTGCGCCGACGACGATGGTGTCCATGGCCCTTACGTTAGAGCGGCTCTTTTCAATTGCTCCAGCACATCCGCGTTCTGGAGCGGACGGGTGAACCCCACCAGATTGCCCCGATCGGCATATGTCGTGACCTTGATGGGTCCGCACCGGGTGCAGCGGGCCTCGATCATCTTCCCCGGCGACACGATCATGCCGACGTGTCCCGGCCGGTCGGGCGCGGTACCCGGACCCGCGTCGAAGAACACGAGGTCCCCCGGCTGCTCGCTGCCCGGCTCGACGCGTACGCCGAAGGGCCACTGGCCGAAGGTCGTCCGCGGGATCGTCAGGCCCGCGTTGCGGTAGGCCATGTAGATGATCCCGGAGCAGTCGAAGGCGTCCGGCCCCGTCCCTCCCCACAGGTACGGCTTGCCGCGCTGGTCCAGGGCGTACTCCAGGATCTTCCGTACGACATCGCTCGGGGCGTCGACCGTGTCGCAGGCGGGGTTCGGCGTGTCGATGCCGCCCGTGGCGGCGTAACGCTTGGCGATCGCCAGCACCTGGTCGACGTACCAGTCCGCGCGGTTGTAGACGAAGATCGCCCGCCTGAGATCGTCGGGGGCGCCGTTGCGCTTGAGCATCTTCGCCGCGGCCAGGATCGCGTCGGCGGGGTCGTAGACGTCGCCGTACCCGTCACCGTCGCCGTCCGAGGCGTAGCCGTTGAAGTCGGTGCCCATCTTGATCCTGGACGTGCCGCCCCAGGTGCTGATCAGGAACTGCATGGGACCGGCGGCGCCGGCGTAGTTGGTCCCGTCCTGCACGCCGGGGAGCTTCGACCGGCCGTGGTCGGTCTCCCGCTTGCCCACCGCCGCCAGGACGTTCCACTGGACGCCGATCTGCTTGCCGAACTTCTTGTACAGCTTCAGATAGTCGGCGGGGATGTCGTCACGGGCGGCCGGCGACAGGTCGGCGACCGTGGCGGCCTCGGCGCAGTCCGCACCGCTGCCCAGGCCACCGCCCAGCAGGAGCGACGGCGAGGGCGTCATCAGCATGATCGAGCCGAACAGCGTGAACGGGACGAGCACCGCGAGGGCGACGGCGATCCCGCGCCACGAGAGCCTGCCCGCCAGAGCCTTGGGCGGCATCACGGCGCCGTGTCCCCGTCCTGACCGGCGTCCGCGGGCTGCAGGTCGTAGACGCGCCAGTCGGTGCCGACCTTGATCACGGTCACCGCGAACTCGTCACGCTGCGCCTTCTGGCCGCTCTTCGCGGTGATCTGCCGGAGTGAGCCGACCACGAGCGTCACCATGTTGGCCGTCATGTCCCGGATGGAGCGCACCGCCGCCGTGCCGTGCGACACGACCTCGTCGGACCGGTTGTGGTTCACCAACGCGGGCGCGGTCGTCGTGCGGGTCAGGTCGGCGCCGAACTCCACCGTCGCGAACCCCGAGAGCCGCTTCGCGAACGCCGTCGGGTCCTCGTCGTACCGGAAGGTCCCGTACGCCTCGGTGAAGCGACGGGCGAGATCGGCCGCCGCGCCCAGCTCCGCCTTGGACAGCGGCAGATAGGAGTAGATGTCGAAGGCGGCGGGCGTGGTGGCGACCTGGCTCGGGACCGCTGTCGGCACCCGGCCGGGCACCCGGGTCTTGGACGGCTCGGTCACGCCCGGGGCGGAGCCGGACGCGTCGTCGCCCGACGGGCCCGCGGAGGTGAGATAGACGCCGACGACGGCCAGGACGACCACGACCCCGGCGAAGGCCAGCCCCCGCCGGCCGTCCCTACCCTTCATGGTCACTCCTTGTCGGAGCCGGAGGGCCTCGCCCAGAAGGGACCGGGCGCGTCATCGGGGCTGCGCCCGCTCTCGCCCCGGCTCGACAGCCACAGCGGAGGCGCGTCGGAGGATCGCGACCTGTCGGACCCGCCGCCGAACCAGCCGCTTCCCGACGACCGTCCGCCGGAGCCACCCCTGGAGGACGACCCACTCGCCCCACTCGATCCGCCTGATCCGCCTGATCCGCCTGACCGGCTCGACCCGCCGGAGCCGCCCCTGGAGGACGACCCGCCCGACGACCCCGATCTGGACCACCTGCGGCCACCGGAACCGCTCGACCCGCCCGAACCGCTCGACGGGCGCGAGGCCCAGCCACCCGAACGGCCGCTGAACCAGCCGCCCCCCGAACCGCCAGAACCGCCCGAACCCGATCCGGAACCCGACGAGAAGCCCGGGCCGGAGCCGGTGGATGTGCGTACGGGCGTCGCGGGCCGGACACCGGAGAGGTTGAGCGGCGGAGCCGACCCCTGGCGTGGGATCGCGGTCACCTTGCGCCGCCCCGGACCGGGTGCGTCGGTCTCCAGCGGCACCGGCTGCGCGCCGGCCCTGACACCGGGGACCGCAGCCGCGGCCGCTCCCTCCTCGCCGCGTACCTTGCCCTGGGCCACCGAGGAGGCGGCCACCGCGGCCGCGGTCCCCGCGCCGGCCGCCATGGCGGCGGCGCCGATGACCGGCTCGGCCTTGCGCAGGCCCCATCGACCGACCCGGCTCGCCGCCACCGGAGGCAACGCGTTCGCGGCCCGCGACAGCGTGGGCGCGCTGGCCGCCTCGCCGAGCATCCGGGTCGTGAGGGTGTGCCCGTCCATCGAGGAGAACAGGTGCTGGAACGGCCTCCGGTAGAAGAACACCGCGATCGTCAGCAACGCCATGAAGAGGATCTGCATGCCCCACGGCAGGTTCGTCGAGATGATCAGCGAGTAGCCGTACACGAGCACGCCGAGCACCAGCGCCAGCACGGCCTGGCGGAGCAGCGTGCCGATGACCATCTCCACCCACCGCATCGCGATGATCCGCCCGGACCCGGGGTGGACGCCGATCAGCAGGAACACCGGCCCAAGGATCAACAGCAGCAGGAAGCCGATCTTGAGCGCCAGCAGGGACACCGCCACCAGGAAGATGAGCAGGCCCGCGACCATGGCCGCGATGAACGCGCCGATCGCGATGCCGAGCCGGCTGGTCCAGTCCTTCCCCTGGAAGAGGAAGTACATCGAGGTGCTCTCCAGCGGCTTGGCGATCTCCTCCTCGAAGCGCTTCTGGTGGGAGTCGGTGCCCGGCATCTGCCTGGCCGCCTGCTCCTCGCGGTCGATCGCCTGGATGTCGAGCAGCTTGGGAGCCATGACCTGCACGACCGGCGCGTTCGTGTCCGCCGTGCCGAACTCGCCCATCAGCCACGGCTTGCAGACCAGCGTGGACCAGAGCGCGTCGGCGTTCTGGTCCACTCCCGGCGTGCCCGGCTGGGCGTACCCGCCGGCCTTGGCCTCCGCGTCGCCGCCCTCCTTGGCGGGCAGGCAGGACGCGCCCCCGGCCCCGGGCAACCCGGAGAACGCCGAGTTGACGATCTCGCCCGTCTTGTCCGTCACGACCTTGCCGAGCCCGGTGAAGTCCCCCGGGCGGCTGAAGAACCAGACCGCCACGGTCACCGCGAGGACCATCCAGATGACGCCCTCGGTGGTCGTCGTCGCCCGCTTGCGGATGAGCCCGTACCACGCGAGCCAGATCGCGCCGAGGATGACGATCGGCCGCAGGTACGGCCAGTACATCGCGTTGGCGAGGTTGGTGACGATGTCGTCGACCACCTCCTTGATGGGCTGGATCGGCCCCTCCGACGCCGCCGCCTGGTAGGTGCTGATCGTCAGCCGGTCGACCGCCTTGGCCCAGGAGAAGATCGCGTTCGCCCAGGAGTTGCCCAGCACGGCGGTCACGTCCGAGCAGCCCAGGTCGTACGTGTGCCAGAACTGGCCGGCCATGCCGTACCGGCCGTAGTTGGTGAGCGGAGTCTTCTCCGGGGCGGCGGCCGGCTCCGCGCCCGCCCCGGCGGCGGCTGCGGTCGCCGCGCCGGTGTCGGGCGGTGGAGGCTTGACCAGGCCGTCCACGCCGCCGTCGACGATCTCGGGAGCGAGGGCAGGGGAGAGATCACACGGGCCTGCGGCATTGGCCGTGCCGGAGAGCGCCAGGGGCAGCGTGAGGAACGCCGCGAAGACCACGAGAAGCAGGGCGAGCCTGCGCCGATTACCAGAGCGAGCGCGACCGTTCACTCGCATTCTCAAGACCGCACCTCCTGCGCGACCCCCGACTTGCCGGCACCCCCGCCAAGAAGATCACGCCTTTTCTCGTTCGGTTTGTCGTGGGTCGGATTCGTGTCGAGCCAGCGGAGCAGCTCCTCGGAGATGAGGTCCACCCCTATCCGGCCGGCGCGCCCGTCCAGATCCCGGAAGACGCACTCCCCGTTGCCCAGGGACCGCAGCACCGCCTTGTGCGCTTCCGACGAATCGACCCCGAGAAGTTCCATCACGTGCTCGACCTCCACCCGCTCCGTGGAGCGGAACGCGAACACCGACGAGAGACAGTTGGTGACCTGCTCGCTCAGCAGGTCACCGGCGTTCTGGGAGACCAGGACGAGTGCCGTGTTGCGGGATCGGCCCATCCGCGACACCTCCGGCACCAGCTTGGCCCCCTCCGGCGTGGAGGTGATCGCCCACGCCTCGTCCAGGAAGATGGCCTTCGGCGTGCGCCGGTCCAGGCCGTTCATCAGCCGCCGGGCGAACTGGGAGACCAGGTACAGCAGCGCCACCGAGAGCCGCTGCTCGTACGAGTAGTCGTCCCTGGCCGTCGCCACGTCGGGAAGGGTCAGGCCGCCCAGGGTGAACACCGTCGTCCAGCCCTCGGTGTCGATCTGGTCGCCGCCCGAGGGGTCGAAGCAGAGCTGCGCCAGGTGCATCTCGGACATCGAGCGCAGCACGGCCCCGAGGTTCTTGGAGGCCGGGTCCTCAGACCGCTCCAGGTGGTCGACGACCTTGCCCAGCGACGGATCCGGCTGGTTGGAGACCGCCGCGACCGCCTGGATCATCGCCGACTCCCGCTCCTCCGACATGCGCGGCAGCAGCAGCCGAAGGGTCTCCGTCGCCATGGTCTTCTTGGCCGCGATGTCGTCGCCGAACGAGAACGGGTCGAGCAGCCCCGGCGCCGCCGCCCCGAGCGGGATGATCCGCGCCCGGCGGCCCCGGTCCTCCAGCAGCCGCACCAGCGACTCGGCGTCGCCCTTGGGGTCGATGACCGCGACCGTCACCCCGCGCAGCGCCATCTGGTAGATCAGCAGTAGCGCCAGGGTGGTCTTGCCGCCGCCCGGCTCGCCGGTGATCGCGATGGCCGTGGGGCGGTTCCTCGTCGCCGCGACCAGCGGATCGAAGTGGACGATGCTCCGCGCCCGCCCCAGCGTCTCCCCGACGTACGGCCCGAGCCAGCCCGCGCCCGACTCATCCACCCGGTCGCCCAGATCGACCGTGGCGGTGGCCATCCCGCCCGCGATCGTGCGCAGCGGCTGCCGCTGCGCGTACGCGTTGACCCGTACCTTCTCGCCGGGAAGGGCTTCGCAGAACAGCGAGAACTGGTCGCCGGTGGAGTTCACCACGTCGATGCCGAGATCGCGATAGTGCTCCACGATCGCCTCGACCCGCTGGACGCAGATCTCCTCGGTGGGGGCGCTCACGCTCAGCCGGTGCCAGCCGTACACGAAGGGGAGCCGCTCCTTGGTGATGCCGTGCTCCAGCATCCGGGCCGCGTCGATCTGCTCCGCCAGCGCGAGCGGCGCCTCGGCGCCCGCCTCGCGGATGTGGATGTCCATGTCCCGCGCGTGCGCCAGCTTCCTGGCCACGTCCTTGCTCGCCATGACGGGAGGGATCAGCCGCATCCTGCTGGAGATCTCTACCGGGAACGGCATCTGGTCGGCGAAGTGCATCCACGGCTCGCCGTCCGGGAACGGCATCAGGTCGGGGAACCGGGCGAACGACAGGTGCGCCGTGAACGAGTCGCCGGTCGGCTGCTCGATCCGGAGCAGGGAACGCCCGTTGTGGATCTGCCCCTCGACCAGGGATTCGATCTCCCCCTTGCCCCACCTGCGCCGCGGCGAGGCCGACGGCGGCGGGTCGCCCAGCGCTCCCGACACCGCGTGCTGGAACAGCCAGGCGATCTCGGTGGAGGTGGCGTGGCGGGCGTACAAGGAGCTGGAGGCGAGCGCCCGGCCGAGCCGCTCGGCCTGCTCCGTCCACCGCTCGATCTCCCGCTCGGGCACGTGGTCGTCCTCGATGCCGAGCGCCTTCTCGCTGCGCAGGTAAAAGCCGAACAGCTGGGCGAGCGCCCCGGTTCCGAGCTGGGCCCCTCGCCGGCCCAGCCGTACGCCGAGGTAGATCTCCTTGCTCCAGAAGTCCTTCGCCCAGACGTGCCGGTACATCTCCTCCAGGTAGTCGCGCCACCCCGGTCCCTCGTCCGACGTGGCGTTCAGGGCCATCGCCCACTCCGCCGCCGGATAGGTCCGGTGGGCGACCCGCAGGTGGACCTCCGCGTCCGGCATCCGGATCGCCGCGAGCGCGATCGTGATGTTCGTCGCCAGAGCCTCGCGCTCCTCCGGGGTGACGAACTCGTAGCTCACCGTCGGAAGCCGGAAGTACGCCCACGCCGCGGAGTCGGTGAGGAGGACACGATCGTCGAAGTACCGCACCGCGAGACGGCTGCGCGTCCTGCTCACTGGTCGCTCACCACTCCCCGCTGACTACGCGGACCGCTCGTCCCTCGCGGGCCACTCCGCTCGCATGTCGGGTTCGCTCCGCGCTCACTGGTCGCTCACCACTCCCCGCTCACCTGGCCACCTCCTGCTTGTGCTGGTTCGCCGCCAGCCCGCTCGCGATCACTCCCGCGAGGGCCACGTACGCCCTGCGGCCCCCCGGCCGGAGGCGGGCCGGGTCGACCGGCCCCTGGCGGGAGAGCTCGTCCTCCCAGGGGATGCGCACGATGGCCCGGCAGCGTCCCCTGGCCACCGCCTCGGCCTGCTCCACGTCGGACGCGCTGCGCCTGCTCACGCCGTTGACCACCATGACGGCCCGGCGGCGCAGGTCGGAGCAGCCGTGCCCGTCCAGCCACTCGTACGTCATGGCCACCGCGTCCGGCGCGTGCTCGCTGGCCGGAGCCACCAGCACGAGCTGGTCGGCGTACGGCAGGAGCCGCGCGGCCAGCGCCGCCGCCGGGTCCACGACGATCAGGCGGTAATGACGGTCGAGAGCCGCGAGCATCCGCGGCCACCCCGCCTCCAGGCGCTGCGCCGCTCCCGCGTCGGAGTCGGCGCCGACCACCTCCAGCCCCGAGTCGCAACGCGTCGTGTATGCCCGCATGCCGAGGTAGCCGCTCACCCCTCCGGAACCCGCGAGGAGGGAGCTCAGCGTCTCCGGCGACTCCGCCGTGATCCGCGTGGTGAGCGTCTGGTCCCCGGTGCCCGCGTCGAGGGCGAGGATCCGGTCCCCGCGGTATTTGGCGAAGGTGTGGCCCAGCATGAGCGCCGTCGTCGTCTGCCCCGCACCGCCGGTGCAGCCGAGCACGAGGATCCGCCTGCTCCCTGTGAGCATGGTGCGGGCTCGCGCCTCGTCGATCTCCATCCCGTCGGTGCGGCCTCCGCCGCCGCCTACGACGACCTGCGCGATCCTGCGCCAGCCCCCCGAGGTGTCCCTGCCGACGACCGATTCGACCCGGCGCACCTTCGGCTGGTCGCCCGGCGCCACGGCCCTGATCGAGACCGGCACCGGAGGCGCGTCCGCGGGCTCGCGCACCGGCTCCCTGACAGGTCCGCGCTCCGTGACCGACTCCTCGGCCGCCGACTCCTCGGGCGCGAGTGCGTGTCTCGGCGGCTCGTGCGCGGCCTCGCGCATCTCCTCCGGTACGGAGTCCGCGCGAGCGTGTCTCGGCTGGTCATGCACGGGCCGTTCGGCGGCAGAGACCTCAGACACGGAGACCTCGGACACGGAGCCGTCAGGTACGGCGGCGTCGGACACGGAGCCGTCAGGTACCGAGGCGTCAGACCGGGCGGCGTCAGGTACGGAGGCGACGGCGGTCGCGGAGCCTTCCTCCACAGGGCCGTCCGCCGCGCGGTCATCCACCACGGGCGCTTCCGTCGCCGGGCCGACCGCCGCATGATCGCCCATCGCGGGGCCGACCGTCGGGGACGCTTCCGTCGCGGGCGTCTCCGTCGAGGACCAGACCTTCGGTGGGAGGCGGGGGGTGTCCTCGCCCGGGGGGACGGCGCCGCGCTCGCCGGCCCGCGCCCGGGGCCCGGGATCCGGCAGGCCCAGCTCCCGCACGGGCCGCTCCGGTGCGCGCCGCTCTCCCGTCCCGTCCTGGGCGGAGGCGGCCAGCCTCCGGAGCTTGCGCAGGGCATCGGGACCGATGGGCGGCACGGTGGCATCGCCGTACCGTGGGGTTCCGGAAGCCGCCCGCTCGGATCGTGCGGCCCCCCGTTCACCTCCGGAGGCCGCCGGCTCCTTCCTGGGAAGCGCGCGCTCGGCGGCGGCCGGTCTCGCCGGCGCGCCGGCCACGTTGCTTCTGGTGGGGGCGGGCGCGGACGTGGCTCCCGAAACGGGCGCGGAGGCGGCTCCCGGCGCGGGCAGCGGCATGGGCGGGGGCATGGGCGGGGGCACGGGGACGGGCTCGGCGACGGCCGGGACCGCGGCGGCCGCCGCCTTCGCGGCGGCGGCGACCGCGGGCCGCACGCTGGGGGCTGAGGCGCGGCGCTGCCGGCTCTTGGCCCGGCCCTTCCCGGCGGGGACGGACCGCCAGACCCGTACGGTGAGGGTGATCTCGTCCGGCTCGCTGACCGGTGCCATGCGGCACCACGTACGGGGCTCGGCCAGGTAGCGCACCTGTGACTGGAGCAGTTCGGTGAGCCGCTTGCCCTCGATGACGGGCCGGGTCGACAGCCAGGTCACGATCCCGGGAGGGACCAGGTAGACCACGTGCCACGGCGCGTCGAAGGGGAGCCCCACGAGGAAGAGGAACGTCCACCAGGGGACGAGGACGCCCACGAACACACCGATCCAGACGATGGGAAGCGGTGTCGGCAGCTTCAGGTCGTACAGCTTGTAGAGCCGCTTCTCAATTCGCCAAATATTGGTATATGTGGGCAGATCCACCCGATCCTCCTCTCTGCCAGATCACTTGATGCCGAGCGCCCCCGCGATCGCCCTCGCCGTCACCTCGATGATGTTGGGCACGTAGAAGATCACGCCGATCGCGATCGCCAGAATGATGAACTGCATGAATCTGGTGATCTCTCGAGTGAAGAGGAAGAAGATCGCCACGACGGACACCACGACCAGGAAGAGCGGCGCGAAGAACTTGCGCAGGAAATCCGCCAGGCCCTCGGTGTTGATCCCTGTGACAGGTGGAGCCGACGGATCCAACGCGATCTCCACAATGGTGTTCAGAATCAATTCACGCCCTCCCGGGGTATGGATCAGCGGCGTCGTGTTCGGTCATGCGCTACCCCACGGGGCGGCTCGCGCCCTGAACTGCCTCGACGAACCATTTGCCGCCCTGCTTCTCCACCGTGAGCCGGTAGGCCTGCTCCAGCCCGGCCGGCTGGGTGGCCGGATCGTCCGTACGCGAGTTGGCGGCGCCCCCGCCCGGTGACACGGCCCACACGACGACGGCGGTGACCTCCCTGGTGCTCCCCTCGCCCGCCGGGACCACGACATCCTTGAGCTGGGCGAGCGAGAGCGCACCGTCGAAGCCCTCGATGGTCACGCCGTTCGCCACATAGCGCTGCAGATCCACCTGGTCGCCCGCGGCGTACGCCTTGAAGAAGCCTTCGAGCTGGGGACGCAGCTCCGACTCGGTCGCGGAGTCGCGGTCGGGCTCGCCCACCGCGGGCAGCCCCGCCGGCCCGGGCGCGGGCAGCAACCCCGGCCGCGCGGACACGACGAACCTCGATCCGTCGTAATAGACCGGCACGGAGAGCAGCCCGCGCCTGCTGCCCGCCTGATATGTCACGGTGACGACGGCGTTGGCCGAGTCGCGCACGCTGATTCCCGCGAACTGGAACGCGCCCGCGGACATCTGGCCGTAACCATTCCAGCCGAACTGCTCCTGCGCGCCCTCGGGGAGAAACGCCTTCAAACGATCCGCTCTTTGTCGCGGATTAGACGCGTTGAAATTCAGGTAGACCGCGGCGAACTGATTTGCAAATGCGGCGGCTTGCGTCATCGGAAAACCGGAATCGCTCGGCTCGGGCGTGGCCCCGGTCGTGGCACCCTCCTGGGTGAACCGTTCGAACGGCGCCCGCACGCCGTTGACGACGATCACGATGATCAACGCCCACAGGATCGCGCGGCCGGTCCAGACGAGCCAGCGGCCCCCACCGCCGCTCCAACCCCCGCGCCTGCGGGCGCTCCCGCTCGAGGCGAACACCCGATCAGGGTCCTGGGGAGGGGACGACTCGGGGTCGCCAGCGATCCGAGGATCCGGCTGGACGTTCGACCTGCGAGCCATCACGCCTCCGCTCGCGCCGATCCCCCGGGCTGGCGCGGTGTCGTCTTACTCTCGATCCGGTTAGCCGCATTGAAGTTTTCACCCTAGCGGTCGGCCCGATTCTTCCAGGAAAGCCACGCCCATGGTGCAAGCATCGCCGCAACCGAGCAAACCAGGACTCATCCCGGCCCCACGCCCCATGCCTAACCGTCGCACCGGAAAAGTACGTTACGCCTGGCCAGCGGCATCATCGATTACCTAACCGCCAGGTATTGCTGTCCTCGCAGCTCAGAGACGTAGCGGGCCGGCGATCAGACGTTGAAGCGGAACTCGACGACGTCGCCGTCACGCATGACGTAGTCCTTGCCCTCGATCCTGGCCTTGCCGGCGGAGCGCGCCGCGGTCATCGACCCGGCCTCGACCAGCTCGTCGAACGAGACGACCTCGGCCTTGATGAAGCCGCGCTGGAAGTCGGTGTGGATCACACCTGCGGCTTCGGGGGCGGTGGCGCCCTTGCGGATCGTCCAGGCGCGGGTCTCCTTCGGCCCGGCCGTCAGATAGGTCTGCAGCCCGAGCGTCTCGAAGCCGACGCGGGCGAGCTGGGCCAGGCCGGACTCCTCCTGGCCGACGGACTGCAGCAGCTCCAGGGCCTCCTCGTCCGGCAGCTCGACCAGCTCGGACTCGATCTTGGCGTCCAGGAAGACGGCCTCGGCCGGGGCGACGATCGCGGACAGCCGCGCGCGCAGCTCCTCGTCCACCAGCTCGTCGGCGTCGAGGTTGAAGACGTACAGGAACGGCTTGGCGGTGAGGAGGTGCAGCTCCCGCAGGTCGGCGGGGTCGATGCCTGCCGCCTTGGCCCCGGCGTACAGGGTGGTGCCGGAGTTGAGCAGCTTGGCCGCGGCCTCGGCGGCGTCCAACTGGGCCTTGCGGTCCTTGTTGGTCCTCGCCTCCTTCTGGAGGCGAGGCAGCGCCTTCTCGATGGTCTGCAGGTCGGCGAGGATCAGCTCGGTGTTGATCGTCTCGATGTCGCGCTCGGGGGCGACGTCGCCGTCGACGTGCGTGACGTCAGGGTCGGAGAACACCCGGATCACCTGGCAGATCGCGTCGGTCTCGCGGATGTTGGCGAGGAACTGGTTGCCCCTGCCCTGACCCTCGGACGCCCCCTTGACCAGACCGGCGATGTCGACGAACTCGACCTTCGCCGGCAGGATGCGCGCCGAGCCGTAGATCTCGGCAAGCTTGGCAAGACGCGGGTCGGGCACGCCGACGATGCCCACGTTGGGCTCGATCGTGGCGAACGGGTAGTTCGCCGCCAGGGCGTTGCCGCTCTTGGTCAGCGCGTTGAAGAGGGTGGACTTGCCGACGTTGGGCAGGCCGACGATGCCGATGCTCAGGCTCACGTAGGCCGAGTTTACGGGCCGCTACGGGTTACTCCGACACCAGACAGGCAGATCACCTCGGTTCCCCGCAGGGAATGGAGATAGTGGTCGGACCCCTCCACGCACCGGCTCGGCGACTCGACCCGGCCGGTGACCTTCGCCCACGCCCGGTCGGACGTGCAGGCGACCTTGACCAGCAGGCGGGTCGAGGTCGGCAGGGTGGGACGCTCGACGCAGTCCCCCGTCGCGACGACCCGCCCCTCCTTGCCGAGGCAGGCCACCTGTCCGCCCCTGAGCGGAAGCGCCTCGACGGTGCCCAGCGGGCACTGCCGGGCCGTGTCAGTCACGCTCGTCACGCGGCCGTACCAGTCCCCTGCGGCGCACGGCCGCTCCCCGCCGCGTATGGCGACGCAGTCACCGGCACGCAGCACGCCACCGCCGCTCCCCGGGTCGCCGGGATGGGGGCCGTCCACATTGCGCACGCAGGCCGTACGGCCGGAGCCGAGGGAGACGAACTCGTCGGTGTCGGCCGGGCACTGGGGCGGATGCTCGGCGATCCGGTTGACCTGGCCCGTGGCCCGGTCGCAGAGTACGAGCCCGACCCTCGCGCCGGTCCGCCGCACGCACGCGCCGTCGGCCCAGGCCAACGGTGACGAGGCGGGCGCGGTGGCGGTCTCCCGGCCGGCGGCGACGACCGCGCCCACCCCCACGACGAGTGCGATCACCACCCCGGCCGTTATCCCGGCTATCTGGGGGCGCAAGCCGTAAGTAGTCACATGACGACTTTGAGTGATGAGCGCTGCTCGCACAAGCCGAACGCGATCCCGATCCTGCCCGCGCCGACGACCGCGTCACGGGGATCCCGTGCCTGCCGGGGCTCACGGCAGAAGGGTGACATCAGCGCGCCTCCCCCTCCGGAACCGGATTGCCTGGGATCATCCCGAACCGTGGATGTCGTGGCGCTCGTCCTCCAGCTCGCCGTAGGTCTCGCCGTGGGGCTCCTGATCGGGTTCCTGCTGGCACGGGCCAGAATCTCCGAGGCCGAGGCGAGAAGACGGGCGGCCGAGGACAAGGTCACCTACGTCGAGAGCCAGCTCGCCGAGCGGTTCCAGGCGCTCAGCGCCCGCGCCCTCGACCTCAACAACCTGCGCTTCCTCGAACTCGCCGAGAACCGGCTGAACACCACAAGGGCCGAGGCGAACGGCGACCTCGACCAGCGCAGGCAGGCCGTCGAGAACCTGGTCGGGCCGCTCAGGGAGACGCTCTCGAAGGTCGAGAACCAGCTCCGCGAGAGCGAGCTCGGCGCTCGCGCCGCCCGCGCCGAGCTGGGCAAGCAGATGGAGTTCGTACGGCAGAGCTCCGAACAGCTCAGGAGCCAGACCACGGCCCTGGTCCGCGCGCTGCAACGGCCGGAGGCACGGGGCCGCTGGGGCGAGCTGCAGCTCCGCAGGGTCGCCGAGATCGCCGGCATGGCCCGGTTCTGCGACTTCGACGAGCAGGTCAGCGCCGCCACCCCGGACGGACTCGTCCGGCCGGACATGGTCGTACGGCTCAGCGGAGGCAAGAACATCATCGTGGACTCCAAGGTCTCGCTGGCCGCGTACCTGGAGGCCGCCGAGGCGAGCGACCCGGACCTGGCCTCAGCCCGGCTCGACGCGCACGCGCGGCACCTGCGCGACCACGTCGACCGGCTGGCCGCCAAGGCCTACTGGCAGGCGTTCAGCCCCGCGCCGGAGTTCATGGTGCTGTTCATCCCCGGGGAGGCGTTCCTCGCCCCGGCGCTCGAACGGGACCCCGGCCTGCTGGAATACGCCATGAACAGGCGGGTGCACATCGCCACTCCGACCACGCTGATCACCATGTTGCGCACGGCCCAGTACGCCTGGCAGCAGGCGGCGCTCAGCGAGAACGCGCGGGCGGTCTTCGACCTGGGCAAGGAGCTCCACGACCGGCTCGGCGGACTGAGCCGGCACGTCGACGGCCTCGGACGCGCGCTGTCCCGGACCGTCACCGCGTACAACAGGACGGTCGGCTCGCTGGAGAGCCGCGTGCTGGTGAGCGCGAGAAAGATGGGCGACCTCGGTCTCGCGGGCACCACGCTGGAGAGCCCCGCGCTGGTCGAGGAACCGCCCCGCCTGCCCGCCGTTCCGGAGTTGGGGGACGAAGAGCGCGTAACCGCCTCTCCTGTTCCTGCCCAGAACGGTAAGTTGGCGCGAGACTCGTCGTAAAGGGGGCCACGATGAGAGGCACCGATCAGATAAAGCTCAGGCTGACAGCCCGGGGCGCCATCGCCCTGCTCCTCGTGATCACGCTGCTCGGCCAGATCTTCAGCCCTGGGCCGGTCTTCGTCGTGGGCTGCGTCGCGGCCGCCCTGCTGGTCCAGCCGCGTGACCTGCTCCCCCTCGTGGTCACGCCGCCGCTGGTCTTCTTCGCGGCAACGGTGTTCATCGAGTTCGTCCGGTCGCTGCGTGCGGCCTCGATGCTCCAGGCGCTGGGGCTCGGGCTGTTCACCTCGCTGTCGTCCGCCGCGCCGTGGCTGTTCGGCGGCTCCGCGATCGTGCTGGGGATCGCGTGGTGGCGCGGCCTCCCGCAGAACATGCGCGAGCTGCGTGAGGACCTGTCCGCCCGCGCGGAGGTGCCCCGGCCTCGGCGCGACCGGGACACCGCTTTCGATCCCGAGCCCGAGGGCTACTTCGAGGCCCGCGTGTACGGCGAAGCCCGCGACTGACGTCGACCGCCCACACGTCGACCGCCCGCACGTCGTCGGCCGTCGTGGGCGGTCGGATGTAAACGGTCGGATGTGAACGGTCGGATGTGAGGCTACGGTGAGCAGGCGGAGTGCGCCCTTTCCGACGGCGCCGCTTTCCGGCGGAAAGCCCCCTCAGCGGATACGGAGCGGATACTGAAAGGTCCCATTCCCGCACAGGGTCCAGGCGGTGCACGGTGAACGGGAGAGCGACAGTGGCGACGAGCGGCGGCGACGTGGAGGACCCGTCCATCGAGGTGCTGACCGAGGCCGCCGCGGCCTTCGGGCTGCTGGCCTCGCCCGCGCGCCTGCAGATCGTCTGGGCGCTGGCACAGGGCGAGCGCGACGTGAGCGGGCTCGCCGAGAGCGTGGGCGGCGCGCTGCCCGCGGTGAGCCAGCACCTGACCAAGCTGAAGCTGGCGGGGCTGGTGCGGTCGCGCCGTGAAGGACGCCGTGTGGTCTACCTGATCAACGACCAGGACGTCGTGACCATGGTCCGATGGCTGGTCGGGCGGCTGACGGATCGCGGGGAGGCGTCGGAGCGCATCCGTGGTCTGGGCGCCTGAGGCCGTAGCGGGCACCGGTCGGCGCGGCGGCCCCGAGGCGGACGACGGCCCGCCGGCCCACGTCTCCATCGCCGACGTGGCCGGGCTCACCTCGCTGGAAGTGCTGCGGCTGATGCGGAGCGGGCCGCGCGGCCTGGTGGAGGCCCAGGCCGAGGAGCGCCTGCTGCGGTGCGGCGAGAACACGGTGGCGGCGCGGACCCCGGCCTCCTGGACCCGGCGTCTCGCGCGCAGCCTGCGCGACCCGTTCACCATGGTGCTGCTGTGCCTCGGGCTGGTGTCCGCGGCCATCGCGTCGTGGGCGACCGCGTGCGTGATCGTGCTGCTGGTGGTCGTCAGCTGCGTGCTGCGGTCCGGCGGTGAGTACCGCGCCGACCGGTCCATCGCCGCGCTGCGCGAGCTGGTCGCCACCACCGCGACGGTGCGGCGCCGGGCGAGCGAGACCGCGGCGTCGCTGTCGCGGGAGATCCCCGTCGACCAACTGGTGCCCGGCGACGTGATCCGGCTGGGTCCGGGTGACCTCGTGCCCGCGGACGTGCTGCTGCTGCGGTCGAGCGGTCTCACCGTCCACCAGGCGGCGCTCACCGGCGAGTCACGCCCCGTCGCCAAACACGCGGTCGACACGCCTGCCGCCATGCCGGGCACCGCGACCACGAACCTGTTCGACCAGCCGCACCTGTGCTTCCAGGGCAGCGGCGTGGCCTCCGGCGGCGGCTTCGCGGTCGTTGTGGCGACCGGCGCGAACACCCGGTTCGCCGGCGCGCATCAAGAGGGCGCGCGTGAGGGGCGGCCGTCCTCGTTCGACCGCTCGGTGAACGGGATCTCCTGGCTGCTCATCCGGTTCATGCTGCTGATCCCGCCTGTCGTGCTCGTGGCGGACGCCGCGGTCCGGGGGCGCGGTCTGGCGACGCTGCCGTTCGCCGTCGCCGTGGCCGTCGGGTTGACGCCCGAGATGCTGCCCGTCATCGTCACCACGGCGCTGGCCCGTGGCTCCGCCCTGCTCGCGCGCAGCCACGGAATGATCGTGAGACGGTTGGCGGCGCTGCACGATCTCGGCGCGGTGGACGTCCTCTGCACTGACAAGACCGGCACCCTCACCCAGGATCTGCCCGTCCTCGACTGCTCCGTCGGCCCGGACGGCCGCCACGATCCGGATGTCCTGCGCTGGGCGGCCGTCAACAGCCTGTGGACGCTCCAGCTCGCGGATCTCCCCAACCCGGACGCTCTCGACGAGGCGATCCTGGACGCCGCCGAGGAGCTCGGGGACGACCTGCCCGCCTCCGAAGGGGTGGCGGCGCTGCCGTTCGATCCCGTGCGCCGCAGCTCCTGCGCGGTCGTGCGCCACCCGGACCGCACGGCGGTGCACACCCTGGTCGCCAAGGGCGCCGTCGAGGACGTGCTGGATCGCTGCACGCTGGTGCGGGCGGGCGGCGCGGACGAGGAGCTCGACGCCGCCACCGAGGAGCGCCTGCGCCGGTTCGCGGAGGAGCAGGCCGCGGCCGGGCTCCGCCTGCTCGCCGTCGCGCTCGCCGACCGTCCCGCCCGCCCGGGTTCGTACGGCCCCGACGACGAGCGTGATCTCACCTTCCTCGGCTTCGTCGGGCTGCGCGACACGCTCGCCCCGCAAGCCGGAGAGGCGCTGGCCGTTCTCGCGAGGCGCGGCGTCGCGGTCAAGGTCCTGACCGGCGACCATCCGGGCACCGCCGCCCGCGTCTGCCGCGATCTCGGCCTCGACCCGGGAACGGTCGTCACCGCCGACCGGATCGACGGCCTCACCGACGCCGCCGTGGCCGAGCTCGCCACGCGTTCCACAGTGTTCGCGCGCTGCACTCCCGAGCACAAGGCGCGCATCGTCACGGCGCTGCGCGCGGCCGGGAGCACGACCGGGTTCCTCGGCGACGGGGTCAACGACCTGCCCGCGCTGCGGGCCGCCGACGTCGGGATGTGCCCCAGCGACGCCGTGGACGTGACGCGGCAGACGGCCGACGTGGTGCTGGCGGCCAAGGACCTCACCGCCATCGATCACGCGATCATGGCGGGGCGACGCAGCACCGGCAACATCGTCACCTATCTGCGCGTCGTCCTGTCCTCCAACCTCGGCAACGTCATCGCGATGCTCGCGGCCGGGCTGACCCTGCCCTTCCTGCCGATGCTGCCGACGCAGGTCCTGTTGCAGAACCTGTGCTTCGACGCCGCCCAGCTCGCGTACGCGTTCGACCGGCCGGATCGCGCCGCGCTGAGGCGTCCCTCCCGGCTGCGACCGCGCGGTCTCCTGCGCTTCATCGCCGTCTTCGGTCCGCTCAACGCTCTGGCCGACCTGACCACCTTCGCCGTGCTGGCGTCGGCCGTCCCGTGGTCCGGCCAGGTGGCCGGCCAGGCCGCCTTCCACACCGGGTGGTTCGTCGAGAACCTGCTCACGCAGGCAGTGGCGATGCTGCTGCTGCGCGGGCGGCGCCACGTCCCCCTGCCGCTCGGGATCGCCGCCTGCTTCCTCGTGACCGTGGGCCTGCTGCTGCCGCTCTCACCGCTCGCGCCCCTGCTCGGCATGACCGCCCTGCCATCGGCGTACTACCTGCTGCTCGCGGTCGTCGTGGTCGTCTACGGCGCCGTGCTCCTGGCGGCCAAGGCGTGGTTCGAGCGTCGCCACGCGGACCGGGCGTAGCCCGGCGGCCTCGTTTCCCCCGCGTCCCCGCCGCGTCTCCGCCAGTGCTTCCCGGCTGGTCCGCTGCGCACGCGCCGGCTCAGCCGTACGAGAGGTTGGAGCAGATGTCGTCGTCGGCGGACCGGGCCTTGCCCGCCACGCTCGTGGGAAGCGGGGCCGGCATGGCGGCAGCGTGGTCCAGTGTCCGCTGGTACGACCGGCCGAGGATGACGGTGATCCCGGGATCGGTCGACCGCTGGAACGTCGCGCCGGGGAACATGCGCGCGACGGTCTTCGCCTGCGACGCCATCCCGGGGCCGTACCGGATCAGCGTGGTGTCGTGTGTCTGGGTACTGGAGGTCGCGACGCGGGTGACCGTGAACCCGGCGCCCGTCAACTTGTCGGCCGCGCGGGCGGCGAGACCGGTGACCGTGGTGCCGTTGTACACGGCGACGCTGATCCCCGTTCCCGAGACCGCCGTCGCCGAGGCCGCCGCCATCGGGGACGGCGAGCCGGACGGCCGGGCCTTGCCGCTGGCGTCCACGCCGTCGATCGTGCGGTCCGCCTTGAGCGCCGCCCACAGGGCTTCGGCCTCGTCTCTGACGATCGCGACCCGCGCCCCCTGGTAGCGCCAGGGAAGGGTGACGAACTTGGTGTTCCGCAGGTCGATGTCCTTCATCGACATCGCGAACGACAGCAGCTTGTCGGCCGATCCCAGGCCGGGGTCGAAGGTCATCGACCGGGCGGCCGCCTCCACGAGCGGGAGCAGGGTGACCGGGTTGACCCCCTGCGCCTTCACTTTCTTGATCAGAGCGGACATGAAGGCCTGCTGTCTCTGGATGCGGCCGATGTCGGAGCCGTCGCCGATGCCGTGGCGGACGCGCACATAGTCCAGGGCCTTATGACCGGCCACGACCTGCCGTCCTTTGGTGAACAGCAGCTTCCCGCGTGAGCCCAGGTTGGGGTTCAGGTCGCCCTCGTAGATGTCCTTGGGCAGGCAGACCGCTACGCCGCCGACCGCCCTCGTCATCGCGGCGAAGCCCTGGAAGTCCACGACGACGGTGTGATCGACGCGCAGGCCGGTCAGCTTCTCCACCGTGTTCTGGGTGCAGGCCGGATTGCCCTTGGCGGTGAGTCCGACGGTGAACGCCGAGTTGAACATGACGTTGCTCTGCGGCCCGCTCCACGTTCCGTCGGGCAGGCGGCAGCGCGGGATGTCCACCAGGGTGTCGCGCGGGATCGACACGGCGACCGCGTGCTTCCTGTCGGCGTAGACGTGCAGCAGGAACGCGGTGTCCGAACGGCCCACGTCGCCCTTGCCCCCGCCGAACCTGCTGTTCGTTCCCGACCGCGAGTCCGACCCGATGACCAGGATGTTCTGGCCGGCGAAGGTCGGCGCGGGCCGATTCCGATCGATCCCCTTCTCGTCGAAGGTGGTGATGCTCGCGTTGAGTCGTGAGTAGAGCCATCCGGCCACCGCGATGAGGACGGCGACGAGCGACACCACCGTGACGACGACGATCAGAAGGATGCGCCGCCCGCGTGGCGGCTTCCCCGCGTCACCGCGCCGCCGTGCGGCCGATGATCGCCGGACGGCTGTGGTGGATGCCCTCATGACCGTGCTCTCTGTGGGGGATGACGACCACAGGAACAATCGCCACTTGTATAGTTGCGCAATCTAGCAAACCTTGCGCATGGGTGCGGATCACCGGATCTCGTGTCCCGGCGATGAGAGAGCAGAGGGGGCACGATGTTCCTGCGTAACGGCCTGGAGCCCGGGCACCTACTGATCATTGGGCTTGCGTTGATCTTGCTGTTCGGCTCAAAGAAGCTGCCGGACGCCGCCGGCGAGCCGGGCCGTACGCGTACCGACGGCGAATCGTCCGGGCCCCGATGACATTCACCGGGCCCTGGGACCGCCCGGCCGGTTCCCAGGAGGGAGACGCGGTGCTGACGCCGTCCCGCGCCCAGGGAACGGGCCGTGGAGCGCGCCGGTCGGCCGCCGTCCTGCTGTGGTCGCTGCTGTGGCTTCTCGAGATCTACAGTCTCCTGGGGCCGACGTGATCCGAATGACCCCGCACAGAGGAGACGAGATCGTGGCCGTGGCCCCGTACGAACCCACGGCGGACGCGGAGAGCGTGGCCACGACATCGGACGAGGGCACGGCGAACGCGGAGATCACGGCCTCCACCGGCTACGGCGGGCGCCGGCGGTCCGTCCGGCGCGTGGTCCTTTCGGCGATCTCCCTGGGGGTCGCGGTGACGCTCATCGCCCTGCTCCCCCGCATCGCGGGCATCGGCTGGGAGGCGCTCCTCCACCAGTTCGCCACCGTGGGCCCGGGCACCACGGCCCTGCTGCTCGTGCTCTGGCTGGCCGGTCTGTGGGCCTACTCGTACGTGCTGAGCGGCTCGCTGCCGGGACTGAGCAGGCGCCGGGCCCTCCTCATCAACGCGGCGGGCAGCGGGGTCAGCAATCTCATGCCGTTCGGTGGCGCGGTGGGTGTGGCGATGACCTTCGCCATGACGGCCAGATGGGGGTTCCGGCGCCCGGACGTGGTGGTGTCCACGCTGGTCACCGGCGTGTGGAACACGCTGTCGCGGTTCCTCCTCCCGGCGGTCGGGCTCGGCTGCCTGCTGGTGTCCGGGAGGGTTCCGGACGCGCGGCTCGCCACGGCGGCGGGAACCGGCGGCGTGCTGCTGCTGGGCATCGTCGCCGCCATGTCGGCCTCGCTGTACAGCGAGGCGGTCGCCGACCGGCTCGGCCGGGCGTCGAACCGCCTCGTCCTGCTACTGCCTGAGCGGTCCCGGCCGGCTCCCGACGCGATCCGCCTGTCGCTGCTGGAGCTTCGCCGCTCCACGCTCGCGGTCACCCGTACCCGCTGGCCGCGCCTCACCCTGGGCATGATCGCGTACATGGCTCTGCAGGGTGTGCTCTTCATCGGCTGCCTGCACGTCGCGCACGCCGCAGTGCCGGTCCCGGAGGCCGTCGCCGCGTTCGCCCTCAACAGGGTGCTGACCACGGCGGTCGTGACGCCCGGAGGGTCCGGGATCAGCGAGTCGGCCACGCTCGTCACACTGCTGCACTTCGGTGCGGCCCCCGCGCCGGCCGCGACCGCCGTGCTGCTGTTCTGGTTCTTCGCGCATGTGATCGAGATTCCCGTCGGCCTCCTGGCGTGGGCCGGGTGGACGCTGACGGGTCGCTCACGCGGATGAGACGCGCAGGTCCTTGCGAAGCTCGTGGGGAAGGGCGAACCGCATGCTCTCCTTGACGGACTCGACCTCCTCGACGTCGGTGAAGCCGTGCTCGGCGAGCTTGCGCAGCACGCCGTCCACCAGCTCCTCGGGGACCGACGCGCCGCTCGTGACGCCGACCGTGGTCACACCGTCGAGCCACTCGTCCTGGATGAAGGAGGCGTCGTCCACGAGGTAGGACGCGGCGGCGCCGTAGTCCTTGGCCACCTCGACCAGCCGCTTGGAGTTGGAGGAGTTGGCGGAGCCCACCACGATGACGAGCTGGGACTCGGCCGCGATCTGCTTGACCGCCGTCTGCCTGTTCGACGTGGCGTAGCAGATGTCGTCGCTCGGCGGATCGATCAGGTTGGGGAAGCGCTCACGCAGCCTGGCGACGGTCTCGGTGGTCTCGTCGACGGACAGCGTGGTCTGGGAGAGCCAGACGACACGGTCGGGGTCGCGCACGGAGACCTCGTTCACACCGTCGAGTCCGTCGACCAACTGGATGTGCTCGGGGGCCTCACCCGCGGTGCCCTCGACCTCCTCGTGGCCCTCGTGGCCGATGAGCAGGATGTCGTAGTCCTTGGCGGCGAAGCGCTTGGCCTCGTTGTGCACCTTGGTGACCAGCGGGCAGGTGGCGTCGACGGTGCGGAGCCGCCGCGCGGCGGCCTCATCGTGCACGCTGGGTGCCACGCCGTGGGCCGAGAACACCACGATCGCGCCCTCGGGCACCTCCTCCGTCTCATCGACGAAGATCGCACCGCGGGCCTCCAGCGTGCGGACCACGTGGGTGTTGTGAACGATCTGCTTGCGGACATAGATGGGCGCGCCGTACTGGTCGAGCGCCTTCTCCACCGCCTCGACGGCGCGGTCCACACCCGCGCAATAGCCGCGCGGCTTGGCAACCAGGACACGACGGGTCGCGGGGGCATATGGCTCCATGTTCCTATGCTATGTGGAGCGTCAGCCGCCTCTTGACCTCTCTCGCTATATCTCGCACCATCCGAACACGACTCCGCTGGAGCTGCGATGTCCCTCTTCCGAGCACTCACCAAGCCTCTCCGTAGCCTCTTCAGAAAGGGTGACGAGCTTAAGGACGAACTGAAGGACAAGGCCAAGGACCTGCCCGCGACCGCGTTGCAGACCACCATCAGCGGGGTGGGCCAGGCGCTTCTGATCGGGGACCAGGTCCGTTCCACGATCAAGCGTCTCGCCACGCCGGAGGGCGAGGAGGCCGCGACGCCCACGACGGCGGAGGCGGCCGCGGCGAAGGAGGAGGCGCGACCCGCCCGCCGCGAGCCGGTCATCTTCGCCCCGCGCCCGGCGGCGAAGGAGGAGCCCGAGCCCAACGGCTCCAAGGCCGCCGAGCAGCCGGTGATCGTTTCCCCGGAGCAGAAGGCCGAGTGGGAGGCGCCCGCGGTCGAGGCGCCTGTGGAGAAGCCGGCAGCGGAGAAGCCCGCTCCAGAGGCCCCCGCCGCCGAGAAGCCCGCTCCGGAAAAGGCGGCTCCGGAGAAGGCCGCCCCTGAGAAGCCGGCCGCCAAGAAGCCGGCCGAGGAGAAGCCCAAGGCGGCGAAGGCGCGCCCGAAGAAGGCCGCCGAGCCCGTGGCGGAGGCCGAGCCCACCGCGGCACCGAAGGCGCGCGCCGAGAAGAAGGCGGGCGCCAAGGTCGAGGAGGCCCTGGCCGAGCCGTACCCCGGGTACGCCGGGCTGACTCTGGCGTCGCTGCGCGCCCGCATGCGCGGCAAGTCGGCCGACCAGATGCGCGGGCTGATCGCCTACGAGAAGGCGACCACCAACCGTGAGGACGTGGTACGCATGTACGAAACTCGTCTCGCCAAAATCGAAGCCGAGTCCTGACCGACGTCCTCCCGCCCTGCCGCGTTCTCCGTACGAGCAGAAAGCAGACCGCGCATGTCCCGCTTGGCCACCGCGGAACACCCCGATCGCACCGGGTCGGGCCGGCGAAACAGGAAGGCTCTCCCCGTCCTCCTGAAAGACCGGGCCCCCGCCCCTGATGTTCGATGAGCGCCAAGACCTCCCCTGAGGCGCCGCTCCCGATCCGCTCGGTGCTGCAGATGATCGCGCAGTGGATCAACCGGCTGGGCACCGTCTGGGTGGAGGGGCAGATCACCGAACTGACCGCCCGGGGCGGGACCATCTTCCTCACCCTGCGCGATCCGGTAGCCAACGTCTCGGCCCGGGTGACCTGCACCCGGGGCGTGTATGAGGCGAGCCTGCCCCGGCCGGCGGACGGCGCGCGGGTCGTCATGCACGTCAAACCGGACTTCTGGGTGAACAAGGGGTCCTTCGCCTTCACCGCGATGGAGATCCGGCCGGTCGGCGTCGGCGAGCTGCTGGCCCGGCTGGAACGGCTACGCCGGCTCATCGTCGCCGAGGGCCTCACCAACGCCGACCGCAAGCGGAGGCTGCCGTTCCTTCCCTCCACGATCGGGCTCGTCTGCGGCAGGGACTCGGCCGCCGAGCGTGACGTGATCGAGAACGCCCGCCGCCGCTGGCCCGCCGTGAGGTTCAAGGTGGAGGCGGTGGCGGTCCAGGGCCCGTACGCCGTGGGCGAGGTCACCGAGGCGCTGCGCCGGCTGGACGCGGACCGCGAGGTGGACGTGATCATCGTCACGCGGGGCGGGGGCTCGGTCGAGGACCTTCTCCCGTTCTCGGACGAGTCCCTGGTGCGGGCGGTGGCGGCGTGCCGTACGCCGGTGGTCAGCGCGATCGGGCACGAGCAGGACAGCCCGCTGATCGACCTCGTGGCGGACGTGCGTGCCTCGACCCCCACGGACGCGGCCAAGAAGGTCGTTCCGGACGTCGGCGAGCAGCTCACACTGGTCCGCCAGCTCAGGGATCGCGGCCGCCGCGTGCTGGGCGGCTGGCTCGACCGGGAGCTCTCCTGGCTCAGGTCGGTCCAGTCGCGGCCCTCGCTCGCCGACCCGGTGCGCGAGCTGGACCGTCGGGCCGAGCAGGTCGAGGCGCTGCGTGAGCGGGCCCGGCGCTGCCTGGGCTCCTCCCTGGACCGCTCGGCCGACTCGCTCGAACACCTGCGTGCCCGGCTGGTCGCGCTGTCTCCGGCGGCGACACTCGAACGCGGCTACGCGATCGTGCAGCGCCCTTCCGGAGAGGTCATCCGGCTGGCGGGCGAGGTGAAGCCGGGCGACGAGCTGACCATCCGCTTCCCCGACGACAGGGTCACGGTGACGGCGACGTCCACGTGAGCCCGGGGTAGCGCTCCGCGAAGCCGTGACCCGCGTAGAGCCGCGCGCCGTCCAAGGTGGCGTGCGGATCTACGCGGGTCACGCCGTTCTCCTGGCGCCACCCCATCTGTCGTACGCGGACTCTAAGGTGGGGGCGTGGCAGACGAGAAGGCATCCCCGGAGAAGGCGTCCCCTGCGGAGAAGACCCCTGAGGAGGCGACCCCTTCCTACGAGCGGGCCCGCGAGGAGCTGACCGAGGTGGTGCGGCGGCTGGAGACCGGTGGGCTCACCCTGGAGCAGTCCATCGAGCTGTGGGAGCGGGGCGAGAAGCTGGCCGCGATCTGTGAGGAGTGGCTCCAGGGTGCCCGGGTCAAGCTGGCGGCGGCCATGGCGCAGCGCCAGGAGCCCCAGGAGGAGACGCCCTTCTAAGCAGACGCCCCTCGCGTCAGGCGTCTCCCGCGTCAGGTGTCTCCCGCGTCAGGTGGCCGGTTTGGGCTGGACCACCAGGGAGGCGGCGAGGGCGGTCAGTTCGTCCCAGTCCGCCGATCCGGTGACCATGACCGTGTGGTCTGGCAGGACCCGGATCAGCGATCGCTGGTTCTTGTCCTGGCGGAAGCGTTCCTCCCAGGCCGTGCCGTTGATCTGGCGCGTGCCGGTGGCCTTGTCGGAGTTGGCCATCCGGTTGGCGAAGTCGGCGAACGGCTGCTCATCGCTCTGCGCCACCATGGCGTGCATCCGCTTGCCGGTGGCGAAGCCCAGCCGCCACGTGACGACGCCGTCCTTCTCGGTGAGCTGGGAGCTGGTGGGGACCCAGTTCGGGAGCACCTCGCGCGGCGCCTCGACGGCGTACGGCGCGGCGCGCGCGGCGTTGACCTTGTCGATGGAGAAGTCGATGCGGGGAATGTGCTCGTTCTTGCCGTTCGGCATGAAAAGGAGGATCAACGAGCCGACGGCCAGGCAGACGATCAGCGCGAACGCGTAGCCGTAGAAACCCTCAGTGAATCGGCGCACGTCAGGGGAGCCTACCCGCATCGGACCACCGGCGGAAAAGCGCGATTACTTCCGTAACGTCCCGCTATGAGAAGAACGTGACCTGAGGCGGAATAACTTTACGAGGCCCGCGCTCACAGGGAGGATCGCGTTGACGTGGCGAGATGTCGTGAGATGCCCGCGATCCGGAGCGAGATCAGTGGACGCGGTCAGCGGACGCGGTCAGCGGACGCGGTCAGCGGACGCGGTCAGCGGACGCGGTCAGCGGACGCGGTCAGCGGACGCGGTCAGCGGACGCGGTCAGCGGATGCGGTCAGCGGTCAGTGGATGCGGCCGATGAGGGCGAGCGACTCCTCGGCGATCCTGCGGGCACGCTCGTCGTCCTCGGAGAGGGTCACCTCCTGGACGACGGCCGCGAGGGCACCGGTGACGACCAGGACAAGGGCGTCCTCCCGCTCGAAGAGCGCGGCGCTGCGCCTGGTCCACTGGCGCAGCCGTTCCCGCATGACGACCTCGAACCCGGTCGGTCCGTCCCCGCGCAGGAACAGCGCGGCCAGCTCACGCTCGGCGAGGCATCCGTCGAGGTACGCCCGGGCGCCGGCGAGGAGCAGCTTCATTGGCTCGGACTCGCCTCGCGATCTGGCCTCCTGGATGGCCTGCCTCGTCCGCTGAGTCTGCCGGGCCTGGAAATCGTCGAAAAGCGTCAGGTAAAGGTCAGCCTTTCCTGAAAAATGGTGATAAAGGCTGCCAACACTGGCGCCAGCACGTGCCACCACATCGGTCACGCCGGTCTCCGCGAAACCACAGGTGATGAAGATCTCCCTGGCCGCTTCGAGGAGCGCGAGCCTCGTGGCGGCACCACGCTCCGACGTGCGCACTGTGACCGTCGGCTCGATATCGCTGCTCATGACCGCGACGATATCCCGGCCCGCCCGTCCAGCGGCAGCGCCGCCGGAAATGCCCTCCTGCCTGCGGCGACCGGTCCAGACCAATCGGACAAGAACGACATACGCAACTACCATCGGCTCTTACGACGCCTGACTTAAGGGGAACGATGGCTGATCACGTACCGGCAGTGCTGGCGGCAGGGGAGCGTGCTCCCGACCGCAACCTCGCCCTGGAGTTGGTTCGCGTCACCGAGGCGGCCGCGATGGCGGCGGCACGGTGGGTGGGCCGCGGCGACAAGAACGGTGCGGACGGAGCCGCGGTCAACGGCATGCGACAACTGATCAACACGGTGTCCATGAAGGGCGTCGTCGTGATCGGTGAGGGCGAGAAGGACAACGCCCCCATGCTGTACAACGGCGAGGAGGTGGGGGACGGCACCGGCCCTGAGTGCGACGTCGCGGTGGACCCGATCGACGGCACCCGGCTGTGCGCCCTCGGCATGAACAACGCGATCTCGGTCATCGCGGTGAGCGAGCGCGGCTCGATGTACGACCCGTCCGCCGTGTTCTACATGGAGAAGCTGGTGACCGGCCCGGCCGCGGCGGGTGCCGTGGACATCAACGCGCCGGTCGCGGACAACATCCGCGCGGTGGCCAGGGCGAAGGGCGCCAAGCCGTCCGACGTGACCGTCGTGATCCTGGACCGGCCGCGCCATGAGCGGATCGTCAAGGAGATCCGGGAGACGGGCGCGCGGATCAGGTTCATCACGGACGGTGACGTGGCGGGAGCCATCATGGCGGCCCGCAACGGGACCGGCGTCGACCTGATGCTCGGCATCGGGGGCACGCCGGAGGGCATCGTCGCGGCCTGTGCGCTGAAGTGCATGGGCGGCGTCATCCAGGGCAAGCTCTGGCCCCGCGACGAGGAGGAGCGCAGGAAGGCCCTGGACGCCGGCCTGGACCTCGACCAGGTGCTGACCACCGACGACCTGGTCCGCTCCGACGACGTCTTCTTCGCCGCGACCGGCATCACGGACGGCGAGCTGATGCCCGGCGTCCGCTATCAGGGCGGTGCCGCCGTGACGAACTCGCTGGTCATGCGCGGCCGCTCGGGCACCATCCGCAAAATCGAGAGTGAGCACCAGCTCTGGAAGCTGAGCGCCTACAGCGCGATCAACTTCGACACCGCCGTCTGAGCCTCGACACCCTGTCTGAGCCGCCCACCGGTCCCGGGACGCCTGGATCCATCCGCGGATCCCGTCCCGGGGAGCCATGGCGCCGCCGTATGCCGGCGGCCTGATCAGGACCGGCGGAACAGGCCCTTCTTGGGGCGTTTCGGCGACCGGGCGATGACCTTGCCGCCGTAGACGAACCCCGCGAGCTCGATGACGGGCGCGTCCGGCGCGTAGTCGGTCGCGCCGGGCGGCAGCCGTACCTCGTCATGGAACGCCTTGATCCGGGCGTCCGGCGCGCTGACGACGCGGACCCCCTCCGGCACGACGAGGGTCACGGTCCCGGCCATCACAGCGAGCCGCACGACCACGCGGCGGGACTGCAGCAACGCCTCACACAGATCCATCGTGACCCGTCCGCCGAGCGAGGTGACCGGCACCTCCGAGGGCACGACCCAGCGGCCGCCGCGGTTCTCCGTGCGGAAGAGGGCGACGACGGGACGGCCGTCCATGAGGAACGGCTGGCGCTCCGGCGGGACGAGGTCCGCCGTGAGCCCGACGAGCTCGCCCAGCGTGCGGGCGGTGTAGGCGCGCTCCACCCGCTCCTCGTGCTCGGTGAGGGTGAGCCGCCCGTCGGTGTGGGCGTCTCGCAGGATGCCGATCACCTGCTCCCTGTCGGCGTCGGACGCCCGCAGCTCGGACGGAGAGGGACCGGCCGGTCCGGCAGCTCCGGACGGCCCGGAGCCCAGGAATGCGGAGATGAAGTTACTCGCGCGGGACTCGAAGCTCACATGTCGAGACTAAGCGCTGCCGCGCCCGAAGGGACCAGCCCTCTCCTCCTGTCGAGGCCCGACGGGACGGGATTGGGCGAGAGGCGTGCGGGACCAATGGCACGAGGTCGTGTTTCGTGGATCTTTTTGGCCTACTGCGGTCGCCCAGATGGCGCCTCGCGGCGTTGTCGCCCCACCCACGAAAACTCCTCGCAAGCTCGGACTTTCCGCGGGGCCCGGGAGTGTCGGCCGGAGGCTCCGCTCCGACCTCCTCCTCCGCCTTGCGCGGCATCCATCTGGCCGATCCTCGCTACGGCAAAGATCCACAAAACACTCCCTAGTCCGGACCATTGACCGCGTAATCGGCACGCCATAACCTGAACCCCCCTCATGTTCTCCCTCCGGAGGCCGCGTTGCCGACGCCCACGCCGCCATCGTCCTCATCGCACCCCATGAAGCGCGACCGGCAGGCACGGCTCGCCACATTCGCCGTCTTCTGCGTCCAGGGCCTCACGTTCGCGACGCTGCTCACGCAGGTCGCCGCATTGCAGCGCAAACACGGCCTGAGCGACGGCGAGCTGTCCATCCTGCTGCTCGTCGTGCCGGTCATCGCGGGCGCGGGTAGCGTGCTGGCCGGCACGCTCGCCGCGCGCTTCGGCAGCCGGCGCGTCCTGCGCGGGTTCCAGCCGCTGACGTGCGTCGCCGTGGTGCTGACCGGACTCGCCCCCACGCTCCCCCTCCTCGTGGCCGCCCTCGTGCTGTTCGGCGTCGGCCTCGGCGGAGTGGACGCGGGCATGAACATGCAGGGCGTCGCGGTCGAGCGCCGGTACGGCCGGCCCGTACTGACCGGGTTCCACGCGCTCTGGAGCGCGGCGGCGGTCATCGGGGCGCTGTGGGCGTCGGCGGCGGCGGGCCGCCACCTGGACCTGCCGGCCACCTTCGCGATCGCCATGGTGCCCGCCGCCGCCGTCGCGGCGGTCGCCGCGCACTGGCTCTGCCTCCCCGAGGAGGAACATGTGGCCGCGGAAACCACCCGGACGGAGGCGCGGTTCCCGTGGAAGCCGATCATCCCGCTCTGCCTGGCGATGGCCTTCCTCTACGTCGGCGACGCGTCGATCTCGAACTTCGGCTCCGTGTTCATGGAGAAGATCATGAACGCGTCCGCGTCCGTTGTGCCGCTGGCGCTGGGCGCCTACCAGGCGACGACGTTCCTGGTCAGGGTGGGCGGGGACCGATTCGTCCAGAGGTACGGCCCGGCGATGATCGTCAGGATCGGCGGCGCGGTCGCCACGCTGGGCTTCGTCGCGATCGTGGCCGCCCCCACGCAGCCGCTGGCCATCGCGGGCTTCGCCCTCACCGGGATCGGCCTGTCGGTGGTGGCGCCGCAGTCGTTCTCGACGGCCGGGCGGCTCGACCCGGCCGGGACCGGCGTGGCCATCGCCAGGGTCAACATGTTCAACTACGTCGGCTTCATCGTGGGGGCGGCCCTGGTCGGCGGCATCGCCGAGGCGGCCGACTACCGGGTCGCGTTCGCCGCCCCGCTCGCGCTGGCCGCGGTGATCATCGTGCTGGCCCGAGGCTTCCAGCCGCGCACGCCGCCTGTGCCGCCCCTGACCGTTTCATGAGGTCGTCCACGTCTCCCGGATCCAGGCGTGCCTGCCACCCTCGGGTCAAGATTATGTCCAGACATTCTGACGATCTATCGTCGCTCCCAGGTCGCGTACGGCCTCGGCGATCCGGTGCTCGGGAAGGCGGGCGAAGCCGATCACCAGGGCGGACGGGAGCGGATCGACGGCGAGTCCGCACGCCCGCGCGGCCTCGGCGGTCCGCCGTTCCTCCCAGCCTCCGGGCAGCTCGGCGTATAGGTGCAAGCCGGCCGAAATGCCGTGCACCCTCAGCTCGGGCAGGTGCTCCGCGAGCGCCCGGACCAGCGCGTCCCTCCGGCGCCGATACTCCCTGCGCATCCGCCGCAGGTGCCGGTCGTAGAGGCCAGTCCTGATGAACCGGGCGAGGGCGTACTGATCGATCACAGGAGAGCCGAGGTCGAGCTCCCCCCGGGCACGCCGTACCGACCGGGCGATGTCCGGGGGCGCCACGATCCAGCCGAGGCGCAGGCCCGGGGCGAGGGCCTTGCTCACGCTCCCGGCGAGCACGACGCGGTCCGGAGCGAGTCCCTGCAGGCAGCCGACGGGGTCTCGGTCGAACCTGAGCTCGGCGTCGTAGTCGTCCTCCAGCAGGATCGCGCCGGTTTCGGCGGCCCACGCGATCAGCTCCGCGCGGCGGCGCGGGGACAGCACCACGCCCGTCGGGTAGTGATGGGCCGGGGTGAGCAGCACCGCCCGCGCCCCCGTCCGGGCGAGCGCCGCGACGTCGATCCCCTCGGCGTCGACCGGTACCCCGGTCAGCTCGGCGCCGGCCCGGCGCAGCAGCGGGAGCTGCCGCGGGCTCGTCGGCTCCTCCACCGCGAGCGCGACCCGGTTCCCGCCCGCCGCGAGGGTCTGCACGACCAGGCTCAGTCCCTGGGCGACGCCGGTGACGATCACCACTTGCCCGGTATCCGCGTCGGCCGCGCGCACCCGGCGCAGATAGCCGGCCAGCTCCTCGCGCAGTTCGGGCACGCCGCCGGGGTCGCCGTAGTCGAGGAGCTCGCCCGGCAGGGTCGCCAGCACGTGGCGGATCGCGGCCAGCCACGCCTGCCTCGGGAAGGCCGACAGGTCCGGGGAGGTCGGACGACGGCCGTAGGAGGTCGGCCCGGGATCAGCGGAACGCACCTCCGGAGAGCGGCCCACGGGAGCGGCGGCGACCCGGGTGCCCGCTCCGACCCTGGCCTCCAGGAAGCCCTCCGCGACGAGCTGCTCGTACGCCTCGACCACGACACCGCGGGACAGGCCGAGGTCTCTGGCGAGATCGCGGCTGGCGGGCAGCCGGGCACCCCGGTCGAGCCGGCCGGAGCGGATCGAGTCCCGGAGCTCCCTGGCGATCTGGCCGGCCAGGCCGCCCCTGCTTCGGTCGACCACGAGATGGAGGTCAGCCAATTGGTCCTCGATTTCCCTGTCTGATTGGACCCCTTTAGTGAGCCATTGTCTCTCTAGCATCGCCAGTCGTGACCCCAGAAACCAGCACTGCGGAGACCAGCGCCGCGGAAACCAGCACCGCGGAAACCAGCACCGCGGAAACCAGCACCGCGGAAACCAGCACCGCGGAGACCAGCGCCGCGGAAACCAGCACCGCCGCGACCTGGCGGGCCGCGGCCGGCGCGGCGACCGGGATGTTCGCGGTGGGCACCCTGACCGCGGTGTCCGACCTCATCGGGACCTACCCCGTGTACGGCGGGCAGGCCCTGCGCTACGCCGCCGGGGCCGTCGTCCTGCTCGCCGCCGCCCGCGCCCGTGGCCTCCGCCTACTCCGGCTCACGCCACGGGAGCTCGCCCTGCTCTCCGCGTTGTCGCTGACGGGGCTGGTGCTGTTCAACGTGTGCCTCATCGAGGCCGCGAAGGCGGCGGGCCCGACACTCGCGGGCACCGTCCTCGGCGCCGCGCCCGTGGTCATGGCGCTGGTCGGCCCGCTGGTCGCGGGAGGGGCCCGCTCGGCGCCGTCGCCGCGGATCCTCACCTCGGCGGTCGTCGTCATGGCGGGCGCGACGCTGGCCACCGGGCTGGGCAGCGGGAACCTGCCCGGCCTGCTCTGGTCGCTGGGCGCGCTCGCCTGCGAGGCGCTGTTCTCCCTGCTCGCCCTGCCGCTGCTGCCGAGGCTGGGCGCGATCCGGGTCTCGGCCTATGCCGCGGCGCTCGCCGTGCCGTACCTGCTGGTCATCGGGCTGATCATGGACGGAACGGCGATGCTGCGGACACCGACGGCGGCGGAGGCGCTCGGCATCGGCTACCAGGCGATGATCGTGACGGCCGTGGCGTTCTTCCTCTGGTACAGCGCGCTCCCCCGCCTCGGCCCGGATCGTGCGGGGCTGTTCGCCGGGATGATCCCGATCGGCGCCCTTGTGACCTCCGTGGTCCTCGGCCTGGGCGTGCCGTCCCTCGCGGACGTGGGGGGCGCCGCCGTCGTCGTCGCCGGCATCCTGCTCGGACTCGCTCCGCGTACCGGCCACCGGCCCCCTCGGCGACGCCCACGCGCGGACGGGCATATCCTCCGCTCGGAGGAACAGGCGAGACATCAGAGGATCGAAGACGATGCCCGAGTTCGACTACACCGACCTGCTGCCGCTTGGCACGGACGAGACGGATTACCGTCTGATCACCACAGAGGGGGTACGGATCACCGAGGCGGCCGGCCGCAGGTTCCTTGAGGTCGAGCCGGAGGCGCTGCGCCTGCTCACCGAAGCCGCGATCCACGACATTTCGCACTATCTGCGGGCATCCCACCTCGCCCAGCTCCGGAAGATCATCGATGATCCCGAGTCCAGCGGCAACGACCGGTTCGTCGCCCTCGACCTGCTGAAGAACGCGAGCATCTCGGCCGGCGGCGTGCTGCCGATGTGCCAGGACACCGGCACGGCGATCGTCATGGGCAAGCGGGGCAGGCACGTCCTCACCGACGGCCGGGACGCCGAGCACATCAGCCGGGGCGTGTACGACGCCTACACCAAGCTGAACCTGCGCTACTCCCAGATGGCCCCGCTCACCATGTGGGACGAGAAGAACACCGGCAACAACCTGCCCGCCCAGATCGAGCTGTACGCCGAGGACCCGTACGGCCACGCCGACGAGTACAAGCTGCTGTTCATGGCCAAGGGCGGCGGCTCGGCGAACAAGTCGTTCCTCTACCAGGAGACCAAGGCCGTCCTGAACGAGAAGCGGATGCTCCAGTTCCTCGAGGAGAAGATCCGCTCGCTCGGCACCGCCGCCTGCCCGCCGTACCACCTGGCGGTGGTCGTGGGCGGCACCAGCGCCGAGTTCGCGCTCAAGACCGCCAAGTACGCCTCGGCCCGCTACCTCGACGGCATCCCCACCGAGGGTTCGACCAGCGGGCACGGCTTCCGCGACCTCGAACTGGAGAAGAAGGTCTTCGAGCTCACCCAGAAGCTCGGCATCGGCGCCCAGTTCGGCGGCAAGTACTTCTGCCACGACGTGCGGGTGATCCGGCTGCCGCGGCACGGCGCGTCCTGCCCGGTCGCGATCGCGGTGAGCTGCAGCGCCGACCGGCAGGCCCTGGCGAAGATCACTCCCGAGGGTGTCTTCCTGGAGCGGCTGGAGACCGATCCGGCACGGTTCCTCCCCGACACCACCGCCGACCACCTCTCGGACGACGTCGTCAGCGTGGACCTTAACCGCCCGATGCCGGAGGTCCTCGCCGAACTCACGAAATATCCGGTCAAGACGCGGCTCTCCCTCACCGGACCCCTCGTCGTCGCGCGCGACATCGCCCACGCCAAGATCGCCGAGAGGCTGGACGCGGGCGAGGAGATGCCTGACTACCTGAAGAACCACGCGGTCTACTACGCCGGCCCGGCCAAGACCCCCGAGGGGTACGCCTCCGGCTCGTTCGGCCCGACGACCGCCGGGCGCATGGACTCGTACGTGGAGCGCTTCCAGGCCGCGGGCGGCTCGTTCGTCATGCTCGCCAAGGGCAACCGGTCCAAGCAGGTCACGGACGCCTGCCAGCAGTACGGCGGGTTCTACCTGGGCTCGATCGGCGGCCCCGCCGCGCGCCTCGCGCAGGACTGCATCAAGAAGGTCGAGGTCCTGGAGTACCCCGAACTCGGCATGGAGGCCGTCTGGAAGATCGAGGTCGTCGACTTCCCCGCCTTCATCGTGGTCGACGACAAGGGCAACGACTTCTTCGACCAGCGCCAGCAGGACGGAGGAGCCACCTTCGTCGGCATCCCGAGCCGAAACACCCGATAGCGAAGCGTCCGCCGGTAACGGTCCTCGGCTCTTCCGCCTCACGGCCTGCCGATCAGGCCACGTGACTGTCCGATGTCCGACTGGCCGAGACGGTTCCAGGGGAAGGCCCCTTCCGATCGAGGAAGGGGCCTTCCCGCTGCTCATGCCGTCTCGGTCGGCGGCGTACGGCCAGGCATCGGCGCCGGCACCAGCCTCGCCTTGTCGCAGACCGTCGGGCTCAGGTGAAGAGGTCGTCCGCGGACGTCACGGTCACAGCCCTGCGGATCCAGGCCTCCAACTGGTGAAGGTCGGAGCAACGCGTGATCCGATCACGGGCATCAGGAGAGATCTCCAGCCCCCGGGCATCGAGCACCGCCAGAACCGCCGCCGCCTCACCCTCCGCGCGACCTTCCTGAAGGCCCTCTTGGCGGCCTCGGTCGATCCAGTGGGACAGGTATTGGCCGGCCATGCTCTCGTAGTCGTGGCTCGTCGTGGTCACGATCTCCTCCAGGTGCTTGCGCGCCACCGGCCCAGGGCATGGGCGGGACATTACCCTTAGGGGTTGTTCGATTACTCTGTGCGCCGTAGCGGGGGGTGGCCGGTTTCCTACTCGGAGGAAGTTCCTTACGAGTGACTCCTCCGCTCCCTGAAGGGAGCGGCTTCTCGCTAAGCCGCTTCCGCAGCGTCGCGAAGGACAAGCCCTGCCCTGAGGATATTGACAGCCGCGTTCACGTCGGCATGCGCGGTATGCCCGCACGCCATACAGATGAACTCGGCCTGGGTGACGCGGTTCTCCTTCGCGCAGTGCCCGCAGCGGGCGCACGTGCGGGAAGTGTTGGCGGGGTTCACCGCGATCAGCTCTCGACCGGCGCTTTCAGCCTTGTGCGCGAGGACCGTCAGGAACACCCCCCAACCCGCGTCCAAGATGCTCCGGTTCAACCCGGACTTTTGTGCGACGTTCCGACCAGGGGCTTGGATCGTGCCGGCGGCCGAGCGGGTCATGTTCGCGATCCGCAGATCCTCATGCACGATCACGCCGTAGTCACGGACCAACGCGAGCGCGGCCTTGTGCGCGCCATCCAGGCGCTGGCGGCGGACCTTCGCATGCACCACCGCGACACGGGCCACGGCCTTGCGTCGCCGCTTGGAGCCCCGCTTCTTGCGGGCGAGATCCCGCTGTGCCGCCGCAAGACGTCCGGCGGACGCCTGCAGGTGGCGCGGGTTGGCCAGGTGTTCCCCGTCGCTGGTCGTGACCAGCGACGCAACGCCCACGTCCAGCCCGACGACCGCGCCGGTCGCAGGAAGGGCTTGCGTGGGCACGTCATCGCAGGACAGGATCACGTACCAGCGGTTGCCTTCCCGCTTGATACTGATCGTCTTCACCCTGCCGAGCACGGGGCGGTGCTGATGCACACGGACATGCCCGACCCCTTGAAGGCGGACGAACGTCGCGGTGGGGTGCTCCGGTTGAGAGTCCCACCGGCAGCCGTCACCGTCCTTCGGCCACTCCACAGTGTCGAACCAGCCCCGCCCCTTGAAGCGGGGGAACCCCGGCTTCTGCCCGGCCTTGACGCGGCGGAAGAACGCGGCGAACGCCTTCTCCAACCGGCGGAGCGTGGCCTGCTGGGAGGAGAACGACCACCGGCCCTGCCCGGCGGGGTCATCGGAGCGGATGTGCTTCAACTCCCCGGACTGGTCGCCGTAGCGTACGGTCACGCCCGCCTTGTGGTAGGCGGTACGGCGGTGCTCCAACGCCGCGTTGTACAACACCCGGTGATCTTCCAAGCACTGCGCGAGCGTGGCGGCCTGCTTGCCGGTGGGGCGCAGCAGGAACTTGTACGACCTACGCACCCCCACCTCCCACGTTCAGTAACGAGATCACCACGCTATCGGCAGCCACCGACAAAATCCGAAGGGAGGGAGCGCGGATTCCCCCGCCGGCTGAAGCAGGCGGTCCCCTCCGCGCGAATCTGATGGAGCCACCGAGCCCCCGCCGGACACCCACCCGCTTCACACTCCTGTCACATAGCGAGTCAGGAGATCTGACAAAAGATCGCAAAAATTTCGCGGCATGGTCTCTACTGGTCGCATTACACAAATCGGTAAGCTGCCACCCATGCGTGCGCCGTCCGGATACCAGCTCGCCGCGAGGTATCGGCTTGTCGAGCCGGTCGGGCGCGGCGGCATGGGCACCGTCTGGCGCGCGCGGGACGAGCTGCTCGACCGTGACGTGGCGGTCAAGGAGGTGCGGCTCCCCCTCGTCCTCGACGAGGAACTGCGGGCCGAGCTGTGCGCGCGCACCGAGCGCGAGGGCCGGGCGACCGCCATGGTCGCCCACCCGTCGGTCATCACCTTGTTCGACGTCGTCACCGAGGACGACCGGCCGTGGATCGTGATGGAGCTCCTCAGGGCGCAGTCCCTTGAGGAGCTCGTGCGGCGGGAGGGACCACTGCCGCCGCAGCGGGTCGCTGAGATCGGCCGGCAGGTGCTCGGCGCCCTGCGCGCCGTCCACGCGAAGGGCATCCTGCACCGGGACGTGAAGCCGAGCAACGTGCTCGTGACCGACGACAGGGCCGTCCTCACCGACTTCGGGCTGGCCGCCCTCGAAGGCGACGTCTCCATCACACAGGCGGGCATCGTGCTCGGCTCCGCCGGCTATATCGCCCCCGAGCGGGTCCTCGGGGCCAAGGCGAGCCCGGCCGCCGACCTGTGGTCGCTCGGCGCCACGCTGTACACCGCCGTCGAGGGCCGCGGCCTGCACGGCCGCCGTACGGCCGCCGCCGCGCTGGCCGCGCTGACCAGCGGCGCGCCGATCCCGATGGAGCGGGCCGGGCCGCTCGCCCCGGTCCTGCGCGGGCTGCTGCAGATCGACCCGGAAGCGCGGCTCGACGGAGTGCGGGCTGCGGTGGCGCTCGCACGGATCGCCGCGGGCGGGACCACGGAGGAACCGATCGCGCACCGGCCGGTCCGGCCCTCGCCTCCATCCTCCATGCCGTCCGCCATGTTGTCCGCCCTGCCGTCCGCGAGCCGCAGGCCCACGCACCGGGGACAGCACCGCGCCGAGTCCCGGCCGGTACCGCGGATGGCGCCGCACACTTTCCAGCGCGAGCCTCGCGAGGACATGATCAGCATTCCCTCCCAGCGACGCCGCTCCGCCGAAGGCGTCCATCGGAAGCCGTCTGAGCGCCCGAAGACGCGCAACTCGTTGGTGAGCCGGCTGCGCACAGTGATCCAGGTGTTCCTGCCCCGGCGGTTCTGGCCGAGAAGTTTTCTCGACTGACCCGAAAGCGTTCTTCAAGCAGGAATCGCTATCTTTCTTCTCATGCGGAGCAGGCTGCTCATCGACCGGTACGAACTGACCACCACGCTGGGGCGCGGCACGATGGGCACCGTCTGGCGGGCCTTCGACCGCACGTTGGGGCGTGACGTCGCCGTCAAGGAGATCCGCCAGGATCCGACGCTCAGCGCCGAGCAGCGGCGGGAGCTGCGGGAGCGCATGATCCGCGAGGGCCGCGCCGCCGCCAGGATCAGCCACCCCTCCGTCGCCACGATCTACGACGCGATCGAGATCGACGGCAGTCCGTGGATCATCATGGAGCTCGTCGAGGGCAGGTCGCTGGAGCAGGTCATCGAGGACGAGGGCCCGTTGCCGCCCCGGCTGGTGGCCGAGGTCGGCTGCGACCTGCTCGACGCGCTCCGCGCGGCCCACCTCCAGGGCATCCTGCACCGGGACGTGAAGCCCAGCAACGTGCTGATCACCGAGACGGGACGGGTCGTGCTGACCGACTTCGGCATCGCCAAGACAGAGGGCGACAGCGCGCTGACCAGGACCGGCATGGTGATCGGCTCACCCGGCTACACCTCGCCCGAGCGGGCCCGCGGAGACCACACGGGACCCGAGTCGGACCTCTGGTCGCTCGGCGCGACCCTGTATTTCGCGGTCGAGGGTCGGCCGGCCTACGAGCGGGCGACGGTCGCGGAGACCCTCAGCGCGCTGATGACCGAGTCCGCCGACCCGCCCACCCAGGCCGGTCCGCTCCGGCCCGTCCTCGACGGCCTGCTGGAGAAGGACCACACCGTACGGCTCACGCCGGAACACGCGGCGGCGATGCTGCGCGCGGTGGCCGACACCCCGTCCGGCGCGACGCCGGTCGGGGTGTCGGCCACCGCGCCGCCGGTGAAGCGACCGGAGCCCGAGCGGCCCGGGAAGCGGCCTGAGGCGGAGTCTCCGGCCACGCCCGGGGATCCCCAGCCTGAGCCGCCCGGCGAGGAGTTCGACTCCAACCGGACCATGGTGGTCATCCGGCCCAAGGGCGGGCTCCGCCTTCCCCCGCCTCCCGCCACTCGTCCGGCCCCGCAGGCGCCGACCCCTGGTTCGCCGGTGCCCGGTTCGCCGCTTCCGCAGGCGCCGCTTCCGCAGGCACCGATTCCGGGGTCACCGGTCCCGCAGGCGCCCGTCCCTCAGGCGCCCGTCCCTCAGGCACAGGTCCCACAGGCACCGGGCCAGGCCGCGCCGATTCCGGGGGCTCCCCCGGCTCCGGGCGCCGGTCCCGCCGTAGGACCCGGACCTGCCGGACCGGCTCCGACTGGTGTCGCAAACGCGGGTGGACGCGACGACACGACCGTCGCCGTCCGGTTCCCCGGCCAGGCACCACGCGACCAGGGCCCGCCGCCGCTCGCCTCCCAGATGCCCGTCGCGCACCTGCCGCAGGGCCCTGTTCCCGGCTCCGGCCCCACCCCCGGCTCCGGCCCCGTCCCCGGAACGGGAGGCGGCCTGGGCACGGACCTGTTCGCCATGCACGCCACCCCCGCGCCGAACCGGGGCGGGCGGGTCCGGGTGCTCACGCTGATGGGACTCGCGGTCACCGCGTTCCTGGTCCTGGTCGTCATCGCGATGACCACGCTGGGCCGCTAAGGCTGGTCGTGGCCGGGGCGACCTCGCGCGTGAAGAAGGTCGTCAGGTCCTCGCTGCGGTCGTAGAGGGACTGCAGCACCGCGCGCGCGTGACGCACCACGTCAGGCTCGCTGATGCGCCGCGCGCCCGTGTGCACCCCTCGTTCGTCGTAGAGGACCTCGTACATGCGGTCTGGGCGGAGGATCACCAGCTCGGGCAGCGGACCGGAGCATTCCATTTCCGCGACCTCCGATCCGGGGAGGACCCGGATCCGCTCACCCGCCGCCACCCGCTCGACGAACGAGTGCAGCTCCCATCGCATGTACGGCGTGAGCGGGCTCTCGACGATCCGGACCCGCCGGAACTCCGCGTGCCTGTCGAAGTACTCGGTCAGCGACTCCCTTGACTCCCTGAGCAGCGCGAGCGAGCGATCCCAGTCGCCCTCCAGCAACGCGACCCAACTCGGGAAGTCCTCCTCGTCGAAATGCTGGGCCCGCTCCAGTTTGATCGCCGGCTCCGTCACCGACGCGTACACTTCGGCGAACTCGGCCTGGTAGACCTCGACGGAAAGCGTCTGTGCCGAAGCGTTCCGCACAATGTCGACGAAATCCATGTCTCCCTTTCGGCTCGGCGGCCCATCATTACCCGTTCCGATTCGTTCTGATTTGTTCTGATCCGTTCCGATCCGTCGCCGGCCGTCGGGTCGCCGACCGGCCGTTCTCCAGGGGCCTCGGTCAAGACTCACGATCAACAAATTTCACAAACCAGTCAAGGTCTGGTCACAGCTCAGGACGACACGGTCGTCCCGTGACGGACAGTGCGTGTGGACGCGGCCCTCGGGCCATGGAACGCGCTCCCACCAGCCGGACGAACCGGTCCCGGCGGGCTCTTGATAGGACTGGGGTCATGGACGACTTCCGGATCGAGCACGACTCCATGGGTGAGGTTCGGGTGCCCGCCGCGGCCAAGTGGGGGGCGCAGACCCAGCGGGCGGTGGAGAACTTCCCCGTCTCCGGACGGGGCCTCGAACCCGCGCACATCTCGGCGCTCGGGCGCATCAAGGCCGCCTGCGCCACGGTCAACGCCGCGTACGGCGTCCTCGACCAGGACATGGCACAGGCGGTACGCGAAGCGGCGGACGAGGTCGCGGCCGGGCGGTGGAACGACCAGTTCCCCGTCGACGTGTTCCAGACCGGCTCCGGGACCTCGTCCAACATGAACGCCAACGAGGTGATCGCCACTCTGGCGGCGGAACGGCTGGGCCGGCCGGTTCACCCCAACGACCACGTCAACGCGGCGCAGTCGTCCAACGACGTGTTCCCCTCGTCGATCCACATCTCCGCGACACAGGCGGCGACCCACGACCTGACGCCCGCGCTGGAGCACCTGGCGACCGCGCTGGAGGAGAAGTCGGTCGAGTTCGCCGATGTCGTGAAGTCCGGCAGGACCCACCTGATGGACGCCACCCCGGTCACGCTCGGCCAGGAGTTCCGCGGATACGCCACGCAGATGGAGCTGGGCATCGAGCGGCTCCAGGCGGTGCTCCCCCGGCTCGCCGAGTTGCCGCTCGGCGGCACCGCGGTCGGCACGGGCATCAACACGCCCGGTCCCGGCTGGGCCGGCGCCGTGATCGAGGAGCTGAGCCGCTCGACGGGCCTGCCGTTCACCGAGGCCAGGGATCACTTCGAGGCGCAGGGCGCCAGGGACGGTCTGGTCGAGCTGTCCGGCGCGCTCAAGGTGATCGCCGTGTCCCTTAACAAGATCGCCAACGATCTGCGCTGGATGGGGTCGGGCCCGCGGGCCGGGCTCGGCGAGATCAACCTGCCCGACCTCCAACCCGGGTCGTCGATCATGCCGGGCAAGGTGAACCCGGTGATCCCGGAGGCGGTCACCATGGTCGTGGCGCAGGTCGTCGGCAACGACGCCGCCATCACGATGGCGGGCGCCTCCGGCGCCTTCGAACTCAACGTGATGCTCCCGGTGATGGCCCGCAACATCCTGGAGTCGATCCGGCTGCTCGCGAACGTCTCCCGGCTGCTGGCCGAGCGGTGCGTACGCGGGATCACCGCCAACGTGGACCGGCTCAGGGAGCACGCCGAGTCCTCCCCGTCGATCGTCACCCCGCTGAACCGCTACGTGGGATACGAGGAGGCGGCCAGGATCGCCAAGCAGGCCCTCGCCGAACGCAAGACGATCCGGCAGGTGGTCGTCGAACGCGGTCACGTCGCGAACGGCACGCTCACCGAGAAGCAGCTCGACGAGGTCCTCGACGTCCTGTCCATGACCCGGCCCGAGCAGCCGGTGGATCACTCAACCCGCGATCAAGATTAGGGAGCGAGGCGGGCGTCGGGTCGGCCGGCCCGGCGCCTCCGCCGGGGCGGCTCCGGTGGCATCCGGACCGCGCGAAAGCCACGGCAAAGCCACATAGATGAGGGGCGATATATGTCCACGGCCACCATGGGCCGGTCGCCTCGTGATTCTTAGGGTTGGTCGGCATGACGAGCCTTGAGGGGCGGACGGCCCTGGTCACGGGCGGGGGCAGTGGCATCGGCCGGGCATGCGCTCTCCGGCTCGCGGCCGCCGGCGCACACGTGATGGTCGCCGACATGAACGCCGAGAACGCCGCCGAGGTCGCCGCGGAGGTCGGCGGCACCCCGGTCGCCGTGGACCTGTCCGATCCGGATTTTCTGCGCGCCTGGCACGACGCGACGGCAGGATCCGCGCCGGCGGCGCCGTCACGGGAGCCGACGCCGTCGCCGCCGGACATCCGCATCTCCGACATCCGCATCGCGGCCGACATCGTCGTCAACAACGCGGGCTTCCAGCACGTCGCGCCGATCGAGGAGTTCCCGCCCGAGACCTTCGCCAAGATCCTCAAGGTGATGGTCGAGGCGCCCTTCCTGATCACCCGGGCCGTCCTGCCCGGCATGTACGAGCGGGGCTGGGGGCGGATCGTCAACATCTCCTCCGTGCACGGCATGCGCGCCTCGCCGTACAAGTCGGCGTATGTGACGGCCAAGCACGCCCTGGAGGGGTTGTCCAAGGTCATCGCGCTCGAGGGCGCACCCCACGGCGTGACCTCCAACTGTGTCAACCCCGCGTACGTGCGGACCCCGCTGGTGGAGAACCAGATCGCGGCGCAGGCGCGGACGCACGGGATCAGCCCGGACGAGGTCGTCGAGCGGATCATGCTGGCCCCGGCCGCGATCAAGCGGCTGGTGGAGCCGGAGGAGGTCGCCGAGCTGGTGGCCTATCTTTGCGGTTCACAGGGCTCGTTCATCACGGGAGCCTCAATCCCGCTCGACGGAGGATGGAGCGCGCACTAAGTGAACCCCTATCTCGAACTTCTGGTCCGTGAGGCGTCGGCCGTGGAGTTCGAGGGGCCGGTCCTCCAGGCCCGCGCGGCCGGTCTCGACACAGCCGAGCTGGAGGAGGACAAGGTCGCGGCCCTGAAGGTCCGGGCCATGCTGCGCAGGAGGGCGAAGCGGGAGGCCGAGCTGTCGGCCCTCTTCGACACCGCGGGCGACCTGGCCGGGCTGACCGACCTCGACGCCGTGCTGGAGGCGATCGTGCAGCGGGCCAGGCGGCTGCTGTCCACCGACATCGCCTACATGACGCTGCACGACTCCGAGCGCGGCGACACCTACATGCGGGTCACCGACGGCTCCATCTCGGCGCGCTTCCGGCAGCTACGGCTCGCGATGGGCGCGGGGCTCGGCGGGCTGGTCGCGCAGTCGGGCACGCCGTACAACACGGCGGACTACTTCGCGGACGAGCGACTGCGGCACACGCACACGATCGACGAGGCGGTGCACGAGGAGGGCCTGGTGGCCATCCTCGGCGTGCCGCTGCGGCTCGGCACCCAGGTCATCGGCGTGCTGTTCGCGGCGAACCGCAGCGCCCGGCCCTTCGTCCAGGAGGAGGTGGCGCTGCTCTGCTCGCTGGCCGCGCACGCCGCCGTCGCGATCGACACCGCGCGGCTGCTCCAGGAGACCCGGGCGGCGCTCGCCGAGCTGAGCGGGGCCAACACCGTGATCAGCGCGCACAGCGAGTCCATCGAGCGGGCCGCGGACGCGCACGACCGGATGACCGGGCTGGTGCTTCGCGGCGGCGGCGTCGAGGACGTCGCCGCGGTCGTCACCGAAGTGCTCGGAGGCACCGTCACGGTCCTCGACGAAGAGGGGCGCCCGCTCGTGGGCCAGGCGGCCGACCTCGACGCCGGCGTGTTCGACGCCGCCCAGTCCTCGCGCGCCCTCGGCCGTACGGTCAAACGCGGTGGCGCCTACGTGGCCTCGGTGGACGTGGGGGCGGCTCCGCTGTGCACGCTGGTGCTGCGGACCGACCAGTCCGTGGCCGCCGCCGACCAGCGCATCCTGGAGCGGGCCGCGATCGTCACGGCGCTGCTGCTGCTGTTCCGGCGCAGCGTGGCCGAGGCCGAGGGGCGGGTGCGCGGCGAGCTGCTCGACGACCTGATCTCCCGGCCCGACCTCGCCGGGCTCGGCGAGCGGGCGCGCAGGCTGGGCGTGGATCTCGACCGGCCGCATGTGCTCATCGTCACCCGCCACGAGGGGCAGCGGGAGCGCGCCGCCTTCTGGGCGTCGTCGCACGCCGCGCTCGCCCACGGTCTGGCCGCGGCGCGCGGAGACGAGGTGGTGCTGCTGCTGCCGGGGGACAAACCCGGCGTCGTCGCCCGTCGCGTCGCCCGCGAGCTGAGCTCCTCGCTCGGCCGTCCCGCCACCGCCGGGGCGGCGCGGGCGGCGACCGTGCCCGCCGCCTACCGCGAGGCGCAGCGCTGCGCCGACGCCCTGATCGCGCTCGGCCGGTCCGGGCACGGCGCGAGCGCGGACGAACTCGGCTTCGTCGGCCTGCTGATGGGCGAAGGGCGGGACGTCACGAGCTTCCTCACGTCCGGGCTCGGCCCGGTCCTGGACTACGACGGCCGGCGCGGGACGGCGCTGATCAAGACCCTGAACGCGTATTTCGGCGCGGGCGGCTCCCTGTCGCGCACGGCCGACGCCCTGCACATCCACGTGAACACGGTGACCCAGCGGCTCGACCGGGTGGCCCAGCTCCTCGGCCCCGACTGGCAGGAGCCGGAACGCGCCCTGGAGATCCAGCTCGCGCTGCGCCTGTACCGCCTCCGGAGCCACATAACCGACGGCTGAGGTATGTGCGAACCGGCCATAGGAGTGATATTCGTCACAGCATATGTTGGCCGAACCCCCCGAATTTGAGGAGTTCCCCGTGGCCAACGAAACACGGACCCCGATCGGCAAGGTGGTCAGCGCCAGCCTGATCGGCACCACGATCGAGTGGTACGACTTCTTCCTCTACGGCTCGGCCGCCGCGCTCGTGTTCAACAAGCTGTTCTTCCCGGCCGAGGACGCACTGACCGGCACGCTGCTGGCGTTCCTCACGTACGCCGTCGGCTTCCTCGCCCGGCCGCTCGGCGGCCTGGTCTTCGGCCATTACGGCGACCGGCTGGGCCGCAAGCGGCTGCTCGTGGTCAGCCTCCTGATGATGGGCGGCGCGACCGTCCTGATCGGCTGCCTGCCGACCTACGCCACCCTCGGCGCGGCGGCGCCGCTCCTGCTCACCACGCTGCGGCTGGTGCAGGGCTTCGCCCTCGGCGGCGAGTGGGGCGGCGCGGTCCTGCTGGTGTCCGAGCACGGCGACCCCAAGCGACGCGGCCTGTGGGCCTCCTGGCCGCAGGCCGGCGCGCCGGGAGGGAACCTGCTCGCGACCGCGGTGCTCGCGCTCCTCGCGGCGGTCCAGTCCGACGAGACGTTCCTCGCCTGGGGCTGGCGGATCCCGTTCCTGCTCTCCGGACTGCTCGTGCTGGTCGGACTGTGGATCCGGCTCACCGTCGCCGAGTCGCCCGTGTTCAAGGAGGCGCTGGCCAACCAGGCTCCCGCCCAGAAGGCCCCGATCGTCGATGTGCTGCGCCATCACTGGCGTGACGTCCTGGTGGCGATCGGCGCGCGGCTCGCCGAGAACGTCTCCTACTACGTGATCACCGCGTTCGTCCTCGTGTACGCCACCACCGCCGCGAACATGCCCAAGCAGACCGCGCTCAACGCGGTGCTGATCGCCTCCGCGGTCCACTTCGTCACCATCCCGATGTGGGGGGCGCTCTCCGACCGGCTGGGCCGCCGTCCCGTCTACCTGATCGGCGCGGTGGGCGTCGGCCTCTGGGCGTTCGCGTTCTTCCCGCTGATCGACAGCGGCTCCTTCGCCCTGGCGACGGTGGCGGTCACCGTCGGCCTGCTCTTCCACGGAGCGATGTACGGCCCGCAGGCCGCGTTCTTCTCCGAGCTGTTCGCCACGAGGATGCGCTACTCCGGAGTGTCCGTGGGTTACCAGCTCGCCTCGATCGTCGCCGGCGCGCTCGCCCCGATCATCGCGGTCGCGCTTCTCCAGGCGTACGGCTCCAGCGTGCCGATCGCCCTGTACGTCGCCGGCTCGGCGGTGCTCACGGTGATCGCGGTGGTCGCCGCCAAGGAGACCCGCGAGCGCGACCTGACCGCCATCGAGCCGACCTCCGGTCCTCGCCGGGCCTCCGCGGCCCACGCCGGCCAGGAGCCCTGAAAAGGGACGATGTGACACCCCGACCCCATCCATCTGGAGCCACACCATGATCTCAGCCGAGCGGATCACCACCGCGCGTTCGACGCTCAACGTCCTCTCCGTTCCGGAAACCACCGGCGAGCCCGTGCTGTTCGTGCACGGAAACGTGTCGTCCAGCGCCTTCTGGCGCTCGACCATGCTGGCCCTCGCGGACGCCCGGGACGGATCCCTGGACACGGCGCCGTCCGCGGGCTTCCGGCCGCTCGCCGTAGACCTGCGCGGGTTCGGCGACTCCGATCCCGCGCCGGTGGACGCGACCCGGGGGCTGCGCGACTACTCCGACGACGTCCTGTCGCTCCTCGACGTGATCGGCCCGGCCCACCTGGTGGGCTGGAGCATGGGCGGCGGCGTCGTCCTCCAGGCGCTCCGCGACCGGCCCGAGGCGGTCAGGAGCGCGACGCTGGTCAACCCGGTCTCGCCGTACGGGTTCGGCGGGACGGCGGGGCCGGACGGCGTGCTGACGCACCCGGACGGCACCGGCTCCGGTGCCGGCACGGCCAACCCCGACTTCGTCGCGGCGCTCCGGGCGGGCGACCGGTCGGCGGACGCGCCGGTGTCGCCGCGCAACGTGCTCCGCACGGCGTACGTGGTGCCGGGGACCGATCTGGGCGACGAGGAGGACGCCTTCGTCGAGTCGATGCTGTCCACCCGGCTGGGCGATGACCACTATCCGGGCGACACGGCCACCGCGGCCGCCTGGCCGGGCGTCGCCCCGGGCAAGCGGGGCGTGCTCAACACGATGGCGCCGACCAACTTCCGGATCGACGACCTGCACACCATCGATCCCAAGCCGCCCATCCTGTGGATCAGGGGCACGGAGGACGTGATCGTCTCCGACACGTCGCTGTTCGACCTGGCCCACCTCGGGGCGATCGGCGCGGTGCCCGGGTGGGACGACACCCCCGCCCAGCCGATGGTCACCCAGACGCGGGCGGTGCTCGACCGCTACGGGAACTACCGCGAGGTCGCGATCCCCGGCTGCGGCCACAGCCCGCACATCGAGAAGCCGGCCGAGTTCCGCGCGGCGCTCCTCGCTCAGCTGAGCGAGGCGTAACCCGGAATCCTGGCGGCGATCCTGCGGAACAGCGAGGGGGTGGGCCGCATCCCGGCGGGCCGCACCCTGACGTGCCCCCGGAGGCCCACCTCCAGCGTGAACCGCAGATCGACGTCCTTGCCCTCCGTCCGCAGCCCCGGCCGCCACGCGCCGGGGCCGAGGCAGCCCTCGCCGCCCAGCCTGCGTACGGGCACTTTCGCGATCAGCTGGCCGGCCACCCGTCCGGGCACCCCCGGCTCGACGAGCGCGGGGACCGTCATGCCGCGACCCCGGCCGCCCATCTGCCGGAGTACCAGCTCGACCGCCGGGCCGCCGCTCGGCGGCACGTACGGCACCGGCACCACGACGAAGACGTCATCGTCGCTGTGGGTGACGGAGGCGCGGGGTGACACCAGTGCGATGGACTCGGGGAAGGACTGCGGCTCGATGCAGACGCTGAGCTCGCCCCGCCCCGACCAGCACGGCACGACCAGCCGCCTGGGGTGGTCCGCGAGCACGCCCGCGCAGTTCATCGGCGCCTCCGCCCTGGCGACCCGGGTGCGGGCCGGGTGGACGCCGCGCATCCGCACGTGCACCTCCCACAGGCCGGGACGCAGCGGGCGCCCGAGCGCCGCGGAGCCGACGTCGAGCCGGGCCTGACCCGCGGCCCACACCCGGACCCCGTCGCCGTCGCGGCCGTGCTGGACCGTGCTGGTCACCGGGAGGAAGAAGACGACGCCGGACTGCGTGTCCCGGACGTAGACCTCCATGCGCGCCCGGCGCGCCGCCTCGGTCACGTCGGCGAGCTCCGGCGGGAGCAGTCCCTCGATCGGGGTCGGCGGCATCCAGTACAGCCGGTCGTTCTCGGCGTGGAACCGCAGCGGCGCGCCGGACGAGTCGACGATCTCGACGGCCAGGTCCATGGTCAGCACGCTCTGGTCCCAGCGCACCTCGTGCAGCTCGGCCCTCAGCCGGGTCCCGCGCGAGGCCGCGGCGAGCCGGGCCAGCTCCTCCTGCCGACCCGCCCGCAGCAGCGCGGCCCGGGCCCGAAGGTGCACCGGCAGGTACACGTCGAGCCGCGCCGGCACACGCTCGGCGGCGAGCTCCCTGAGCCGGGCGAACAGGACCGTGCGGCGGTGGTCGCCGGCCGCCTCGAACTGGGCGCCGCATAGGCGGCGGAGCCCGAGCACGCGGAACCAGTGCGCCTGGATCCGGTCGCGCCGCTGCCCGGGCTGCGTGTACGCCTCGACGATGTCGAGGATGGTCCGCAGCCCGGCGACCAGCGCCGCGGGATCCTCCGAACCCTCCTCCTCGGGGGAGGCGACATGGCAGCAGATCTGGCCGGCGTGGATGGCGACGGCCCTCGCGGCGAGGTAGGCGTGGGTGACGAACGCCTGCTCCGCCAGCAGGCGGTCGGGAAAGCGGATCTGGTGCTCGGCGAGGAAGCCCGTACGGAACAGCTTGTGCGCCGTCGGCAGGGCCAGCAGGCGGTCCCGGAGGATGTCCGCGCGCTCGCGGCTCCCGGTGAAGGCGGAGAGTGGCGTCCCCTCCCCCGCCAGCCTGCCGATGAGCACGTCGGCGCCGGACCGCATGGCCATGCCGTACATGTTCTGAAGAGCGCTGTGCTCGAGCCGGTCGTACTGGTTCATGAAGTACACGTAGTCGCCGCGGGCGACGGAGAGACCGACGTTGCGGCCCCGGGTGGGCCCGCCGCTGTGGTCCAGGTGCAGGACGCGCACGTTCGCGCGCACCGCGGCGACCGCGTCCAGCCGCTCGCGGGTCCCGTCCGTGGACCCGTCGTCCGCGAAGATCACTTCGTACTGCTCCGCGGGCAGCGACTGCTCCAGCAGGGAGCGGACGCACGCGTCGAAGGCGTCCGCCGGCCCGGGATCGCACACGGAGACCACAACACTGACCTTCACACCCATGTCGCCAAGGGTGCCCGTCAAGTGGAGCGGTCTCCGCAGTCTTGCCGAAAGGTCGACCAAACCTGACCGAGGCTAGGAACGCGGCTGAGTTACCAGCCGGTCAGTACCAGCCGGTGGCCTGGGAGTGGCCCCACGCGCCGCAGGGCGTCTTGTAGCGGCCGGCGATGTAGCCGAGACCCCACGTGATCTGCGTGGCGGCGTTGGTCTGCCAGTCGGCGCCGGCGCTGGCCATCTTGCTGCCCGGCAGCGACTGCGGGATGCCGTAGGCGCCGCTGTAGCGGTTCATGGCCCGCTCGTTCCAGTGGCTCTCCCTGTCCCAGAGGCGTTCCAGGCAGCCCCACTCGGAGTCGCCCCAGCCGCGCGCGGCGGCCATCTGCCGGCCGAGGGCCTTGTTGCTGCCGGGGTTGGGGGTGGAGCCGGGCGGGAAGTCGGCCGGGGTGAAGCCGCCACCGCCCGGCGCCTGCTTCGCGATCTTGACGGGATCGAGGTCCTTCAGGTTGTCGCGGTTCGTCTTCAGCCGGTCGGCTTTGAGCGACTGGGCGGCCTGCGCCTTCATCGCGTCGATCGCGGGGTTGGCGACGGACGGGTCTCCCGCGAGCAGATCGAGAGGGGACAGCGGCTGTGGCGGGGTGTTCGCGTTCTCGATGGCCGTACGGACGACGTACGTGGTGCCTGCGCCGACGAGGACCAGGGTCACGCCCAGGATGATGACGCGCTTGGGGGTCAGCAGGCTCGGACCCGACCGGCGCTTGGAACGGGAACGCGGCGCGCGCTCCTTCAGCTGCTGACCAGAACTCACGACCTATGAGCTTGCCCTGTCCCAGGGGGTACCGCGCAACCCAAACAATAAAGTCCGTTGGCGAATTCTTTGCCCTAACCGCCCAGTACGTGGGCTTTTCCGAAATATGTGATATTCATCACAGGGCAGGGGTCCGCCCTTCGGACCCCCGCACCGAAGGGAGGACCCTTCGCGAGCCTCCCCCCTGTTCGTCCTGACCAGGTGCGTGTCACGTTACGGTTTCATGACACCCAAAGGAATTCCCGACATACGGACCATAATGTCCGCGTGGCTGGCATCCTCCTGGTCGAAGACGACCCCTCCGTCCGTACGGGGCTCGAGCTCGCGCTCGCCCGCCAAGGCCACTCCGTGACCGCGTACGCGACGGGAGAGGAGGCCCTGGCCCACGTACGGGCCCGGCGCCCGGAGATCGTGATCCTCGACGTGATGCTGCCCGGCATCGACGGGGTCGAGGTGTGCCGCCGCATCCGCAAGCTGGACTCGCTGCCGGTCATCCTGCTCACCGCGCGCGGAGACGATCTCGACGTGGTCGTGGGCCTGGAGGCGGGGGCCGACGACTACGTCGTCAAGCCGGTCGAGCCCCGGGTGCTCGACGCGCGGATCCGCGCCGTCCTGCGACGGCTGGAGTCCGCCTCGTCCGACCGGATCAGCTTCGGCGACCTGATGGTGGACCGGGGCGCGCTGAAGGTGACGCTCGAAGGACGCGAGATCCACCTCACCCCGACGGAGCTGCGTCTCCTGCTCGAACTGGTCCGCCACCCGGGCCAGGTGCTCAACCGCCGTCACCTCCTCAGGACCGTGTGGGACCACTCCCACGTCGCCGACTCGCGGCTGGTCGACGCCTGCGTGCAGCGGATCAGGGCCAAGATAGAGCCGGTGCCGGCCGAGCCGGTCTTCATCCACACCGTCCGCGGCTTCGGGTACCGCTTCAGCCCGCCATGAGCTGGATTCCCACCGGCCTGCGGGGCCGGCTGGTGGTCACCTTCCTCCTGGTGGCGATCACCGCCTCCGTGTCGGTGGCCGGGCTCGGCTACCAGCTCGTCCGCCGGGAGCTGCTGGACCGGGTGCAGCGGATCTCGGTCTCCGACGTCCGCGAAACGCTGTCCCGGGTCACCCTCCCGGTCGGCGCCAGCGACGTCGTGTGGCCGAGCGACACCACGGTCACGGACGAGGACCTGGCCGACCTCGTCAACGCGCTCACCGGGGCCGACCGCGCGGTCATCGTCACGTACGGCGGTCACCAGAGCACCAGCCGGGGCGCGCCGTTCACCCTGACCGACGTGCCCGACCAGCTCCGCTGGCAGGCCACCCGGCGTCTGGTCTACCAGCGGATCAGGCTGAAGGACCGGCCGTGGCTGCTGATCGCCACCCAGATTTACCGCGCCAACCAGAACGGCTCCTTGCGCGGCACCGGCCTGAGCGCGTACGTCTTCGTCTCGCTGAGCGACGAGGAGGGCGTGCTCAAGCGGCTGCGCGGCTCGCTCCTCCAGGCCGGCGGGATCACGCTGGCCATCGCGCTCACCGTGGCCCTGCTGTCGGCCTGGCGGGTGCTGCTCCCGGTGCGCAGGCTCGGTACCGCCGCCCGCATGCTCGGCGCGGGCGAGCTGCACATCCGGCTCCCCGTACGCGGGAAGGACGAGCTGGCCGAGCTCACCGCCATCTTCAACGAGACGGCGGAGGCGCTGGAGGAGAAGGTGTCCGAGCTGCGCACCCTGGAGGCGATGTCCCGGCGCTTCGTCGCCGACGTCTCGCACGAGCTGCGCACGCCCCTCACCGCGATGACCGCGGTGACGGACATGCTCTCCGAGGAGGCGGACGGCCTGCCGGACGACGCGGGCGAGGCGGTGCGCATCGTCCTCCACGAGATAGACCGGCTCAAGACCCTCGTGGAGCACCTCATCGAGGTCAGCCGTTTCGACTCCGGCGCCGCCGTGCTCCGCCGGGAGAGCGTGGACGTGGGCGACGCGCTGGCCGACTGCCTGGAGGTGCGCGGGTGGGCCGACCAGGTCAACCTCACCGTGCCGATCGGGCTGATGTTCTCCCTCGACCCGCGGCGATTCGACGTGATCGTCGCCAACCTCGTCGGCAACGCCCTGCACCACGGGGCCCAGCCGGTGCTGCTGAGCGCCAGGGTACGGCCCAGCGGCCTCCAGGTGACCGTACGGGACCACGGGGAGGGCATCCCCGAGCGGTCGCTCCCCCACGTCTTCGAGCGTTTCTACAAGGCGGGCACGGGCCGGGCGCGCAGCGTCGGCAGCGGCCTCGGGCTGTCCATCGCCAAGGCCAACGCCGAGTTGCACCGCGGCACGATCGAGGTCAGACGATGCGAGCCCGGAACCCTCTTCACGTTGTGGATCCCGGCGCCATGACCCGCACCATGCCCCCTGCCATGCCCCGCGTGATGACCCAGCCGGCCCAGGCCCGCACTGTGCTGGCCCGCGCCGTGGGCCGTACTGCGGTGGTCGCGCTGCTCGTCATCGCGATCACGGCGTGCGGGGTCGATCCGACCAGGGTGTTCGACGGGGGGCCGCCTCCGGCCATCAGCGACGCCTCGACGCTCGTACGCGTCTACCTCGTCCGGTCCGGGCGGCTGGAGGCCACCAGCGTGGCCGCGACCTCCGCGCACGTCAACGACGTGCTCTCCGCCCTGTTCGGGGCCGGTCGGCGCCCGCCGCGCGGCGTCAGCACGGCCCTGTCCCGCATGCGGCTGGCCCAGGTCCAGCTCGTGCGGTACACGCGCGATCCGGCGAGCCACAACGACCCGGACAGCGCCGGCCTGCGGCTGCGGGTGTTCGTCAGCGGGCCGAGGATGTCCAGGATCGCGATGGCCCAGATCACCTGTACGGCGCGGCTGCGCCCGGAGATCTGGGCCGTGGAGATCGCGCAGGGCGAGGCCGGGACCCTGAAGATCCACACCTGCCGGGAGTACTGGGACCTGGCCCCGGAGAACGGCCATCTCCCGCCGTGACCCCCGGGCCAGGTGTCCCGCCATGACTCCCGAGCCGGGTATCAGAAGGTGATGTCCTCCAGCATCTCGGTCACCAGGGCGGCGATCTGCGACCGCTCCGACCTGGTGAGGGTGATGTGGGCGAACAGCGGGTGCCCCTTGAGCTTCTCGACCACCGCGACGACGCCGTCGTGCCGGCCGACGCGGAGGTTGTCGCGCTGGGCGATGTCGTGGGTGAGCACCACCCGCGAGTTGGCGCCGATGCGCGACAGCACCGTGAGGAGGACCCCGCGCTCCAGCGACTGCGCCTCGTCCACGATGACGAACGCGTCGTGCAGCGACCGGCCGCGGATGTGGGTGAGCGGGAGGACCTCCAGCATCCCCCGGTCCAAAACCTCCTCGATCACCTCGGGCGTGGTCACCGCGCCGAGGGTGTCGTAGACGGCCTGGGCCCAGGGGCCCATCTTCTCGTTCTCGGAGCCCGGGAGGTATCCGAGCTCCTGGCCGCCCACGGCGTACAGCGGGCGGAAGACGATGACCTTGCGGTGCTGGCGGCGCTCCAGGACGGCCTCCAGGCCCGCGCAGAGGGCCAGGGCCGACTTCCCGGTGCCCGCGCGTCCCCCCATGGAGACGATGCCCACCTCGGGGTCCATGAGGATGTCGAGCGCGATCCGCTGCTCCGCCGACCGGCCGTGCAGGCCGAAGACCTCACGGTCGCCCCGGACCAGCCGTACGGACTTGTCCGGCATGACGCGGCCGAGCGCGGAGCCGCGGCTGGAGAGCAGCCGCAGGCCGGTGTGGCAGGGGAGGTCGCGCGCCTCCTCCAGGTCGGCGCTGCCGCTCTCGAAGAGGGCCTCGACGTCCTCCGTGGTCACCTGGAGCTCGGCCATGCCGGTCCAGCCGGACTCGACCACCATCCCGGCGCGGTACTCCTCCGCGGCGAGGCCGATCGAGGCGGCCTTGACGCGCATGGGCAGGTCCTTCGAGACGAGCACCACGTCGCAGCCCTCGGCCGCCAGGTTCTGCGCGACCGTGAGGATGCGGGTGTCGTTGTCACCGAGCCGGAAGCCCGCCGGAAGGACCGACGGGTCGCTGTGGTTGAGCTCGACCCGGATGGTGCCCTCGCCGATCGGCATGGGCTCGTCCAGGCGACCGTGCCGCACCCTGAGGTCGTCGAGGAAGCGCAGTGCTTCACGGGCGAAGTAGCCGAGTTCGGGATGGTGCCGCTTGGCCTCCAGCTCCGTGACGACGACGACCGGGATGACGACCTCGTGCTCGGCGAAGCGGCTCATCGCCGCCGGGTCGGCGAGCAGGACAGAGGTGTCCAGGATGTAGGTGCGGGTTGGGTTACTCGAGGACTGTGCCACGCGTTCTCCCCCGGGCGCCGGGGTAAGGCGCCCTGCCGTGAATGGTGGTGAACGGACCGGACCCGTGCCCTGGGGAAGCGGACCGGGACTCCGGCCCCCCTCACGACCAAGGACAGGCCCTCTCCCACTACGGTACGTAACGTTCCCTTTGATCCCAAGAGCTGAACCGTGACCGAAAGGGAGCGTTCACGTGCCGTTTCAGGAACCGTACCGACGGTGCCGCGCGGCGTACGAGCGGAGCGCCCGCAGGAAGTCGACTCTGCGGAAGTCAGGCCAGTAGGCCTCGCAGAAGTAGAACTCGGAGTGAGCGCTCTGCCAGAGCAGGAATCCGGAGAGTCGCAGCTCTCCCGACGTCCGGATGACGAGGTCCGGGTCGGGCAGCCCGCGCGTGTAGAGATGCTCCGCGATGTGCTCCACGTCGAGGACCTCGACGAGGTCCTCGATGCTCGCGCCCTTGCTGGCGTGCTCCTGGAGGAGAGAGCGCACCGCATCAGCGATCTCACGTCTTCCTCCATACCCAACGGCCACGTTCACAATCAGGCCAGGGCGGTGCGATGTGGCTTCTTTTGCATCTTTCAGGACACGAGCCGTGTGATCGGGCAAGAGGTCCAGCGAGCCCATGGGGTTGACGTGCCATCCCTGCTCGACGAGGTCGCGCACCAGGCCCTCGATCACCTGGAGCAGGGGCTGGAGCTCGGCCTGGTCACGGGAGAGGTTGTCGGTGGAGAGCAGCCACAGCGTCACGTACTCGACGCCGGCCTCCCGGCACCACCCCAGGAGTTCGCTGATCTTGTCGGCGCCCTTCTGGTGCCCGCGGTTCACGTCCCGCAGGCCCATCGCCCTGGCCCACCGCCGATTGCCGTCGACGATCACGCCGACATGCCGGGGGATCAGTGCCGTGCTGCCGGGTCCGGAGAGCTTCCGCTCGAGCCTGCGCTCGTACAGCTTGTACACGAGATCGCGCACGCCCATGCAAGTCCTCTTCCCTCGCGACCCGGTGGCTCCGGTCAATTATCGGGGCCGCGACACCCTGACTGCTCCGTTCACGACGTTGCCGTTACGTTCCATCTCGAACCTCGCGCCCAGCCGTTCCTCGGCGTCACCGACGAGACCTGCGACGAAGGCGGCCAGGCGGCCCGAGGTCAGCTCCGCGCGCAGGCCGACGCCGCTCGTGCCCCACGCCTCCAGGTAGGCCCTGCGGGTGACCCGCCATTCGCCCAGCGGAGCGCGGCCGCGCCGCCGCGCGGGGATCCATGAGGACATCGTCCGCACCTGGCAGCGCAGTTCGCCGCCGCCGACCACGTCGCCCCTGCTCCGGTAGCGGAAGGCGAACAGCTCGCCCTCGCCGCCGGGGAAGCGGTCCTCCGGATCCGGCCAGTCACCGGCCAGGGGACCGCCGTCCGCTCTCGCGTCCGCGATCACCCTGGCCATCCTGGCCAGAAACCAGCCGCACCGCTCCCCGACCGTTCCGTACGGCACACCGTCCCGGTACAGGTCCAGCGTCACCTCGTACGGAACGCCGAGCCTGTCCCGGCACGGCACCGGATTAACGGCAAGGTATGAGCCGTCCACGCACCGTAGCCCCTGCACGTTTCACACGCTAGCCGCGACAACTCGCCGCTAACACCCCAAAACGGGCAAGTCAGAGTTAGCCGAGCCGCGCGACGAGGGCGCGGTACTCGTCCCAGAGCTCCTTGGGCAGGTTGTCGCCGAAGGTCTCGAAGAAGGACGGCACGAGCGCCGCCTCCTCGCGCCACACCTCGGGGTCGACGCTGAGCAGCTCCGCCATGTCGCTCTCGGAGACGTCCAGGCCCTCGGTGTCCAGCCCGGCGGGCAGGTTGCCGATCGGGCTCGGCACGGCGTCCTCCTGGCCGTTCAGCCGGCCGACGATCCACTTGAGCACCCGGCTGTTCTCGCCGAAGCCCGGCCACAGGAAGCGGCCGTTCGCGTCCTTGCGGAACCAGTTGACGTAGTAGATCCGCGGCAGCTTGGCGGCGTCCGCCTGCTGACCGATCTTGATCCAGTGGGCGAAGTAGTCGCCCATGTTGTAGCCGCAGAACGGCAGCATCGCGAAGGGGTCGCGGCGCAGCTCGCCGACCTTGCCCTCGGCCGCCGCGGTCTTCTCGGAGGCCACGTTGGCGCCGAGGAAGACACCCTGCTGCCAGCTCAGCGACTCGGTCACCAGCGGGACCGCGGTCGCCCGGCGCCCGCCGAACAGGATGGCCGAGATCGGCACGCCCGCCGGGTCCTGCCACTCCGGAGCGATCGTCGGGCACTGCCCGGCCGGGGTGGTGAAGCGCGCGTTCGGGTGCGCGGCCGGCTCGCCGGACTCCGGCGTCCAGGAGCGGCCCTTCCAGTCGGTGAGGTGGGCCGGCGGCTCGTCGGTGAGGCCCTCCCACCACACGTCGCCGTCGTCGGTCAGCGCGACGTTGGTGAAGATGCTGTTGCCCCAGAGGGTCTCGATCGCGTTGGCGTTGGTGGACTCGCCGGTCCCGGGCGCCACGCCGAAGAACCCCGCCTCGGGGTTGATGGCGTGCAGGCGGCCGTCGGGGCCGAAGCGCATCCACGCGATGTCGTCGCCGATCGTCTCGACCTTCCAGCCGGGGATCGTCGGCTGGAGCATGGCGAGGTTGGTCTTGCCGCACGCCGACGGGAACGCCGCGGCGACGTACCGCGCCTCACCCTGCGGGGGCGTGAGCTTGAGGATGAGCATGTGCTCGGCCAGCCAGCCCTCGTCCCTGGCCATGACGCTGGCGATCCGCAGCGCGTAGCACTTCTTCCCGAGCAGCGCGTTGCCGCCGTAGCCCGAGCCGTACGACCAGATCTCGCGGGTCTCCGGGAAGTGGCTGATGTACTTGGTCTCGCTGCACGGCCACGGCACGTCCTCCTGGCCGGCGGCCAGCGGGGCGCCCACGGAGTGGACGGCCTTGACGAACTCGCCGCGCTCCTCGATCAGGCGCAGCGCCTCCTCACCCATGCGGGTCATGATCCGCATGGACACCGCCACGTACGGCGAGTCGGTGATCTCAACGCCGAGCTGCGAGATGGTGCCGCCGAGAGGTCCCATGCAGAACGGCACGACGTACATCGTGCGGCCGCGCATGCATCCCTTGAACAGTTCGCCGAACGTCCGCCGCATCTCGGCGGGGGCGATCCAGTTGTTCGTCGGCCCCGCGTCCTCGGCCCGCTCCGAGCAGATGTACGTGCGGTCCTCGACCCGGGCGACGTCGCTCGGGTCCGAGGTCGCGAGGAAGCTGTTGGGCCGCTGGGCGAGCCGCGTGAGGGTGCCCTGTTTGACGAGCAGGTTCGTCAGACGGGTCCACTCGGCCTCGGAACCGTCGCACCATTCGACCCTGTCGGGCTGGGTCAGCTCGGCGATCTCCCTGACCCAGGCGGCCAACTCGGCGTGAGTCGTCGGAACGCGCACCTCTGCTGATACGGACACGGAACCGGCTCCTTTTTCTCGAAGGACCAAATCATCATTGACGACGAATGGCCGCGGAATCCAATTGGCGTAGACCACGCCCATATCCGGCGGCATTCGGGTCCACACGGCTCCGTAATGGAGTTTGGCCAGGCAGGAGCCGTGACGGTTCGTGGAGCCTACCCAGTGGATAGCGCCTTAAAGAAACGAGTTCCGACCGCTCGATCAACTCCGTCCGACGATATTGGTATAGGCCATCGCCAGTGGTCTAGGCCATTTTCGCAATTGGTTTAGTCCACGTGCTCCGGCCCGGCGGCGCGGACCCGGTCCACGTGCTGCAGGGCATCCCGCAGGTCAGCGAGCCAGGTGTCGGTGTGCCGGCCCACGAGACGGACGCACCAGGCCAGCGCGTCACTGCGGCTGCGGGCGACCCCAGCGGCGACAAGAGTGTCGAGGACCTGCCGCTCCGGCTGCCGCAACCGGGTCATAACTGGAACCGACAACGTGGTGAACATCACTCTCTCGCCCTCGACGACGATCCCCCAGGAGACCTTCCGGCGGAACCGGCGCTCCGCCTCGCGGGCGATCTCGATCCGGCGCTCCCTGGTTTCCTCGCGGAACCGCTCGACGTAGCCCTCCAGAGCGGCGGAACGCTCCAACTCGGGCAGCCCGCGCGCCACCGTCAGCGGGGGGACGACGCCGACGACGGCGATCTCCTCGCGGTCCAGCACCACTTCGGGCGCCTCGGTGAACCAGCCCTCCGGCAGGCGTCCGGCGAACCAGCCTCGCAACTGCTCTTCTGTATCCATGTAATCGAGATTACAACCACATCCTCGCGATGGCCAGGCATTGACAGTGGGCATTCTTTTGGTAGTTACTCTCATTTCATGGTGACTTTCAGTTCTGCGCGCTGGTGGGCTCTCGGCGCGCTCGTCCTCAGCGTCCTCGTGCTCGGCCTGGACGCGACGATCCTCAACGTGGCCCTGCCGACGCTGGCCACGGACCTCCGCGCGACGACCGGCGAGCTGCAGTGGATCATCGACGCGTACATGGTTCCGTTCGCGGCCCTGATGCTGCCCGCGGGCGCCTTCGGCGACCGGTTCGGGCGCAAGCGCGTCCTCCTCGGCGGCCTGGCGGCGTTCGGGATCGCGTCCGTCGTCGCCACGTTCGCCGAGGGCACCGGATCGCTCATCGCCGCCCGTGCGCTCATGGGTACGGGCGCGGCCCTGATCATGCCCCTGTCGATGTCGATCCTGCCGAGCGTCTTCGGGCCCGAGGAGCGCGGCAAGGCGATCGCCGTGTGGAGCGCCGCCATGGCGCTCGGGCTGCCGCTCGGCCCCATCGTCGGCGGCTATCTGCTCGATCACTACTGGTGGGGCTCCATCTTCCTGATCAACATCCCCGTCGTGCTGGTCAGCCTGGTCGCGGCGGCCGTACTCCTCCCGGAGTCCCGCGACGCGTCGGCCACCCGGCTGGACATCCCGGGCGCGCTGCTCTCGGTGGCCGGTCTCGCCGCCCTCGTGTACGGCGTCATCCAGGCCCCGATCGACGGATGGGGCGACCCGGCGGTGCTGGCGAGCCTGGCTGCGGGCGTCGTCCTGCTCGCGGCCTTCGTCGCCGTCGAGCGGCGGGCCACGGCGCCCATGATGGACCTCGGGTTCTTCCGTAGCCGGGTGTTCCTGTGGGGCGCGGTCGGCGCCACCCTGGTCAGCCTCGGCATGTCCGGCCTGCTGTTCGTCATGCCGCAGCACCTCCAGGCCGTGCTGGGGCACGACGCCCTCGGCACCGGCGTCCGGCTGATCCCCATGGTGGCCGGCCTGATGGCCGGGGGCCTGGCCGGGGAACGCCTGGTCGAGCGCCTCGGGTTGCGGTCCGTCATGACCGCCGGCCTGCTGCTCCTCGCGGCCGGCTTCGCCGTCGGGGCGGCCACCGGGGCGACCTCGTCGTACGGTTTCATCGCCGCCTGGCTGGCGGTGGTCGGCGCCGGGGTCGGCCTCACGATGGTTCCCGCGATGGACGGCGTGCTCGCCACGCTGCCCGAGGAGCGTTCCGGCTCCGGTTCCGCGACGCTCCAGACCATGCGCCAGGTCGGCGGGACCATGGGCGTCGCGGGGCTCGGCAGCCTCCTTTCCGCCGTCTACGCCGGCGGCCTGCCGTCCGGCGCGCCCCAGATGGCGAAGGACTCGGTCACGGCGGCGGTGGCGCTCGGCGACCCCGGCCTCCTGCACGACGCCCGCGAGGCGTTCGTCTCCGGCATGGACGTGGTGCTCCTGTTGTGCGGGGCCGCGTCCCTGGTCGCCGCCCCGCTGATGTTGATCTTCCTTCCCAGGTCCGCTCCGAAGACGGCAAAATCGGAGCATGAGCTCACCTCAGCGCGCTGACCGGGCCGCGGACTCGCCGGAGCGGGCCGTCCTGAGCCTGCGCGAGCGCAAAAAGGCCAAGACCCGGCGGACCATCCAGGAACACGCTCTCCGGCTGTTCGCCGAACAGGGATACGAGGCCACCACCGTCGAGCAGATCGCCGAAGCGGCCGAGGTGTCTCCGAGCACGTTCTTCCGGTACTTCCCGACCAAAGAAGACCTGATCATCCAGGACGACTACGACCCGCTGCTCGTGGCGATGGTGCGGGCGCAGCCGCCCGAGCTGCCCCCGCTCGCCGCGATCCGCCAGGGCATTCGCACGGCCTTCGCGCAGGTGCCCCAGTCGGAGCTGGAGGACGTCCGCGCCCGGATCGGCCTGATGATGAAGATCCCGGCCGTGCGTGCCCGCAGCCTGGACAACCTGGTGACCACGGTGGACGTGCTGGCCGGGGTGGTCGCCGAGCGCACGGGCCGGGACAGGGCCGCCCCCGCCGTACAGACCCTCGCCGGGGCCGTGGTGGGGGCGATTCTCCCAGCGCTGTTCAGCTGGAGCGCCGCGAACGGCACCCGGTCCCTGCCCGACGTGGTCGACGAGGCCCTGGGCCTCCTTGAGAGCGGCCTGCCGGTCTGAATCTCGATCAAGAATCGTGATCAAGCCGCAGCCTGTGCCAGGGGCGAGGAGCCGGCCTGCCCCATAAGGTGATCTACCTGATTTTTACGGGAAAATCGCCCCTGGAGGCCGGAAATGTCTCGTCAGAGACTCGCCGCCGTCGCGGCCCTGACCCTGCTCCCCTGTACGGCTCTGGGGAGCACGGCGCACGCCGACAGCGCATCGGAGATCACCGTCGGGACCTGCACGCCTTACCAGTTCTTGGATCTCGGAACCGTGGACCCCTGCGGCTCCGAACAACTGGACGCGCTCTTCACCGGGCTGACCGAGTACGAGCCCGGCACCTCCAGATCCCGATACGCGGTCGCCGAGTCGATCATCACGAAGGACAACCAGGTCTTCCATGTCACCTTGCGCAAGGGCTGGAAGTTCCACGACGGCACGGAGGTCAAGGCGCGCAACTTCGTCGAGGCGTGGAACCAGGTCGCCTCGGGGAAGACGGACAACTCCTTCCTCTTCGAGGAGATCAAGGGGTACGGCAGCCGGAGGATGTCCGGGCTGAAGGTGACGGGCAACCACACGTTCACCATCACCCTGTCGAGGCCCTTCAGCCCCTTCGTGAAGAAGCTCAGCATGCTCGCCTTCTCCCCCCTGCCGGACTCGACCCTGAAGAACCCGGCGAGCTTCAGCAAGAAGCCGATCGGCAACGGCCCGTTCCGGGTCGTCTCGTGGTCGCTCTCGTCGAAGAGCGTGGTGGAGCGGTTCGACGATTACCCCGGGGCCAAGCCGGCTGTCTCCAGGATCGTCTACCGGGTCTACCGTGACGAGACCGCCCTCTACGCGGACCTGCGCGCCGGCGACCTCGACTTCACCAGCCTGATCCCCTCCACGAAGCTGGCGACCTTCAAGAAGGACTTGGGCGGGCGCGTGCTCAACCGCGCGGGCCACACCGTTCAGTTGGTCGCCTTTCCCGCGAAGGTCGCGGCGAACATCGACTTCCGCAAGGCCGTCTCGATGGCGATCGACCGGGAGACGATCACCAGAGAGGTCTTCGGCGGCGGTCGCGTCCCCGCCCACTCCTTCGTCCCGCCCACCGCCGAAGGCAGCAGGCGCGACTCCTGCGGGCAGGTGTGCTCGTACAACCCTGGTGAGGCACGCAAATACCTCGCGAAGGCCCTCGCGTCAGGCTTCCGGCCGCCCGCGGCGCTCCCGCTGTACTACAACGCCGACAGCCCGCACGCCGAATGGGTCAAGCGCGTCGCCGAGAGCGTGACCAAGACGCTCGGCGGCAAGGTGAAGGTCGTCCCCAAGGCGATGCCGACCTTCGCCGGTTTCCGGGACGCCGTGACCGGCGGACGGCTGAATGGCATGATCCGGGCGGGCTGGCAGCTCGACTACCCGCACATCCAGAACGTGCTCGCTCCCATGTACGCCTCGGACGGGGTGTCCAACGACAGCCGCTACCGGAACCCCCGGTTCGACGCGCTGCTGCGCGCGGCCGACCGGCAGAGCTCCCCCACCAAGGCGAACGCGCTCTACCAGCAGGCCGAGGCGCTGCTCGTCAGGGATCTGCCCGCCATCCCCCTCTGGGTCTACAGCCAGCAGGCCGGATACTCCACGCGCATCGCCAAGGCCGAGCTCACCCCGACCGGATGGCTGGACCCCGTGACCGTCAAGCTCGCGTGAGTCCGCCGGCCGCCCCTGGCCCCCGCGAAGCCGCCGTTGACAGTGCCGCCCGCGTGACTCACCGCACGCGGGCGGCGACCCAGGGGCTGACCCGGACCACCCCGGCCAGGTTCCGGGTGTAGACCGGGGCGATCTTGACGACGTCGCCCGTACGCGGCGCGTGCAACATCTTGCCGCCGCCCCAGTAGATCGCCACATGCGAGATGTAGTTGGGGTTGGTCGGGTCGTTCCGCCAGAACAGCAGGTCGCCCGGCTGGGCCTGGGACAGCGGCACCTGCGGCCCGGTCGCCCACTGCTGCGTGGTGACCCGCGGCATCCGGACCCCGGCCTGGCCGTAGGCCCACTGGACCAGGCCCGAGCAGTCGAAGCTGTTCGGGCCCTCCGCGCCCCACACGTACGGGCGGCCCAGCTTGCCGGCCGCGGCCTGGAGCGCGACCCTGAGCTGGTCGACCGACATGAACGCGGTCACCGGCCAGGTCTTCTGCGACGTGGTCCGGCCGGGCGGCAGGATGACCACCGGGTTGATCGTGGCCACCTGGCTGCCCTTCGGCAGGATCTTCAGCAGCTTCCTGCGCAGCTTCCCGGAATCGACCTTGGGCGCGCTGATGACCATGGCGTTGCCCTCGGGGATGCCCAGCGTGCGCGCGGTCTGCCGCGACACCACGGCGGCGATCGAGCCCATGCCCATCGTGGCGTACGCGCCGACGCGCAGCCGCAGCCGGCCACCGGTCACGGTGGAGCCCAGCTTGATGCCGCCGTCCTGGCCCAGGTCGAAGGAGACCGCCACCTCACCGGCGGCGACGTTGTTCCACAGGGCGTCCGACCTGGCCGTCGTCTTCGGCGTGAAAGGACGGAACGTCGAGGGGTCCACCCCCAGGGTCTGCACCCGCTTGCCGTCCATCATGACGTCGGCGGCGTCGGTCACCTCGGCCGCCGCCACGCCCTTCACCGCCCGTACCTTCGCCACGACGGCCGGGGAGAGCGGCCCCCGCGCCACCACGAACAGGTGCGGGTCGCGCAGCTCCTTGAGCGGCGCCACCGCGGGCGTCGTCGCCGTGATCTGTTGCGCGGACGCCACCCGCCGGTCGCGCTCGCCGCCGCGGTCATCACCGCGCTCACCACCCTGCCCGCCACCGCGCTCACCACCCTGCCCGCCACCGCGCTCACCACCGGGCCCGCCACCGCGCTCACCACCGTGGCCCCGCGCTGCCTGCTGCCGTACGGGCGACGTGCCGGGATCATGGCTGAGGACCACCAGATCGGCGGTGAAGACGGAGACCAAGAGCGCCGCGATGACGGGGACGGCGGCGCGGGGCATCCGGCGGCGGGGCGACATCCGCGGCCGATAGGCCAGGTCCTGGCGGGTCTCGGACATCACCCGCGCGACGCTCGTCCGGAACGAGGAACCCGCGCGCCGGTCGAGCACCATCCCACCCCATCTCCGCCCCGTCGGCCCGCTCCAGGAAGGGATCGGCGAGCCTGATCAACGAGACTGCCGTACAGGCGCGAATACCGCAATCGGCGCACATGCCGAAACCCGCCGGCACGAAGACGTACCGACGGGTCGAAGCATGTGTGGTGGGGTCGGGCCCTCGAACAGGACCTAGTTGCCGATGTACGGAACGGCCTCGAGGATCTCCACCTCGTTCTGACGGCCGTTCGGCAGGGTGTACATCGCCTTTTCACCGATCTTCTTGCCGTTGATGGCGGAGCCGAGCGGCGACTTCGGCGAGTAAACGTCGATGGGCGCTCCGCTCTCCTCGCGGGAGGCGAGCAGGAAGGTCACCTCATCGTCGTCACCCACGAATCGGATCGTCACGGTCATCCCGGGACCGACGACACCCTCGGCGCGGGGCGCCTCGCCGACCTTGGCGCTGTCCAGGATCTGGCGGAGATGGAAGATCCGGGCCTCCATCTTGCCCTGCTCGTCCTTGGCGGCGTGGTAGCCGCCGTTCTCCTTGAGGTCGCCCTCTTCACGGGCGGCTTCGATCTTCTTCGCGATATCCGTGCGACCCGGGCCGGAAAGGTACTCGTACTCCTCCTTGAGGCGGTCGTACGCCTCTTGCGTCAGCCAGGTGACGTTGTCGTTCTGGGAGACGGCCACGGGCTCTCCTTGATTCCTCTAAGTGACTCGAAAGGCTTACAAGTTAACGCCTTCGAACGCTTCCCCAAAGATTCCACTATACGAGATCGCAGTACTGGACGACCACGCTTGTGGCCTGGGCACTCGTCATCAGTTCCTCCGTCAGCGTGAGGTCCGACTTACCCGACGGAATGGTGACCTCCTTGATGCCGACCTCGGTGTGGTAGACGTCGACGGCCCGCAACCGGCAGATCGCCTCGCGGTCGGCGGGCTTGTGCACTGTGAAGGTGACCGCGGCCGAGTCGTGCGCGCCGGCGTCATAGGTGATCACGTCGGCCCGCACCTCAGGGTTGCCGCGCGCGGCCATCAGCACGTATCCCCAGCCGCCCGCCATCACGACGACGAGCAGACCGATGACGACGTACGCCAGGACGCCCCGGCGCCTCTGCGGCCGCTCCGGGAAGTCGTCGGGCGTGCCGAGGATGGGAGCGTCGATCGTGCCGGTCCTTTCATGGGCATCGCCGGGCTCGGGGGTGGTCGCGGTGGCGGGCCCGGTGGCGGCCCTGCTGCTTGATTCGGCGGCCATCGCGGAATCTCCCTGGGGTCATACGGTGTTGTCCGAAACAATTGTCCAACCCGGGGGTCTCGCCCCCTCCAGAAGCTAACCTCTTCGGTGAGCTGACTGGACACATTGAGGAGAGCCGTGAGTGCACCGCTGAGGCTGATGGCCGTTCACGCGCACCCCGACGACGAGTCGAGCAAGGGCGCCGCCACGATGGCCCGCTACGTGCGAGAAGGTGCGGACGTCCTCGTCGCCACGTGTACCGGCGGCGAACGCGGCTCCGTGCTGAACCCCAAGATGGACCGGCCGGAGATCGTGGAGAACATCGGCGAGGTGCGCCGCCTGGAGATGGAGCGGGCGCGGGAGATCCTCGGCGTGGAGCAGCGTTTCCTCGGCTTCGTCGACTCGGGCCTCCCCGAGGACGAGACGGAGCCGCTGCCCGACGGGTGCTTCGCCGTACAGCCGCTGGAGGTGGCGGCGGCGCCACTGGTCGCGCTGATCCGCGAGTTCCGCCCGCACGTGATCCTCACGTACGACGACAACGGCGGCTACCCGCACCCCGACCACATCATGACCAACCGGGTCTCGATCGAGGCGTTCGAGGCGGCCGGCGACCCCGACAAGTACCCCGGCACCGGCGAGCCCTGGCAGCCGCTGAAGCTCTACTACCACATGGGGTTCAGCAAGGAGCGGTTCGAGGCGCTGCACGAGGCGATGAACGCGCGCGGCATGGGCTCGCCGTACGCCGACTGGATCGCCCGGTGGGAGGACCGCCCGCAGAAGTGGGACGTCACCACCAAGGTGCCGTGCGCCGAGTACTTCGAGATCCGCGACCAGGCCCTGATCGCGCACGCCACCCAGGTCGATCCCGACGGGTTCTGGTTCGTCTGCCCGCGTGAGATCCAGCAGGAGGTCTGGCCGACGGAGGACTACCACCTCGCGCGGTCCCTGGTGGACACCTCGCTTCCGGAGGACGACATCTTCACGGGGATCCACGCGGAGGTCACTCCCGCCTGCTCGTAAGCTGGGAGCGTGAACCCAACCACCGCACCCGGTCTCAGCTTCGGCCCAGGGCTTCTCGGCTTCATCGTCGTCGCCGCCATCGGCTTCGCGCTGTTCTTCTTGATCAAGTCGATGAACAAGCAGATGACGAAGATCGAGGTGCCGCACGAGCGCGAGCAGCCCGCCATCCCCGTGCGCGAGGCTTGAAGAGTGTCCGAAGTGGTCCACGACGCGGCGGCCTCGCGGTACGAGCTCCGGCTCGACGATGAGGTCGCCGGCTTCGCGGAGTACCGCCTCCGCGACGGCGTGGTCGTCTTCACCCACACCGAGATCCGCAAGGAGTTCGAGGGCAAGGGCCTCGGCAGCCGCCTGGTGGGCGGCGCCCTGGACCAGGTTCGGGAGACCGGGCGGAGCGTGGAGCCGCTGTGCCCGTTCGTCGCCCGATACATCGAGCGCCATCCGGAGTACCGCGACCTGCTGGCTGAGTGATCAGCCCGCCGACCAGGCGCGTTCCAACGCCTTGGAGAGGCCCCACCAGCCGAGCGGGGTGAACACCTCGGCCTTGTCCACGATGCCGAGATACGCCCACAGCGGGGTGACCGCGGTGAACAGCATCTCGGTCGCCTCCAGGTCCTCGGACTCGCCCAGGGTGTCCTCGGCGTCCAGATCGACGTCCTCGGAGTCGGCGATGAACCGCGCGATACGTTCGGGTGAGGCCAGCACGCCTGGGCCGTACCTCGCCAGCGTGGTCACCGCCGCCAGCCAGTCGGCGTGGTTGATGGCGCAGAGCGAGGCGAGGATCGAGTCCTCGTGGCTCAGCTCCCCCTCCAGGTCGAAGAACCGGGCGGCGTCCTCCTCGTCGGGCAGATCCGAGATCGGCGAGGCGATGCCGGCCGCCACCGCGAGCCAGAGGTCCTCATCGCGCTCCGGGAACACTCCGTCTTCGAAGCCCGCGCAGGCCCGCAGCACGTTCCCCGGGTAGCCGTCCTCCGTCAGCGTCACGCGGAGCCGGAGGGCGGCGGAGCGGAGATCGCCGACGGGGAGCGGCGGCTCGGGCAGCTCGGCCAGAACCCGGCGCAGCTCGCCCAGCGCGTACGCCTCCTCCTCGTCCCACGCGGCGTACAGTTCCTCATCCTGCTCGTCGCTGACCGCCGCGCCCGGCACCCGGCCGTCCGGCAGCGGCGCGCTCAGCCAGTGCTCCTGCAACTGCTCGTACGCGTGCCGGGCGTCGGTGTCGCCGGCGGCCAGCGCGTCCACGTCGATCTGGCCGGACGCGACGCGCTCCTCCAGGAACGCGACCATCCGGGCGTGCATCTCGGTGGCGACCGGCCCGCGTTCGCCCTCCTCCGGCCAGACGAAATAGCTGCGGGTGAGCAGGATCGGTTCGCTTCCCGTGGATTCGAGCCAGCGCTGCACGTCGCCGACGGTCGCCAGGCCGGCCTCGATCCGGGACAGCGTCGCCTTGGCCGAGTCCCAGAAGGGGACCGACAGCGGGTTGCCCGCCGCCAGCAGCTCGCGCCTCAGATCGGGAAGAGCGACAAGGGCCTGCCCCGACGGCACCGCCAGCAGCACTCGCGCCACGTCGCGTCGCGTCAACTCACTCGCCGGACGGCCCGCGTGCCGGACGGCGAAGTCCAAATCCAAGCTCACGCCCCGTGAGCCTACGCCGTGCCGCCCCGAGAACACATCCCCCACCTCAGGAGACCCGCATTTAAAAGTAACGCCACCCCTGACGACGTGGTGTTACTTTGAATCGTGATCGACCCCAAGCACTCCGTGTCGGCGCGGCATCTCGACCGTCTCGGCCCCACGTTCACCGCCGCCCAGGCCAGGGAGGGCGGCATCGGCTCCAACGCTCTCGCACGCCTTCGCGAGGTGGGGCTGATCTGGGAGTTGAGCCGGGGTGTGTACCGCAAGAGCGACGCGCCGCTCACCATGCATGTCGATCTGCTCGCGGCCTGCACCCGGGTCCCCCACGGGGTTCTTTGCCTGGAGACGGCACTGGCCGTACACGACCTCACCGACGAGATCCCCGGCGAGGTCAACCTCGCCGTGCCGCGCGGCGGGCCGCTCCCCCGGATCACGTACCCCCTGGTGCGCGTCCACCGGTTCGCCGGGGCGACCTTCGAGGAAGGGGTCGAATATTGGGAGGCGGCTCCAGCCGAGCCCGTGAGAATCTATTCTGCGTCACGGACCGTGGTCGACTGCATGCGATTGCGTCACATCGTCGGCGATCAGGTCGCCCTGCGGGCTCTTCGGTCCTACCTGCGACGCCGCGGGACCTCACCCAGCGATCTGCTGGGGTATGCGGAACTTCTCGGCGGCGCGGGCCCCCTACGGAACGCGATCCAGGTGGTGCTCGACTGATGTCCCCCAACCCCCCACGTGACACGCCGGAAGGTCTCGCCTACAACGCCCTGCGCAATCTCGCACGGCGCGAGGGCCGCAACACCGACGATCTGATCACGTTGTACGCCCTCGAAGGCTTCCTCCGTCGACTCAGTTCGTCCCAGATGGCCGGGCAGTTCATCCTGAAAGGCGGCCTGCTCCTCGCGGCCTTCGGCGCGCGCCGGGTCACTCGCGACATCGACCTGATGGGGCGCGGATTCGCGAACGACGAACAGAGTGTCCTCTCCCGAGTCGTCTCCATCGCCTCGACGGAGGCCGGAGACGGGCTGCGCTTCGACGTCACGACGATCCGCACCTCCGCCATCCGCGAGGACGATCTCTACGGAGGCGTGCGGGTGATCGTTCCCGCGCTGCTCGGCAGGTCCCGCGCCCGCCTCCAACTGGACGTGAGCTTCGGCGATCCGATCACGCCGGGACCCGAGACGATCGCCTACCCCACGCTGATCGGCGACGGCGGCTTCCCGCTCCTCGGCTACCCCATCGAGAACGTGCTGGCGGAAAAGATATCGACTGCTTTGGAACGCTCCAGCATGAACACCCGCGACCGGGACTACGCGGACATCTGGCAGCTCACCGGCCGTCACAACCTCGACGGCCCGTCCGTGCGCGCGGCCCTGGAAAGAACGGCGTCCCATCGCGGCGTGACCATGAAAAGGCTCTCTGACGTGATCCTGGACCTGCCGGACAGCCGGCAGACCCCTTACTCCGTCTGGCGGAGGAAGCAGGGAGTGGCCGGGAACTCCTATCCGCAGCTCTTCCGGGACCTCATCGCCGACGTCGTCACCTTCGCCGACCCACTCCTCGTGGGAGAGGCCGGTGCCGTCAGCTGGAACGCACTCGGGCGGAGGTGGCTGCCGTGATGTCCGGGCCACCCGCGGCGCCTTCGCGGGGTCACCCCATTCACAAGGTCGCGAACGAGCGACCGAGAGTCCCCAGGACCATCGGCGGGATCTCCGACGCCCTGCACGGCAGCCGTCGCGCCCAGTTCTTCGCGGAGCTGCTCCAGGCCCAGCAGGGCCCGGAGCTGGACGGCGTCATGACCGCCTGGTGGGGCCGCGCGATGCTCGACACCGATCCGGACCGTGAGCACGTTCGCGCGGCGGCGGAAGCCGGGACGCTGCGCACCACGACCATGGACGAGATCCTCCGCCGCCGGCAGGAGAACACCGTCCCATGAGCGAGGGAAACGACCGAGACGACCACCATGTGATCCTTACTCGCGTTGTCCTCTTCTGACCGTGTGAGAGGCTGGCCGTATGAACCGGCTTGGTAGCGAGACTTCTCCCTACCTCCTCCAACACGCTGGCAATCCTGTGGATTGGTGGCCATGGGGAGAGGAGGCGATGCAAGAAGCGAGTAGGCGAGACGTACCCCTGTTGATCTCAGTGGGGTATTCGTCTTGCCATTGGTTACTCGCTTCTTGACATCCACTGATGCCATGTGATGGCGCACGAGTCGTTCGAGGACCCGGGGACCGCCGAGTTGATGAACGAGTGGTTCGTCAACATCAAGGTCGACCGGGAGGAGCGGCCCGATGTCGACGCGGTCTACATGACCGCCACCCAGGCGATGACGGGGCAGGGCGGCTGGCCGATGACGGTCTTCGCCACCCCGGACGGCGATCCGTTCTACGCCGGGACGTACTTCCCGCGCGCGCAGTTCCAGCGGCTGCTCCACGGCGTCTCGCAGGCGTGGCGGAACGACCGCGACACCGTCGTGCGGCAGGGATCGAAGATCGTCGAGGCCCTGAACGAGCAGGCGCGGCTGCCGTCCGGCCCGCTGCCCACGGCGGCGATCCTCGAGCAGGCCGTACGCGATCTGTCGGGCGGGTTCGACCCGCGCAACGGTGGTTTCGGCGGCGCGCCGAAGTTCCCGCCGTCCATGGTGCTGGAGTTCCTGCTCCGGCACGGGACGCCCGACGCGCTCGCCATGGCCGAGAAGACCATGGACGCGATGGCCAGGGGCGGGATGTACGACCAGCTCGGCGGCGGCTTCGCGCGATACTCCGTGGACGCCGGATGGGTCGTGCCGCACTTCGAGAAGATGCTGTACGACAACGCCCTCTTGCTGCGCGTGTACACCCACTGGTGGCGGTCGACCGGTTCGCCGCTCGCCCGGCGGGTGGCGCTGGAGACGGCGGAGTGGCTGCTCCGCGAGATGCGCACACCCGAGGGCGGCTTCGCCTCGGCCCTGGACGCCGACAGCGCGGGCCCGGACGGCCGCCGCGGCGAGGGCCTGTTCTACGTCTGGACCCCCGGCCGACTCCGCGAGGTCCTGGGGGACGACGACGGTGCCTGGGCGACCTCCGTGTTCGAGGTCACCGGCACCTTCGAGCACGGCACCTCCGTGCTCCAGCTCCTCGCCGACCCGGACGACCGAGCCCGTCTCGACCGGGTCCGTACGGCACTGCTGGCGGCGCGCGAGGAGCGGCCGCGACCGGGACGGGACGACAAGGTGGTGGCCGCGTGGAACGGCCTGGCCATCGCGGCCCTGGCCGAGACGGGGGCGTTGTTCGAGCGGCCCGACCTGGTCGAGGCGGCGACGGCGGCGGCCGGCCTCCTCGCCCGGCTGCACATGGACGGCGGGCGGCTGCTGCGCACATCACGCGACGGCCGGGCGGGCCACAACGCCGGCGTGCTGGAGGACTACGCGGACGTGGCCGAGGGCTTCCTCGCCCTCTACGGGGTGACCGGCGAGACCCGCTGGTTCGGCCTGGCCGGCGAACTGCTCGAAACGGTGCTGACCAGGTTCTTCGACGGGTCGGGCGGGTTCTTCGACACCGCGGACGACGGCGAGCGCCTCTTCCAGCGCCCGCAGGACCCGACGGACAACGCCGTGCCGTCCGGGCAGTTCGCGGCGGCGGGGGCGCTGCTCTCGTATGCCGCGCTCACCGGCTCGGCCCGGCACAGGGAGGCCGCCGAGGCGGCGCTGGGCACGGTGACCGTGTTGGCCGGGAAGTACGCCAGGTTCGCGGGCTGGGGCCTGGCGGTGGCCGAGGCCGCGCTGCACGGCCCGGCCGAGGTGGCGATCGTCGGCCCGGCCGATGATCCGCGTACGGCGGCGCTGCACCGCGCCGCCCTCCTGTCCACCGCGCCCGGACTGGTGATCGCGCTCGGAGAGCCGGGTGCCGGCGACCGGGACGTGCGGGATCGGGAGGTTCCGCTGCTCGACGGGCGGCCGATGGTGGACGGCGCCCCGGCGGCATACGTGTGCCGCCGGTTCACCTGCCGGGCTCCGGTCACCACCCCGGCCGAGCTGAAGGCGGAACTGGCCCGGTGACTGTCCGGGCGTAGCCCACGCCCGGACCGCCGCACCACTGACCGGACGATCCGCTGGAGGTCTGTCGGGCGGGGCCCGCCAGCGCCTCCAGCCGGGTGCACTTCGCCTCGGGGCGCGGCCGGGACGGGCTCACTGGATCGGCTGGTCGGGTGGCGCCTCGGTGTCGCCGGTGTTCCCCGGCGGCTCCGTCGTGCCGCCTCCGGTCCCACCGCCCGGGCCGCCTCCGGTCCCACCGCCCGGGCCGCCTCCGGTCCCGCCGCCTGTACCGCCCGTGCCGCCTCCGTTGTCGGGACGGCCGGGTCCGGTGGTCTCGCCGCCGCCCGGCCCCCCCGGGTTCGGGGAGCGGGGATCGGTGACCGACGACTCGGGGTTCGGCGACGGGTTCCCTCCGTTGCCCTGGCCGAACCGGTCGCCGTAGCCGTCGTACGACCCGTACGGACCGTCGTAGGAGTTGTATCCGCCACCGTCGTAGTAGTAGGACGACGGCCCGGGGAAGTCCTTGACAGGCTTGCCGTCCATCGCCTCCGACATGAAGCTCTTCCAGATCTGCGCGGGCAGCGTCCCGCCGTAGAGCGCGCCGTATCCGGGGACCTCCACGGGCTTGTTGTCATCGCGGAACATGTTGACCGCGACCGAAAGCTGCGGGACGTAGCCGGTGAACCAGGCGGCGGCCGACTTGTCGGTGGTGCCGGTCTTCCCGGCGGCCGGCCGGCCGGGCAGCTGCGCCGCGGTGCCGGTGCCGCCGCGCACCACCTGCTGCAGGGCGTACGTCGTGTCGGCGGCGGTCTCCTCGCTGAAGGCCCGCGTGCCCGGCGTGGTGATCTTCCGGGTCTTCCCGCTGGCATCGGTGATCGAGCGGATCACGTGGACGTCGTGGTGAATGCCCTCGGCCGCGAAGGTGCCGAACCCGGACGCCTGCTGTACGGCGCTCACCGAGGCGACGCCGAGAGGGAACGTGGCGGCCGCCTGGTGCGGGGCGAGCTGGTCCGCGGGGATGCCGGCCGCCTCGGCCGCCTTGGCGACCTTGCTGAGTCCGACCTGCTGCCCCAGGTCCACGAACGCGGTGTTCACCGAGTTGCGGGTGGCCTCGACGAGGTCGACGGAGCCGTACGACCGGCCGCCGGAGTTCGGGATGGTGGCCGAGGCGATATGCATTGGCGAGTTGCCGTTGACCCGGCTGGTGAGGCCGTAGCCGTTCTCCAGCGCGGCGGCCAGCGTGTACGTCTTGAAGGTCGAGCCCGCCTGGACCTTGGCGGAGAAGGCGTTGTCGTACTGGTTGGACTCGTACCTGCCGCCGTAGAACGCGAGGACCTCGCCCGTCCGGGGATCGACGGCGGCCAGGCCGGTCCGCACCTTCTTCGGCGTGTTGTCGGGCAGGACCGACTTCACCGACTCCTCGGCGAGCTTCATCAGCTTCTTGTCGAATGTCGTGGTGATCTTCAGGCCGCCCTGGCTGATGTCCTCGTCGGTGTAGCCCAGCCGGTGCAGCTCGGCGATGACCTGCTCGACCATGAACCCGTTCTGGCCGTTGCGGCTGATCGGGGCCTTCTGCTTGGCCAGCGTGGGGAAGGTGAGCGCCGCGGCCTGCTCGCGGGTCAGCGCGCGGGTCTGGACCATGCCGTCGACGACCGACCGCCAGCGCGCCTTGGCGGCGTCGAGGACGTCGCCCTCGGGGTTGGCGAAGCGGGACGGCTGCTGGATCACCGCGGCGAGGTAGGCGCCCTCGGCCGTGGTCAGGTCCCGCACGTTCTTGTCGAAGTACGCCTGGGACGCGGCCTGGATGCCGTACGCGCCGCGGCCGAAGTAGATCGTGTTGAGGTATTGCTCCAGGACCCAGTCCTTGGACTTGGACCGATCCACCTTCAGGGAGATCATGATCTCCTTGAGCTTGCGCTCGACGGAACGCTCCTGGCTGAGCCCGCTGTAGTAGTTGCGGACCAACTGCTGGGTGATCGTCGAGCCGCCCTGGAGCTGCTGCCCGGTGACCGTCGACCAGATCGCACGCGCCGTACCCGAGATGGAGACGCCCCTGTCGCTGTAGAAGGTCCGGTTCTCGGCGGCGATGACGGCCTGCCTGACCGGCACGGGAACCTCGCTGAGCGGCACGTTCTTGCGATTCTTACCCTCGGTGGCCAGGACGGTCTTGCCGTTCCGGTAGTAGATCACCGACCCCTGGGCGGTGGCGTCGTCCTGCGTCGTGTCGGGGATCGGCGTCATGGTCCAGACGACGCCGAACAGGCCGATCATCACGCCCACGCAGACCCCGAAGGTGATCAGGGCGATCCTGAAGAACCGCCTCCTCGGCCGTTTCCGCTTGGGCTCGGACGGCGACTCCGGCCCTGACGGCTGCTCCGGAATCTCGTCGGTCTCCACGCATTACCCCCGATTGTTCACGCTTTCGCTGCCCCTGCGATGCCTGGGCGAACCATTCAAAGGTAAATGACGGATAACGATGGTTGGCGTGTCGAGCGGACCTTCTTTGCACCCCCTCCGGGTCGCCGTCCCCGGCTCTCGGTTCTCAGTTCCGGTTCGCGGCGGCGACGAGTGGCAGGGTCCGGTACGGCACGGGCGTGTCCAGCGCGATCACCGACGAGGTGCGGACCACGCCGTCGACGTCGACGATGAGATCGATGACGCGCTGGAGGTCGGCGTTGCTGCGGGCGACCACCCGGCACAGCATGTCGCCGCCGCCGGTGATGGTGTGGACCTCCAGCACCTCCGGCACGAGCGCGAGCCGGTCGACGACCGGGCTGTGCCCGCTCACCTGCCGGATCTGGAGGGTCACGAAGGCCGTCACGCCGTATCCGAGCGCGGTCGGATCGATGTCCGGGCCGTATCCCGTTATCACCCCGCGCGCCACCATGCGGTCGAGCCTGGCCTGGACGGTGCCGCGGGCCACGTTGAGCCTGCGTGAGCACTCCAGCACACCGATGCGGGGCTCGGCGGCCAGCATCGAGATGAGCCGTACATCCAATTGATCGATCATCACGACGTTCTCCCAGGATCGGGGGGCGGTAACTGGGCAGATTGTCTACTGATTTTCCCATATGGTGCACATCGTGGCCAGAGCCGAGCATGCGCGGACGGACGGGCGGGCGCGAGGGCGGGAGGGCGCGAGCGGGCGGGCAGGCGCGAGCGGGCGGGCAGGCGCGAGCGGGCGGGCAGGCGCGAGCGGGCGGGCGCGTGCGCTGCGCGGAAACCCTGGGCGATTTTGCGCGGCCGGGGCTTTCGGGTGGCCGGCACCTGGTGACCAAAAGGGCATGGAACCACCGTTTCCGCCCGGGGGCGAACCCCGACCGGGGCGACCGGAGCGGCCGGAGCCCGGGACGCCGTGGGAGCCGCCGCCCCTGGGGCCGGCGGCTCCGTCGCTCGCCGGCCGCTGGCGCCGCCTGTTCGCCGGCGTCTTCGACGTCGTCGTCATCGCCATCATCTCGTCACCGATCGTCTGGACGTCGTGGCGGATCGTCACAGAACCGGAGACCGGCACGGTGACGCTCGTCGACGTCACCCACACCTATCTGGCGAGCGTCGTCGGCTTCCTCTATTTCTGGCTCTTCCACGCGTACTGGAACGGTCAGACCCCGGGCAAGAAGATCTTCGGGATGCGGGTGGTCCGCGAGAGCGGGGAGCGCGTCGGCGTGGGGCAGGCCGCCATCCGGCAGCTCACGGAAGTCGTGCTGGCCTGGCTGTGCTGCCTCTGGATCCTGGACCTCGGGTGGATCGTGTTCGACGGGAGGAAGCAGGCGCTGCACGACAAGGCTGCGGGGACACTCGTGGTGGACGCATGACGATGGGCACGGGTCTCCTCGCATAGGCTGGCTCGGTGATGGCCGCACGCCGACTGACCACCATGTTCGCCGCGCTCGCCCTGTTCTCCGTGATCGGGTGCTCGCCCTCTGAGGGCGCGGTCACGACGGGCGCGTCCTCTGACGGGGGCACCGCGACCTCGCCGAGACACGTCGCCTCCACTTCGCCCGGATCTCATGTGGACCGTTCCGACACGATCGGCGCCCCGGGGATCGGCGACCCCGCGTTCCCTCTGGACGGCAACGGGGGGTACAACGTCGGGCACTACACGCTGAAGCTGTCCTACGATCCGCCGTCCAAGATGCTCGCGGGCAGCGCCTCCATCCAGGCGAAGGCCGTACAGGATCTGTCGCGGTTCGATCTGGACCTGCACGGGTTCACGGTGAGCCGGGTGTCCGTGGGCGGCTCCAACGCGACGTTCACCCGGGACGGTGACGAGTTGGTCATCACGGCGCCCAAGATGATCGCCAAGAACGCGCCCTTCACCGTGACCGTGGACTACTCCGGCGTCCCCGACCCGGTGCGCAACTCCTCCAACCTGGGCAGTTACGGGTTCATCCCGACGGACGACGGGTCGTTCGTGACCGGGGAGCCCAACGGGGCCAAGACGTGGTTCCCGTCGAACGACCACCCCTCGAACAAGGCCACGTACGACTTCGAGATCACCGTGCCGGCGGGCGTGACCGCGATCGCGAACGGCGAGCTGACAGGTCCGCCGACGACGAGCGGCGGCAAGACGACGTTCGTGTGGCGCGAGAAGCACCGCATGGCGACCTATCTCGCCACCATGACGACCGGGAAGTTCGACGTGCGCACCGGCACCTCCCCCGGCGGCATCCCCGTCTACGCGGCGACGGACCCGAAGTACAGCGGCACGCTCGACACCCTCTACACGAAGAGCGCCCAGATCACCGACTACTGGGCGACGGTGTTCGGGCCGTACCCGTTCTCCTCGACCGGCGGCGTGATCGACGACTACAGCGCGGGATACGCGCTGGAGAACCAGACCAAGCCGATCTACGGCGGCTTCGCGCCCGACTCGACCATCATCGCCCACGAGCTGGCGCACCAGTGGTTCGGCGACAGCCTGAGCATCAAACGCTGGCAGGACCTGTGGCTGAACGAGGGCTTCGCGACCTACGCCGAGTGGCTGTGGTCCGAGCACACCGGCGGGGCGACCGCCGAGCAGATGTTCCGGACGGCGTACAACGACCCGGACAACGCGATGTGGGCGTACCCGCCCGGCAAGGCCCAGCGTGACGACCTGTTCAACGACTCCGTCTACACGCGCGGCGCCATGACGCTGCACGCCCTACGCCAGAAGATCGGCGACAGCACGTTCTTCGCCCTGGTCAAGAAGTGGGCCGCGACGTACAAGTACGGAAATGTCACGACGGACGAGTTCATCTCCATGGCGGAGAAGATGTCCGGCAAGGACCTGCGACCGCTCTTCGACGCGTGGCTCTTCCAGCCCACCCGCCCCACCCTCGGCTGATCGGCATCTCCCGCGACGCCGCTGAACCACCGGGCAGCGGTGGCCTGACGGGCCGAAGCGGCTCGACGGACCGGCCCGATGAGCCGGGGTGGATAGAGCGCCGGCTTGGTGGACCAAGCTGGATTGACGGCCGGCCGGCCGGGGCGAAGTGACTCGACGGGCCGGCCTGCCGGGCCGCTAACCGAAGGTGAGCTTGTAGCCGTCGCGGCGCAGCGCGCCGAGGACCTCGTCGCAGTGCGCGGGTCCTCGGGTCTCCAACTGGAGCAGGACCTCGGCCTCGTCGAGATGCAGGCGCGGCGCGACCCGCTCGTGCACCACGTCGAGCACGTTCGCGCCGAGGTCCGCGAGCCTGGCGAGCAGCGCCGCCAGGGCTCCGGGCCGGTCGGTCAGCCGGATGCGGAACGCGAGGTACCGCCCCGCCGCCGCGAGACCGTGCCGCAGCACCTTGGCGAGTAGCAGCGGGTCGATGTTGCCGCCCGAGAGCACCGCGACCACCGGCGGATCGAACGCGTGCGGGTGGTCGAGGAGGGCGGCCACCCCAGCCACGCCCGCGGGCTCCACGACCAGCTTCGAGCGTTCGAGGCAGAGCAGCAGCGCCCGGGACAGCGACTCCTCCGACACCGTGACGACGCTGTCCACCAGGTAGTGGATCAGCTCGAACGGCAGCTCACCCGGGCGGCCGACCGCGATCCCGTCGGCCATCGTGGACATGGGCTCCACCATGACCGGATGCCCGGCGGCGAGGGACTCGGGGTAGGCCGCCGCCCGCTCGGCCTGCACGCCGACGATCCTGATGCCGGGGCGGAGCGACTTCACCGCGAGTGCGACGCCCGCCGCGAGCCCGCCGCCGCCGATCGGCAGCACGATCGTGCCGACCTCCGGGAACTGCTCCAGGATCTCCAGCCCGATCGTCCCCTGCCCGGCGATCACGTCCGGGTGGTCGAAGGGGTGGATGAACACCGCCCCCGACCGCTCCGCGTGTTCCTTGGCGGCCTGCAGCGCCACGTCCACCGTCTGCCCCGCGAAGACGACGTCCGCGCCGTACGCCCGGGTGGCCTCGATCTTGGGCAGCGGAGCGCCCTCGGGCATGTAGACGACCGACTTCGCCCCCAGCAGCCCGGAGGCGAACGCGACCCCCTGGGCGTGGTTTCCCGCGCTGGCGGCGACCACGCCCCTGGCCCGCTCCTCGTCGGTGAGCCGCGCGATCCTGACGTACGCGCCGCGCACCTTGAACGATCCGGCGCGCTGGAGGTTCTCGCACTTGAGACGGACCGGGCCGCCGAGCATCTCGGACAGCACCCGGGACTGCACGACCGGGGTCTGCACGATCACCCCGTCGAGAACCTTGCGTGCGGCGACGACGTCGTCGTACGACACCTGTGGGACACCCATGGCGGAAGTCTGCCATTCGGCCGCCAGTCGCCATGCGGCCCACCCACCCCGTGTCGCACAGGGCTCACGAGGGAGGGCCGACATCGCGTCTTCGGCCTCCCCGCCGTTGACGGACGAGCCGGTGAACGGTCAGCTACCGGGCGGAGGGGTGGCGTCGCCGACCTCGAACGCGCCGGGCTGGTCGACCACCTGGCACGGCTTGGCCGGGCCGGCCGACAGGTGCCCACGGACGGACCAGACGACCCCGGGGCTGTCCGTGGGTTTCACCTGGTTCTCCGCGACCTCGATCACCGCGACCTGTCCGGGCTTGATGTACTCCGGATGGATCGTGATGCCGTTGCGCATCTCGATGGCCTTGTAGGAGATCGAGCTCAGCAGCCTCTTCCGGGCTTTCTCCGTCACGGCCGGATCCTCGCTCGCCAGTTCCTCTGGCGACATCGAGAGATGATCGCCGTCCACAGGGGTGACGCGGAGATTGCCGCACCACTTGCCCAGGGGCAGGTAGGTGATGTCGGCGGTCACACCCATGCCAGCCAGATCCCTTTCGACCTGGTCCGGGTCCCGGAACTCGTGGATCTTGAGATTGATCGAGCCGTCGGCGTTCTTCGTCAGCGCGTACGCGGGGGTGTCCGTGCCGACCACCATCGGCACGGCGACGGCCGCGGCCGCCGCGAGCCCGAGGACTCCGGCCGCGGCGAAGATCCGGCGGCCGGTCATCCGGCGCGGAGCGGCGGCACGTGCGGGCCGGATGGCCATCTCGGTCTTGAGCTCGGCGAGCAGGCGGTCTTCGAACGTGTCGTTCATCGGTGTCCTTCCATCACGAGAGGTGGCACGACGCCGGGGATCTGCTGGAGCGCGCGACGCGCGCGGTGGAGCCTGACTCGGGCCGTTCCCTGCCGGATGCCGAGGGCGGCGGCGGCCTCCGCCGGACTGAGGCCGTCGACCGCGACGAGTTCCAGCAGAGCCCGGTCGTTCTCCGGGAGTCCGGCCATCGCCTCCATGGCCCGCCGGGCGGGAGACTCGGCGTCGATCCGATCCTCCAGCCGGGACACGTCGTCGCTTTCGAGCAGCCGGCGCCCCGCGATCCGGCTGTTCGCACGCAACTCTCTGGCCGAGCGGCGCCGCTCGGCGAGCAGCGTGTTGCGGGCCACGCCGTACAGCCAGGCGATCTCGCTGCCCTTGCCCGGCCGGTAGGTGTGCGCGGAGTCGAGCACCGCGAGGAACACCTCGGCCGTGAGGTCGGCCACGGCGTGCGGGTCCCCCACCCGCCGTGCCAGGAACCGGGTCACGGCCTCGAAATGGCGCCGATAGAAGGCTTCGAATGCCACGGGATCATCGGCGATGTCCGCCAGTCCCGTCTGTTTCAGGCGCACCAGCGTCGCTCCCTTTGTCGTCCTGCGGAATACACCCGTGCTTGGACGAACCCCGATCAACCGTTACACACGCCCGCAACTCCAGCCCCGTACGGCACTGGCGCGCGGCGATCGAGCACGCATATTTTGTTTGAGACCAAATGAAGTCAGGAGAGCGCCTTCATGGATTTGCGACGCTGGCTCGACGAGGCGGTGACCGCCAACGAGACCTGGTCCCGTACCTTCGGGCAGGTCACCCCGCATCCCTCGCTGCGGATCGACGATGAGCGCTTCGGCGCGGCGTTCGACCTGTTCAGCGAGCGACTGCGGGACAACTTTCCGTTCTTCCACCCGCGGTACGCCGGGCAGATGCTCAAGCCGCCGCACCCGGCCGCGGTCGTGGGCTACCTGTCCGCCATGCTGATCAACCCCAACAACCACGCGCTGGACGGCGGCCCGGCCACCGCCGCGATGGAGCGCGAGGTGGTCGCGCGGCTGGCGGCGATGTTCGGCCTGGACACGCATCTGGGGCATCTCACCACCAGCGGCACCATCGCCAACCTGGAAGCCCTCTTCGTCGCCAGGGAACTCCACCCGGACCGGGGCGTCGCGTACAGCGCCGAGGCCCACTACACGCACAGCCGCATGTGCGGGGTCCTGGGGATCGAGGGACATCCGGTGCCGGTGGACGGCCGCGGTGCGATGGACCTCGACGCGCTGGAGGAGCTGCTGCGCGCGGGACGCGTCGGCACCGTGGTGCTCACCGCGGGCACCACCGCGCTCGGCACGGTCGATCCGATCCACGAGGCGCTGGCGCTGCGTGAGCGGTACGGCGTGCGCATCCACGTGGACGCCGCCTACGGGGGCTTCTTCACGCTGCTGGCCGGCTCTGACGGGCCGGAGGGGCTGCCCGAGGAGCCCTGGCGGGCGATCGCGCAGTGTGACTCGGTGGTGGTGGACCCGCACAAGCACGGACTCCAGCCGTATGGCTGTGGCGCGGTGCTGTTCCGCGACCCGGCTGTCGGCCGCTTCTACCTCCATGACTCCCCGTACACCTACTTCACCTCGGAGGAGCTGCACCTCGGGGAGATCAGCCTGGAGTGCTCGCGCGCCGGCGCCGCCGCCGCGGCCCTGTGGCTCACCTTCCAGCTCCTTCCGCCCACGCGGGACGGGCTGGGGCAGGTCCTCGCCGCCGGGCGGCGCGCGGCGGTGCGCTGGGCCGAGCTGATCGAGGAGTCCGAGCACCTGGATCTGTACCAGCGGCCGGAGCTCGACATCGTCGGCTATTTCCCGGTGACCGAGCCCGCCACGCTGAGCCGGATCGACGCGGCAAGCGCCCGAATCCTCCAGGACGGCATGGCGGACGCCGAGGACCCGGTCTTCGTGAGCACGCTCCGGGTCGGGGCGGAGGCCATGGCGGCCCGGCATCCGAAGATCGCTCAGGACGCCGACGGGGCCCGGATCCTGCGCAGCGTCCTGATGAAGCCCGAGTCCGAGGACTATGTGGACCACCTGCACCAGCGGCTGGAGCAGCTCGCCCAGCGGACGGATCTCTAGGACGAGAAGACCAGGATGGACGCGGTGAATCCGTGCACGTGGTTCTGCCCGGACACCGGGCCGAGCTCTCCGGCGGCGAAGAATCCCGCCACGCCGATGGGCCCAAGCGTGTCGCGCACGGCGAGGGCGTCGTGGTCGGCCGAGCCGAACATGGCGGAGCCCCGCCCGTTGCAGGAGAACAGAAGCGCGCCGTCCACCCGGCCGCCCTGGTTGGCGTAGTCGTCGAGCAGGTCGTACAGGTCCTCATCCGCGGTCTCGGCGTCCCTGACCTGGAAGCGCACGGTCCTGCCGATCTCCACCACGTCCCCGATGGCGACGGCCTCCCGCTCGGGGTCGATGCCGAGCACGCCTCTGATGAGGAAATCTCCGCGTTCGTGGCGCTCCGCGTACTCGTCCATGGCGAGTCCGATCTGCAGCCCGGACGCGACCAGCTCCCGGTCCGCCTCGCCGAGCCCGCTCACGATGTCCTCCAGACGGGCGAGCGCGGGCTGGCCGGCCAGTTCGAGCAGCAGGTTGTCCTCGGACCGGGTGACCACCATCGTCGGCCCGATCGGGCGACAGCCCTGGCTGACCACGGTGCTCACCTTCAGCGAGCCCCCCAGGATGACGCCGATCGCGCCCTCCGTGTACGTCTCGCCGTCCGCGAAGAGTCGTACCGAGTCGCGGCCCGCGAGCGCGTTGGCCAGGCCGCCGATGATCGGCAGGTTGCCGAGCACCTCGGCGGAATGCTCGACGAACGCGTCCGTCGGGAAGCTGTAGGGGTCGGCGAGCAGGATCGCGACCCTGTCCTCCGGCCCGCGTTCCGGCAGGCCGATGACCACGAAACGGTCCTCGGTACGGAGCGTCTCCAGGGCGAAGGTCGTCACCTCGGCGTCGCCGAGTGACGCGGCCCAGGCGCTCACCGAGGGCCGGAGCTCCACCCCCTGTGCGTCCCCGATCACGCCGGTGGCGCTGCATCCGATTACGTGCGCGCCGGACACCAGGGACATGGCGCGTTGCCCGGCACGCGTGACGTCGTCGGCATCGTCCCCGCAGATGAAGAAGCAGACCAGGTCGGGTCGCCCGGAAAGCCCGGCCAGGGCCTGCCGGATGGCGGCCTCGGCCGTCTCCACGAGATCGGTGCCCACGGCGAGACCATCGGCGAACCGGCTCGTCATAACCGCCATCGTCTCGCCTCCTCCTGTCGACACTGCTGGGTCACTACTGGGCCGCTAATTGCCCTCTTGCCCCGATTCTCCCCACTACGGGGGGATCGACGCACAATAGGCCTCACACAATAGTCAAGATCCCCACGCGTACTGAGATGCCGGATCTCCCCACGGCGACGTAGTCTCGACTCCGTGCACGAATCGCCCGCACCTGCTCCCAGCACTCTGCGCGAGCTGCGCGAGAGTGGACACGTCCATCGGACCGTGAAGGCCGAGATCCGCGAGAACCTCCTCACCCGGCTGCGTTCGGGGGAGCCCCGGTTCCCCGGCATCGTCGGTTTCGACGAGTCCGTGCTGCCGCACCTGGAACGCGCCCTCATCGCGGGCCACGATCTGGTGCTCCTCGGCGAGCGCGGCCAGGGAAAGACCCGGCTGATCCGCACGGTCGCCGGCCTGCTCGACGAGTGGACGCCCGTCGTCGAGGGCTGCGAGATCAACGACCACCCCTATGCCCCGGCCTGCGTCCGGTGCGTACGGCTGGCCGCCTCGGCGGGCGACGCGCTGCCCGTGGCCTGGCGGCACCGCGACGACCGCTACGGCGAGAAGCTGGCCACGCCCGACACCTCGGTGGGCGACCTCATCGGCGACGTGGACCCGATCAAGATCGCCGAAGGCCGCACCCTCGGCGACCCCGAGACCGTCCATTACGGCCTCGTGCCGCGGACGAACCGGGGGGTCTTCTCGGTCAACGAGCTGCCCGACCTCGCCGAGCGCATCCAGGTCTCGCTGCTCAACGTGCTGGAGGAGCGCGACATCCAGGTCCGGGGATACAACCTGCGCCTCCCGCTCGACATCCTGTTGATCGCCAGCGCCAACCCCGAGGACTACACCAACCGCGGCCGCATCATCACGCCGCTCAAGGACCGGTTCGGCGCGGAGATCCGCACGCACTACCCCCGCAGCATCGCCGACGAGCTGGTCCTGATCCGGCAGGAGGCCGCGCTGCACGAGCTCGGCGCCGACCTCCCGGATCACCTCGTCGAGGTCGTCGCCAGGTTCACCCGGCTGGTCCGCGAGTCCAGCGCGGTCGACGGCCGCTCCGGGGTCTCCGCGCGGTTCTCGATCGCCGCCGCCGAGACCGCCGCCGCCTCCGCCGTACGGCGGGCCGCGCTGTCCGGTGAGGAGCGCGCGGTGGCCCGGGTGTGCGACCTTCCCGGCGTCGTGCACACGCTGCGCGGCAAGGTCGAGTTCGAGGTGAGCGAGGAGGGGCGCGAGGTCGAGGTCCTCGCCCATCTCCTGCGCCGGGCGACCGCCGAGACGTTCCGGGGCTCGCTGGGCGGCGCCGACCTGTCCGGGCTGCTCGCCAGGTTCTCCGAGGGCGCCCGGGTGGAGTCCGGCGAACTGGTGCCCGCCACCGAGCTGCTGCGCCGCATCGGCCGGGTGGACGGCCTGGCCAAGATCATGTCGCTGCTGGGCATGGGCGAGGGCGACGAATCCCCCGGTCACGCCGCGGCGGCCCTGGAGTTCGCGCTCGAAGGGCTCTACCTCCTGCGCCGCCTCTCCAAGGACGAGCTCCCCGGAGGCGCCGTCTACCGCACATGATCGGATCGTGACCTTCCTCCAGCAACTTTTTCTCCGATGGCGCCATCTGAAGTAGCGCAACAACCGCCGCTACCACCATGGGGGCCCATCATGTTCACGCGAGGTCGCGTCCCGTTCGCAGTCGCCACACTGGTCACGATCACCGTGACCGGTTGCGCCCAGGTAGCCCAGGGTGCGACGGCACAGCAGCAGACGACGACGGGTGGGGCCCGCGCGGCCCAGTCCGCGCCGACACGGACCGTGTACGGCTTCGCCCGCCCGGACGGCACGGGCGCGATGATCATCAGCCCCAGGAAGGTGCAGCTCAAGAGCAAGCGGTACCAGGTCCGGCCGCTCGTCTCCGCCAAGGACGTGCGGGTGACGTTCGGGCGGTCACTGGACTATCGCAGGGTCACGACCGCGTGCGACCTCAAGGAGACCGAGGGCAAGGTCGCGATCGACGCCAAGGGCCTCGGCACCACCCGCTGCACCGACAAGGACCTGTCGTTCACGCTCGGTCTCGGCCCGGTTCCGGTGAAGGTCACGTATGACCCGGGCACCGGCGCCGCCACCCAGGCTCGCGAGTTCCTCTATGCCCCGCAGGACCCCAGGACGGCGTTCGGCGAGGTCACCCCCTCGGGCGCGGGTGCCGTCGTCTTCACGCCTTACGCGGTGAAGAGGGTGCCGAAGACCGGTTACTCCTTCACGAAGCGGTCCGGCGCCCCCGTCACCCTCGTCTACACCGGTCTGACGCCCTTCTTCCGTGTCAGTGCGACCTGCGCCGATGAGTCGTTCCAGCCGACGAACGCCGACTCGGACGGCGTGGGGACCCTGCAGTGCAGGAACACCGACCTCGCCCGCGTCCTCGGCGCGCGGAAGGAGATGCAGGTGAAGCTGGACTATCTCCCGGCCAGCGGAGAGATCGCGGAGGTCCGGGAGGTGTATCCCTGCCAGGGCGCCCAGTGCGCGCCGTGATCGCCTCGCGCCCCTGACGGGTCCGGCACCGGCGGGTAGCGTGGTCCCGTGGCTTACCTGTACGGGGAGTATCACGACGGGCCGGATCCATTGGCCCCGCCGTACGACGTGCGCGAGGCGCTGGACGGCATGGGCGACGCCATCCTGTCCGGATCGACACCGCTGGACGCGCTGCGTGACCTGCTGAGACGCGGCCTCCCCGGAGCCTCGGAACGGCGCGGCCTGGACGACCTGCTCCGCCAGGTACGGCGACGCCGCGGGGAGCTGCGGTCGGGCACCCGGCTCGACGGGACCCTGGAACGGGCCCGCACCCTGCTGGACACCGCGATCGGGCAGGAGCGGGCCGAGCTGTTCCCCGACCCGTCGGACGACGCCAGGTTCCGGGAGGCGGCGCTCGACGCGCTTCCCGCTGACACGTCCCGGGCCGTTCAGGAGCTCGGCTCCTACGACTGGCGCTCGGCGGCCGCGCGCCGGACGTTCGACGAGCTGCGCGACCTGCTCCGCAGGGAGGTCCTGGACAGCCGGTTCCGCGGCATGCGGGACGCGCTGGCCAACCCCGATCCCGCCGCCATGGAGCGGGTCCGCCAGATGATGACGGACCTCAACGACATGCTCGACCGGGACGCCCGCGGGGAGCACACCCAAGACGATTTCGCCGACTTTATGCGGAAATATGGGGATATGTTCCCGGAGAATCCGCGGAACCTCGAGGAACTCGTCGACCAGCTCGCCCGCCGGGCCGCGGCGGCGCAACGGCTGCTCGCGTCGCTGACCCCGGAGCAGCGGGCCGAGCTGGCCGGCCTGATCGAGCAGACGCTGGAGCAGGCCGGGCTGGCCGAGCAGATGCGCCGCCTCGGCGAGAGCCTGTACGCCCGGCGTCCCGATCTCGCCTGGGACTCGCCCGAGCGGCTGTCCGGCGAGGACCCCATGGGCATGGGCGACGCCGTGACCGCCCTGCAGGAGCTGGCCGACCTCGGCGAGCTGGAGTCCGCCCTCCGCCAGGATTACCCCGGAGCCCGGCTCGACGACATCGACGAGGCGGCGATCCGGCGGGCGCTCGGCCGGTCCGCGGTGGACGACCTGGAGGCCCTCCGGCGGATCGAACGCGAGCTGGAGGCCCAGGGATACCTCCGCCGCCACCGCGGCAAGCTCGAACTCACCCCGAAGGCCGTGCGCCGGCTCGGCGAGACCGCGCTCCGCCGGGCGTTCTCCTCGCTCCAGTCCAGCCGCCGCGGCGACCACGACCAGCGGGACGCCGGGGCCGCGGGCGAGCTGACCGGATCCACCCGGCCCTGGCGGTTCGGCGACGAGCAGCCGATCGACGTCGTCCGCACGATCGTCAACGGCGTACGGCGCGGCGGCGGCTCCCCGGTCACCCTCTCGGTCGACGACTTCGAGATCATGGAGACCGAGCGGAGGTCCGCGGCGGCGGTCTGCCTGCTGGTCGACCTGTCGTACTCCATGGCCCTGCGGGGCACCTGGGCGGCGGCCAAGCAGACCGCGCTGGCCCTCCAGGCGCTGGTGACTGCCAAGTTCCCGCAGGACGCCGTGCAGATCATCGGGTTCTCGAACTACGCGCGGGTGCTCCGGGCCGACGAGCTGGCCGGGCTGGAGTGGGACATGGTCCAGGGCACCAACCTGCACCACGCGCTGCTGATCGCCGGCCGCCACCTCGACCGGCACCCGGACTTCGAGCCGGTCGTCCTGGTGGTCACCGACGGCGAGCCCACGGCCCACCTGCTCCGCAACGGCGTGCCGCGCTTCGACTGGCCGCCCTCGCCGGAGACCCTCGAACTCACCCTCGCCGAGGTCGACAAGATGACCCGTCGGCGGGCGACCATCAACGTGTTCATGCTGGCCGCCGACGAGCGGCTGCGCGCCTTCGTCGACGAGGTCGCCCGGCGCAACGGAGGCCGGGTCTTCTCCCCCAGCGCCGAGCGACTCGGCGAGTACGTCGTCAGCGACTTCCTGCGCAGCCGCCGCGCCCGCTAGGTCCGCCGCCAGATCCGCCGGCAAGCCGAGGACACGACCTGGCCACCTGGACAGTGGCCGTCCTCCCGATCGGATCACTCAGGCGATAGCCTCGGCCACATGTCGTTTCTCGGCAAGGTGCTGCTGTGGCTGCACATCGGGTTCGCGATCTTCGCCATCGGGCCCCTGACCGCGGTGACGAGTTCCGTCCCGCGCTATATCCGCTCGCGCGACCTCGGCGTCCTGCGCTATCTCCAGCGGAGCACCCGGATCTTCGGGGTGCTGACGCTGGGCGTGTTCATCACCGGGCTCATCCTCGGCGGCAGCGACCTGGGCGCGCCATGGCTCTCGGCGTCGATGACGCTCTTCGTCGTCGCCGCCGTGCTCATGGTCTTCGTCGCGCGAGACCAGGGCACCGCCATCCAGGCTCTGTCGAGCGAGAGCCCGGAGGACGACGCCAGGGTACAGATCGGCCGGATCGCCGCCATGGGCGGCATCGCCGCCGTGATCTGGCTGGTGATCCTGTTCCTTATGGTCCTCTTCGCCTCGACTCGCTAATCGCTAGCCGAGCGCCTGGGTCAGGTCGGCGAGCAGGTCCTCGACCGTCTCGATGCCGACCGACAGCCGGACGAGGTCGCCGGGCACCTCCAGCGGTGACCCGGCGGCCGACGCGTGGGTCATCCGTCCCGGGTGCTCGATCAGCGACTCGACACCGCCGAGCGACTCGCCGAGCGTGAACAGCTTCGCCCGGTCGCACACCGCGACCGCGGCCTCCTCGCCTCCGGCGACCCGGAACGACACCATCCCGCCGAAGCGCCGCATCTGCTTCGCCGCGACCTCGTGCCCCGGGTGCTCGGGCAGCCCCGGATAGAGAACCTGGGTCACCTTCGGGTGGGACGCCAGCAGCTCGACCACGCGCTCGGCGTTGTCGCAGTGCCGCTCCATCCGGACGGCCAGCGTCTTCAGCCCGCGCAGCGTCAGCCAGGCGTCGAACGGCCCGGCCACCGCGCCCATGGCGTTCTGGTGGTAGGCGAGCCGCTCTCCGAGCTCCGCCGACGCGGCCACCAGCGCGCCGCCGACGACGTCCGAGTGTCCCCCGACGTACTTCGTCGTCGAGTGGACCACCACGTCCGCGCCGAGCGCCACCGGCTGCTGCAGGTACGGCGAGGCGAACGTGTTGTCCACGACCAGCAGCGCGCCCGCGTCGTGGGCCACCGACGCCAGCGCGGCGATGTCGGCGATCCCGAGCAGCGGGTTGGTGGGCGTCTCGACCCAGATCACCTTGGTCTCGGGCCGTACCGCGGCGCGGACCGCGTCCACGTCGCCGAGCGGCACCGGGTCGTAGGACACGCCCCACCGCTCCAGCACCTTGGCGAACAGCCGGAAGGTGCCGCCGTAGGCGTCGTCCGGGATCAGGACGTGGTCACCCGGGGCGCACACCGTGCGGAGCAGGGTGTCCTCGGCGGCGAGTCCCGAGGCGAACGCGAGACCGCGGGCGCCTCCCTCGACGGCGGCGAGGCACTCCTCAAGCGCGGTCCTGGTCGGGTTCGCCGAGCGGCTGTACTCGTAACCCGCGCGCAGCCCGCCCACGCCGTCCTGCTTGTACGTGGACACGGCGTAGATGGGCGGCACAACCGCCCCCGTGTGCGGATCCGCCTCCTGACCCGCGTGGATGGCCAGCGTCTCGAAGCCTTCGTTCATCACAGAGATAACCTTCCCGAACGTTGTTCAGCTCGACGCGAGGAACGCGAGCAGGTCCTGGCGAGTGAGGAGGCCGACCGGCTTGCCGTCGTCGAGGACCACGGCCGCGTCCGCCTTCTCCAGTGCCTCGACCGCGCGCGAGACCGGCTCGCCGAAACCGATCATCGGGAGCGGCGAGGACATGTGGTCGCCCAGCGGGTCCTCGGAGGCGACCTTCCCGCGATACAGACCCTCAAGGAGGTCGCGCTCGATGATCGAGCCGACCACCTCGGCCGCCATGACCGGCGGCTCCTCCTTCATGACCGGGAGCTGGGAGACGCTGTACTCCCGCATGATCGAGATGGCGGTGCCGACCGACTCGTGCGGGTGGACGTGCACGAACTCGGGCATGCCGCTGCCCTTGCGTTGCAGCACGTCGCCGACCAGGCCCTCGTCCGTCGACGTGGTGAGGAAGCCGTAGTCGGCCATCCACTCGTCGTTGAAGATCTTGGAGAGGTAGCCGCGGCCGCCGTCCGGCAGCAGCACGACCACGACGTCGTCGGGCCCCGCGTCGCGCGCCACGCGCAGCGCGGCGACCACGGCCATGCCGCAGGAACCGCCGACCAGCAGCGCCTCCTCGCGGGCGAGGCGGCGGGTCATCCCGAAGGAGTCCTTGTCCGAGACCGCGATCACCTGGTCGCAGATCGTCGTGTCGTACGTCGCGGGCCAGATGTCCTCGCCGACGCCCTCGACGAGGTAGGGCCGGCCGGTGCCGCCGGAGTAGACCGAGCCCTCGGGGTCGGCGCCGATGACCTTGACCCGGCCGCCGGAGACCTCCTTGAGGTAGCGCCCGGTGCCGCTGATCGTGCCGCCCGTCCCCACACCGGCGACGAAGTGGGTGATCCTGCCCTCCGTCTGCTCCCAGATCTCCGGGCCGGTCGAGTGGTAGTGGCTCGCGGGGTTCTCGGGGTTGGAGTACTGATCCGGCTTCCACGCGTTCGGCGTCTCGCGGGCCAGCCGGTCGGACACCGAGTAGTAGGAGTCGGGGTGGTCGGGCGCGACAGCCGTCGGGCAGACCACGACGTCGGCGCCGTAGGCCCTGAGCACCGCGATCTTGTCCTGGGCGACCTTGTCCGGGCAGACGAACAGGCACTTGTAGCCCTTTTCCTGGGCCACGATGGCCAGACCGACACCGGTGTTCCCCGATGTCGGCTCGACGATCGTCCCGCCGGGCTTCAGCGCGCCGCTTTTCTCGGCCGCCTCCACCATCCTCAGCGCGATCCGGTCTTTGACCGAACCGCCCGGGTTGAAATATTCCACTTTGGCCAGCACTTGGGCGGGCAAGCCCGCCGTCACCTTGCGCAGCCGTACGAGCGGGGTGTCACCCATCAGCTCGATCAGGGAATCATGTACGCGCACCGCGAAGACCGCCTTGGTTTACCGAAGCTTTGTCAGCCTGCCTGCAGCCGTCATCCCGAGGGGGTGGCCGGAACTGGGCTAGTTTCTCTACCAAAAGGTACCGTCACCTACACCAGGGAGAGCAGGTGATCTGGACACCGGGAGCGGCGCGCGCCGCGCGCCGGATCGCGACCGCGGCCGCGATGGGCGGCGGAGGCATCACCGCACTGGGTGTCGCGACGTACGGCCTGCTCATGGCGGAGGCGCTGATCGCCCGGCGGATCGTGGGAAACCCCTACGGCATGGACGGCCCCGACGCCGACGGTGTCTACGGCGATTTCGAGGGCGAGCCCATCCGGATGGTCATGCTGGGCGACTCGACCTCCGTGGGGCTCGGCATGGCGCTTCCCACCAACACTCCGGCGGTCAACCTCGCCCACGGCCTGGCCGCGGTGGCGGAACGCCCGGTGCACCTCACCGTCGTCGGCCAGTCGGGCGCCGCCTCGGCCGATCTCGGCCCCCAGGTGGACCGCGCGATCGCCGCGGAACCCGACATCGCGGTCATCTTCGTCGGCGCCAACGACGTCACCACCGCCACCCTCCCCGCCCATGCCGTACGGCACCTGCAGAAGGCGGTGCGCCGGCTGCGCGAGGCCGGGGCGGAGGTGGTCGTGGGGACGTGCCCCGATCTGGGCTCGATCCGGCCCATCCCGCAGCCCCTGCGCTGGGTCACGCGGCGCTGGTCACGGCAGCTCGCCGCGGCCCAGACCGTGGCCGTCGTCGAAGCCGGCGGCCGGACGGTGGCCTTCGCCGACCTGCTCGGACCCGACTTCGACACGAACCCTGCCGAGATGTTCGGCCCCGATCGATATCACCCATCTGCCAGAGGTTACCTACAGGCCGCGTACACAGTGCTACCGTCTGTATGCGCCGCGTTGGGATTGTGGCCCGAGCCCGAGCCCCAGCGCGTCGAAGGATCGCAATACCTATTGGCGGCAATGGCCGTGGAAGAACCCGGCACCGAGGTCAGCGCGACCCGGGTCGCCGGCCGGGCGGTCGGCCCCCAGGGACGGTGGGCGACGCTGCTCCGCCGGCGTCCCGGGCCGATATCCAAGAGCGCCTAAGGTCGGTCACCTTTCGCGACCCGGCCGTCACCCCCAGTAGGAGTGATATGACCCGCGCGAAAGTCACCCTCACGCTCGCCTCGGCCGCCCTGCTGACCTGCGGGGCCCTGACCGGCTGCACCCAGAGCGACGCCGCCGCCGCGAAGAAGTACCCCACCTGGCAGAACACCGACGTGAACGCCGTGAGCCGCACCACCACGGGGGCGGGCGTCGCCGCGACCACCTCGATGAAGCCGGACGGCACCCTGGAGACCGTCGCGCTCGACGAGACGACGGGGCAGAAGCTCTGGGCCAACCCCGCGACGATGACCGGACGGCTGCCGGGAATGGGCGTGCAGGCCCCCGCGGTCGTCGACGCCGGGCGCGGCCAGGCCGTCGTCGCCGCGATCGACCCCGTCAAGCAGGGCCAGTGGAACGCCACCCTGGTCACCAGGGACGCCCGCACGGGCCGCCAGAAGTGGACCAGGCCGGTCCATTCGACGTTCGGCCCCCAGCGGTGCGGGCCGTACCTCTGCCTGTCCGAGCACACCGCGCTCAACACGGCCCGGCTGGTCGTGCTGGATCCCCTGACCGGCCAGACCGTCTGGCGGCTTCCCGGCATCGCCGAGGTGGAGTGGTCGGATCCCACCCGGGTCGTGCTGCTGCGGCTCGCCAGCCATCCCGTGCTGGAGGCGCACGACCTGAAGACCGGCAAGACCCTGTGGCAGCTCCCCGTCGAGCAGGCGCTCGGCGCCGGCGTCAACATGTCCGGCGGCTGGGCCTTCGGCGCGACCGACACCAACCTGGTCGGCTACGTCGCGCCGTACACCGACCCGCACACCAAGAGGACCTCGATGTTCGGGCTGTTCTCGCTCCGGCTCGCGGACGGCGTCCTGGAGTGGATGCGGCCGTCGGTGGTCCGGGTCTACCCCAGCGGCAACCCCGCGCTCTCGCCGATCGTCCGTCCCGTCGACCAGCAGGGCCAGTACGGCGGCTTCGCCCGGCTGGACGGCGATTCCGGCCGGGTCGTCGGCCAGATCACCGCGGCCCAGGTGCCCGGCTCGGGATGGTGGCTCGCGTTCCCGCAGAAGATGGACACGCTGGGCTTCCTGAAGCCCAGCGCGCCCGGCACCGCCTTCAACCTGATCAGCGGCCAGCCCGCCGAGGTGCAGGGCGCCAAGGGGTGGTCGTTCTGCGTGACCGACCCGCAACCGCTGAAGCTCACCGGCATCGCCTCGGGGTTCTACTCGATCGCCGCGCTGTGCGAGTTCGATCTCGCCACCGGCCGGCGGATCACCACCGCCGGGGCCCCGCCCACGTGGTTCACCGGCAGCCAGAGCGGCTGGCGGATCTGGCGGGACGAGAAGGGCGCGCTGCACGCGATCAAGGATGGGACCACCACATCTCCCGGCATGTACGGCTGACCGTAGAAAGTTCTGTTTTGTGGCCCCCCGGGGATGGCGTCCGCCGTACCCGGGGGTAACCTCCGCAGAAACGGACTAGGCAGGAGAGCCACATGCCTGAGGCAGTCATCGTCGCGACGGCCCGATCGCCGATCGGACGTGCTTTCAAGGGGTCGCTCAAGGACATCCGTCCGGACGACCTCACCGCCCAGATGATCAGCGCCGCACTGGCCAAGGTGCCCCAGCTCGACCCGAACGACATCGACGACCTGATGCTCGGCTGCGGGCTGCCGGGCGGCGAGCAGGGCTTCAACCTGGCACGCGTCGTCTCGGTGTTGCTCGGGCTGGACGGCGTGCCCGGCACGACCGTCACTCGTTACTGCTCCTCCTCGCTGCAGACCACCCGGATGGCGATGCACGCGATCAGGGCCGGCGAGGGCGACGTGTTCATCTCCGCCGGCGTCGAGTGCGTCTCCCGGTTCGCCAAGGGCAGCTCCGACTCGCTTCCCGAGACGCAGAACCCGCTGTTCGAGGGGGCGAACGCGCGGACCGCGAAGCTGGCCGAGGGCGGCCAGGACTGGCACGACCCCCGCGAGGACGGCACGCTGCCGGACATCTACATCGCGATGGGCCAGACCGCCGAGAACGTCGCCCGCCTCAAGGGCGTCACCCGCCAGGAGCAGGACGAGTTCGGCGTACGCTCGCAGAACCTCGCCGAGAAGGCCATCGCGAGCGGCTTCTGGGAGAAGGACATCACCCCGGCGACCCTCCCCGATGGCACCGTGGTGAGCAAGGACGACGGTCCGCGCGCGGGCACGACGTACGACGCGGTGTCGCAGCTGAAGCCGGTCTTCCGGCCCGACGGCACCGTCACCGCGGGCAACTGCTGCCCGCTGAACGACGGCGCCGCCGCGGTCGTCATCATGAGCGACACCAAGGCCGCGTCCCTGGGGATCACTCCCCTGGCGCGGATCGTCTCCACCGGTGTCACCGGTCTCTCACCCGAGATCATGGGTCTCGGCCCGATCGAGGCGTCCAAGCAGGCGCTCGCCCGGGCCGGCATGTCCATCGGCGACGTCGACCTCGTCGAGATCAACGAGGCCTTCGCTGCCCAGGTCATCCCGTCCTACCGGGAGCTCGGCATCGACATCGACCGGTTGAACGTGAACGGTGGCGCGATCGCCGTCGGCCACCCCTTCGGCATGACCGGTGCCCGCATCACGTCCACGCTGCTCAACAGCCTCCAGTTCCACGACAAGTCGATCGGTCTGGAGACCATGTGCGTCGGCGGCGGCCAGGGCATGGCCATGATCGTCGAGCGGCTGAGCTAGTGCTGGTGCTGGGCTAATCCGGGCTAGCCATGGAAGTCGGGGCCGGCGCGGTCGATCGCGATCCGTATGATCACGCGGCGGTCCCGCACCATGGCGGCGCGGTAGTCGTCCCAGTCGGGATGCTCACCACTGAGGCCGCGGTAGTAGTCGACCAGCCGGTCCATCGCGTCCGGCAGCGAGATGATCTCGGCGGTGCCCTGGATCTGGACCCATTCGCCGTAGAAAGCGTCGGTCGTGACGGTGAGAAACACCTGAGGATTGCCGCGCAGGTTGCGGGTCTTGACGGCCGTCTCGCGGCTGCTGACGACCGCGTATCCGTCGCGGTCGACGCCGACGGCGACGGGAGACATCTGCGGCCGCCCGTCGGCCTGCCAGGTGAGCATGACCGCGCGGTGGTTGTTCCTGAGGAAGGCGCGTGCCTTGTCCAAGTCCATGAAGACAATGATGCGCCCGCGCCGAGGACGGCGCGGGCGACATCAGATCAGAACTGCCGGCCCCTGCGCCGCCGCTCGTGCTCGAGGACGATGGCGACCGCGTAGCCGTGGGTGAGCCCGTGCTCGTCGGCGAGCCAGTTGGCCCGCTCGTCACATCTCAGGAAAGCCGGGCCGTTGTCGATTGTTTGGAACCACTCGGGGAGGGCGCGCCCGGTGATGGTGGGGACGCGCGCGATGAGCTTGGTCTGTGTCTCCGGTGAGTGGTTCAACGTCATGAGCACCTCCACGGATAAGGCTCCTTTGCGCTCGACACTGCCTTACCCGTCCCGGCTTGACAAGACCTCAACGGAAATCGTTTCGTTATGAAATATTGATCACAGAGATTAGTCGTTGTCCGTGAAGTAGCTGATGAACCGGAGGATCTCCAGGTAGAGCCAAACCAGGCTCAACGTCAGGCCGAAGGCCATCAGCCAGGAGAACCGCGCCGGAACACCGTTCCGCACACCTCTCTCGATCTCGTCGAAGTCGAGGAGCAGGAAGAAGCAGCCGAGCAGGATCATCGCGATGCTGAAGATCCAGCCGATGGGGTTGTCGGCGCGCAGACCGAGGCCGCCGGTCACGAAGAAGCCGGCGATCCAGTTCACGAGCATGAGGCCGACCGCGGCCAGACTCGCGCCGATGACGAACTTGGTGAACTTCGGCGTGGGCCGGAAGATCTTCAGCGTGTAGACCGCGAGCGTGCCGCCGAAGGCCAGCATCGTGCCGAGGACGGCCTGCAGGACGATGCCGTGGAAGACGCCCTCGTACATGCGGCTGAGCACGCCGATGGCGATGCCGTAGCAGAGGGCGTAGCCGAGGATGAGCGCCGGGTTGGTGCTCTGCCGGAATGAGACGATCAGCCCGAGGATGAGGCCGACGATCATCGCAGGGGCCGCGATCGACCAGCCGATCCCCATGTACCACGCGACGGCGGCCGAGAGGACCAGCGTGCCGAGGGTCATGAAGCCGCGCACGACAACATCGTCCATGGTCATCGCGCGCTCCGCCGGAGGGGCGTAGGAAGGCGCGTACATGGCGTTCAACTGCTGGACACTGGGGGTCGGACCTGCCAAGGTCGACTGCCCCCCGGGGGCGCCCCGCTGGCTGAATATGGGGTTCCTGCTCTCCACGCTCTGCCTCCGACTTTCCGATCAGCGTGCGACGCCAGCATCTCAAGCGGGCGTTACGCCAGTCCACTGCCGTTTCCAACGATCGTCAGGTGAGCGGAGTTCCCCACCGGAGTTCCTGGAAAAGGAACTCCGGTGGACGTCCGGTCCTCGCGTGGTCAGCGGACGGGGCTGAAGGGGCGCAGCTCGGCGGGCTGCTTGCCGAGGACGATCTGCTCGGCGAGGAGCTGACCGGTCACCGGGCCGAGGGTGACGCCCCACATGCCGTGGCCTCCGGCGATGTAGACGCTGGGCACCCGAGTGCCGCCGATGAGCGGAAGCCCGTCGGGGGTGACGGGACGGGGACCGACCCAGGTGTCGGTCCGCTTCGACCAGTCGACTCCCGTGAGCAGCGGCCGGCTGGCCTTGATGATCGAGGCGACCCGGCCGGTGTCCAGCGGGTGGTCGGGCGAGCGGAACTCCATGGTCCCGGCCACCCGGAGCTGGCCCTGGTACGGCGTGCAGGCGACGCGGGTGGCGGGGAAGTAGATCGGGCACGGAACGGTCTGCTCGGTCGGCACGGTGAACGAGTACCCACGGCCGGCTTGGACGGGGGTGCGCACGCCCAGCGGCCGGGCGAGGTCGTTCAGCCACGCTCCGGTCGCGATCACGACCGCGTCCGCGTGCTCCGGGTCTCCCGCGTACGCCTCGACGGTGACACCGCGCGCGCCGTGGCGCAGGTTCCGCGCCGTGAAGCCGGTACGGATCCGGCCGCCGCGGGCGACCACGGCGTCCGCGAGCGACTGGGTGAAGGCGCCGGGGTCGATGTAGCGCTGGCCGTCCAGCCGGATCGCCAGCTCGACGTTGGACGAGATCTGCGGGACCTCTGCGGCGATCTTGTCGCCGGGGATCTCCGTGAAGCTGATCTCCTGCCCGGAACGCAGGATCAGTTCGAGCTCGCGGCGCAGGTCGTCCGCCTGGCCGGCCTTCTCGAAGGCGGCCATGATCGGCGCCTCGATCGTGGGGGCCTCGACGCCGTTCGAGGTCAGGACGTCGAAGGCGTCCAGGCACTGGGCGTTGATCGGGCGGTAGGACTGCATGCCGCGCTCCCACTGCCGCATGGTGCAGTGGGTGGCGAACTTGGTGAGGAAGGCCCACAGCCGCGGGTCCGGCTTGGTCGGAATGTACAACGGCGCGTCACGGTCGAGCAGCGAGCGCATGCCGTACCGCAGGACGCTGGGTTCGGGCAGCGGGATGGCGAGGCCGGGGGACAGCCATCCGGCGTTGCCCCAGGACGCACCGGCGGCCACGCCGGCCCGGTCGACCACCGTGACCTCGACTCCTCGCTCCTGGAGGAACCATGCCACCGACAGGCCGACCATCCCGGCCCCTACCACCACGACGCTGCGCGGTGACTTCTCCTCCGCCACGACTGCTCTCCCTCTCTTGAGACGTACACCACCAGCATGTACGCCATGGAAGAGGCTGGAGCTGCCATTTTCGGACAACCGATGGCGATCCAGTTGTTCTATCCGGACATCGCCGCGCCGACCTCAAGTGCGATCATCATCGCCAGGCGCTTGCGCGGGTCGTCGAGCTCCAGCCGGGTGGCCTCGGACATCTTCCGCAGGCGGTACCGCACCGTGTTGGGATGGACGGCCAGCCGGGCGGACGCCTCCCGGAGGTCGCCCTGCGCGCGGAGCAGCTCGCGCAGCGTGGGGACGTACTCGGTGCCGTGTTCGGCGTCGTGGCGGGCCAGGTCGATCACCGGGCCGCTGGTGGGCATCCTCCCCGCCGCGGCCGCGCCGGCGAGACGGCGCAGTACGATGCGGTCCCAGACGGCGTCGTAGGTGACGGGCAGCTCCGCGTCCGGGTCGGACATGTGGATCACCAGGCTCTCATCGGCCTCGCTCCTGCTGGCCGGCAGCTGGGACACGTCCGCGGGGCCGCCGACCCCCGCCCACACCCTGGCGTCCGACGGGAGATCGCGCGCGAGCACCCGCACCCAGGTGCGGGCCGCGTCCGCGTCCTTGCCGCCGGAGAGGACGGTGTACAGCACGTCACCGACGAGAGCGCTGCGGCCGGGACGCGACCAGGTGAAGCCGATGGTCGCGTGGCGCGCCGCGAGCAGCATCGCGTCCGCGCCTCCGTCGGCGCGCAGCGCGATGACCCGCAGGTCGGTCGCGGGCAGCCCGAGCCGCAACAGCGCGGCCGGCGCGTCGGCGGCGCCCTCGATCAGGCTCTGCACCAGATCCGCCTCGACCCGGCGTTCCAGATCGGCGCTCGCGCGGGTGGTCAGCAGGTGGGTCGCGGCCACCCGGGCGCCGGCCACCAGCGCCGCGTTCTGCCCGGGCGACAGGGGCCCGTCGACCTCCACCCACACCGAGCCGAGCAGCTCGCGGCCCGCGCGCACCGCCACGACCACCCGCGCGGTCAGCTCGCTGCTGAGTTCGGGCACGAACAGCGGTTCGTCGGATTCGTCCAGGTGAGTGAAGACACCCTGATCGCGCAGCGCCTCCAGCGTCTCGTCCGGGACACGGCGGCCCAGGATGGTGCGCAACCGCGCCTGGTCCACGTCCTGCTGACGGTGGGAGTAGGCGAGAACACGGGCGTGGACGTCCTCTATGGTCACCGGCCCGTCAACCGCTCCGGCGATGGTGTCGGCGAGGTCGAACAGCCCTCCCGGCGCCGCCGCCTTGGCCGCGACGCGCTCGCCGAACACCAGCGTGTGGATCACCGCGACGAGCTGCCCCCAGGAGACGCCGGGATCGACCAGCACCACCGGGATCCCGGAGTCGCGGGCCGCGCCCGTGACTCCCTGGTCCAGTGAGAACCCGCCGCGCAGAACCACGACGGCGGCGTCGGTCTCGGCCAGCAGGCGGGCGGCTCTCGCCGGGGTGTCGATCCCGACCCCGAGCATGACCTGGTCACCCGCCGCCACCTGGGGGTCCGACGGGTCGTACAGGGCCAGGCCACGCAGCTTGGTCTCCCGGTCGACCGGGCCCCGGCACTCGCAGGCGCCCAGGGTGCCGAGGATGTCCAGGAGCTGCCCCAGGACCACCATCGTTCACGCTCGCAGAGTCACCGGATCGCCGACATTCCCTCCAACGGTAACGCAGATCGGACCTTTAACTGGCTTGACAGGTAGATATAATTGCACTGGGCACAGTCCGTATCGGGCTGTGTCTTTGTGTTATGTGGACAAAAGGAGGCGCGACATGACCAGCACACAGCGGACATGGCTCACCCAGGACGCGTACGACCGGCTGCGAGAGGAGCTGGCCGGGCTGCTCGGGCACCGCGACGGCGACGACGCCGCGCCGCACGACCCGGACAGCAACGAGGAGATCATGGGGCGGGAGCGCCGGCAGGCGCGCATCCACCAGATCCAGGATCTCCTCAAGAACGCCGTGGTCGGCGAGGATCCCCCGGACGACGGGGTCGCCGAGCCGGGCATGGTGCTGACCGTCCGTTATGACGGCGAGGAGGAGACCGAGACCTTCCTCATGGGGGTCAGGGACGAGTCCGTCGGTGGCGACATCCCGGTCTACTCCCCGAACTCCCCGCTCGGCATGGCCTTGACGGGTGCCAGGGAGGGCGAGGAGCGGTCGTACGAGCTGCCCAACGGCCGGACGATGAAGGTGACGCTGGTCAAGGCCGTCCCCTTCGGGCACCACACAACCGGCTGAAACGACTATGTCGACGCCCCCGGGCCGCCCGCGATTTTTGTCGTACCCCGGGGGCAGAATCATGCCCGCCACCGAACCCGACGTCAGGAGCCCACCCGTGGCCGTGCGCAAGTACGGTCGGCCGGCCGCGCCGACCTTCACCACCGTCCACGGCGCGGACTGGGACAGTGAGGATCTATCGGGTCACGAGCACAGCCAGGTCCTCTTCGTCGACGTCGACATGACCGAGGCGTTCGGTCACGGCGCCGTCTTCTCCGAGTGCACCTTCCGCGGCGTCAAGTTCAACGCGTCCACGCACACCGACGCCGCCTTCACCAACTGCACGTTCGTCCGGTGCTCGTTCTTCGACTCCACCTTCACCGGCTGCAAGATGGTGGGCAGCGTGTTCGACGGCTGCACCTTCGACCTGCTCAAGGTCGAGGGCGGGGACTGGTCCTTCGCCGGGCTCCCCGGCGCCGACCTGCGCGGCGCCACCTTCACCGACCTGCGGATGCGCGAGGCCGATCTCAGCGGCGCCCGGCTGGAAGGGGCGACCCTCCGCAAGGTGGACCTGTCCGGCGCCTGGCTGCGCGCCGCCAACCTGTCCCGCTGCGACCTACGCGGCAGCGATCTGTCCTCCGTGGACCCGCTCTCCGTCGATCTGAAGGGCGCCGTGATCGACGTCCAGCAGGCCGTCCTGCTCGCCATCGCCCTGGGCCTGGACGTCCGCGCCGACTGACGTCGGACCGCTCTCGCCGGACTCGTGGCCGTACGCGCCCGGCCGGCGGCGCGGGCCTCAGGAAGGGCGGAACCCGATGATCGTCCAATTCGGCCCGGCGATCTGAGCCCAGGGCCGCGCCGGACCGGCGGGTGAACGCGGAAATCGGTGTTTTCGCTGGTCAGAGACGCGTATCGCGGGCATGCGGATGGTGCCCCCGGTGGGACTCGAACCCACACCGGAGCCCTTTTAAGGGGCTTGCCTCTGCCATTGGGCTACGGGGGCGCCGCGATCATACGTCACGGATCGCTCATCTGTAACTGGTTGGACCTTACGCCGCTTCTCCTTCTTCCGGACATGGAAAGCCGTACGGCGTGCGCCCCCTGTCGAGGGGCGCACGCCGTACGGTGAGCGGGATTCTACTGATCTACTTCTTGGGCATCGAGGCCGCTGCGGCCTTGAAAATCTCACGCGGGTGCTCGATCTCGCCGAGCGACACCGTCTCCCTGCGGAAGAAGAGGGACAGGGTCCAGTCGGCCACCACGCGGACCTTCCGGTTCACCGTGGGGACCCGGGACAGGTGGTAGGTCCGGTGCATGAACCACGCGGGGAACCCGCGCAGCTTGACGCCGTAGACGTTGGCCACGCCCCGGTAGAGGCCGAGACCGGCGACCGACCCGGCATACCTGTGCCGGTAGTCCTTCAACTGGTCGCCACGCAGGTACGCGGTGATGTTGTCACCGAGGACCTTCGACTGCCGTACGGCGTGCTGCGCGTTGGGGGCGCAGTACTGGCCGGCGTTCATCATGTCGGGCACGCCCGCGACGTCACCGGCGGAGAAGGCGCCCTTGGTGCCGGTGATCGTCAGCCGGGTGGTGGTCTTGATCCGGCCGCGCTCGTCGAGGGGCAGGTCACCCGAGTTGACGACCGGGCTCGGCTTGACGCCGGCGGTCCACACGATCGTGGCGGACTCGAACTCGTCGCCGTCCGAGGTCTTGACCAGGCCACCCTCGCACGACTGGAGGAAGGTCTCCAGCTTGAGCTCGATGCCGCGCTCGCGGAGCTGCTCGGCGGTCCACTTGCCCATCTCGGGGCCGACCTCGGGCAGGATCCGGTCCGACGCCTCGATGAGGACCCAGCGCAGGTCCTTCTTCTCGATGCTCGGGTAGTACTTGATCGCGTCCTCGGTCATGTCCTCGAGCTCGGCGAGGGCCTCGATGCCGGCGAACCCGCCGCCGACCACGACGAAGGTGAGCGCGCGGCGGCGCACGTCCTCGTCCTCGCTGGTCTCGGCGCGGTCGAGCAGGGCGATCACGCGGTTGCGCAGCGCGATCGCCTCGCCGACGGTCTTGAAGCCGATGGCGGCGTCGGCGAGGCCCGGGATGGGCAGCGTACGCGAGACGGAGCCGGCCGCCATGACGATGACGTCGTACTCGATCTCGCGCGACTGGCCGGTGCCCGGCTCGAAAGTCACCGTCCTGGCCTCGTGGTGAACCTTGGACACCTTGCCGTTGAGGATGCGGATCTTGGGCAACACCCTGCGGAGCGGGGCGACGACGTGGCGGGGGGAGATGTTCCCGGCCGCCGCCTCCGGAAGGAACGGCTGGTAGGTCATGTACGACTGGGGATCGATGAGCGTGATCCGCACAGTCCCCTCGCGCAGCTCACGACGGAGCGTTCGCTGGAGCCGCAGACCGGTGTAGAGGCCCACGTATCCACCGCCGACGATGAGGATGTGCTTTGACTTGCGGTTCACCACGGGGTGCCCTTCGTGTGTAGATCGCTTGTGAAAGCATTCACAAGGCTACGTCACGCCGCTCGACTGATACCAACCCGCCCCCTGGGCAAATTGTCCAGTTTTTCCGATTTTGAGGAGATTGGGACCAAGTTCTCTGCGGAAAGTCGGGCGAAGTTTCAGGGGGTGACCGAGTTCACATTCGTGAAAGCGTTCACAAGGCCAGGGTGGCCGCCTGTGAGAAGACCGCGTCCAGCATCTCGGCCGTGACACGGCCGGTAAAGGTGTTCTGCTGGCTCGGGTGATAGCAGCACAGGAGGTGCACCGGCCGGCCCTCGTACGACACGGCGATCTCCCGCCCGTGACCGAACGGCGGCCGGCTGCGCGGCAGGTCGTACCCCGCCGCCCGCAGCGCCGGCCACATCGCCTGCCACGCGAACCCGCCCAGCGCGACGATCACCCGCGTGGATCCGGCGACCAGCGCGAACTCCCGGGCCAGCCAGGGCGAGCAGGTGTCACGCTCCTGCGGTGTCGGCTTGTTGGCGGGGGGCGCGCACCGGACCGCGGCCATCACTCGCGCCCCGATCAGCCGCTGCCCGTCCCCGGCGTGCGTGCTGGTCTCCTGCGCGGCGAACCCGGTGCGGTACAGCGAGGCGAACAGCCAGTCGCCGCTGCGGTCCCCCGTGAAGATCCGGCCCGTACGGTTGCCGCCGTGGGCGGCCGGGGCCAGCCCGACGATGAGGACGCGCGGCTCCTCGTCGCCCCACCCCGGCACCGGCCGCCCCCAGTAGGTCTGGTCGGCGAAGGACTTCCGCTTGACGTCCGCGACCTCTTCCCGCCACTTCACCAATGATGGGCAGGCCCGGCACACCGACTCCCGCGCGACCAGCTCCGCGATCGTACGGCTCTCACCCGCGAGCCGTACGACCTCGGCGGCGTCGTGGGCGACGGGCGTGTCTGGCCCGGCCAGGTCGCCCGGCCAACCCGATCCGGGCGGTACGAAGCTCATGCCATCGATCGTGCCAGCTTCACACCCGTGCTTCGGCCGTTCTCCCCGGTCAGCGCTTCCCGGACGGCCGGGCGGAGGGCTCGGCGGATGCCTTGACGGACTGCTCGGCGGACGGCTCGGCGGACGGCTCGGCGGAAGCCTCCGGAGCAGTGGACGGATCGGCGGACGGATCCGCGGAGACCGAGACCTCCGCCGACGCCTCGGCTGTGGCGGACGGCTCGGCAGGGACGAGCGGAGCCGGCGTCGCGGAGGCGCAGGGGTCGGGAAGCGGGCGGCCGTTCTCGTCGAACTGTTCCTCGAACACGTCCCGCAGCGCCAGCGGGTAGGCGTTGGCCATCGGCGGCTCCCCCTCGCAGGGCCGGTCGATCCGCTTGTTGTACATCTCCGGGTCGAGGACGAGCGGCCTGCCGTCCTGGTCGTAGAGCCGCACGTTCTTCAACGCCGTGCCGTCCTCGGCGTACGGGAGGATGTTGTAGATCCCGCCGCCGTCGAACGTGGCCACGTTTCTGACCTCCACCGGCGCGGGCCCGCTCGCCGCGAACTCGGTCGAGCTCGCGTACCCCCCCGTATGGCCCGCCGCGGCCATCCCCACGAGGACGGCCCACGCCGCCGCCACGTTGGTCAGGATCAGCGGGACCCGCCTCCAACCGCTCCCGGCGCCGGCGACGGTACGCCGCCCGAGCCACACGGAGGCCCAGACCATCAGGAGGGTGAACACCCAGGCCACGGGGTCGTCGGGGATCAGCCTGTGCTGCCCGACGGTCGACAGCACGACCAGGGCCGCCGCGTATCCGCGCACCGCCCACCAGGCCGGCCGCAGCTCGGGCAGGAACGCGACGAGCTGCCGGTACGGCGTCAGTCTCAGCAGCCGGGTGTGCGCCGCGCCGATCAGGGCGAGGCCCCGATCAGTGACCCGGACACGCGGCCGGGCGGGACGGCCCCCGTAGGCGGCCCGCAGCTCGGCCGCGTACGCCTCGGGAGAGCCGAGACGCTCCTCGAGCGGCACGTCGGATTCGGCCGCCACCTCGGCCAGATGGTCGTCGAGATCCTCGAGCAGCTCGTCCCTGTCCTTCGCGGGCAGGTCGGCGAGCTCCGCGCGCACGGCGCGGGCGTACTCGTGCGGATCCATCGGGGGGGTCATCCGGCACCAACCTCCTTGAGCAGGCCGTCCATGGTGGCGGCGAAGGACGTCCAGGTCCTCGCCGAGTCGGAGAGAAGCGATCGGCCCACGTCGTTCAGGCCGTAGTACTTGCGGTGCGGCCCCTCGTCGGAGGCCACGACGTACGAGGTGAGGGCCCCAGCCTTGAACAGCCGGCGGAGCGTGCCGTACACGGACGCGTCGCCGACGTCGTCGAGCCCGGCCTCGCGCAGGCGGCGCACGACGTCATATCCATAGCTGTCCTGGCCGTCGAGCACCGCGAGCACGGCCAGATCGAGGACGCCCTTGAGTAGCTGGCTACTGTCCACGCACCGCACAGTACTGTGCAATGCGCAATAGTGGCAACAGCGGGAACCCTGAGGTCCCCTGCCGGGAGAAAGATCAGACGAGCGACCAGGCGATGCCGTCGAGAATGTCGTGTTCGCTGACGACGACCTCCGCGAAGCCGTACCTGCGCACGATGCGGTCCAGGATGAGCGCCCCGGCGCCGATGACGTCCACCCGGCCCGGGTGCATCACCGGGATCGCGGCGCGCCCCTCATGCGTGGACGCGAGCAGCCCGGCGGAGACCTCGTGCACCGTCCCGGCCGGGATCCGGGAGTGGTGGATCAGCGCCGAGTCGTACGCGGGCAGGCCGAGGGCGATGCCCGCGACCGTGGTGACCGAACCGGCCAGCCCGACCAGGCTCCGGGCCACACGGACCGGCACGGCCTCCTCGACCCGGTCCATCGCGGCCTCGATGTCGGCGATCATCGCTCGCACGGCCTGCTCATCCGGCGGATCCTGCCGGATGTGGCGCTCGGTCAGCCGTACGCACCCGATGTCGACCGACAGCGCCCCGTCGACGGCGTCCGCGTCGACGACGAACTCCGTCGAGCCGCCGCCGATGTCCACGACGAGATAGGGCGCCTCGGGACCGAGCGCGGCCAGGCCGCGCGTCGCGCCGGTGAACGACAGGCGGGCCTCCTCGGCGCCTGTCACCACCTCGGGTTCGACACCGAAGATCTCGCGGACGCCGACCGTGAACTCCTCGCGGTTGGAGGCGTCCCGCGTCGCGCTGGTCGCCACGACCCGGACCGGCATCACGTCGGCGGGACGGGCACCGGGCGCGCCTCCGCCGTGCTCCACGATCAGCTTCGCGTAGCCGCGCATGGCGGTGAAGGTGCGCTCCAGGGCCTCGGGCGCGAGCCTGCCGGTGCGGTCGACCCCCTGGCCGAGCCGCACGATCTCCATCAGGCGCTCGACGTCTGCGGGCTCGCCGCGCTCCGGATCCGCGGGAAGGTCGGCGATCAGCAGGCGCACGGAGTTCGTGCCGCAGTCGATCGCGGCCACCCGGGTCATGCCCGCTCCTCCGCGCACGAGCCCACGCAGGGCCCGTCCGCCCACCAGTCGGGGAGGGCGTCCAGCGCCTCCCGCCCGAACGGGTTGACTCCCGGCACGGCCAGCTCGTGGCCCACCAGGGCGTGCAGGCACTTGACCCGCTCCGGCATGCCTCCGGCGCTCTGCATCTCGCGCGGAAGCGGCTCCAGGCCCTCTTCCTCCGCCGCCCTGTCCCGGCGCGCGACATAGTCCTCGTGCGCCGCGCGGTAGGCCGCCGCGAGCTCCGGATCCTCGGCCAGCCTGGCCTGCATCTCCCGCATCAGCCCGGACGACTCCAGCGTGCCGATCGCGGACGCCGCCCTGGGACAGGTCAGGTAGAACAGCGTCGGGAACGGCGAGCCGTCGGGCAGCCGAGGCGCCGTCTCCACCACGTCGGGCAGGCCGCAGGGACACCGGTGCGCCACCGCACGGGCCCCGCGCGGCGGGCGCCCGAGCTGCGCCTGGACGGCCGCCAGATCGGCCGGATCAACCACCCTCGAAACTCCTTCAGGAAGCGGCCTTCTGGCCGTCGCCGGTGTCCGCCGCCCGGACGGACTGCCAGATCGTCACGTACCACGGCGTGGTGGCGGCCTGCTTCCGCTCGGCCTTCACCGGAACCGTCTTGTCCTTGCCGTCGAGCAGGACATAGCACTTGGCGTCGGGCTCGCAGTAGTGCAACCGCTTCTTCGCGAGCTGCTTGACGTACTCCGGGTCCTCCAGCTTCCTGCGCTGTTCCTCCAGGTTGCGCAGGTGCTGGAGCGCCTGTGCCTGCTCCTGCTCGTACGCGGCGATCTGCCGCCGCTGGGCGATGTACTCCCGGAAGGGGTAGGCCAGGCTCATCGCGATCGCGCACACGACGACGGCGAGGATCGCCGCGCGTCCCGTCAGCTGCGGCCGTTTCGCCAACTCCAACCACCTCCGGAACACCCCCGGCGGGGCATCGTCTCAGTTAGGGCTAGCTCTGGAACCGCGGGAAGGCGGTCCGGCCGGCGTAACGGGCGGCGTCGTCGAGCAGCTCCTCGATGCGCAGGAGCTGGTTGTACTTGGCGACGCGGTCGGAACGGGCCGGGGCGCCGGTCTTGATCTGGCCGCAGTTGGTCGCGACGGCCAGGTCGGCGATCGTGGTGTCCTCGGTCTCACCGGAGCGGTGGCTCATCATGCAGCGGTAGCCGCTGCGGTGGGCGAGCTCGACCGCGTCGAGGGTCTCGGACAGCGTGCCGATCTGGTTGACCTTGACCAGCAGGGCGTTCGCGGCGCCCTCGCGGATGCCGCGCTCCAGCCGCTCCGGGTTGGTGACGAACAGGTCGTCGCCGACGAGCTGGACCTTGGCGCCGAGGGCGGCGGTGATGGCCTTCCAGCCCTCCCAGTCCTCCTCGTTCAGCGGGTCCTCGATGGAGACCAGCGGGTAGGAGCGGACGAGGTCCTCGTAGAAGGCGATCAGCTCGGCGGCGGACAGGCCCTTGCCGTCGATCGTGTAGACGCCGTCGGCGTGGAACTCGGAGGCGGCGACGTCGAGCGCGAGGGCGATGTCCTGGCCGGGGGTGTACCCCGCCTTCTCGATGGCCACGAGGATCAGGTCGAGCGCGTCGCGGTTGGACGGGAGGTTCGGCGCGAAGCCGCCCTCGTCGCCCAGGCCCGTGGCGTAGCCCTTCTCCTTCAGCACGCTCTTGAGCGAGTGGTAGGTCTCGGTGCCCATGCGCAGGGCCTCGGAGAACGTCTCGGCTCCGATCGGTGCGATCATGAACTCCTGGATGTCCACGTTGGTGTCGGCGTGCGCGCCGCCGTTCAGGATGTTCATCATCGGCACGGGCAGGATGTGCGCGTTCGGGCCGCCGACGTAACGGAACAGCGGCAGGTCGGCGCTGTCGGCCGCGGCCTTCGCGACGGCCAGCGAGACGCCGAGGATCGCGTTGGCGCCGAGGCGGGCCTTGTTCGGCGAGCCGTCCAGGTCGATCATCGTCTGGTCGATCAGGCGCTGCTCCTCGGCGTCGAAGCCGATGATCTCGTCGGCGATCTCGTCCGTCACGCCGAGGACGGCCTTCTCGACACCCTTGCCGAGGTATCGCCTCTTGTCGCCGTCGCGCAGCTCGACAGCCTCGAACTGGCCTGTGGAGGCGCCGCTCGGGACCGCGGCGCGGCCGGTGCTGTGGTCATCGAGCAGGACTTCGACCTCGACCGTGGGGTTGCCACGGGAGTCCAGGATCTCGCGGGCGGTAACGGCCTCGATGGCAGCCACGGATCGCTCCTAGCAATGTCGCGGGCAGTTTGCCTCACGAGCCTATCGGCCCTTACTACCCGGTACGGCTACCGCCCCATTGGCCCCGTTACGTGCGGGTCTCCCACTCCTCCACCCGGGACCGGTACGCCCGGGCCGCCGCCCGCAGTTCGGCCTCCGGGTCCAGTCCGCGCTCCCCCGCGAGCCGTACGAGGTCGAACAGCCGCGCGCCGAGCTCGGAGGGCAGGTCCACCGCCAGGTCGGCGGGAGCGCCGGCGCGCTCCGCGCGGCGCAGCAACTGAGCGGCCAGGGACAACGCGGGCTGGCCCATGGGCACGCCGGCGACGGCGGACTCCGGCGTCCCCTTGGCCGCGCGCTCGGCGGCCTTGATGGTCTCCCAGTTGTCGCTGACCTCGTCGGCGCCTGACACGCGCGTGCTGGCGAAGACGTGCGGGTGGCGGCGGACCAGCTTCTCGACGATGCCGGCCGCCACGTCGTCGATGTCGAACCCGTCCTCGTCCGGCAGCCGCTCCTGCGCGACGCGCGAGTGGAACATCACCTGGAGCAGCAGGTCGCCGAGCTCCTCGCGGAGCGCCGCCCGGTCGCCCTCCTCGATCGTCTCCAGGACCTCGTAGGACTCCTCGACGAGGTACGGCACGAGCGACTCGTGGGTCTGCTCGCGATCCCACGGGCATTCCCGCCGGAGCCGGTCCATGACACGGACGAGGTCGAGCAGCCTGGCGCCGGGCAGGTCGTACGACCCCGGGAGCACCTCGATCACCGGAGGCTCGTCGAGGGCGATCGCCGCCTGGCCCAGCGCCCGCATGAAGTCCTCCTCGCCGTCCTGCGCGGCCAGCCACACGATCGTGTCCGTACGACCGTCGCGGGCGAGGGCGGCGGCGTCGGGAGTCACCGTCTCTACCTCGATCCCCGCCTCGGCGAGGAAGGGCAGGTAGGGGTGATCGGCCGACGCCGTGCGGACGGGGTAGCGGCCGAGCGCCGCCCACGCCTGCGCGGTCAGCAGCCCCGGGGCGACCCGGGGCGACGTCGTCAGGATGATCAGCGCCATGCCGCGAAGAGCACCGGCCTACTCGGAGGGGACCGCGCCGAGGCGATCGTCGGCGACGAAGCCCTGCTGCGGGTCGAACTTGCCGTACCGCGGGCTGAAGCTGACCGGGACGGCGGCGTCCGCCTCCTGGCCGACCTTGATCATCGCGGCCTGCCTGCTCTGCTGGTCGTTGCCCGCGCCCGCCTGCATCATCAGCTTCTGCTGGATGAGGACCGTCCGGAGGGTGTCCCGGCCCATGGAGAGCGGGATGCCGCTGGACAGCAGCATCTCGTCCATCTTCGCCTGACCGCCGTTCTGGGTGACGAAGCCGTCGATCTCGCTCTCGGTGACGGTGACGCCCTTCCGCCGGGCGAGCTCGGCGTACTGCCGCGCGTTGGCGGTGTTGTACAGAATGAGCTGCGAAACCGACATGCCGAGGTTGAGCTGCTCCTCCGGAATCTTGTGGGAGGCGAGGTCGGCGCGGAACTCGCGGACCTTCGCGTCCACATCGCTGGAGGAGATGCGCTCCCCGCCCACGATGGCGGCGGCGCCGGCCTGGACGGGCCCGCAGGCGCTCAACGCGAGACCCGCGACCGCCATGCCCACGGCTACGGTGACCCGCACACGATACGACTTCACGAACGATCCCTCCGACGACGCAGGCCAGGCAATTGTGCCGATTCTCATAGGTCCGCGGGTCACTGTACCCGCATGGGTTCGAGGAACATGGCCTCGACCAGGTCACCGCACCATTTGAGCAGGTCGAGGTCCCGTAGCGGCTGCCCGCCGATCGGCTTGGTCTTGGGCACCGGGACGAGCAGGGTCTCCGTCGCCTGCTTGACGATCGACTTCGGGTAGAGGCGCTGCAGCCGCACCTGCTGGGAGTCCTTCAGGACCACCGGGGCGAACCTGATCTGCTGGCCCTGCAGGGTCACGTCCGTGAGCCCCGCCTTGCGGGCCCGGATCCGGAACCGCGCCACCTCCAGCAGGTTGTCGACCTCCTGTGGCGGCGTGCCGTACCGGTCGGTGAGCTCCTCGCGCACGGCGGCGATGTCGTCCTCCGAGCCGATCGCGGCGATCCGCTTGTACGCCTCCAGCCGCAGCCGCTCGGACGTCACGTAGCCGTGCGGCACGTGCGCGTTGATCGGCAGCTCGACCTTGACGTCCGGGCGCTCCTCCACCTCCGCCTGGCCGGAGAGCTTGGACTTCTGCTCCTGCACGGCCTCGGCCATCATCCGGACGTACAGGTCGAATCCGACGCCCGCGATGAAGCCGGACTGCTCGGCGCCGAGGATGTTGCCCGCGCCGCGGATCTCCAGGTCCTTCATCGCGACGTACATGCCGGCGCCCATCTCGGTGTGCTGCGCGATCGTGGCCAGCCGCTCGTGGGCGGTCTCGGTCAGCGGCGACTCCGGCGGGTAGAGGAAGTAGGCGTACCCGCGCTCGCGGCCCCGGCCCACCCGGCCGCGGAGCTGGTGGAGCTGCGACAGGCCGTAGTTGTCCGCCCGGTCCACGATCAGCGTGTTGGCGTTGGGCACGTCCAGCCCGGACTCGACGATCGTGGTGGAGACGAGGACGTCGAAGTTCCGCTCCCAGAAGTCCACCATGATCTTTTCGAGCTGCTGCTCGTTCATCTGGCCGTGGGCGACCGCGATGCGGGCCTCGGGGACCAGCTCGTGCAGCCGCGCGGCGACCTTGTCGATGCTGCGCACCCGGTTGTGGACGAAGAACGTCTGGCCGTCGCGCATCAGCTCACGCCGGATGGCCGCCGCGATCTGCTTCTCGTCGTACGGTCCGACGAACGTCAGGATCGGGTGCCGCTCCTCCGGTGGGGTGAGGATCGTGGACATCTCGCGGATGCCGGTGAGCCCCATCTCCAGGGTGCGCGGGATCGGCGTAGCGGACATGGCGAGCACGTCGACCTGGGTACGCAGGTGCTTCATGGCCTCCTTGTGCTCGACGCCGAAACGCTGCTCCTCGTCCACGATGATCAGACCCAGGTCCTTGAACCTGACCTCCGGGGAGAGCAGCCGGTGGGTCCCGATGACCACGTCGACGCCGCCCGCCTTGAGCCCCTCGAGGGTCTCCTTGACCTCGCCGTCGGTCTGGAAACGGGAGACGGGCCGCACGGTGACGGGGAAGCTCGCGAAGCGCTCGCCGAAGGTGGAGAGGTGCTGCTGGACGAGCAGGGTCGTCGGGACCAGCACCGCGACTTGCTTGCCGTCCTGCACGGCCTTGAACGCCGCACGCACCGCGATCTCGGTCTTGCCGTAGCCGACGTCGCCGCAGATCAGCCGGTCCATCGGAACCGACCGCTCCATGTCGCGCTTGACCTCGTCGATCGCCTCCAACTGGTCGCCGGTCTCGGCGTAGGGGAAGGCGTCCTCCATCTCGCGCTGCCACGGGCTGTCGGCGGCGAAGGCGTGGCCGGGCGAGGCCATGCGGGCGGAATAGAGCCGAATCAGCTCACCCGCGATCTCCTTGACGGCCTTCCTGGCTCTGGTCTTGGCCTTGGTCCAGTCGGCGCCGCCCATGCGGTTCAGCGTCGGCGCCTCGCCTCCGACGTACCGCGTGACCTCGTCGAGCTGGTCGGTCGGGACGTAGAGCCGGTCACCCTTGGCGTACTCGATCACGAGGTATTCGCGGGTGGCGCCCTGGACCGTCCGCTGGACCATCTCGACGTAGCGGCCGACGCCGTGCTGCTCGTGCACCACGTGGTCGCCGACCTTGAGCTGGAGCGGGTCCACCATGTTGCGCCGGCGCGACGGCAGCCGCCGCATGTCCTTGGTCGAGGCCTTCTGGCCGACCAGGTCGAGGTGGGTCAGCACGGCGAGCTCGTCGGTCACGAAGCCGTGCTCGACCCGGCCGGTCGTCACCTGGACGACGTCGCGGGCGGGCGGGCCGTCCAGGGAGGGCACCAGACGTGCCGCCACGTCCACGCCCTTGAGCAGCTCGACCATGCGCTCGGCCGGCCCGTGCCCCTCGCTGAGGAGCACCACGGCCTTGCCCGCTCCCAGCCAGCCCTTGATGTCGGCCAGCGCGCGCTGGGTGTCGCCGCGGTACGCCTCGACGTCCTGTGCGCCGATCTCGACGCCCTCGCCGAACGGCGCGATGCTCCACCACGGCTGCCCCAGCTCCCTGGCGTGCTCGTGGATCTCCTCCAATGTGCGGAAGGCGGCCGCCGCGAGGTCGATCGGGGCCTCGCCGCCCGCCGCGGCGGTGATCCAGGACGCCTCGAGGAACTCCTGGCTGGTGTGGACCAGTTCGGCGGCCCGGCCCCGGATGCGCTCCGGGTCGCAGACGAACACCGCCGACCTGACCGGCATGTGGTCGATGAGGAGGTCCATGCCGCCGGCCAGCACCGGGGCGAACGCCTCCATGCCCTCGACCGGCACTCCCTCGGCCAGTTGGTCGAGGACGTCCTTCAGCGCCGGGTGCTCGTCGGCCAGCTCGCGGGCGCGCTGCCGTACGTCGGGGGTGAGGAGCAGCTCGCGGCAGGGCGGGGCGAACACGCCGTCCTGTGCCGCCTCCAGGGAGCGCTGGTCGGCCACCCTGAACCAGCGGATCTCCTCGATCGTGTCACCCCAGAACTCCAGCCGGAGCGGGTGCTCCTCCGTCGGTGGGAAGACGTCGAGCAGGCCGCCGCGCACGGCGACCTCACCGCGCTTCTCCACCATGTCGACGCGGTGGTAGCCGTTCTCCACCAGGTTGGCCACGACCTCGTCCAGCTCGGCGTCGTCACCGGCACGCAGCCGCACCGGCGCGAGGTCCCCCAGACCGGACACGATCGGCTGCAGCAGGGACCTGACCGGCGCCACGACGACGCGCAACGGCCCCGCGCTCGGGTCGCCCTGGACCGGGTGGGCCAGGCGGCGCAGCACGGCGAGGCGCTGGCCGACGGTGTCGCTGCGCGGCGAGAGCCGCTCGTGCGGGAGGGTCTCCCACGCGGGGAACACCGCCACCGACGTCTCGTCGAGGAGGCTCGTCAGCGCGGCGGCCAGGTCCTCCGCCTCTCGTCCGGTGGCCGTCACGGCGAGCACCGGCCGGACGCGCGAGAGCGCCGCGACGGCGAGTGGACGCAGCGCGGCGGGCGCGATCAGATCGGCGCCGTGATCGGACTGGTCGAGCGTCGCGGCCAGGGTCGGTTCAGCGGCGACCAGGTCGAGCAAGCCGGAAAGTGACATGAAGAGCCCCACGATGGCACGGGTCGAACCCCCGGTCGGTGCGAACCGGGGGGCACGTGCTCAAGGCTACGCCCGCCCACCGACGTGCCCGGACAAACCGCTAGCGGCCCCCCGGATACACAACCCTGCGAACATGTCTGATTACTATCGGTGACATGACCGATGTTCGTTCTCCGTCGGCGGGCCACGACGACGTTTTCAGCAAGAAGATCCGCGAGCAATGGACCGAGCAGCTCGGCCGCAAGCTCGACATCCTCGTCGCCGGGTGCGGCCGCGCCAGCACGTCGATCTTCGGCGACGGGAACATGGACAGGTTCGGCTCCCGGGTCAGCGGGATCGACGAGGACCTGCCGACGCTGCGCGCGTACGCCACCAAGCGCGACGACCTGGACTCGTTCACGCTGGGCGACCTGCGCAACGTGCCGATCCCGCAGCGCTCCTATGACGTGATCTTCGTGGACTTCCTGCTGGACCGCATCCGCAACGCCGAGCTCGTGATGGACCGCATGTCCGCCGGGCTGCGTCCCGGCGGACTGATGCTGATCCGGCTCAGGGACAGGAGCTCCGCGTACGGCTTCTGCGACCGGATGCTGCCGTCGTGGGTGCGCCGGATGCTGTGGAAGGGGTTCGTCCCCGCCGGGACGGTGGGCCCGCTGCCCGCCGTCTACGAGCCGGTCAGCTCGCGCGAGGGCATCCAGGCGTACTGCCTCATGCGGGGCCTGATGATCACAGAGGACCACGCCAGGACGAGCGGCCCCGCCTGCCGCGGCCCGCGCGCGAGCATGGTGGAGACGATCTGCCGGATAGTGGACAAGCTCTCGGGCGGGCGTCTGCCCGCCGGACACGACGAGATCATCGTGGTCGTCCGCAAGCCGCAGAACCACTTCGCCCGCCTGATCTGACCCGGCCCACCGGAACCGGCTCGTCTGATCGGGCTCACCCGAACCGGCACCACCCGGCCTCGCCCGACCGGGCCGCTCCACCTGCGGCCCCCCGATCCGGCCTCTCCAGGCGCACGTCGCTCGTCTGCGGCGTCCACGACCACCTCCAAGGGTTAATGTCACCTTCTTGGACGCCGCGCCAGGGGCTGCGCTATGCCCCGGTCGCGGGTTAAGGTAGTTATCCGACTAAGTCGATCGGAAATGGAAGCTATGTCTGAGTGGACCCCCGACGCACGTGAGCTCGCCGACCTGGAACTGCTGCTCTCGGGTGCGTACGCGCCACTCAACGGCTTTCTCGCCTCGGCGGATGTGGCCGAGGTGATCGAGCACGGACGGCTCGCCGACGGCACCCCGTGGCCCGATCCGATCACCATCGCGCTTCCCGACGACATCCCGGTCGGCGCACGGGTCACGCTCAGCGACCCCGAGGGCGCGGCCGTCGCCGTCATGACCGTGCGCGAGCGGGACGGCCACCACGCCGCCGGTCCGGTCGAGGCGCTCGACGCTCCCGCGTACGGACCGTTCGCCCGGCTGCGCCGTACGCCCGAGGACGTGCGCAAGGAGCTGCCGGACGGCGAGATCCTGGCGGTCACCATGCGCGGCCCCCTCGACTCCGCCACGCTCGACGACATCGCCGCCACCGCCGAGGAACTGGAGGCCGGTGTTCTGCTGCTCCCCCTCGTGTTCGGAGAGGGCGGCCCCGCGGTGGTGCGGGCCGCACTCAAGGCGTCCGCCGCGCTGCCCGGCTCCTCGGTGGTCGCGGTGCCGCTCGCGCCGCGCGAGGACGTCGAGATCGACCTGGAACTGCGCGAGCACGTGGCACGCAACTACGGGGCGACCGAGCACTACGCCGGCCCGGCTCCCGTCGTCATCCCCGGGCCGCCGCACCGCCGGGGACTCGTGGTGTTCTTCACCGGCCTGTCCGGCTCCGGCAAGTCCACGATCGCCCGCGGACTGCGCGACGCCCTGCTTGAGCGCGGCGGCCGGGCCGTCACCTACCTGGACGGCGACGTCGTGCGCCGGCTCCTGTCCGCCGGGCTGACGTTCTCCCGCGAGGACCGCGACCACAACATCCGGCGGATCGGCTTCGTCGCCGCCGAGGTCGCCAGGCACGGCGGTCTCGCCATCTGCGCGCCCATCGCGCCGTACGCCGAGACGCGGGAGGAGGTGCGTGCGATGGCCGAGGAGGTCGGCGCCGACTTCCTTCTCGTCCACGTCTCCACGCCGCTGGAGGAGTGCGAACGCCGCGACCGCAAGGGCCTGTACGCCAGGGCCCGAGCCGGGCTCATCCCGGAGTTCACCGGCGTCTCCGACCCGTACGAGGTACCGGAGGACGCCGACCTGACGCTGGACACCACCGGCATGTCCGTGGACCGGGCGGTGTCCGCCGTTCTGAACCTGCTGACGTCCGGAGGGTGGATCCGTTGATCGCAGTGAACGAGGAGCGGTGAGCGACCAGTGGAGCCGGAGCGAACCCGACACAGTGAACGCAGTGGAAGACCGAGGAACGAGGTCATCCGCGCAGTGAACGAGGAGCGGTGAGCGACCAATGGAGATCGATCCGGCCCTGGTGACGGGTTCGTTCCTGGTGGCGATCATCGTCGGGCTGACCGGAATGGGCGGCGGCGCCCTGATGACGCCGATGATGATGTTGTTCTTCAACGTGCCGCCGCTCGCCGCGGTCTCCAGCGATCTCGTGGCGTCGGCGGTCATGAAGCCGGTCGGCGGCATGGTGCACCTGCGCAAGGGGACGGTGAACCTGCGCATGGTGGGCTGGCTGTGTGTGGGCTCGGTTCCCATGGCCTTCGCCGGGGTGTTCGCCGCCCGACTGTTCGGCGAGGGCGAGCGGATGCAGCAGGTCGTCAAGTACGCGCTCGGAGTCGCGTTGCTGCTCGCGCTGGCCGGCCTGCTGGCGAAGTCGCTGCTGAGCCTGCGCCAGGGGGAGGGCGCGATCTCCGCGCGGCATGTCGCCGTGCGCCCAATACCGACTGTACTGATCGGTATGGTCGGCGGCCTGGTCGTGGGGGTGACCTCGGTCGGGTCCGGTTCCCTCATCGTCGTCGCGCTGGTCATGGTGTATCCCGCGCTGCGCGCCAACCAGCTCGTCGGCACGGACCTCGTCCAGGCGGTGCCGCTCGTCGCCTCGGCGGCCGTGGGACACATCCTGTTCGGCGACTTCAAGCTCGATCTCACCGCGTCGTTGCTGCTCGGGTCGGTTCCCGGGGTCTACCTCGGGTCGCGGATCTCGACCTGGGCGCCGGACCAGGTGATCCGGCTCGCACTGGCCGTCGCGCTCCTCGCCTCGGCCCTCAAGCTGCTCGGGGTGGGCAACGTGGCCCTGCTGGTCGTCGTCGCCTGCTTCGGCGTCGCCGCCGCCTTCGGATGGCGGATGGCCAAGGCGCGCGCCGAAGAGGACGGACCGGTCAGCTCGTGGGAACCTGCGTCCCGCTGAAGTACGGCCCGCCGGCCAGGCTGGAGAACGCCCGGTCCGCCGCGGCGGTGGAGTCGAACCGCGTGTCGCCGCGCGGGGCCGCCGGGGAGTCGAAGTACACCAGGGCTTTGATCTGCGGGAACTCGCTGATCTGGCGCGCGACCGAGGCGTAGAACTCCGGCTTGAACTGCGGCATCTGCGGCCGTTCGAAGGCGCCCCACTCGGAGAGCATGATCGGCTTTCCGGGGAAGCGCGACTGCATCCACCGGTAGAACCCCGGCCACTGCGGGTGGTCGGGCCGGGTCTTGTTGACCAGGCTGGCGAAGTCGTGCACCCGCCCGTCGGCGTACGGATCGATCCCGATCCAGTCGACCACGTCGTCGCCGGGATAGAGCTTGTCGAACCACGGCTTGGTGGCCCAGTTGGGCGCCCCCATGTACGTCATCACGGTGACGGCGTTGGTCACTCCCCTGCCGCGCAGCCGGGTGACCACGTGGCGGAACATCGCGACGTAGTCCTCCGCGGAGTAGCCGCCGTCCAGCCGGACGTCGTTCTCCGGCTCGTGGTGGATCGTGAGGAAGAACCGGCTGGGGAAGGTCCGCTTGATGTACGCGGCGAGAGTGTCGATGCGCTGGTCGACCGCACCGTTCGCGACGTCGGCCCAGCTCACGGTCATGGACGGCTTCCAGTTGATCAGTAACAGCCGTCGTCCGTCGGCGACCCGACGCTCCGTGGGCGTGGGGAACAGCTCTTCGCCCCGGTGGTAGACGTGCACGATGTCGGCCCGGCGCCCCATCCGTCGCTCGGCGCGCACGGTGGCCTCGTCCACGCGCCGGCCCGTGAAGATGTCGGGGGCGATGCCCCACCACGCCCCGCAGCTCGGGATGAGTTTGGCGGTGACCGTGCAGGACATCGCGCCACGCGTGCCGAGCCTGCTCTCCAGGTCGGTCCGTACGCCCTGCATCGGAGTGCTCGGCGCGGGAGCGCACCCCGCCAGCAGTCCCGCCAGTCCGATCAGCGCTGTTCGCCGCACGTTTCCCCCTTTGTTTGAACGACCTTGGGGGCAACCTTGCCATTACTCAAGGGAAGACCGAGCGGAACTTTGTGATATCGCACCATCGGACATTTCGCATTAATGATCGCTATTGCGGCGCGATTCGGCGGAAGAAAATCTTTCAATATCCGATGGGGAAAACCACAACCCCGCCTATAGTTCGGGTACATGGTGAGATCTTCTTTTCCGCCACCGCACACCAGGGATCTCGCCGACTACGGTTCGGTTCTCCGCCGCCGTCGGCTGCTCGTCGCGTCATGCCTGCTCATTGGCATCGCGGGCGGCGTCGCACTGCTGGTGGTGACACCCAAGGAATACGCGGCGGTCGCGCAGGTACAGGTTTTCCCGACCGGCATTCAGGATCAGGCCAACCAGGTCACCTCGCGGCAGCGCGAACCCCTCAATCTTGATACAGAGGCGCAAATCGCCCACTCCGCGACAGTCGCCTCCAAAGCCGCCGAAATTTTGAAAAAGCCCGACTCGGAGGAATTGCGGGAACACGCCATCGTGGACGTGCCGCCGAATTCCGCGGTCCTCTCCATCTGGTTCACCGCCGGCGACCCCATTTCGGCCGCGGCAGGAGCCCAGGCGTTCGCCGAGGCGTACCTCCAGAACCGCTCGCTGTCGGCGACCCGAACCCTCGCCGTACAGATGAAGGTGCTGTCCGCCCAGCTGCACGAGGTGGACGGCGAGCTCGGCAAGGCGACCGAGAACGTCGCCACGCTCGCGCGCGGCACCGCGGCGCGCATGGTCGCCGAGCACCAGCAGTCCGTGCTCGGCCGGCAGGTGTACAGCCTCAGCCTCAAGTACAACGCGCTCAAGACCATCGCGATCGTTCCCGGCTCCGTCATCAGCCAGGCGCGTCCCCCGTCGGCCCCCAGCGCGCCGAGCGTCCCGATGTACCTCGGCAGCGGCCTCTTCCTCGGCCTGCTCGCCGGTGCGGGGGCCGCGTTCAGCCGGGACCGCCTGGACACCCGGCTGCGCGCCGCCGCGGACGTCGAGCGCCTCACCACGCTCCCGCTGCTCGCCGACATCCCGCTCCGGGCCGACCCCGCGGCCTTCCGCGGGCTGGCGGCCGGCGTGGTCGCCTCACTCGGCGAGGGATACCACCGGCTGCTGGTCGCCGAACTCGGCACGGTCGCCGGCGGGCCGGTCGCGGAACGCCTCGGCGCCGCGCTCTCCCACCTGGCGCCGGTCGCCGTCGTCACCGACCCCGCGGACCGCCCTGACGCGGCCGTCCTGCTCCTCGGCCTGCGCCGGACCACCTCCACCGAGGTGGCCCAGACCGTACGCCGGCTTGCCCGGCAGGGCACGACCGTGCTCGGCGCGGTCACCGTGCCGCCCACGCTCCCCATGTCGACGCGCTCGATGAAGCAGACCGCATGAGACCCGCGGTGTGGCCCATCGCCGCCCTGCTCGCCGGCTATCCGATCTGGTGGGCGCTCGGCCTGGGCGGGCTCTCGATCGTCGTCGTCGCGGTGCCGATGGCGGTGGTGCTGTGGCGCAGGCGGCCGATCAAGGTGCCGACGGGCATGGGGTTGTGGGTGCTGCTCCTCGCCGGATACGCGATCAGCGCGCTGATGCTGGCCGAGAACCCTCCCGGCACGTACGGCGACCTGTCCACGGGCCGGGTCCTCGGCTATCTGATGCGGTTCGCCGTCTACGCCGCGCTCGCCGTCATGGTGCTCTACCTGGGCAACCTCACCCTCGACGAGCTTCCGCAGCTGACCCTCGTCCGCCTCCTCGGCGTGCTCTTCATCACCACCGTGGCGGGCGGGCTGCTCGGCGTGCTCGCCCCCGGATTCCAGTTCACCGCGCCGGTCGAGATGCTGCTTCCGGACTGGCTCGGCGGGAACTCCTTCGTCAAGAACCTCATCCACCCGACCGCGGCGCAGATGCAGCACGTGCTCGGGCACGCCTCGCCGCGGCCCGAGGCGCCGTTCGAGTGGGCCAACGCCTGGGGCAGCAACATCTCCGTGCTGCTCGTCTGGTTCGTGGTCGGCTGGTGGACGTACGGCGGGCCGTTGCGGCGCGTGGCCGTCGCCGTGCTGCTCCCCGTGGCGGCGATCCCCATCGTGTACTCGCTCAACCGCGGCCTGTGGATCGGGCTCGGGCTGTCCGCGGCGTACCTCGCCTTCCGCGGCCGGCCCCTCGTGGTCGGCACGGCCGTCGTCCTCGCCGGCACGGCGCTGCTGCTGTCCCCGCTCAGCGGGATCGTGGGCCAGCGGCTGGACAATCCGCACAGCAACAACATCCGGGCCTTCACCATGACGTCCACCATCCAGGCCACCACCTCATCGCCGGTCATCGGCTACGGCAACACGCGCAACGCGTACGGCAACTACTCCACGATCACGACGGGCAAGACCGAGTGGTGCCCGACCTGCGGCCACCCCCCGCTCGGCAGCGACGGCCAGCTGTGGCTGACGCTCATCACGCAGGGCTTCGCCGGCGCGGCGCTGTACGTCGGGTTCTTCCTGGGCGCCCTACGGCGCTACTGGCACGACCGGTCGCCGATCGGGAAGGCCGGGACGCTCGTCATGATCCTCGTGCTCTTCTACATGTTCATCTACGACGGCCTGGTGAGCGCGCTGAGCCTCTACCTGATCTCCTTCGCCCTGCTCTGGCGCAACTCGGCCCAGTTCCCGGACCGGCAGCCGGCACGGCGGCAGGCACCGCGTCCGGCCCGGCATTCGGCACAGCATTCGGCCCGGCATTCGGCCCGGTATCCGGCACCGCATCCTGCACCGCATTCAGCGCCGCATTCAGCGCCGCATCCGGCACCGCATTCAGCGCCGCATCCGGCACCGCATCCGGCACAGCATTCGGCGCGGAACCAGGCACCCGGAAACGCGAGGTGGGCGCATGGGTGACGCCAGGGCCCGGCTGCGCTACCTCCACGAGGTGATCGGCCTGCTCTACCCGCCGTCCGCGACCACGAGGCCGAGGACGGTGCTCCCGCATCGCCTCGTCCCCCGGCGGCTCGTGCCGCGTACCCGCTGGCACTCCGTTCTCGGGCGCGGCGGGCGGCTCCTGGTGCCCGACGGCCCCGACACCATCGAGACGTACCTCAGCGAGGTGTTCGGCCGGCACGTCCGCACGGTGCTGCACGTACGGCCCGCCCGCCGGGCCAACCGCAAGCCGATCCTGTCCGCGCACGGCACGGACGGCCTGCTCGGCTTCGTCAAGATCGGGGATTCGGCGCGGGCCCGCGAGCTGGTCCGGCATGAGAGCGCCACCCTGCGCATGCTGGCCGACCGGACGCTGAAGACGATCTCGGTGCCCGTCGTGCTGCACCACGGCCTCTGGCACGACCTGGACGTGCTGGTCGTGTCACCGCTGCCGACCACCTCGGCGGCGGTCCCGTCCGGCCTGCTCACCGCCGCCGTAGCCGAGATCGCCTCCCTCGGCGCATGCGCCTGGCACGGAGACTTCGCGCCGTGGAACATCGCACCCGGTGCGGACGGGCGGCTCCTCGTCTGGGACTGGGAACGGTTCGGCACCGGCGTTCCCCTCGGCTTCGACGCGCTGCACCACTTCCTGCACCGGGTCCTCAAGCGCATGGGCCCGGTGAGCGCCACGCGCGCCTGCCTGGCCCAGGCCGTCCCGCTACTGGCGCCGTTCGGGCTCTCGGCCGCGGAGGCCAGGCGCACCGCCGCGCAGTACCTGATCACGCTCGCCGACCGGCACGACCGAGACGGCCACGAACCGCTCGGACCAGCCTCGACCTGGCTCAACCCACTCGTCGACCACCTGGAGCCCCTGCTGTGAAGTCCACCCTCAAGCGCTCGGCGCACGCCGTCTCCTTGACCACGGGCAGGCTCACCGTGGGGGGCAGGATGCTGCCGTCGTTCCTCATCATCGGCGCGCAGCGGTGCGGCACCACGTCGCTGTACCGCGCGCTCTCCCAGCATCCGCTGATCATGAAGCCGGTGCTGCACAAGGGCGTGCACTACTTCGACATGGCGTACGCGAAGGGTCTGACCTGGTACCAGGCGCACTTTCCCCGAAAGGCCGCGGCCCGGCGGCTGGAACGCCGGCACGGCCACCAGGCGCAGGCGTTCGAGTCGTCGCCGTACTACCTGTTCCACCCGCTCGCCCCGGCGCGGATCGCGTGGGACCTGCCCGGGGCCAAGCTGATCGTGCTGGTCAGGGACCCGGTGGAGCGCGCCTACTCCGCCCACGCGCACGAGCTGGCCCGCGGCTTCGAGACCGAGCAGTCGTTCGAACGCGCCCTGGAGCTGGAGGAGGAGCGCCTCGCCGGTGAGGCGCACCGCCTGCGGGTCTCCCCCCACTCGGCCAGCCACGCCCATCGGCACCACGCCTACGTCGCGCGGGGCCGGTACGCCGAGCAGCTCGCCCGCCTCGAACTGCTCGTCGGGCGCGACCACGTGCTCGTGCTGGACAGCGGCGCGTTCTTCCGCGACCCGCGGCCCGCCTACGATCGGGTCCTCGAGTTCCTCGGCCTGCCCAGGCTCGGGAACCCCGTCTTCGAGCGGCACAACGCCCAGCCGCGCACCGCGGACATGCCCGTCTCGGTACGGCGCCGCCTGGCCGAGCACTTCGCCCCCTGGGACGCCCTGCTCACGCCGTGGCTGGGCGCCGAGCCGTCCTGGCGGTCGGGCGGCGGCCAGGACGCACGCCGGTGACCCGGCGGCGGGATCTCCCGCTGGCCCGCAAGAGCGCGGCCGGGCTGCTGTGCGCCGCGACGGGCGCGGGGGCCCAGTTCCTGGTCGTCCTGGTGGTGACCCGGTCCCTCGCCCCGGCCCACGCCGGGGCGTTCTTCGCGGCCACCGCGCTGTGCCTGATGCTGGCCGGGATCATCCGGCTCGACACCGGGAACGGCCTGGTCTACTTCCTGGCCGGAGCGCCCCGCGAGCCCGAACCCGCGGGCCGGCCGGTGCTGCTGGTCGCGCTGGCCCCTGTCACGGCGCTCTCGCTCGTCATCGCCGCGGCCGTCGCCGTCTTCGGCCACCGGCTCGCCCCGGTGATCGGCGTCCCCGCGAGCGTCTGGCCGGTGCTCGCGGCGGCGCTGCCCGCGGTGGCGATCGCCGACGTCCTGATCGCGGCCACGCGCGGCCTCGGCTCCATGCGCCCCACCCTCTTCCTGACCGGTGTCGCGCAGCCGCTCGGCCAGGTGGCGCTGCTCTCGACCGGCCTGCTCGCCGGAGCGCCCGTCCCGGTCCTGACCGCCGCGTGGGCGCTACCGGCCCTTCCGGTCGGCGCCGTGGCCGCCCGCTGGCTCAGGGGCCGCACCCCGACCGTGCACTGGGGGCGGTTCTGGCGGTACACCGCGCCGCGGTCGGCCGCGGCCGCGATCCAGGCGGTCTTCCAGCGGCTCGACATCGTGATCGTCGCCGCGCTGGCCGGGCCCGCGCCCGCCGCCGTCTACACGGCGGCCACCCGCTTCAAGGTGGTGGGGCAGCTCGCCGGTCAGGGGCTCGCGCAGGCCGTACAGCCGGGGCTTGTCCGGGCGCTCGCCCGGGGCGACCTCGGCCGGGCGAGGGAGCTCTACCAGACGGCGACCATGTGGCTGGTCATGGTCACCTGGCCGGTCTGGCTCGGCTACGCCGCGCTCGCTCCGTGGCTGCTGCAGATCTTCGGCGCGTCGTACTCCCGGGGGACGTCCGTGGCGCTCGTCCTGTCCGCGACGATGATGGTCGCCAGCGCCTGCGGCATGGTCGACGTCCTGCTGATCGCCTCCGGGCACACGACGGCGAGCCTCGTCAACGCCGCCTGCGCGGTCGCCGTGACCATCGTCCTGGATGTGCTCCTCGTTCCCGTCCACGGCGCTCTGGGAGCCGCCCTGGGCTGGTCGGGCGGCGTCCTGCTGAAGAACCTGCTACCGCTCGTCCAGATCTCCCGCCGCTACGGCCTGCGCCCCTTCGGCCGGCACAGCATGGCGGCCTTCGGTCTCAGGGTGGCTGCGTGACCGGCGAACACGTGACCGGCGACCGCGTGCGCGACGGCCGTCCGGGCGGAGACCGCGCGACCGGCGACCGCGTGCGCGACGGCCGCGCGAATGCGGACGGCGCGCCGCTGCTGGTGACGGGACTGCCGCGCAGCGGGACAAGCTGGGCCGGGAAGATGCTCGCGGCGAGCGGCCGCCTGGTCTACGTCAACGAGCCGCTCAATCCGGAGCACCCGCCCGGACGCTGCCCCGGCGTGCTCGACGCGTCCGTGACCCACCGCTTCCAGTACATCTGCCCCGACGACGAGTCGCCCTGGCTGGAGGCGTTCTCGCGCACCGTCGGGCTGCGCTACGGACACCTCGCCGAGCTTCGCCGCAACCGCCGCCCGCGCGACCTCGCCCGCATGGCGAAGTACGGCACGGCGTTCCGGCTCGGCCGGCTCCTCGGACGGCACGCCCTCCTGGACGACCCGTTCGCGCTGTTCTCCGCCGCGTGGTTCTCCCGGCGGCTCGGCTGCCGCGTGGTCGTCCTCGTCCGGGACCCGGTGTCGTTCGTCGGAAGCTGGCAACGGCTCGGCTGGACGGTCTACTTCCACGAGCTACTCGAACAGCCGCTCCTCGTCCGCGACCACCCCTGTGTGGAGGAGCTGCGCCCGCTCATCGGCTCGCAGGACCGCATCGCCAAGGCAGCGGCGCTGTGGCGGGTCGCGCGGCGGGTGACGGACGACCTCGCTGCCGCCGATCCCGGCATCCGGATCGTCGGCTACGAGTCGCTCGCCTCCGCACCGTTGGACGGCTTCCGCGACCTCTACGCCTGGTGCGGCCTGCCGTGGTCGGAGCGCGCGGCCCGCCGGATCCGCGCCGCCTGCACTGCGGCCACCGGCGCACCGGCATCGGGGTTCACCCGGACCGGCCTGTCCAGGACGGCGTTCCGGCCCATGGACTCGCGGGCGGCGCTCGGGACCTACCGGGAGCGGCTCACCCCTGGCGAGGTGTCTCGGATACGCGAGCTGACGTCGGCTCCGCGCTGACCCCGCGCCTGAACAGGCCACCGGCGAGCAGCCGTAGGGCGAAGGGCAGATCGTCCACGAGATAGCGGCGCCCCAACCGGCCCGGCTCGGACAGCAGCCGGAACAGCCACTCCAGGCCCACGCCGCGCATCCATTCCGGCGCACGCCGTACGGCACCGGCGGCGAAGGCGATGGCGGAGCCGCAGCCGACGAACCACGTCCCGGGCAGGTCGGCGCGCAGGACCTCGATCAGGCGGTCCTGCTTGGGGAAGCCCAGCCCGACGAAGACCAGCCCGGGCATCGCGGCGAGCAGGGCGTCCCTGATCGCGGCCACCCCGTCGGGGGAGGACTCGAACCCGTAGGGTGGGCTGTGCGTCCCGGCCACCACGAGGCGCGGATAGCGCGCGCACAGCGTCACCGCGGCCGCGTCGGCCACCCCGGCTGGGCCGCCAAGCAGGTAGACCGGCACGCCGTGGCGCGCCGCCGCCTCCGACAGCGCCCAGATCAGATCGGCGCCGGTCACCCTCCCGGGGAGGGGCGTGCCGAGCATCCGCGCCGCCCATACGAGCGGCATGCCGTCCGCCACGGCGACGTCGGCCCGCCGTACCAGTGCGCGCAGTTCGGCGTCGCGCACGGCCAACCGGCAGATGTCGACGTTCGGGGTGAGCACATGGCCGCCCCGGCCACGGCGCAGGGCCTCGAACACCCGCGTCACGACCTCGTCCTCGGTGAGCGGATCCAGCTCGACTCCGGCGACCGGAACCCGGGCCCGCGTCGCCTGCCCTGGCCGCGTCACCTGCCCTGGCCGCGTCACCTGCACCGGCCGCGTCACCCGCACTGGCCGCGTCGCCTGCCCCGGCCGCATCAGATGCCCCGGCCGCGCGTGTGCAGCAGGCCGAGCACCGTGTGCGCGGACACGAGGCCGGTGGCGACCGCGAGCGCCACGGCGGCGCGCGGCTCGCCACGGTGCGCGGAGAACGCCTTCCACGCCCACCGGCCGGCGTCCCTGCGGTGTCCGAGGGCGGCGTGGTGGAACGCCATCTGGCCGTAGATCCGGGCGGCGCCGCGCGGGTCCGTCTCCAGGTCGGCGTGCCTGGCCAGCATCCACTCCAGCCCGGCGATCCGGTCCGCCCACCTCGTGGCGTATCCGGAGCCGCCCCAGCGCACTCGGACGAGCGGCCGGTCGACGTGCACGATCGGATGCCGCCCCGCCGCGCGCAGCGCGAGATCCCAGTCCTCGTTCTGCCCGCCCGGAGCGCTCTCGTCAACGCGGTAGGCCGCGGCCGTACGGAAGAGGAAGGTCGAGGAGTGCACCATCACCATCCGCGACCTGGTGAGGTCGGCTCGGGTCACCCGCTCGACCCCGGCCAGCCGGGCCACCCGGCGGGAGCCGTACTCCACCTCGATCGAGCAGCTCGCGAAGTCGGCCTCCGGCTCCTCGGCCAGCGCCTCCACCTGGGCGGCGAGCTTGCCGGGCAGCCACAGGTCGTCGTCGTCGCAGAACGCCACCAGATCGGTGTCCAGCTCATCGATGCCGGTGTTACGGGCGCCCGGCAGCCCGGGCGTGCCCCGGTTGGGGATCACCCGGACGCTCCCCCGCGTCGCCGCCACCACGTCGGCGATCTGCTCGGCCGGTCCGGTGACATCGTCGCCGCCGTCGACCACCACGACGACCTGGATCCGCCGGCCGTACTCCTGATCGAGCGCGCCCGCCACCGCCGCCGCGAGCAGCTCGGGCCGGTCCCCCCGAGTGGGGATCACGATGCCCATGGACGGCTTCATCACAGGGCCTCCGGCCGCGGCACCACGCGGTAGCCGTACCGGTGGAGCAGCGGCCAGGTGAGCGCGGTGACCAGCAGCCGGTGGACGAGCGGCAGCGGGGGCCGGCGCTCGCTGAATCGCACCCGCCCGACGGCGAACCGCATCGGATTGCCGGACACGGTGTGCGCCACGCCGAGCAGCGCCTCCTGATCGTCCAGGAACAGCAGCGCGTCACGCGCCCGCGGCAGCCGCAGCTCGGCGGCCAGCTCCCGCAGCGTCTCGGCCGGGCTGTGCAGCAGATCCTCGTACCGGATCCGGACCACGGACACGCCCCGCCTGCGCAGCAGCTCGAAGGCGAGGTTCTGGACGAGCCAGTGGACGGCCGTCCGTCCGGGCGCCCAGCGGGCCATCGGCCGACCGTCCTCCGGCCGGGTCACGTCGCTGCGCCAGGACGCGGCGACCGCTCTCGGATCGCGGACGACATGCACGACCCGCAGGCGCTCCCGGGTCCCCTCGACCGCCGCCAGGCAGTGCGCCAGGGAGGCGTGCTTGCTGGAGTCGATCACCCAGTGCCCGTCGGCCACCTCGGCCGCCGCGGCGTAGACGGAGGCGTAGGTCGAGACGTACGCGCCGAGGTCGGCGGCGCGCCGGCCGCTCCCAGGGCCTCCCGCGCCGCCGAAGGCGAGGAGCGGGACGCGGCGGGTGCGGTCCACCCGGGCGCGCAGGCGGAGCAGGCGGTCGGCCTCACTCGCCTGCCAGCGCCCGAAGGCCAGATTGCCCACCTTGCCCCAGAAAGGGCACCGCGAGAAGGCCTCCCCGCATCCGCACGGCTCGTCGGCATGGATGCCGCGCGCCCAGAGATGGACGACCTCTCCGAGCGGCACGACTCCTGGGAGCTCGCCCAGCAGCCGCTCCAGCAATGTGGTGCCACTGCGGCCGAGCCCACCCACGAAGATCACCGGATGAGCGTCAGTCACGAGCCCTCCACCGTGTGGATGCGAAACGTGACGACTTTATCGCGCTAAGTAATCAGTCGCTCATGGAACGACCAACGATCTACCTCGCGTCGACGATCATCCCGGCGCCGACCGTGCCGTTCGTCGCCTCGTCGATGAGGATGAACCCGCCGGTGAGCCGGTTACGTGAATAGTCGTCGACGAACAACGGCTGAGTGATCCGCAGGGACACCCGGCCGATCTCGTTCAGACCCAGCGACGTCGCCGCCTCGTCCCGGTGCAGCGTGTTGACGTCCAGCCGGTACTGCAGGTCCCTGACCAAGGCCCGTGCCGTACGCGTCGTGTGCTTGATGATCAGCTTGGACCGGGGCTGGAGCTTCACCGAGTCGGCCATCCAGCAGACCATCGCGTCGAGTTCCTGCGCGACGCTCGGCTGGTTGTTCGGCCGGCAGATCAGGTCGCCTCGCGAGATGTCGATGTCGTCCTCCAGCCGGAGGGTGACCGACATGGGCGGGAAGGCCTCCTCGACCGGGCCGTCGAACGTGTCGATCGCCGCGATCCGCGTGTTCAACCCCGACGGCAGGTGCGTGACCTCGTCGCCCGGCTTGAGCACGCCACCGGCCACCTGGCCGGCGTATCCGCGGTAGTCGTGCAGCTCCTGGCTGGTCGCGTTGTGCGGCCTGATCACGTACTGCACGGGGAAGCGCACGTCGACCAGGTTCCGGTCGGAGGCGATGTGCACGTTCTCCAGGTGGTGCAGCAGCGACGTTCCGTGGTACCACGGCATGTTCTCCGAACGGGAGACCACGTTGTCGCCGTGCAGCGCCGAGATCGGGATGAACGTGAGGTCCGCCGCGTTCAGCTTCGACGCGAACGCGGTGAACTCCTCGCGGATCTCCTCGAACCGCTCCTCGGCGTAGTCGACCAGGTCCATCTTGTTCACGGCGAGGACCAGGTGCGGCACGCGCAGCAGCGTGGTCAGGAAGGCGTGCCGCCTCGACTGCTCCAGAACGCCCTTGCGCGCGTCGATCAGGATGATCGCCAGGTCGGCGGTGGACGCGCCGGTGACCATGTTCCGGGTGTACTGGATGTGCCCCGGGGTGTCGGCGATGATGAACTTCCGCTTGGGCGTCGCGAAGTAGCGGTACGCCACGTCGATCGTGATGCCCTGCTCCCGCTCGGCGCGCAGGCCGTCGGTGAGCAGCGACAGGTCGGTGTACTCGGTGCCGCGGTCGCGCGACGTCCGCTCGACCGCCTCAAGCTGGTCCTCGAAGATGGCTTTGGAGTCGAACAGCAGCCGCCCGATCAGGGTGGACTTGCCGTCGTCGACCGAGCCCGCGGTGGCGAAACGAAGGATGTCCATTAGAAGTAGCCCTCCTTCTTGCGGTCCTCCATCGCGGCCTCCGAGGCGCGGTCGTCGGCACGCGTCGCGCCGCGCTCGGTGAGCCGCGTCACCGCGATCTCCTCGATGATCTGCTCGACCGTCACGGCGTTCGACACCACGGCACCGGTGCACGTCACGTCACCGACCGTGCGGTAGCGGACGACGGCCTCGAACAGCGGCTCGTCCTCGTCGCGCTGCACCACTTCGTCGTCCGGGAGCAGCATGCCGTCCCGCTCGAACACGCTGCGGGTGTGCGCGAAGTAGATGGACGGGATCTCGATGCCCTCACGCCGGATGTAGTCCCAGATGTCCAGCTCGGTCCAGTTGGACAGCGGGAACACGCGGATGTGCTCACCCTTGCGGATCTTCGAGTTGTACAGGTTCCACAGCTCGGGGCGCTGGTTCTTCGGATCCCACTGGCCGAAGTCGTCACGGAAGGAGAAGACCCGCTCCTTGGCCCGGGCCTTCTCCTCGTCCCGCCGGGCTCCGCCGAACACGGCGTCGAACTCGTGCTCCTCGATGGCGTCCAGCAGGGTCGTGGTCTGCAGCCGGTTACGCGAAGCGCGCCGCCCGGTCTCCTCAGCGACGCGCCCCGAGTCGATCGAGGCCTGCACGCTGGCCACCACGAGCCGGGCGTTCAGCTCGACGGCCCGCCGGTCGCGGAACTCGATGACCTCGGGGAAGTTGTGCCCCGTGTCCACGTGCATCAGGGGAAACGGGATCGGTGCCGGCCAGAACGCCTTCTCCGCGATGCGGAGCATGACGATGGAGTCCTTACCACCGGAGAACAGCAGACAGGGGCGCTCGAACTCCGCCGCGACCTCACGCATGATGTGGATCGCCTCGGCCTCCAGGACGTCGAGCTGCGACGTCGTATAGTCGCGCTGAAGCATAGGGATTCCTTCGACGGGCTAACGGTGCAGGTCACGGATGCCGGCGAGTAGCTTTGTCGCCAGATCCGGTAGGGAGACCAGGATATCCGGCAGTGACGGGTCGGCTTGGTTGTACACGAGCCGCGAGCCGTCGATTCTGCTCGCGTGAGCGCCCGCCGCGAGCGCCACGGCGACCGGAGCCGCGGAATCCCATTCGTACTGGCCACCCGCGTGAACGTACGCCTCGACCTCACCCGTCAGCACCGCGGCGATCTTGGCGCCCGCCGAGCCGATCGGCACCAGCTCGGCGCCCAGCTCCTGTGCCAGCTTCTCCACGAACTCCGGCGGGCGGGTCCGGCTGACCGCGATCCGGAGGCGCCCTCGCGCGTCGGGCAGCGGCGGCGGCTCGGCGGTGGTGAGCGTCCTGCCCTGGGCCGGCAGCGCCACGGCGCCCGCCGTCAGCGCGCCGCGCTCCCACAGGGCCACGTGGACCGCCCAGTCGGACCTGCCCTCCTCGGCGAACTCGCGGGTGCCGTCCAGGGGATCGACGATCCAGACCCGCTCGGCCGACAGCCTCCGGGGATCCATCCGCTCCTCGCGCGTGGCCTCCTCCGACAGCACGCTGTCGTCCGGCCGGAACCGCCTGAGCGCCTCCATCAACTGGTCATGCGACCCGCGGTCTCCCGCGTCCTTCAACGCCTTCGGATCGGCGAAACCGCGCTCGGCGCGGAGCCGCAGCAGCAGCTCGCCCGCCTCCGTCGCCAGCTCGCCCGCCAGGGTGTGGTCGTCCCGCATCGCCATTCAGTAAGCTCCCGCCCCGCGTATCACGGCCGACCACGTCTTCCACAGGATCTGCAGATCCAGCATGAGAGACCAGCTCTCGACGTAACGCAGGTCAAGCCGCACCGATTCCTCCCACGACAGGTCCGATCGCCCGTTCACCTGCCACAGGCCTGTCATGCCCGGGCGGACCACGAGCCGCCTGCGGACGTCGTCACGGTACCGCGCGACCTCCTCCGGCAACGGCGGACGCGGCCCCACGAGCGACATGTGCCCCTTCACAACGTTGATCAATTGGGGCAGCTCGTCAAGGGAGCGGCGGCGCAGCCAGCTTCCCATCGGCGTGACCCGCGGATCCTGGCGGATCTTGAACAGCACCCCTCCCGCGTCGCTGACGAGATCGACCTTCCGCGCCTCCGCGTCCTGCCACATCGTGCGGAACTTGAGGATGGTGAACTCCGCGCCGTCCTTGCCGACCCGCGTCTGCCGGAACAGCGCCGGCCCCGGGCTCGACACGCGTACGGCCACCGCCAGGACGGCGAGCAGCGGGGACAGCGCGATGAGCGCCACCCCCGCCACCACCCGGTCGAAGACGTTCTTGATGAGCTGGCGGATACCGGCCAGCTCCGGATGTTCCACGTGAAGCAACGGCAGCCCCGCCACCGGCCGGATCGTGGTCCGCGGCCCGGCCACCTCCATCAACGCGGGCGCGACGACCAGGTCCGTCCGGCTCCGCTCGAGCCGCCACGCCAGCCGCCGCAGCGCCGTGCCGTCCAGCTCGGGACACGCCAGCACCGCCACCGTGTCCGCCCCCGCCTGCTCGACCACCAGAGGGACATCGGTGAAGTCGCCGAGCACCGGCACGCCCTCCACCTCTCCCGACGCGTCGTACGGCAGGCAGGCGGCGACGATCTCCATGCCGTGGTAGCGCTCGCGCCGGAACCTCCGCGTCAGGTCCGTGATCGCGGCCCGGTGGCCGACCGCGACGACCCTGCGCATGCAGCCGCCCCGCGCCCAGCGCCGGTGCAGCCTGCGGCGCAGGCCGTACCTGCCGCAGAGGGTGAGCACCGTCATCACCGGGAGGGCGAGCACCACGTAACCGCGGGCCACATCGGTCTTCGTCACGTAGGCGGCGATCGCGACGGCGGCGGTCAGCGTGAAGCCGGACTGCGCGATCCGCCGGAACTCCTCCGAGCCCACCCCGATCAGGCGCGGCTCGTACGCCCGGTTGATCCCCACCGAGCACACCCACAGGAGCGGCAGCGTCGCGCTCAGCACGACATAGGGGGCGACGTACGGAGTAACCTCACCGAACCGGGCCGCGACCGCGGCGGTCCCAGCGAGGAGAGCGCAGGCGATGTCGACGACGGCCGCGTGGAACCGGTACCGCGAGGCCCATCTCGGCGGCCGGGCGACGGGTGACGCGGACACTCCCCCCGGCACGCCCACGGCCGCCGCCGCCAGCTCGCCCTCCTGCACGTCCCGCCTCCCCGCCTATGCCGATTTGTCATCGAACGCATACCGACAGTGACGGAATGCTAGCGGCCGTATGGCCACGCTTGAGGAGAATCCGTGAAAGCCGAAACGTACATATCCGTCGACATCGAAGCAGACGGGCCCATTCCCGGCCCTTATTCCATGGTGAGTTTCGGCATGGCGGTCGCCGGGCGGATGGAGGGGAGGACGTTCGAGAAACGCGATCCGGCGTCGGCGACCTTCTACGCCGAGCTGCGCCCGATCAGTGACGACTACGTGCCCGCCGCCCTCGCGGTCAGCGGCCTCGACCGCGACGTGCTACTCAGGGAGGGGCGGCACCCGGCCGAGGCCATGCGCGCCGCCGCGGCCTGGGTTGGCGAGGTCTGCGGGGAAACGCTGCCCGTCCTGGCCGCTTTCCCGCTTTCCTACGACTGGATGTGGATTTACTGGTATTTCATGAACTTCACCGGACAATCTCCGTTCGGACATTCCCGGTGCATCGATATAAAAACGCTCTACGCGGCGAAGGCCGGCGTCCCCGTGGCCTGGTCCACGAAACGGCAGATGCCACGCGAGGTGAAATCCACCCGCCGGCACACCCACCACGCCCTCGACGACGCCATCGAGCAGGCCGAGCTCTTCCAGAACCTCATGCTCTGGCGGAGCGGCGACCACCCCGCCATCGCGGAGACCGTCAACGAGGAGGCTTGACGGGGCTCAGATCGGCCGCGTGAAACGCGTTCTGCGTGGCCTCCAGCCCCGCCCTGATCAGCGACTCCACCATGTCCGCCGCCCGGTCCACCAGGAACGGCAGGTCCTTGCGCTCCACGGTGGCGAAGTCCTTCAGCACGAAGGCCGCCGCGTCCATCCGGCCGGGCGGCCGGCCGATCCCGAACCTGATCCGCAGGTAATCCCGCGTCGCCAGGGACTTCGTGATCGACTTCAGGCCGTTGTGCCCGTTGTCGCCGCCGCCCAGCTTCGCCCGCAGGGCGCCGTACGGGATGTCCAGCTCGTCATGGATCACGACGACGTTCGCCGGGGCCACCTTGTAGAAGTCCGCGAGCGCCTTCACCGGGCCGCCGGACAGGTTCATGAACGACAGCGGCTTCGCCAACACCGCCGGAGCGCCGGCCAGCCGCCCCTCGACGATCTCCGCCCGCGACCTGTGCACCTTGAACCGGCCGCCGACCCGCGCCGCCAGCTCATCCAGCACCATGAAACCCGCGTTGTGCCGGTTCCCGGCGTACTCCGGCCCGGGGTTGCCCAGACCGACCACCAGCCAGCGCTGATCCTCCATCACCGTCTCCTCATATGGAGAAGTCCTCCACAGGACATCCTGTGGAGGACCCTCTCTCGCGAAACGTTTCCTACTCGGCGGCCTCGGCGGGAGCCTCGCCCTCGGCGGCCTCCTCGCCCTCGGCCGGCAGCTCCGCCGCCTGGACCGGGACGACGTGCAGCACCAGCGCGTCCGAGGCGTCCACGAGGGTCGCGCCGGCCGGCAGCTCCAGGTCACCCGCGTTCACGACGAAACCGACGTCCTTGCCGTCGACGTCGACCTCGACGCCGGACGGGATGTTGGTCGCCTCGGCCTCCACAGCGAGCGTGACGAGCTGCTGGTCGACGAGGGCCCCGCCGATCACCTCGCCGGTGACCGTGATCGGGATCTCGACGGTGACCTTCTCGCCGCGCTTGACCAGCAGCAGGTCGACGTGCTCGACGAAGCCCCTGATCGGGTCACGCTGGACGCCCTTGGGCAGCGCCAGCTCGTCGACGCCGTCGCCCTGCACGTGGATCAGCACGTTGGCCGTGCGCAGCGCCAGCAGGAGCGCGTGGCCCGGCAGCGTCAGGTGGCGCGGGTCGGTGCCGTGGCCGTACAGGACGGCGGGAACCTTGTTGGCGCGGCGGATCTTGCGAGCGGCGCCCTTGCCGAACTCCGAACGGAGCTCAGCGGCGATGCGAACCTCAGACACGGCACATCTCCTAGGGATGATCGTCGATGGATGGCGCGCTCCCCCTCACCCGCCCTAGCGGAAGGCGTTACGAGCGCAACTTGAGCAGCCTACCCGAACCAGGGCCCCCGACACTCCACGTGGCGAGGGCCCGCAGGTCCCTAGCGATCAGCTTTCGCCCTCGAAGAGGCTGGTCACCGAACCGTCGGTGAAGACCTGCTCGATGGCCCGGGCGATCAGCGGCGCGATCGACAGCACGGTCAGGCTGTCGAACCGCTTGTCCTCCGCCAGCGGCAGCGTGTTCGTGACGACCACCTCGGAGATCCGCGAGTTCTTCAGCCGGTCCACCGCCGGGTCGGAGAACACCGCGTGCGTCGCCGCGACGATCACGTCGGTCGCGCCGTGCTCGTACAGCGCGTCGGCCGCCTTGCAGATCGAGCCGCCCGTGTCGATCATGTCGTCGATGAGCACGCAGGTGCGACCCTTGACCCGGCCGACCACCTCGTGCACCTTGACCTGGTTCGCCACGTCCAGGTCCCGCCGCTTGTGGATGAACGCCACCTGGGTGCCCAGCGCGTCCGACCACCGCTCGGCCAGGCGTACCCGGCCGGTGTCGGGCGAGACGATCGTCGTGGTCGCCGGGTCGAGCTTGTCCCGGAGGTAGTCGATCAGCACCGGCGACGCGAACAGGTGGTCCACCGGACCGTCAAAGAAGCCCTGGATCTGCGAGGTGTGCAGATCGATCGACATCAGCCGGTCGGCGCCCGCCTGCTTGAACAGGTCGGCCATCAGCCGGGCCGTGATCGGCTCGCGGCCGCGGCCCTTCTTGTCCTGCCGGGCGTACCCGAAGAACGGCATGATCACGGTGATCCGCTTGGCCGAGGCCCGCTTGAGGGCGTCGACCATGATCAGCTGCTCCATGATCCACTTGTTGATCGGGGCGGTGTGGCACTGCATCACGAACGCGTCGCAGCCCCGGACGGACTCCAGGTAGCGCACGTAGATCTCGCCGTTCGCGAAGTCACGCAGAGTCGTCGGAGTGATCTCCACGCCGAGATTCGACGCCACCTCCTCGGCCAGCTCGGGGAACGCCCGACCCGAGAAGAACATCAGGTTCCGCTCGCCCGCCGCCTTGATTCCACTCACGACGCACTCCTCGCCGAACACGCGGCCCTCATCCGGCAACTCGTCATCCCTACCCGCGGCACCTCGCTGTGCCCCCTTGCTCGCTCGCTGTGCACGCCCACGGCGGCTGTTTCCCCTCGGGAAGTTACGCGGTCTCCCGCGCCTCGATCTCTCCTTGCTGACTGCGTACGGCCTCGCGCCGCTGTATGTGGTCGCTATTCCTGGGCGGCCTCTTCCTGAGCCGCCAGAGCGAGCCGGGCGGCCTCGGCCGAGGAGGTCCCGGCACGACGGCGCGTGACCCACCCTTCAATGTTGCGCTGCCTGCCCCGGGCCACCGCCATCGCCCCTGGCGGAACATCATTGGTGATCACCGAGCCGGCCGCCGTGTATGCGCCGTCACCCACCCGCACCGGAGCGACCAGCATGTTGTCGCTGCCGATCTTGACGTGGTCGCCCACGACCGTGTGGTGCTTGTCGACGCCGTCGTAGTTCGCGAAGACGCAGGCCGCGCCGATGTTGGAGCCGATCCCGATGGTCGCGTCCCCGACATAGGTCAGATGCGGCACCTTGGAACCCTCGCCGATCGAGGCGTTCTTGGTCTCGACGTACGCCCCGATCCTCCCCTTGCGACCGAGACGGGTGCCGGAGCGCAGGTAGGCGTACGGGCCGACGGACGCCTCCGCGCAGATCTCGGCTCCTTCGCAGACCGCGTTGCGCACCACGGCGTCTTCGCCCACCACGGTGTCGGTCAGCGTGGACGCAGGGCCGACGCTCGCGCCGCTCGCCACCTTCGTCGCGCCGTGAAGCTGCGTGCCCGGGTGGATCACGACGTCGGGTTCCAGGACCACCCCGGCGTCGATCCACGTGCTGGACGGGTCGATGATCGTGACGCCGGCCCGCATGTGGGCCTTGAGAATGCGGTCGTTGAGCACCTGCCGGGCGAAGGCGAGCTGAACCCGGTCGTTGACGCCTTCGACCTCGACGTAGTCGGCCGCGACGTGCGCGCCCACGCGGTGACCGTCCTCGCGCAGGATGGACAGCACGTCGGTGAGGTACTCCTCGCCCTGGGCGTTGGCCGCCCCCACCCGCTTGACCGCGTCCGCGAGCAACAGCCCGTCGAACGCGTAGACGCCCGAGTTCATCTCGGCGATCGCCCGCTGCTCGGGCGTGGCGTCCTTCTCCTCGACGATCTCCAGGACGGCTCCGCCGTCGTCCCGGATGATCCGGCCGTACCCCGTCGGGTCGGGCACCACCGCGGTCAGCACGGTCACGGCGTTGCCGTCCTCGGCGTGCCGCTCCACCAAGGCGCGCAACGTCTCAGCGCGCAGCAGCGGCGTGTCGCCGTACGTGACGAGGACCGTGCCGTTGATCGTGCCGACCGCCTCGAGGGCGGTGCGCACGGCATGGCCGGTACCGCTCTGCCGGGTCTGGACGACGATCCGCGCGTCCGGCGCGCTCTCGGCCAGATGGGCCTCGAGCTGCTCGCGGGCGTGGCCGATCACGACGATCAGCCGCTCGGGCTCCAGCCCGCGCGCCGCGCCGAGCATGTGATCGACCAGGGCGCGACCGCAGAGCTCATGAAGGACTTTGGGGGTTCTCGACTTCATCCGGGTGCCCTCGCCTGCGGCGAGGACGATGACGGCGGCAGGGCGCGGCACACTCACTTGCGGGGGCTCCCTCGGATCCGCGATTGAAACGGTTCAGCTTGAGGATCACGTACGGCTACCGCCAAGGCGTCGCACGGTCACCCACTCGACAAGGTGAGCTTACCTGCCGCCCCCGAGGCGGAATCCAGCCCCCACCTGGAACGCCACCCTCACCAGGAGGTCACGCAATGTGACCGTGGCGCACCATCTTCCGCGGCCCGGAAGGCCGCGCGGCTCCACACGAACCCGCCATCTGGTGCACTCCGGAAGATGAGCCGCGCGGGGTGCTTGATCGGTCGAAGAAGCCGGCGGAAATCCGCGGGCGGGCGACGCACGGTCGACGACCGCCGCCAGGTCACACCCCAGCCCGCCACGGCACGACACCGCTGATAGGGGCCGTACAACGGCGAAGCCCGGCCGGTCTCACCACCCGACCAGGCTTCGAACCCGAACAGTTCCGGCGCCTGGACTCGAACCAGGACATACGGCATCCAAAGTGCCGGGGGCTGCCAATTACCCTACGCCGGAAAGACTGGCTCAAATCGGACAAATCAGGGATCTGCCGACACCAGTCGTCCTCTACCTTACCGGCGAAGGCGGTCGTGCGCCGATCGAGAAACCAGGCACGTCTCCCGATCATGTGAAGCCCCGCGCATCGCCTCCTCGACCATGCCTTTCATCCACCCCTCGATCTGCCGGTAGAGCGGGGCCGATTTCCGCACGTCTACGCGGAGGCAGCCGTGATAGTCGTCGCCCACATTGTGGCGAACCGTCTTGGGGTTGTGCCGCTTCAGCGTCGGCTTCCCGAACAACCGCGTATCAGCGCCGGAGACCTCCCTCCAGAACTCGTGAGCGGCCTCGACATCGGCGGTCTCGTGGATCATCACGCGGAAGATGAGATCTTCCTGTCTCACCCCCGCGACCTGCAGGAATCGCAGATAAAACTTGATCAGGCCAGGGTCGCTGTTGATGAAGGCGACGCGGTCGTAGCGATAGTGCGGCTTGTTCTTGGAGCCCTCGCACCAGTAGGCCATCGCCCCCAGCATCAGGATCTCCCGGTTGCTCAGCGCTTCGATCTCGCGAGCTGCCGCATCGATCTCGGCCTGCCGCCGAGCCTCTCGAATGGGCCGCTCACGCTCCCAGTAGCGGCGCCTGCCTTCGTCGTTCCTCTTCCGCGATTCTTCATAACTCAGCCTGCCCTCACGAGGAAGATCTCGGACCCACAGCGACACCGACGACTTGGACACGCCCAACTTCTGGGCGATCTCCAGATAGGTATGGCCTTGAGCCCGCAGTTCCCGAGCCTGCCGACGGACACCGTCCTTGGCGTTGGGCCGGTACAACGCGGCCGACGGAACCGTCCCTTGAAGCACCTCACTCAACAAGGCGTTGCTGCCGATGCCGAGGAGGTCCTTGATTTGGGAGCGGGACTTGCCGGCGGCGCGGAGGGCGACAGCCTCGGTGCGGAGCGCCTCAAAACGGGCGAGTTGCTGAGGAGTTCTCGTCATACATGGAACACTAGTTTGAATAACTTAGCGTAGCAATCAAATTACTCAATGCGCACAAGGCCAGCCCGTCGCCGGGAAGGGGAGACCGCCAGGGGGTGGCCAACGCGCGACAAAGGTTGTCCCGGCACCCTGGTTTCGCGGCCACCGAGAGACCAGGCTTTTAGCAGATCGAGTGACACTTCCACAAGGCATGGATGCGCCACGAGATGGGGTCGGAATGAGTCAGCTTCCCTACATTCGCCGCTTTGGAATTCCTAACTTACGATGGCGTAGGTTACGGTTCCGTAGCCGGACAATCTTCCCCACATCTTCGCGAGGTAGCCCATGACTGTCCTCACCGAACGTCCTGCACGGCAGCCCAAGCCGGAGTTCGAGCCGGAGCCGAAATCCAGAGGCGAACTGATCACCTTCGGCATCGTCGTCGGAGCTCCCATCCTCGCCGTAATCGCCGCCGTGCCGTTCGCCTGGGGATGGGGTCTGGGCTGGAGCGATGTCGTGATCTTCGCGCTCTTCTACATCGTGTCCGGCCTCGGGGTCACGGTGGGCTACCACCGCTACTTCACGCACGGCTCGTTCAAGGCCACGCGGCCGATGAAGCTCATCCTGGGGATCGCCGGCAGCCTCTCCCTCGAAATGTCCGTGCTCGACTGGGTCGCCACCCACCGCAAGCACCACAAGTTCTCCGACAAGGAGGGCGACCCGCACTCGCCGTGGCGGTTCGGCCCCGGCTTCAAGTCCATGTCCAAGGGACTGCTCTACGCGCACATGGGCTGGCTGTTCGAATCCGAGCGCACCAACCGCGAGAAGTACGCTCCGGACCTGACCAAGGACCCGGACATCATGAAGCTGCACCGCTGGTTCCCCGCGCTCGCCGCCGCGTCGATGCTGCTGCCGCCGCTGCTCGGCGGGCTGGTCACCTGGTCCTGGCAGGGGGCGGTCACCGCGTTCTTCTGGGGCACCGTGATCCGCATCGGCCTGCTCCACCACGTCACCTGGTCGATCAACTCGATCTGCCACGTCTTCGGCGACGAGGCCTTCGAGGTCCGCGACAAGTCGCGCAACGTGTGGTGGCTGGCGATCCCGTCGTTCGGCGAGTCGTGGCACAACCTGCACCACTCCGACCCGACCTGCGCCAGGCACGGGGTGCTCAAGGGCCAGATCGACCTCAGCGCGGGCCTGATCCGCTGGTTCGAGAAGGCAGGCTGGGCCCATGACGTGCGCTGGCCCAACGCCGAACGACTGGCGGCGAAGCGACTTGGGTGATCCCGCCGATACCTCTTCTCGGCGCCGACCGGCTGTCGTCGTGCCCCTCTCTTCCACGGGGGCACCGGCGACAGCCGTGCACACGCGTCTGGACCCGCCGAACGATCAGACGGCGGCGGCGCCGCAATCCGCCGACGCACCCAAACAGGCCATCATGGGACGTGTGAACGACTCCTCCCGATCACGACGACGTATGACGGGCGCGGAGCGACGCGAGCAGTTGATTCAGATCGGTCGCGCGCTCTTCGCCGAGAAGGGCTTCGACGGCACCTCTGTCGAGGAGATCGCGGCGAGCGCCAAGGTCTCCAAGCCTGTCGTCTACGAGCACTTCGGCGGCAAGGAGGGCATCTACGCGGTCGTCATCGACCGGGAGATGCAGCGGCTGCTGACCCTGGTCACGCAGGCGTTGTCGGCATCGCACGCGCTGGCGAAGCTGGAGCGCGCGGCTCTGGCCCTCCTCCAGTACATCGAGGAGAGCAGCGAGGGCTTCCGCATCCTGGTGCGTGACTCGCACGCCGCGTCCGGGACGGGCACGTTCGCGAGCCTGATCAGCGACATCGCCAGCCAGGTCGAGGACGTGCTGGCCGACGAGTTCAAGGAACGCGGCTACGACCCGAAGCTCGCGCCGATGTACGCGCAGATGCTGGTCGGGATGACGGCGCTGACCGGCCAGTGGTGGCTGGATGTGCGCAAGCCGCGGCGCGAGGAGGTGGCCGCGCATCTGGTCAACCTCTCGTGGAACGGCCTGACCGGTCTGGATCCGAACCCGCAGCTCACGGCGGCCACCCGCGGTCTGGTGCTGGCCCCGCCCGCGGACGCCCGTACGGCACGGCCGACGGAGCGTGAGCTCAAGGAGCACGAGAAGGCGCGGGAACGCGAACTCAAGGAGCACGAGAAGGCCCAGCGCGAACAGCAGAGGGCCCAGCGGGACCAGGAGAAAGCCCGCGATCGCGAGGTGAAAGAACAGGAAAAAGCACGCGAACGCGAACTCAAGGAACAGGAGAAGCTCCAGCGCGAACAGCAGAGGGCCCAGCGGGACCAGGAGAAAGCCCGCGAACGCGAGGTGAAAGAACAGGAAAAAACACGCGAACGCGAACTCAAGGAACAGGAGAAGGCCCAGCGCGAACAGCAGAAGGCGCTGGAGCGGCAGGCCCGCCGGGCGAGCAAGGCCGGTGCCGAGATGGACAAGACGAGCCCGTCCTGATTCTCGCGCAGCGCCCGCTTTCTCGCCGGCCCCTTGAACGGCCTGCCTCCGCACAACGTACTTATGCCTAGCACTCGCCGCTGTGCGAGCCGTCGCTACTGTGCGACATCCTTCTGCTTCCGCGCGACGACGAAGATCCGCCGGAACGGGAAAGCCGTGCCGTACGGGCGGCGCGGGTAGGCCTCGCCGAGCAGCCGCGCGCAGTCGGCCAGGAAGGCGGCCTGGCGGTCCGGGCCGAGCCGGGTGAGCATGGGCCGCAGTGCGGTGCCCCTGACCCAGTCGAGCACCGCGTCATCTCCGGGAAGCACGTGGATGTACGTGGTCTCCCAGGCGTCCACGACGCAGCCGAGGCCCGCGAGCAGGTCCAGATAGTCGACGGGCTCGCCGACCGGCGCGTCCCGCACCAGATCGCCCAGTTCGTCACGCCAGGTCGTACGGCACAGCCGGCGGATCAGAGCATGGCTGGGCGCGTCGAAGTTGCCGGGCACCTGGAACGCCAGCCAGCCGCCGCAGGACAGGTCCTCCACCCAGCGGGCGAGCAGCTCACGGTGCTCCGGCACCCACTGGAGCACCGCGTTGGACACGATGACGTCAACGGGCCGTCGCGGACGCCAGTCTCGTATGTCGGCGACCTCGAAGCCGAGACGCTCTCCGCGAGGAGCCTTCTCGATCATCGCCGCGGACGAGTCGACGCCGTGGACGGTCGCGGCCGGCCAGCGCCTGGCGAGTTCGGCGGTCAGCTCGCCGGTGCCGCAGCCGAGATCGACGACGTACTCGGGGTTGTCGGCGGTCACGCGGCTGATCAGGTCGAAGAAGGGCCGGGCTCGCTCGTCGGTGTACGTCCGGTAGACCGTAGGATCCCAGATGTCGGGAGCCATGAAGATCCTCCAATTAACCTTGATATCGAGATAGTCCACGACCTAGGTCTCTCGATGTCAAGAGAGCTAAAATCGGCACCATGTCGCATTCCAGGGCCACCGAAGACGAGGTGGATCGCCTCGTCGCGGCCTGGCAGCAGGAGCGCCCGGACCTGGACGTCACTCCCCTCGAAGTGCTCAGCCGAGTGTCACGGCTCAGCCGCCACCTGGATCGCGCGCGACGTGCGGCCTTCGCCGAACACGATCTCGAATCATGGGAGTTCGACGTGCTCACCGCGCTGCGGCGCTCCGGTCGGCCGTACGAGCTGAGCCCGGGCGCGCTGCTGCGCGCGACCCTCGTCACGTCGGGAACGATGACGAACCGCATCGACCGGCTGGCCGCCTCCGGACTGGTCACCCGGCACCCCGACCCGGAGGACCGGCGCGGCGTCCTCGTCCGCCTGACCGCCCAGGGAGTCGAGCGGGTGGACGCCGCCTTCGCCGGGCTCCTGCGCCGCGAGCGGGAACTACTCGCCGGCCTGGGCGAACGGGAGCAGCGGACGCTCGCCGCACTGCTCCACACCCTGCTCGCCCCGTTCGACGCCTCAAATGGCGGATCTCACTAGATTTGCGCGTCTTTTAAATCGTCATTTATTAGGACAAAGTGGACGAATCGCCCATTTGTCATGCGGTAAATGATGTCGATTTGTCCCGATGAAAATGTGATTTAGCTCACACGGCAGACGGGTCGGCCAGCCCTCGCCCGGGCATCGGAGACCGGAGAAACGACAAGTTGATCAGCGGAAATACCGCTCCTTTCACCTCTGACGGACCCAGCCGCCCATCCGGTTCCACCGTTTCGCGGGTTTTCTTACGACTTCCCCCACAGCAACCCCTTCGGTAATGTCCTCGTCATCCCTTTACTGACGGATGGGACGCAAATTGACGTCTCACGACAGACCAAGGAGTTCCCCCATGAAGCGCACTCTGGCTTTTGGTGGCCTCGTCGCCACCGCCGGCCTCCTGGCCGCTGGTCTGGCCGCTCCGGCCCAGGCCGCCCCTGACGTCGCCGCCGACCCGCTGGCCAAGAGCAACATGGCCGCTCAGCAGATCGCCAAGTTCTGGTACGGCGAGCGCGCCGCCAACCTGATCGGCGCCACGCCGTACGCCGTGGAGACCAAGCCGGTCACCGCCAAGCTCGTCTCCAAGGGCGGCCCGGCTCCGGACAGCAAGCCCGGCGTCGTTCCCGCGATCGGCGACGAGAAGAAGACGACCGGCAAGTCGAAGAACGTCAACCTGCCCAAGACCACGGGCAAGGTGTTCTTCATCGGCGCCGACGACAAGCCGCACTGGTGCTCCGCCACCTCCGTGCAGTCGGGCTACCGCAACCTGGTCGCCACGGCCGGCCACTGCGTGTACGACACCGGCAAGAACGCCCACACCCTCGACAAGTGGGTCTTCATCCCCGGCTACTACAAGGCCAAGGCCCCGTGGGGCATCTACGTGGGTAAGCAGGCCTTCACCCACTACGACTTCGACGTCTACGAGGACGCCGACCGCGACTACGCGTTCGTGACCGTCTACAACGGCGTCCTGCCCACGGTCGAGGGCACCTCGGCCAAGAAGGACTACGAGGAGACCTTCAAGACCAAGGCCGAGGCCGAGGCCAAGCTGAAGGACAAGACCACCGGTTACTACCGCGACGCCAAGATCGAGCGGGTCGTCACCGGCAAGATCGGCGCCGACCCGGTCGGCTCCGAGGTCGAGAAGACCGCCGTCAACCGCGCCACGATCATCGCCAACAGCGGTGTCGCGGACGCCAAGCTCGGCGACGCGAAGCCGACGGACTTCAAGGCCGACACCGGCTTCGACTCGGTGGACATCGACAGGGCCGCCTTCTACGTCGGCTACGACGCCAGCTCCGACAAGGACCCGAGCGTCGCCGAGAACGGCTGGGCGTGGGACGCCGACCAGAAGACCCTCTTCCTGAAGCGCGGCAAGGTCTACACCAAGCGCACCTTCTGGATCAACTACGACGTTGACTACAAGGTGACCGCCAAGGTCATGGTCTCCATCGGCCTCAAGGACGTCGGTCGCCTCGGTGACAACGTCGGTGGTCAGGGTCTGGCCTACAACCAGAAGGTCGGCAAGCCGGTCTTCGTGTTCGGTTACCCGAGCGGGTCGCACCCCGACGGCAACTACGCCTTCACCGGCCACACGCTCAAGTGGACCTACGGCAAGACCTTCGCGGTCCAGGCCCCGGCCATCAAGGGCGAGGAGCTCGTCGGCACCAAGTCGTCGTTCACCGGTGAGGGCGCCCTCGGCTCCTCCTGGCTGGTGAACTACAACAACAACCGTCGTCTGGGCTACCTGAACGGTGTGACCATCGGCGTCTCCGACACCGACGGCAACAACCGTTACGACACCAGCTACTCGCCGTACTTCGACGGTGAGCTGTTCGGCGTCTACTCCGCGGCCAAGGGCCTCTGGTCCGGCAAGATCGTCTGATCACCGATCAGCGATCTGAGCTGAGGTAACACTCAGCCCATCCGCGACGGAGAAGGGATCCGGCATCCAGCCGGGTCCCTTCTTCGCGTTTCCACCCGTTAGGTCGTGTCTGGCACTCCCTAGCGCGACGCGACCGGCCACGCGACCGAGGCCCTCGCTTAACCAGCGCCCGCAAAATGGGGCGCTATAGCCGTAATGGTGGCTTCTCTATAGAAACGCGGTTATTGGTGGGCAATGTGCCGATTAGACCGAAATTCCATGGGAACAGCCGACGCGAGGCGGAAACCGGAGCAGTCCGGTGCGAGCAGGGCCGCAGTGACGCACCCCACGCGATATATAGAGATATCGCGCCGGCGGACGAACCCTGAATTGGAGCGGGCGTCAGCAAGAGCCGTGGAAGAGCACGGAGCGGACAAAACCCGGCCAAAGCGCGGATCTCACATCGAAGGCCCCGCGCCATATACATAGACGCAGATGCCCGGGATGGCGGGCGTGAAGCGCGAGAGCGAACGCCCAGCGGGGATCGTGCGGCGTACGGCCCGAGGTGCCCACCCTGCGGCGCACGGCGCCAACTGGACCGTACGGCCAGGCGCTCAGCGGGCAGAACCGCAGTGCAAACCGACCCTGCGCGGCATTCTGGCCAACTTTCCATCGGATTTCATCGCATATCCGATTAAAACCGACGAATCGCTCATGCGAGATGATCTCGGACCCAGGGCATCTCGTTCAAACTGTGATTCATCTCACATCGAACCGTTGGACCGGTCCGCCACGTGGGCATACCGGCCGGCCGGCGACTCATGTCTTGATCAGGAAAAACAAGGCCGAATGACACGTCGGATATCTAGGACGTCACAACCGCCGCTATCGGTTCCATTGACTCGCGCCCTTTCATTCAGCTTCCCTCACAGCAACCCCTTAGGTAGCGTCATTACCAAGCCTTTACTGACGTATGGGATGCAGAAGACGTCCCACGACAGACCAAGGAGTATCCCTTGAAGCGAATTCTTGCGGTTGGTGGCGCCGCTGCGGGCCTGCTGGCCTCCGCCGTTGTCACCGCCCCGGCCAACGCCGCCCCCCGGGACTCCGTCCCCTCCGTCAACATGGCCAACACCGACCTGGCCGCCCAGGAGGTGGCCGCGTTCTGGTACGGCGAGGCCAAGGCCTACTTCCTCAACGCGACGCCGTACGGCGTGGAGACCAAGGTCGTCGCCAAGCACGTGTCGACCGGCGGTCCGGCGACTGACACGAAGCCCGGCCTCGTTCCCGCCATCGGCGACGAGAAGAAGTCGACCGCCAGGTCCAAGAACGTCAACCTGCCCAAGACCACGGGCAAGGTGTTCTTCATCGGCGCCGACAACGAGCCGCACTGGTGCACCGCCACCTCCGTGCAGTCGGGCTACCGCAACCTGGTCGCCACGGCCGGTCACTGCGTCTACGACACCGGGTCGAACAAGACCACCCTCGACAAGTGGGTCTTCGTCCCCGGCTACTACAAGGGCAGGACCCCGTGGGGCATCTACGTGGGTAAGCAGGCCTTCACCCACTACGACTACGACGTCTACGAGGACGGCGACCGCGACTACGCCTTCGTCACCGTCTACAACGGCGTGCTGCCCGCGCCTGTGACGTCCGACCGCACCTACGAGTCGAAGGTCTACGAGACCCGCAGGGAGGCCGAGTGGGCCAAGCGGAAGCTCGAGCGCAACACGGACTGGTCGGACCTCAAGATCATCGAGGTTAAGCGGCCGGTCGAGGAAGGCACCCCCGGCGCGCAGACCGGTGCCATCACGGTGTCCGAGTTCGAGAGCCTGAACAAGGGCAAGAACCTCACCGGCAACGGCCCCTGGGCCAAGGGCACCAGCGCCAGCGACCCGGTGGCGATCGACAAGGGCGACTACAAGCTCGACAAGGACGCCTACGTCAGCCTGGACGGGAAGACCCTGTACTGGCGCAAGCCGAAGCCCGCCAGCGACACGCCGACCGAGAGCACGCCGTCCGAGCCGGCCGGCACCACGCCGACGGACAGCACGTCGTCCGACCCGGCCGGCACCACGCCGACGGGCAGCACGCCCGGCAGCACCACGCCGACCGACAGCAAGCCCTCCAAGGACGACAAGGGTGGCAAGGACGGCAAGGAGCACGGCGGCGGCTACGGCGGCGGCCACCACGGCGGCGGCCACCACGGTGAGGGCAGGGAGTACACGTACTACAAGCGCACCTTCTCCGCGACCTACATCCGTGGGTACCAGGTCGTCGGCAAGCGTGTGTCGGTCGGACTGAAGGACGTCGGTCGCCTCGGCGACAACGTCGGCGGGCAGGGCCTGGCCTACAACCAGAAGATCGGCAAGCCGGTCTTCGTGTTCGGCTACCCGAGCGGCTCGCACCCCGACGGCAACTACGCCTTCACCGGCCACACGCTCAAGTGGAGCTACGGCAAGACCTTCGCCGCCTCCGCCAAGGAGATCAAGGCCGAGGAGCTCGTGGGCGTCAAGTCCCCCTTCACCGGTGAGGGCTCGATCGGCTCCTCCTGGCTGCTCAACTACCAGAGCAACCGTCGTATCGGCTACCTGAACGGTGTCACCATCGGCCTGGCCGACGTCGACAAGAACGGCCGCATCGACACCAGCGTCTCCCCGTACTTCGACGGTGAGCTGTACGGCGTCTACAAGGCCGCGGCCGGCCTCTGGTCCGGCAAGATCGTCTGATCACCGATCAGCGATCTGAGCTGAGGTAACACTCAGCCCCATCCGCGACGGAGAAGGGGCCCGGCATCCAGCCGGGTCCCTTTTTCGCGTCCCCGGAGCCGCGGCACGTGCACAACGGACGATCCGCGGCCTTCGTGGTTTGGGCGAGTGAGCGGAGCTGCCCTCACCTTGGGCTGCGCCCCTGTCAATCCCGGGCTGCATCCTGTCAGGCGTCGAGGCGGGCGGCGAGGTCGAGCCATTCGACCTCGATCGACTCCTTCTGTGCGGTGACCTCGCGGAGCTCGGCGTCCAGCGTGCCGAGACGTTCGAAGTCACTGGCGGCGTCGGCCATCTGCGCGTGCAGCTTCGCCTCGCGCTCCCCCAGCCGGTCGAGCTGCCGCTCCAGCCGGCTCAGCTCCTTCTGCAGCTCCCGCTGCTCCTTGGCCGACAGGCCGCTCGGTGCGCCCTGCCCCGCCTCCGTCCCCGTCTCAGGCCGTCCCGGTTGCGTGGCCTGCCCGTTCGAGCCGCTCTGCCCGGACGGTACGGCCCGGCCGTCGGCGGCGGAGGCCGCACCGGCGGATGCGGCCCGGGCGGACAGGGCGCCACCGGCCGCGCGGCGCGACAGGTACTCGTCGACGCCGCCGGGCAGCATGGAGAGCCTGCCGTCACCGAGGAGAGCGACGCAGCGGTCGGACACCCTTTCCAGGAAGTAGCGGTCGTGGCTGACCACGACCAGCGTGCCCGGCCACCCGTCGAGCAGATCCTCCAGCTCGGTGAGCGTCTCGATGTCGAGGTCGTTGGTCGGCTCGTCGAGGAGCAGCACGTTTGGCTCGTCCATGATCAGCCGCAGCAGCTGGAGCCGGCGGCGCTCGCCACCGGACAGATCGCCGATGACCTTCCACTGGGCCTCGCCCTTGAAGCCGAGACGCTCCAGGAGCTGGGAGGCCGACCACTCCTTCTTGCCGACCTGGATGTACTTGCGGACCTCTTCGATCGTCTCCAGCACCCGCCGGGACGGGTCGAGCTCGGCCAGCTCCTGGGAGAGGTGCGCGAGCCGTACCGTCCTGCCGCGCACCACACGACCGGAGTCGGGCGCGACGGTGCCGGACAGCAGGCGGAGCACCGACGACTTGCCCGAGCCGTTGACGCCGATCAGGCCGATCCGGTCGCCGGGACCGAACTGGAAGGTGGCGTGGTCGAGCACGACCGGGCCGGCGCCGGGTCCTCCGGCGTGCAGGGTCACGTCCTCCAGGTCGTAGACCGTCTTCCCGAGCCGCGCGGAGGCGAACTTCAGCAGCTCCACGGTCTCCCGGGCCGGCGGCTCGTTGGCGATCAGCGCCTCGGCGGCGTTGATGCGGAACTTGGGCTTGGAGGTCCGGGCGGGTGGCCCGCGCCGCAGCCAGGCGATCTCCTTGCGCATGAGGTTCTGCCGGCGTTCCTCGGCGACCTGGGCGATGCGCGCCCGCTCGGCCTTGGCCAGGACGTACGCGGCGTACCCGCCTTCGTAGCGCTCGACGGAGGAGTCCACGACCTCCCACGTCCGGGTGGAGACCGCGTCGAGGAACCACCGGTCGTGGGTGACCACGAGCAGGGCGGTCTTGCGCTGCGCGAGGTGCTCGGCGAGCCAGGCGATGGCCTCGATGTCCAGGTGGTTCGTCGGCTCGTCGAGGATGATCAGGTCGTGCTCGTCGATGAGCAGCCTGGCGAGCGCGGTGCGCCGCCGCTCGCCACCGGACAGCGCGCCCGCCTGGGCGGACAGGTCGATGTCGCCGATCAGGTTGGCGAGGATCTCCCTGATCGTCGCGTCGCCGGCCCACTCGTGCTCGGCCCGGCCCGACAGCACCAGGTCGCGTACGGCGGTCGCGGGGTCGAAGTCGTCTCGCTGGGACAGGAGGCCGACCCGCAGGCCGCGGTTGTGTGTGACGCGCCCGCTGTCGGGTTTCAGCTCTCCGGCGATGATCGAGATCAGCGTGGACTTGCCGCCGCCGTTGCGCCCGACGACGCCGATCCGGTCGCCCTGCTCGACCCCGAGGGAGACGCCGGTAAGCAACGGCTTGGGCCCGAAGGCGTGGGACACGGATTCAAGGTTGACCAGATTCATCGCCTGCCCAGCCTACCGACACCTGTAAAGGGTGGAGTACGCCTGAGCGGAGCGGGCGGGAGCGAGGACGCGTCGCCGATATTGAGCTCGCTATTCCTCATACTGGACGATCTCGGCGCCGGGGACGGGGCCCTGGGCCGTGACGGCGGTACGGCAGACGCCCGTAGCGGCCAGCGCGGCGGACAGCTCGCGGGCATGGTCGGCGGACGCGGCCAGGAAGGCGCACGTGGGGCCGGAGCCGGAGACGATCGCGCCGAGGGCCCCGGCGTCCCGGCCCGCGTCGAGCGTCCGCGCCAGCGAGGGGCGCAGCGCGAGCGCGGCGGGTTGCAGATCGTTGGCGAGGGCGGCGCCGAGCGCCGGGGCGTCGCCGTCGCGTAGGGCGGCCATCAGGGGCTCGCTCGCGGACGGCCAGGCGACCTCCTCGCCCGCGTCGGCGCGCAGGCGGTCGCACTCGCCGTACACCTGGGGGGTGGACAGGCCGCCGTCGGCGAGGGCGAACACCCAGTGGAAGGCGCCGGTGGCCGGGACCGGGGTCAGCCGCTCACCGCGGCCGGTGCCGACGGCTGTGCCGCCGAGGAGGGCGAACGGCACGTCGCTGCCGATGCCGGCGCCGATCTCCATGAGGTCCGCGCGGGACAGCCCGAGGCCCCAGAGCGCGTCGCAGGCGACGAGGGCAGCCGCCGCGTCGGCGCTGCCGCCGGCCATGCCGCCCGCGACCGGGATCGCCTTGCGGATCAGCAGATCCGCGCCGTACGGGTGTCCGGCCGGGCCGGTCTGCCCGGCGTGCTTGGCGAGGGCCTCGGCGGCGCGGACGGCGAGGTTGGTGCCGTCGGCGGGCACGTGATCGGCGGACTCGCCCTCGATCCGGACGGTGAACGTTCCGGGCGTGCCGGGCTCGGTCGCGGTGACCTCGTCGAAGAGGGAGACGGCGTGGAACACGTTCACCAGGTCGTGGTAACCGTCGTCGCGCAGCGGTCCGACGGCCAGTTGCAGGTTGACCTTTGCCGGGACGCGCACGGTCACGCGCCCGGAAACCTTTGGGGATGCGCTCACGACCCCCGAGCCTAATGCCCTTCCCGTCGGCCTTCACCGCTCACGGCACGTGCCCCTCCCGTCGACCTTGCCAGGCGATAAATGGCGAGAAAGCGGCTTAAGCGATGAATACCGGGAGATGTGGCAGCACTTTGTCGGCTGCGTCCACGATGGCGGCTGCCGCAGAGAGATCGTCCCGTACGGTGTCCTCATCGATCCAAGTCGTCGGAGTCGGATATTCGCCCTCGTGACGAGTCGTGCGGATCCGGTCAACCGGCCGGAGGATGGATCCCATGGTCGCGCCGAACTGCGCGCGCGCAGCATGCTGGACTGCCAGATGTCCGCCGGTCGTCGTCGCCCGCAGGCCCTGGACCTGGAGAAGCGCCGCCAGCGCCTTTCGAACCGCGTCATGTAAAGCCGCATAAGCGAGATACGGGTCCGTTCCGGCGAGCGTCTCGGCGCTGACCAGATGCTGCCGAGCAGTGGAGATCAACCGTCCGGCGAGCTCGGGATCCGCCACCACCTGGGTGAGTTCGCGACGCTGAAGCATGCCGACGATCTCGTCCCGCCCACGTGCCCAGCTCGTCACCCGACATCCCCACCATGAATCGGTACCGCAACCTGTGGGCGGGCGCGAAGCTCCCGGATGAATCCGTCCTCGTCCGCCTCCCACCGTAAGGGAGCGATTACCACGGTGTTGACCTCACGCCCCAGCCGCGAACCGGCACGTGCCGCGGCCTCATGGAGGTCGTCACGATCCGGACGGCCGATGACGAGAAGGTCGATGTCAATCGGCGCGGGGCCGGTCTCTCCGAGCATGCGTGCCGCCCAAGAGCCGAATACAGCGGCTTCCTCGACTCCCGCGAGATCGGCCAACTCTTCGGCGAGTACCTGGACAGGCCCGAGGGTGATCGTGATGAGATCGCGCAGCGGACCGTGAAAGGGGGCTCTGTCGTTGGCTCGAACCAACTTGGTACGCCCCACATTGCGACTGGCCAGGACCCCCGCCTGCTCCAGCCGAGCGACTTCACGGGCCATGGTGCCGCTGTCGGTACCGGCTGCCGTGGCAAGATCACCTACAGAGTACTCCCCGTTACCCACGTACGTCCGGGTCAAGACCGCGCACATGATCCGCGATCGGAAGACGGGGAAAATCGGGGGCGGCGGTTGCTGCATGCCGGAATCCTTCAACAGGGGCATGCGTGACATCGTGATCACGCTGCGTACACTACTGGCAAACGGCCAGATTATTCTGGCCGTTTGCCAGATTACCTCGCTCCCGGCGCAGCGGCTTGTCCACGTCCACGACCGGGCGGATCTGGCGGGACTTCGGCCGCAAACCCCGGCCGTTCGTGTGAAACAGGAGATCCTCGAACCCTCGCCCGATATTGCCGACGAATTCAGGCGCAGGACACTACCGGCCGGGGCGGTTCTCGGCGATGCGGGCGAAGTCGACGACGCCGAGTTGCTCACCCCTCGCGGACGGCTGGACGCCGGCCCGGAGCAGGGCCTCTTCGGCGGCGGCGGCCGTACCGGCCCAAGAGGCCAGGGCGGCGCGCAGGGTCTTGCGGCGCTGCGCGAAGGCGGCGTCCACGACCGCGAAGACCTCCTCGCGGGTCGCCGACGTCTCCGGGGGGTCGCGGCGGACGAGGGAGACCAAGCCGGAGTCGACGTTGGGCGCGGGCCAGAAGACGTTGCGGCCGACCGGTCCGGCGCGGCGCACGTCGGCATACCAGGCGGCCTTGACCGAGGGGATGCCGTAGATCCGCGATCCGGGGGTCGCGGCGAGCCGGTCGGCGACCTCGGACTGGACCATGACGAGCCCCCGGCGCAGGGACGGGAGGGTTTCCAGCAGGTGCAGCACCACGGGCACGGAGACGTTGTAGGGCAGGTTGGCCACGAGCGCGGTGGGCAGCGCGGGCAGGTCGTCCGCGCCCACCTTGAGCGCGTCGGCGTGGACGACGGACAGCCGGTCCGCGTGCTCGGGGTCCATGTCCGCGACGGTGGCGGGGAGTTGGTCCGCGAGCACTGGGTCGATCTCGACCGCCACGACCCGGGCGACCTCGGGGAGGAGGGCGAGGGTGAGCGATCCGAGCCCCGGCCCGATCTCGATGGCCACGTCGTCCGGGGTCACCTCGGCGACCCTGACGATGCGGCGGACGGTGCCGCCGTCGATCACGAAGTTCTGCCCGAGCTTCTTGGTCGGCCGGATGCCCAGCTTCTCCGCCAGCGCGCGTACTTCGACAGGCCCGAGCAAACTCATGGCATCCAGTGTCCGGCATCGGAGCATGTCCTCTTGCCGTCCGGCTCGCCCGCGCACGGGCTCATGGGATGGCGGAGCGGGCTCACCACGCGCCGAAGGCGGTCTCACCGTTGGTCATGATGGTCCCGGCGAGGTCGGCGACGTCCGTACCTCTGACCTCGGCCAGGCAGCGCAGGGTCAGCGGGATCAGGTAGGGCGCGTTCGGCTTGCCCCGGTGCGGGGTCGGCGGGAGGTAGGGCGCGTCGGTCTCCACGAGGATGAGCTCGGCGGGAGCCACCCGTGCCGCCTCGCGGAGATATCCGGCGTTCTTGTACGTCACCGGACCGGAAAAAGACATGAAATATCCGGCGTCGGAGCACTTCTTGGCCATCTCGCCGTCGCCGGAGAAGCTGTGGAAGACCACGATGTCCGGCGCCCCCTGGTCAGCGAGGACGCCGAGCACGTCGTCGTGGGCGTCACGGTCGTGGATGACCAGCGCCTTGCCGGTCCGCTTGGCGATCTCGATGTGCGCCCGGAAGCTCGCGTGCTGGTCGTCGCGGGAGGCCCAGTCGCGGAAGTAGTCGAGCCCGGTCTCCCCCACGGCCCGCACGTGCGGCAGCCGCGCCAGCTCCTCGATCTCGGCCAGCGCCTCCGGCGTGGCGGCGTGGGCCTCGTTGGGGTGGATGGCCACGCCCGCGTAGACGCCGTCGTGCTCCCGGGCGACCTCGGCGCCCCAGCGGGACGAGCGCAGGTCGTATCCGATCGTCACCAGTCGGGTCACGCCGACCTGGCGGGCGTCCGCCAGGATGGCCTCGACCGACGCGCCCGCGGCCTGCGCGGCGAGCGCGACCGGATCGCCGGAGGACGCCGTGCGGTCGCCCACCATGATGTCGAGGTGACAGTGGCTGTCGAACACCTCCGCGGCCAGCGGCTCGGGCATCGCGGGCGCTTCCCGGGACATCGGGCGTGGATCTCCTACCTGATCAGTCGCCAAGCCGGGCGAGCTCTTCATCGACGATCTTGGGGTCGAGCTTGGCGAACAACGGGGTCGGGGGCGCGAGCGGGACACCCGCCTGGATCGGCCTGTGCTCCCAGCGCGCGGCGCCCTCGTCGTACGCACCGGTGATCACGGGGTAGTCGGGGCCGCCGTCCTCGTTGACCTCGCGGATCTCCGGCATGCCGGTCCAGACGCCCTCGCCGCCGAGCATCTGGAAGATCTTGTTGGACGAGGTGGGCAGGAACGGCGTGAGCATCGTCTTGGCGTCGTCCACGACCTGGAGCGCGACGTGCAGGATCGATTTCTGCCGCTCCGGGTCGTCCTTGATCTTCCAGGGCTCCTGCTCAGCGAGGTACTTGTTGGCCTCGCGGACCACGTCGAACGCCTCGGTCACGGCGTTCTTGAACCGGGACCGGCCGAGCTCGGCGCCGACCTTGGGGAAGGCGTTCCTGGACAGCTCCAGCATGGCGCGGTCGGCGTCGGTGAGGTCGCCCGCCTCCGGGATCGCACCGAAGTTCTTCGCCGCCATCGAGATCGACCGGTTGACCAGGTTGCCCCAGGCCGCCACCAACTCGCCGTTGTTGCGGTTGACGAACTCGGACCAGGTGAAGTCGGTGTCCTGGTTCTCCGGGCCGGCGACCGCGATGTAGTAGCGCAGCGCGTCGGCGGAGTATCGGGCCAGGAAGTCGCGGACGTAGATCACGATCTGGCGGGAGGAGGAGAACTTGCGGCCCTCCATCGTCAGGAACTCGCTCGACACCACCTCGGACGGCAGGGAGAGCTTGCCGAGGGAGCCGACCGCGCCGCCCCGCGCGCCCTCGCCGTTGTAGCCGAGGAGCATCGCCGGCCAGATCTCGGAGTGGAAGACGATGTTGTCCTTGCCCATGAAGTAGTAACCGCGGGCGTCGGGGTTCTGCCACCACTGACGCCAGGCGTCCGGGTCGCCGCTGCGCTTGGCCCACTCGATGGAGGCGGAGAGATAGCCGATGACGGCGTCGAACCAGACGTAGAGCCGCTTGTCGCCCCGGTCGCGCCAGCCGTCCAGCGGGATCGGCACGCCCCAGTCGAGGTCGCGGCTGATCGCGCGCGGCTGGAGGTCGCCGAGGAGGTTGAGCGAGAACTTCAGCACGTTGGGCCGCCACTCGCCCTGCTTGGACTGCAGCCAGGTGCCGAGCGCCTCGGAGAACGCGGGCAGGTCGAGCATGAAGTGCTCGGTCTCGACGAACGCCGGGGACTCGCCGTTGATGCGGGACTTCGGGTTGATCAGGTCGATCGGGTCGAGCTGGTTGCCGCAGTTGTCACACTGGTCACCGCGTGCCCCGTCGTATCCGCAGATCGGGCAGGTGCCCTCGATATAGCGGTCGGGGAGGGTGCGCCCGGTGGACGGGGAGATGGCACCCATCGTGGTCTTGGGGAAGATGTAGCCGTTTTTGTACAGCCCGAGAAAGATCTCCTGCGCCACGGCGTAGTGATTGCCGGTGGTGGTCCGGGTGAACAGGTCGTACGAAAGGCCGAGGCCGGTCAGGTCCTCGGCGATCACCCGGTTGTAGCGGTCGGCGAGCTGGCGGGCGGTCAGCCCCTCCTTGTCGGCCTGGACCTGGATGGGCGTGCCGTGCTCGTCCGTCCCGGAGACCATCAGCACCTTGTTGCCCGCCATCCGCTGGTAGCGGCTGAAGACGTCGGACGGCACGCCGAACCCTGAGACGTGCCCGATGTGGCGAGGGCCGTTGGCGTAGGGCCACGCGACGGCGGTCAAGATGTGCTGGGACATGGCTCCAAGACTAGAGCCCTCGGCGCAGCGTCTCGAACCGATTACAGGGCCGCCGATCGCGGGCCCGGCCGATCCTGATCGGCCGGGCGGGGGGCGCGGTGGCTAGGCGCCGGGCCGGGCGGACTCGCGGGTGTCGATCTCGGCGGAGCCAGCGGCCTGCTCCGCGGCGGACGCGCGGGTGACGGCCTCGGCCGCCTCCTCGGCGGCGGAGGCGGCGATGTCGGCCGGGGTCTCCTTCGAACGGCGGATGCCGAGGATGCTGATGAACAGCGACGCGAAGATGGTCTGGAAGCTCATGACGAACGCGGTCGCCGACGGCACGACGAGGCGCAGCGACTCGGCCGGGATCAGCTCGCCGAAGCCCCTGCCTCCCCAGTGGGCCAGCGACGCGACCAGGCCGACGAGACCGCCGAGGGCGAGCAGGCCGCCCGCGACGAGGCCCTTCTCCAGGCTGACGATGTCCACCAGCTTGCGTACGCGTCTGTCCTCGGGGAGGAAGCCCTCCTCGGCGGCGTACACCTTGGTGAACAGGGCGAACAGCACCGCCTGGAAGCCGATCACCACCATGGCGGACGCCCCGACCAGGGTGTCGACGTCGAAGGCGAGCTTGCCGATGTAGACGGGGCCGAAAGTCAGCGCCGCGCCCATGATCAGGCCGATGGCCATGAGCGCCATGCCGGGGATGAAGAACAGCCACCGCGGGCTGTACAGCATGAGGAAGCGCAGGTGGCGCCAGCCGTCCCGCCAGGAGCGCAGGTGCGGCGGGCGGGAGCGGCCGTCGGGCGAGAGCGTCGTGGGCACCTCGCGGACGTCGAGCCCCTGCAGGGTGGCCTTGACCACCATCTCGGAGGCGAACTCCATGCCACCGGTCTGCAGGCCGAGCCGGAGGATCGAGTCCCGGCGGAAGCCGCGCAGCCCGCAGTGGAAGTCGCCGATGGCGCTGGGGAAGAACAGCCGGCCGATGAACGACAGGACCGGGTTGCCGAGGTAGCGGTGCAGCGGGGGCATCGCGCCGGGGGCGATCCCACCCCTGAACCGGTTGCCCATGACCAGCTCACCGCCGGCCCGCAACTCCTCAACAAACGGCATTAAATTGGTGAAATCGTACGAGTCGTCCGCGTCGCCCATGATCACGTACTTGCCGCGGGCGGCCCGGATGCCGCCTATGAGGGCGTTGCCGTACCCCTTGGCGTCGATGTGGACCACGCGCGCGCCCGCGTCGCGGGCGAGCTGCTGCGACCCGTCGGTGCTTCCGTTGTCGGCGATCACGACTTCACCGTCGATGCCGTTCTCACGCATGCAGGCAAGTGCTTTGCGGACACATGTCTCGACGGTCTCGGCCTCATTGAGGCAGGGCATGACTACGGTCAGTTCCATGTCGCAACCCTTCGTCTACATTTGTGATCGCCCTAAGTAGTCAACCATGATGCCCTCTGTCCGGAGGTGCCCGGGGCAAGTCACCGAAACGGCTGGCATTCTGTAACCATGGTCGCGGTTGCGGAGCCTTCGGCATTAGACGCCCCCCCTGCTGGCAGGTGGAAGCGCCTTCTGGCGGTGCTCGCCCGCCACCGGGTGTTCGCGGTGGCCTTGGGACTCGGGGCACTCCTGCGGGTCGTCACCATGCTCGGTTTCGGCCCCGCCATGTGGTTCAACGACTCCTACGACTACGTCTCCGTGGCGTTGCACCCGCGGCCGCATCCGATCCGCCCGGACGGCTACGGCTTCTGGCTCCTGCTGCTCAAGCCGGTGCACAGCTTCGCGTTCGTCGTGTTCACCCAGCACCTGATGGGCCTGGCCGCGGGCGTGCTGATCTACGTGTTGCTGACCAGGAAATTCGGTCTGCCCGGCTGGGGGGCGACCCTCGCGGCCGCGCCGGTGCTGTTCGACGCGTACCAGATCCAGCTCGAACAGCTCATCATGTCGGACTCGATGTTCACCCTGCTGGTCGTGGCCGTCATCACGCTCGTCCTGTGGCACAGGACGATGTCCTGGCGGATGGGAGCCGTCATCGGGGCGCTGCTCGCGCTGACGGCGCTGACGCGCAGCATCGGCCTGCCGATCCTCGCCCTGGTCGTGGTCTACCTGCTGGTCAAGCGGGCCGGGTGGAAGCCGATCTTCGCGATGATCGCAGCCTGTGCGCTGCCCGTCCTGGCGTACATGGGGTGGTTCAAGGCGGTCAACGGGCAGTTCGCGATGACCAACAGCGACGGCGTGATCCTCTACATGCGGACCGCGCTCTTCGCCGACTGCCACAAGATGAACCTCGACAAGCGCGAGGAGCTGGAGCTCGCCCTCCTGTGCATCAACACGCCGCCGGCCGAGCGGGGCCGTACGGCACAGGCGTACCTGTGGTGGGACGACCAGAACCAGCTCCACGTGTTCGGCTCGGGCATGAAGTTCACCCCGGAGATCAACGCCAACGCGAGCGCGTTCGCGAAGAAGGCGATCCTCTCGCAGCCCGGGGACTACCTCGCCGCCGTGGCCAAGGACTTCTTCCGCGCCTTCGGCTGGGGGCGCCCGCTGTTCCCGGACGCCAAGACGTACCTGCAGTACCAGTTCGGCAACTACTACACGCAGAAGCTGCCTTCCTGGACGTCCTATCTCGGCCAGACGGACCGGGACGCCGAGCGGTACGAGAACGGCCCGGCCGCCACGCGCGAGGTGAAGCCGTGGTCCGACATCATGATCGGTTACCAGAAGGTCGTGCGGCTGCCGGGCACCGTGCTCGGCCTGCTCCTGCTGGCCGGCCTCTACGGCGTGGCGGTCCGCTGGCGCAAGCTGGGCGGCCCGGTGCTGCTGCCCTGGCTCGGCGCGGTGGGACTCATCCTGGCCCCGGCGGCGACGGCGGAGTTCGACTACCGCTACCTGCTCCCCGCCGTCCCCCTCGCCTGCATCGCCGCCGCCATCTCCCTCAGGCACGTACGACTGCCGCGCGGGAAGTCCACGCCCGCCGCGTAGCCGGCGGGCGGAGGCCCGGCGATCAGGCGCCGTGGATGTGGTTGTAGAGGTCGCGCTTGGAGATCCCGGCGGATTTCGCGACGTCGACGATGGCCTGCTTGCGGGGAACGCCCGTGGCCTCGCGCCGGGCGACCTCGTCGGCGAGGTCGTCGAGGTCCGGCTCGACGGCTTCGGGGGCGTGTCCGGCGACGACGAGGGTGATCTCTCCCCTGACCTCGCCCGCGGCCCATTCGGTCAGCTCGGCCAGGGTGCCGCGCCGTACCTCCTCGTAGGTCTTGGTGAGCTCGCGGCAGACGGCGGCCTGGCGGTCGGCGCCGAACGCCTCGGCCATGGCGGACAGGCAGGAGTGCAGGCGGTGCGGCGCCTCGAAGAACACCATGGTGCGCTCCTCGCGGGCCAGGCCGGCCAGCCGCCGGGACCGCTCGCCGGGCTTGCGCGGCGGGAAGCCCTCGAAGCAGAACCGGTCGCTGGGCAGGCCCGAGATCGCCAGAGCGGTGGTGACGGCGGACGGGCCGGGCAGCGCGGTGACGCGGACGCCCGCGTCCACGGCGAGCCGGGTAAGCCGGTATCCCGGGTCGGAGACCCCCGGCATCCCGGCGTCGGTGATCACGAGCACGGTCTCACCCTGGAGCAGCTCCTCCAGGAGTTCCTTGGAGCGCGCGGCCTCGTTGGCGTCGTAGTAGGAGACCACCCGTCCGGTCACGGTCACGCCGAGATCGGAGGCGAGGCGTCTGAGCCGCCGCGTGTCCTCCGCCGCGATCACACCGGCCGTCTCCAACGCCTCCCGCAGTCGCGGAGAGGCGTCCCCCACCTGGCCGATCGGAGCTCCCGCCAGAATTAGCACGTATCCCACCATATGAAACGTTCATCATTGAAGACTTGGATGCCGCTAATCGACCTGAACTTCATGGTCGCGACAGAGACTCGACAGTAGTCTGTCCAGGTGGCCGTGACAGACTTCTCCCAGCAGGCGTTCGAGCATGCCGACGGGGCGCATGACGACGCTTCGCGGATGTCCTTGCGTGAACGGCTGGTGCCTCCGATGCCCGGCAGCGTCCTGTGGGGCTGGCTCGGCCCGCTGATCGTGACAGTGTTCGGCGCGTTCCTGCGCTTTTATCACCTGGCCACTCCCAAGGCGGTCGTCTTCGACGAGACGTACTACGCCAAGGACGCCTTCGCGACCATCAAGTACGGCGCGGAGCGGCAGTTCGTCGAGAACGCCGACAAGCTGATGATCTCCGGCAGCACCGACATCTTCAAGACATGTGAGCAGGTCAGCGATTGCGCCGCGTACGTGGTGCACCCGCCGCTCGGCAAGTGGATGATCGGGATCGGCGAGTCGCTCTTCGGGCTGAACCCCTTCGGCTGGCGGTTCGCCGCCGCGGTGATCGGGTCGCTGTCGATCCTCATCCTCGCCCGGGTGGCCCGCAGGATGACCCGCTCCACCCTGCTCGGCTGTCTCGCCGGCCTCCTTCTCTCCCTGGACGCGCTGCACTTCGTGCTGTCCCGATCGGCGCTGCTGGACATCTTCCTGATGTTCTGGGTCCTGGCCGGCTTCGCCTGCCTGGTCGTCGACCGGGACCGGACGCGGCAGGCCCTGGTCGAGTGGCGCGAGTCCGCCGCCTCGCTCGACGCCGGCCCCCGGCTCGGGTGGCGTCCGTGGCGGCTCGCGGCCGGGCTGTGCCTGGGCGCGGGCCTGGCGACCAAGTGGACGGCGATCTTCTTCATCGCCGCCTTCGCGATCATGTCGCTGGTCTGGGACGCGGGCGCCCGGCGTGCCACGGGCCTGCGCCGGCCGTACCGCGAGACCTTCCGGCTGGAGCTGCCGCTGGCGGCGGTGTGGATGGGCCTGGTGCCGCTCGTGACCTACGTGGTCTCGTTCGGCGGCTGGTTCTTCACCGACAAGGGGTGGGACCGGCACTGGGACCAGGCCACCTCGCAGGGGCCGGTCTTCTTCATCGTGGACTCGATGCGCTCCTGGGTGGGCTACCAGCTGCAGATGCTGGGCTCCCACACCAACCTGTCGACCCCGCACAACTACCAGTCGGAACCGTGGAGTTGGCCCCTGCTGCTGCGGCCGGTGGCGTTCTTCTACGAGACGCCCACGAGCTGCGGCGCCGCCAGCTGCTCGCAGGCGATTCTCGGCACCGGCACTCCGGTGATCTGGTACGGCGCCCTGGCCGCGCTGATCGGCATGATCGCGTGGTACGTGGCGACCCGTGACTGGCGAGCCGGCGCGGTGCTGCTGGCGTACGCCGCGGGCTGGCTGCCGTGGTTCTACTACGCGATCGTCGACAACCGGACGATGTTCCTGTACTACGCGATCCCGCTGCTGCCGTTCATGATCCTCGCGATCGTGCTGGCCTGCGGCCTGATCTTGGGGCCCGCGGACGCGCCGCAACGGCGGCGGCTGGCCGGGGCGGTGGGCGTCGGCGTCTTCGCGCTGCTCGCGCTGGCGAACTTCGCCTGGCTCTACCCCGTCATCGCCGCCGAAGTCATCCCGTACCCGGACTGGCTCGCCCGCATGCTCTTCGGCGGCGCGAAGGGCTGGATCTAGGCCCTCGTATGGTTGGTCCCAGGGGGTGGTGGCGCGTGACCATGGGTCGTCGCGGACGATGGGCGCAATACGGCAGACTGCGAGTCATGCCCGCACCTGACGTGGCCGCGCTTCTCGCCGAGCTGGAGCGCTCCGAGCCGCAGGCCGCAGAACCGGCCCGTGTCGCCGTCGAGTGGCTGACGGGCGGTGAGGCGCTGGAGACGATCAGCCAGCTCGACGTGTGCGAGTTCCTGTGGTACACGCTGCCGGTCAAGGTGACGGGCGACCGCCAGGTGATCGCGCGGGCGCTCGGGCAGTTGCTCCGGCTGGGCGGCATGGACCGCTACGCCGCGCTGTGCGACTCGCAGACGACCGCCCAGATCCTGCGGGCGTACGCCCGGGACGGCGAGGAGGCCGGGTCCGCGGCCTACCAGCAGGCGCTGGAGGCCACCGGCGTGCTGCCGCCGGACATCGCCGAGCTCGCCTGGAGCTCGATCATGGGGCCGGAGGAGCTGGGGGCGCACGTCGCGTGCGCCGCCGCGCTGGAGCTGGCGATCATGTCCGGCGAGCCGGGCGACCGTGAGGCGCTGACCCGGCGCTGGCTCACCTCTCCCCGGCCCGAGCTCGGCGGCGACTGCTGGCTGAACCGCGTCCACGGGGAGCGGCTGAACCGCTGGGTCCTCGGCCGCGGCAACGCCCGCCGGGAGCTGGCCCAGCCGTTCGAGGTGCGGCTGCACGCGCCCATCCCCGCCCCGGCGGAGCCGCACCTGGAGCCGCTGTGGTGGCTGCTCGGCATGGCCGTCGAGGGTGTGAAGCTGACCGAGAAGTTCAACGTCTCCCGCGCCATGGTGACGGAGTCCGTCGACCGGTTCGGGTGGGACGCCATGACGACCGGTTCCATCCGCGGCGAGGCCGACGTGCCCACGCTGACCACGCTCAGGGAGATCGCCGTCCACGATCTGCGGGCGCTGCGCCGTACGGGCCGGAAGCTGGTGCTGACCCCGGCCGGGCGCGGCCTGGCCCGGCAGCCGGAGAGCCTGTGGACGGCGGCGACGAACGCGCTGCTCGCGCCGGCCAAGGGCGAGCACGATTTCGAGATCTCCGTGCGCGAGGCGGCGCTGATGCTGCTCGCCGACGGCGCCGCCCTGCCGTACGAGGAGCTGCGGGACCGGATCCTGGAGGTCGTCAACGGCGAGGGCTGGCGGTCGGCGGCGGGGGCGCGGGTGGTGCCGCTCGACCTGTCCGCCCCGCTGGGCGAGCTCCAGCGCCGCCTGGACGCCCTCGACCTGCGCACCGGCTGCTCGTGGCGCTCACCGTGGCAGCTCACCGCCGTGGGGCGGGCCGCCGCGCTGGCCGCGCTGCGCGCCCAGGCGCTGCGGCCTCGCCAGTACGCCGGGATGGGCTGACAGCGGGACGCGGGTCCGGGCTGACCGCGTTTCCGACGAGTTTCACGGCGGCGGTATCTCTATGTACCGCCCGGCGCGTCCCGTTTAGTAGCACGTTGTCGGCTTCTCGGTCATCCGGTAGAGCCACTCGGGGCGTCCCACCCCTCCGTACTGCGGGACGCGCCGGACGATCCCGGTCTCGGTGAGATGCTCCAGATAGCGTCGGGCGGTCACCCTGGACACGCCGATCGCCTCGCCGACGGCGTTCGCCGACAGCCCCGCGCGCGCCTTCCTGAGCTCGCCCGCGACGGCCTCCAGGGTCGCGTGGGACATCCCCTTGGGGAGCGCGGATCGTGCGGTGCCCCGCAGCGTGGCCAGCGCCCGGTCGACCTCGCTCTGCGCGCTCACCTCGCCGCCTCCCTCGACGGACGAACGGAACAGCGCGTACTGCTGGAGCTTCTCGCGCAGCAGGGCGAACGTGAACGGCTTCAGGAGGTACTGCACCACGCCGATCGAGACGGCCGACCTGACCACGGACAGGTCCCTGGCCGAGGTCACGGCGATGACGTCACAGGAGACCCCGGCCGCGCGGAGCAGCCGGCAGACCTCCAGACCGTGCATGTCGGGCAGATGCAGATCGAGCAGCAGCAGGTCCACGCGCTCGCGGCGGAGGAACCGCAGCGCGTCCCCTCCCGAGCGGGCCACGCCCGCGACCCGGAACCCGGGCACCCGTTCCACGTAGAGGCGGTTCGCCTCCGCGGCGACCTCCTCGTCCTCGACGACCAGCACCGAGATCACGCTCCGCCCCCTTCCGGCAGCGGGATCCGTACGGTGAAGACGGCTCCGCCCTCGTGGGCGACGTCGATCGTGCCGCCGAGGCGGTGGACGGCCTGGCCCACCATGGCGAGGCCGAGGCCGAGGCCGCGCCCGTTCCCTTTGGTGGTCCATCCGCGCCGGAACGCGGCCGCCGCGTCCTCGGCTCCGAGGCCGGGACCGCTGTCGGCGACGCGCAGCACGCAGTCGCCGTCGTCCATGGTCAGGCTCACCCGTACGCGGGCGGGCGGGGCGCCGGTCATCGCGGCCTCCACCGCGTTGTCCATGAGGTTGCCGAGGATCGTCACCAGGTCGCGGCCGTCCAGGTCGACGTCGTCCAGCTCGCTGTCCGGGCTGATGGACAGCTCGACGCCGCGTTCGGCCGCCTCCGCGGTCTTGCCGAGGAGGAGTGCCGCGAGCACGGGCTCCCGTACGGACCCGACCACGCGGTCGGCGAGCTGCTGGGCGGCGCGCAGCTCCGCGGTGGCGAACTCGACGGCCTGCTCGGCCCGGCCCAGCTCGACGAGCGTGACCACGGTGTGCAGCCGGTTGGCCGACTCGTGCGCCGCCGAGCGCAGCGACTCGGCGAAGCCGCGGACGGCGTCGAGCTGGCCGCTGAGCGCCTGGAGCTCCGTGTGGTCCCGCAGGGTGACGACCATGCCGAGCGACTTCCGGCCGGACCGCACCGGCGCCGCGTTCACCACGAGCACCCGGTCCCGGGTCAGGTGGATCTCGTCGGTGCGGCGCTCCCCCGCCCGCAGCATCGCGGTGAAGGCCGGGTCGAGGCCGAGTTCGGTCACCTCGCGGCCCTCGGCATCGGCGGGAAGGTCGAGGAGCGTCCGCGCGCCGTCGTTGCAGAGGGTCAGCGTGCGGTCGTCGTCGACCAGCAGCAGGCCCTCGCGTACGGCGTGCAGGATCGCGGTGTGGTGCTCGTAGATGCGGCTCAGCTCGTCCGAGGCCAGTCCCCGGGTCTGCCTGCGCAGCCGGGCGCCCACCAGGGCCGTGCCCGCCCCTCCGACGGACATGCCGAGGAGGACGGTCAGTCCCGCCACGGTGACCTGGTCGCGGAACCGGTCGCTGATCTTGTCGAGCGTGATCCCGGCGCTGACCAGCGCCCGGACCTCGCCGTCGGCGTCCCGTACCGGCGTGACGGCGCGGACCGAGGGGCCGAGCGTGCCTGTGTAGGTCTCGGTGAAAGTCCGGCCGGCCAGCGCGGGGCCGATGGTGCCGAGGAAGGTGCCACCGATCCGGCTCGGGTTGGGGTGGGTGTACCGGCGGCCGGAGGTGTCCATGATCGTGATGAAGTCGACGCCGGCCTCCTGCCTGACCTGCTCGGCGTACGGCTGGAGCGCGCCGGAGGGATCCTGACCGCCGACGGCGGACAGGACTGACGGCGAGTCGGCGACGCTGATCGCGACCGAGCGGGCGACCCGCGTCGCCTCGTCGGTGAGCAGGTCGCGGGTGTGGGCGAAGACGAAGGCGGTGCCCGCCGCCACCGTGACGCCGACGACCACGGTCTGGAGCAGCAGCATCTGCCGGGCGAGGCTCCATCGTTTGCGGGGCGATGTCCTCGTCATCGGTCTCGTCTCACTCCTGCGAGGTCGTTTCGGTAATGAACGAAATGTACGCAATAGTGACCGACGTCACACCCCCGGCGCATAGTCACGCCACCGAAAGTCTTTTCTGGACCTCTTCCCGCACAAAGGGGGTCGCGTGGCCGCATCCACGCCGCAGGTGAGCCGGGACCGCACCCGGTACCTGTATGTCGCCGTCATCGTCGCCGTGCTGGCCGGGATCGCCGTAGGCCTTCTCGCGCCCGAGCTGGGCAAGGAGCTGAAACCGCTCGGCACGGCCTTCGTGGGCCTGATCAAGATGATGATCAGCCCCATCATCTTCTGCACGATCGTGCTCGGGGTCGGCTCCGTCACCCAGGCGGCCCGGGTCGGCAAGGTCGGCGGGCTCGCCGTCGGCTACTTCCTGGTGATGTCCACGGTCGCGTTGGCCATCGGCCTGCTCGTCGGCAACGTGCTGCATCCGGGTGAGGGCCTCGCGCTGACCGACGACCTGCGCAAGGCCGCCGAGACCGAGGCGGCCAAGGGCGGCGAGAGCGATACCACGTCGTTCCTCCTGGGGATCATCCCGACCACGCTCGTGTCGGCGTTCACCGAGGGGCAGGTGCTGCAGACGCTGCTCGTCGCGCTGCTCGCGGGCTTCGCGCTGCAGGCCATGGGCGGGCGGGCCGCGCCGATCCTGGCCGGGATCACGCACATCCAGCGGCTGGTCTTCCGCATCCTCGCCATGATCATGTGGGCCGCGCCGGTGGGCGCCTTCGGCGCGATGGCGGCGGTGGTCGGGGCGACCGGCGTGGACGCGCTGACGAGCCTCGCCGTCATCATGACCGGGTTCTACGCGACCTGCGTGCTGTTCGTCTTCATCGTGCTGGGGCCGCTGCTCTGGGTGGTCGCGCGGGTCAACGTCGTCGCGCTGCTGCGGTATCTCGGGCGGGAGTTCCTGCTCATCCTCTCGACGTCCTCCTCGGAGTCGGCCCTGCCCCGGCTGATCGCGAAGATGGAGCATCTGGGGGTGAGCCGCCCGGTGGTCGGCATCACCGTGCCCACGGGGTACTCGTTCAACCTCGACGGGACCGCCATCTACCTGACCATGGCCACGCTGTTCGTGGCCAGCGCCACCGGGGCGCCGCTGTCGCTGGGCGAGCAGATCTCGCTGCTGGTGTTCATGATCATCGCGTCGAAGGGCGCCGCGGGCGTCACCGGCGCGGGCCTGGCCACGCTGGCCGGCGGCCTCCAGTCGCACCGGCCCGACCTGGTGGACGGCGTCGGCCTGATCGTCGGCATCGACCGCTTCATGTCCGAGGCGCGCGCGCTGACGAACTTCGCGGGCAACGCGGTGGCCACCGTGCTGATCGGGACCTGGACCGGCGAGTTCGACCGCGAGCGGGCCGCGCGGGTCCTGGCCGGCCAGGTGCCGTTCGACGAGACGACCCTGCTGGACGAGGAGACCGGCACGGGCCCGGACCGCGACGGTGACGACGGCGGCGGCGGAGGGGACGGCGGCGACGCCCCGACCGGGACCCAGCCCTCAGGAGCGCTGACCCCCGCCTGAACATCCACCCGAACATCCACCTGAACACCCGCCCGACGGGTCACTCCCCGGCGACCGCTCCCGGGGAGATCGGGAAGTGACAGGCCACCTGGCGGCCCGCGACGGAGCGCAGAGCCGGACGTTCGGTACGGCAGCGCGCCTGGGCCGCCGGGCACCTCGGGTGGAACGAGCAGCCGTTCGGCCGATCGATGGGGCTCGGGACGTCCCCGGTGAGCACGACGCGCTCACGGCGGGGCGCTCCCGAGCCGTCGTCGATCTCCGGTACGGCCGACAGCAGGGCGTTCGTGTAGGGGTGGGCGGGCGCCGCGTAGAGCTCCTCCGCCTCGGCCACCTCCACGACCTCGCCCAGGTACATCACCGCGATCCGGTCGGACACGTGCCGGACCACGCCGAGGTCGTGCGCGATGAAGACGTAGGTGAGGCCCAGCTCCTCCTGAAGGTCGGCGAAGAGGTTGAGCACCTGCGCCTGCACCGAGACGTCCAGCGCGGAGACGGGCTCGTCGGCCACGACCAGTTTCGGGTTGAGCGCGATGGCGCGGGCGATGCCGATGCGCTGGCGCTGCCCGCCGGAGAACTCGTGGGGGTAGCGGTCCAGGTGCGCCCGTGTCAGACCCACCAGGTCGAACAGCTCGGCGACCCGGTTCCTGATCGCCGCCGCGTCGCCGTACTTGTGGATGCGCAGCGGCTCGGCGACCGCGTCGCCCGCCGTGCGGCGGGGGTTGAGCGAGGCGTAGGGGTCCTGGAAGACGAGCTGCATGGCCGGCCGCAGCGGGCGGAGCCCGCGGCGCGACAGGGTCGTGATGTCCTGCCCCTGGAACTCCACCGTGCCCGAGGTGAGGTCGGTCAGCCTGACCAGGCAGCGGCCGAGCGTGGACTTGCCGCACCCGGACTCGCCGACCACGCCGAGCGTCTCGCCGCTCATGACCTCCAAAGAGACCCCGTTGACGGCCTGTACGGCACGGCCGCCGCCCGCGCGGAAATGTTTGACCACGTCCGTGGCCGAAAGCAGAGTGCTCATCGCGACCTCTTCTCTTCTGGCAGCCAGCAGGCGTCGAGATGACCGGACTCCCCGGTCGAGGGCTCGGTCAGCGGCGGGACCTCGGCGCAGGCGTCGAAGCGGTGGACGCAGCGGTCGGCGAACGGGCAGCCCCGCTCCGCCGCCCCCGGGGTTCCGGGGATGGTGGGGAGGCGGCGCGCGCGGGGACCGCCGACGCGGGGTACGGAGTCGAGCAGGCCCCAGGTGTAGGGATGGCGGGGGGCGTGGAAGACCTGACGGCGGGTGCCGCGTTCGACGGCCCGCCCGCCGTACATGACCAGGACCTCGTCGGCGATCTCCGACACCACTCCCATGTCATGGGTGATCATCACGACGGCGGAGCCGTACTCGGTGCGCAGACGGCGCATGAGGTCGAGGATCTGCGCCTGCGTGGTGACGTCCAGCGCGGTCGTCGGCTCGTCCGCGATGAGGAGGGCGGGGTTGCAGGACAGGGCCATCGCGATGACGGCCCGCTGGCGCATGCCGCCGGAGAACTCGTGCGGGTAGGCGTCGACCCGCTGCTCGGGGGCCGGGATGCCGACCTCGCCCAGGAGTGTGATCGCGCGGTCGCGCGCCGCGCGTTTGGAGACCTTCTCGTGGGCGCGGATCTGCTCGGCGATCTGCCAGCCGATCGTGTACACGGGGGTGAGCGCGGTCATCGGGTCCTGGAAGATCATGGCGATCTCCCGTCCCCGGATGGCGCGCATCTCGGCGTCCTTCACCGTGAGCAGGTCCCGGCCGCGGAAGACGACGTTTCCGGTGATCCGCGCACCCGGGGTGCGGATCAGGCCGAGCACGCCGAGCATCGACACGCTCTTGCCCGAACCCGACTCCCCCACGACGCCCAGTACCTCGCCGGGCCGCACGGAGAAGGACAGTCCGTCGACGGCCGTGAAGTCGCCGAAGCGGATCCTCAGGTCACTGACTTCAAGCAGTGGTTCAGGCACGGCGCACCCTCGGGTCGAGCCGGGCGTACAGGACGTCCACCACGGCGTTGGCCAGCACGACGAAGAAGGCGGCGTACAGGACGGTGCCCATGATCACGGGCAGATCGAGGTTCTGCAGCGCCTGGTAGGTGAGCTTGCCGACCCCGGGCAGGCCGAAGACCACCTCGGTCAGCAGCGCCGCCCCGCCGACCAGCGCCCCGAAGTCGAGGCCGAACAGCGACACGATCGGGATCAGCGAGCAGCGCAGCGCATGCTTGATCAGGACCCGTCGCTCCGACAGGCCCTTGGCCCGGGCCGTACGGACGTAGTCCTCGTTCAGCGCGTTGATCAGCTCGCCGCGCAGCAGCCTGGCGTAGATCCCGGCGTACAGCAGAGCCAGCGTGAGCCAGGGGAAGAGCAGGTGCAGCGCCCACTGGCCGACGCCCTCGGACAGCGGCACGTAGCCCAGCGGCGGCACCCAGGAGAAGACCGAGTCGTGCAGCTGCTTCTGGGTGATCAGGTTGACGACCTCACCCAGCCAGTAGACTGGGAGGGAGACGCCGAAGACGCCCAGCAGCATGACCAGCGGGTCGACCAGGGTGCCGCGCATGGCGCCGGCGAGGGTGCCCATGGCCACGCCCAGGACCATCCAGATCACGGCCGCGCCCACGACGAGCGAGAGCGTGACCGGGATCGCCTCGATGATCTGCGGGATCACGAGCGTGCCGCGGTTCACGAACGAGGTCAGGTCGTGGGAGATGAACAGGTGCTTCATCATCAGCGCGTACTGCACGGGCAGCGGCCGGTCGAACCCGAAGGACGCCCGCACCTGCGCCAGCGTGGCGGGGTCGGCGTTCTTGCCCGCGATGCGGGCGGCGGGGTCCACGCCGGGGGTGGCGAAGAAGATGAGGAAGACCAGCACGCTGATCGCGAACAGGACGAGCACGGCGGCGCCGAAGCGGCGCAGGATGTAGCCGACCATCAGGCGCCTCCTCGCAGCCGGGCGTTCGGGTCGAGAGCGTCGCGCACGCCGTCGCCGAGAACGTTGAGGGCGACGGCGGTCAGGCCGACGCACAGGCCGGCCGCGATCGTGATCGTGGGCCGGGTGTAGAGCAGGGCGAGGCCGTCGTTGATGATCGTCCCCCAGCTCGCGTCCGGGGACTGCACGCCCACCGACAGGAACGACAGGGCCGACTCCGTCAGCATGTTGAGCGCGGTCATCAGCGGCAGGAACACCACGACCGTGGGCAGCACGTTCGGCAGCACCTCGCGGCGCATGACGCGCAGGTCGGACGCGCCGAGGCCGACCGCCGCGTGCAGGAACTCCTTGTTCCGCAGCGCCATCACCTGGCCGCGTAGCGGCCTGGCCACGTACGGCACGTAGATCAGCGCGATGATGACGACGGGGAGCGCGAGGCTGCCCGCGTCGATGTGGATCGGGCCCAGGTGCAGCCCGCTGGTGAGCAGCACCACCGACAGGCAGATCGCCAGCAGGTAGACCGGGAAGGCCCAGATCACGTCGAAGAAGCGGGAGAGCACCGCGTCGATCCAGCCGCCGAAGTATCCGGCGAGCACGCCGAGCACCGTGGCGAGCCCGCAGCACAGCACCGCCGAGGAGACGCCGATGAGCAGGCTGTTGCGGCCGCCGTACAGGAGCCTGGCCATGACGTCGCGGCCCTGGTTGTCCGCGCCGAGCAGGTAGTTGCCCGGGTCCCAGGTGGGGCCGATCGGGGTGACGCCCAGGCCGAGGCCCTCCGTGCTCTGGGCGAGTACCGGCACCCGCTGTCCGTTCACGATCGCGGTGCCCGAGGCGTTGGACGTGAAGGGGTCGGTGTGCGCGATCACGTTCGCGTAGACGGGGGCGAGCAGGCAGGCCAGCACGATGAGCAGCAGACCGGCTCCGGCGATCATCGCGGACCGGTTGTGCCTCAGCCGGCCGAGGGCCCGCCGCCACGGCCCGGCGGACGGCCGGGCCGGCTGCACGGCCGGCTGGGGGGCGGCGGCCGGAGCGGTGGTGGGGGCGGCGCTGGTCACTTGACCCACATCTGGTCGAGCAGCGCGTGGAACTGCGCGTGGAACTGGTAGTTACCGACGTTCTTGGAGACGAAGTCGATCTGCTTGGGGTTGAAGAGCGGGACGATCGGGCCCTGCTTCATGAGCTCCCTGTCGAGCTCGCCCCAGAGCTTGCCCGCGGCGGCGGGGTCGGTCTGGTCCAGCTTCATCGCTTCGGCGATCTTGGCGTCGACGTCCTTGTCGCAGAAGCCGGAGATGTTGATGCTGGCGTCGCTGCCCTCGCGGAACGAGGCGCAGGAGAGCAGGACGTTGATGAAGTTCGAGGCCGCCGGGTAGTCGGCGTACCACTGGGAGACGCTGAGCTGGACCTTGTTCTTGGTGTTCTGGATGTAGGTGAAGTGGATGTTGGTGGAGATGACCTTCAGCTTGGCGTTGTAGCCGATCTGCTCGAGCGTGCTCCGGACGTACTCGCCGATCTGCTTGCTCACGTCGTCGTCGGAGACCACGACGGAGACCTCCTGGCCCGCCGTGCCCGACTTCTGGACCAGCTCGGTGGCCTTGGCCAGGTCCTGCTGGGGGAAGTCGCAGAAGTCGGCGTGGCCGGGGAAGGCCGGCGGCAGGATCGTGCAGGCCGGCTGCGCCACGTTCGCGCCGCCGAACATCTTCACCAGGGCGTTCTTGTCGAACGCCCACTGGAGCGCCTCCCTGGCCTCCGGCTTGTCGAAGGGCGCGATGTTGACGTTGAGCGGGATGTACCAGAAGGCGGCGAGCGGGTTGACGTGCGCCTGCTGCGCGTACTGGGTGCCGATCTCGGTGAGCCGGTCCGCGGGCAGCGGGTCGAAGATCCAGTCGGCCTGGCCGTTCTGGACCGCGGTGACCGCGCCCTCCGGGGTGAGGCCGTAGTTGTAGTCGATCTCGTCGGGGTAGCCCTGCGGCTGCGCGTCACGCGACCACTCGGTGAAGTGAGGGTTGCGGACCAGCTTCATCATCTTGTTCGGGTTGTAGGACTCCACCTTGTACGGCCCGGTGCCCGGGATCGGAGTCGTGCCCTGGTCCTTGTCGGGGGTGCCCTTCGGCAGCACGGCGGCGTGCGGGAGGGCCAGCTTCTGCAGGAACTCCGAGTCCGCCTCGACGAGGTTGATCGTGATCGTGTTCGCCGCCTCGTCGGCCACGACGCCCTTGTCGAGGGTGCAGCCCGCGGGCTTCTTCACGCAGTCGGCGCCCCCGGCGATCCCGGAGTAGAACGTGCCGGACGTCGGGCCGGAGACGCGGAAGATCCGCTGGAACGACGCCACGACGTCGTCGACCGTGACCGGGTCGCCGGTGGCGAACTTGACGCCCTGACGCAGCTTGAAGGTGTACGTCTTGCCGTCCGCGCTGACCTGCGGCATCTCCTCGGCGAGGTCGGGGACGATGTCGTACGACGACTTCCCGCCGACCTTCCGGAAGGAGACCAGGCCGTCGTAGACCGCCTGGAAGACCTGCCAGTTGCCGTTGCTGTAGTTGATGTGCGGGTCGAGCGTGCCGTCACCCGACTTGGCCAGCAGGCGGAGCGTGCCTCCCTTGTGCTGCTCCTGGAATCCGGCGGCGGCCTGGGCCGGCTGCGACGCCGTGTCCGGACCCGCGGCTGTGTCCGTGCCCGGGGCGGCGCCGCCTCCCGAGCAGGCGGCGACGCCGACGGCCAGCAGTGCGGCTCCGGCGATGGCGGTGATGCGCTTCATACGGGGATCCCTCACGATCAGTCGGTGGAGTCGAGGAAGTCGCCGACGATCTGGAGGTAGAGCTCTTCCTCTTCGATGTGCGGCATGTGACTGGAGTGCTCGAACAGCTCCCAGCGGACGTCGGGGATGTGGTCCGCGAAGGGCTGGACGGTGCGAGGGGTCGCCTCGTCGTGCCGACCGGAGACGAGCAGGGTGGGAACGGCGATCCTGTCGAGCCGGTCGATGACCGACCAGTCCTTCAGGGTGCCGACGACGTGGAACTCGCTGGGCCCGTTCATGGTGTGGTACACCGTCGGGTCGGCGAGGGTCTTGGCGTCGCTGGCGAGGACCTCCGGCGGGTTGGGCACGATCGTGCAGACGTGCCGCGCGTTGAAGACCTTCTCGGCCCCCCGGTACTCGGGGCTGTCCGTGGTGCCGGCCGCCTCGTGCTCGCGCAGCGCGCGCTCCACGTCGGCGGGCAGCTCGGAGCGCAGCCGGTCGCACTCCTCGCGCCACAGCCCCATCGAGGCCGGCGAGTTGGCGATGACCAGGCTCCGCAGCCCGGACGGCACGCGCACCGCGTGCTCCGCCGCCAGCATGCCGCCCCAGGACTGGCCGAGCACGTGGTACCGCCCGGCGATGCCCAGGTGGGCCAGCAGGTTGTCCAGCTCGTCGAGGAAGAGCTGGACGGTCCAGAAGTCGGCGCCCTTCTCCGGCAGGTGGGTGGAGAGGCCCACGCCGATCTGGTCGTAGTGGACGACGGCCCGATCCCGCTCGGCCAGGCGCGCGATCCGGAGGGTGTAGTCGTGGGCCGCGCCCGGTCCTCCGTGCAGCACCACGAGGGGCGCCTTCGGGGAGGCGAGGTCGCCGGTCACGCGGTACCAGGTCTGCCACTCGCCGAAGGGAGCCAGCCCGTGAGCGGTCGGTTCGGGAATGGCCAACGCACAACCTCCAGGGGGATACGGGGGAGACGAGATGTCGCCAGATGAGACAGATGTCCGTTGTCTGGACAGCATATGGATAAATGGCCTGGACACAAGACCTTTTTTGAAATCGGCCGCTTGGGTAAGGTGCGGTTCACGTCACACTCCCAGAGAGGACCTTTCCCTGAGCTCCCGGACCCCGGCCGAGGAACCACCGCCGACGCACCAGCAGCAGCCGCAGCAGCTCACCCGGCCGGCGCCGGGCACCGCTCCCCCGGCGGACGATCTGACCCGTGTCCTCGGCCAGGTGCTCGACGGCGGCCGGCCGACGGGCGTGCTCGGCCCGGTCCGGGTGCCGTCCGTGGCGACCGAGGTGGCCGACCGCCTCATGACCGCCATCGCGATCGGCGACTACCTTCCGGGCCATCGGCTACCCGGCGAGCGGGAGCTGGCGACCCTGCTCGACGTCAGCCGCGCCACGATCCGCGAGGCGATCGGACGGCTGCAGGCCGTCGGCATCGTCGAGATCAGGCGCGGCCGCACCGGCGGCGCCTACGTCCGCACGAGCTGGACCGAGGCGACCGCCGCGGCCGTCCGGCGCACGCTGGTGCCGCGCTGGCCGGAGCTGGAGCAGCTCTTCGACCTGCGCGGGCTCGTCGAGGGCATGGCGGCCAGGGCCGCGGCGCTCCGCCGTACGGACAAGGACCTGAGCGCGATGCGGAGCGCGCTCGACGCCTACGCGGGGGCGTCCAGCCTCCGCGAGGAGCAGGAGGCCGACGCGGCCTTCCACGCGGCCGTGGTCACGGCCGCGGGCAACCCCCAGATCAACGCGCTCACCCGCGACCTGCTGATGCGGGTCAGCCTCGGCTTCCCGACCGAGCCGTACGGCGAGGACGACCCGGAGACCTACCGGCAGGCGCTGAGCGAGCACCGCGCCATGTACGAGGCGATCTCCGCGAGGGACGCCGAACGGGCCGGGTCCATCGCGGAGCGCCACTTCACGCTGACCGCCGACATGATGCGGGCGATGCTGGAGCGCGGACTCAACGACTCTCGAGATAGCCGATCAGGGTCCTGACCATCGCCCCGGTGGCTCCCGCCGGGCCGAGGTCGGTGGCCTTGTCGAGGTAGGCCGTGGTCGCGAAGTCCAGGTGCGCCCACGGGACGCCGCCGGTGAAGTTCTCCAGGAACAGGGCGGCCAGGATCACGTCGGCGTGCGCGCCTCCGTCGTTCTTGAAGTCGGCCACGTCCGACTTGATCCGCTCCAGGTAGGGACGCCACATCGGCATCTCCCAGAGCGGCTCTCCGGCCGCCTCTCCCGCCTCCGTCAGCGCGCCGAGCAGCGCGCGGTCGTTGCCGAGGATGCCGGTGATGTCCTCGCCGAGCGCGTGCATGACCGAGTAGGTGAGGGTGGCCGCGTCGATGATCGCGTCGGGCCGGCGCTCGGCCAGGTAGGCCAGAGCGTCGGCCAGGACCAGCCGCCCCTCGGCGTCGGTGTCGACGACCTCCGTGGTGACGCCGTTGCGGTGCCGCAGGACGTCGCCGGGACGCGTGGCCGACCCGCTGACCATGTTCTCGGCCGCGGGGACCACCGCGACGACGCCGGTGCGCAGGCCGAGCCTGGCCGCGGCCCGGACGACCGCCAGCATCGTGGCGCCGCCCGCCATGTCGCTCTTCATCGTCGCCATGGCCTTCTGGCTCTTGATCCCGAGGCCGCCCGCGTCGAAGGTGATGCCCTTGCCCGCCAGGCCGACGACCCCGCTCTTCCCGTCGCCGGGGTAGCTCACCTCGATCAGGCACGGCGGGTTCGCGCTGGCCGCGCCGACGCCGAGGATGCCGCCGAAGCCGCCCTCGCGCAGCTCATCGGCGGCGAGGACGCGTACCTCCAGCCCCGACTCCTCGGCCATCTCCACGGCCCGCCGGGCGAGCGTCATCGGGACCAGGTCGCCGGCGGGGGTGTTCACCAGATCGCGGGTGAACGTCACCGCGTCGGCCACCGCCTCGGCCCGCGCGACCGCGTCCAGGTCCTCGGGGGCCAGCAGGATCAGGCGTTCGACGGCCCGGCCCTCGGGGGCGCTCTTGTATCCGTCGAACCGGTAGCCGCCGAGGCGGACGCCCTCGACGACCGCTCCGGGGTGCGGCAGCGCGACCGCGACCGTGGCGAACCCGGCCATCCTGGGCGCCGCGTGCCCCACCGCCCGCCGTACGGCCCGCTCGTCGGCGTCGGGCTCCAGGCCCACCAGCAGGACCGCTCCCGCCTGGAACGGGTCACCCGCCCGGCGCGGCACCAGGAGCTCCTCGCCCGGCCGTCCGGCGAACCCGGCGCGATCGAGCTCGAAACCCAGGTCCGCGCCGGCGGACGCGGGCAGCACGAGGAGGTCGGCGTCGACCTCGGTGGGCGCGTGCGGGGAGAAGGACACCTCCACGAGGCACTCCTAACAGGGGAAGTTCCGGAAAGGGAAAATGGTCCGTTGAGTGAACCATAAAGACTCCCCTGTTGACCAGAGTGCCTCTCACCATGCGATACGGCCCTGACACTCCGACGACCACGACCGAGGTCGACGCGGGGCCCGGGATACCGCCACTGGCCGTTCCGATGCGGCCGGGTCAGGGTGTGGGTTCGGTGACGAGTTCGATCTCAATAGCCAGGACGCCGAGAGCTTGGGGCGGGTCAGGCCTGGTGGGCGCCGGCGGTCTTGGGTAGGGCGAGCATCAGCAGGGCCGCGGCCAGGTAGGCGACGACCTGCCAGGGCATGACGGTGGCGAGGGCGCTCCCGAATACGTCCACTGCGGAAGGGGCGGGGGCGAGCGCGGTGAAGAAGACGGTGCCCAGGACGGCGACCCCGACAGCGCCGCCGATCTGATTGACCGTGGACAGGACTCCGCCGGCGGCACCGGCGTGTCGGCCGGGGACGCCGGCGAGGACGACGTTCACCAGGATCGGCGCGGCCAGCCCGAGGCCGAGCCCACCGAGGAACAACGCGGCCGCCAGCGGCCAGTAACCCGGCTGTCCCCCGTCGCGGACCAGAACCCAGATCACGGCCTGAGAGACGGCGAGAACCAGCGAGCCGGTCACGAGCAGGACTCGTCCGGCCTTGGCAGCGAGCTGGACGCCGAGCCCGGAGGTGACCATCGACCCGATCGCGTAGGGCAAGATCACCAGCCCGGTGCCCCACGCGGACCGCCCAGTGCCCGCCTGCAGGTACAACGACAGCATGAGGAAGAACGACCCGAGAGCGCCGAAGAAAAGCACCGACGCGGCCAGGCCTGCGGCGAAGGTCTTGATGCGCAGCAGCCCGGGGTCCAGCACCGGCTGACCGCCGCGGGACGCGAGCCCACGCTCATAGGTGACGAACACGCCCAACAGGCCCACGCCGGCGGCGAGCAGGACCCAGCCCCACCAAGGCCCGCCCCAGTCCCGGCCCTGCACCAGCGGCAGGAGGATCAGCGCGATCGCCAGGGCGGACAGCATGGCCCCGGCCACGTCGAGGCGGGCACGCCGTTCGGCGGTGGACTCCGGCAGTACCCGCACCCCGAGAACCAGTGCGACGACGGCGACGGGCACGTTGACCCAGAAGATCGTGCGCCAGGCCAGGCCCCACAGGTCGGTGTCCACCAGTGCCCCACCCAGCAGCGGCCCCGCGACGGAGGCAAGGCCCTGGACGGCGCCGTACGCACCGAAGGCCTTCGCCATCGAGGCCGGGTCGAACGAGGAACGGATGATCCCGAACACCTGCGGGACCATGAACCCGCCCGCGAGGCCTTGCAGGACCCGCATCGCGATCAACACGCCCGCAGACGGTGCGAGCGCGCACGCCGCAGACGCGATCGCGAACCCGGCCAGGCTGGCGAGGAAGACCTTGCGGCGGCCGTACTCGTCGCCGATCCGGCCGCCGGTGATCAGCCCTGACCCCAGGGCCAGGGTGTACGCGGCGAGCATCCACTGCAGTTGGGCCTGGGTGGCGTGTAAATCCTCGGCGATGGACGGCGCCGCGACGGTGACGATCGTGACGTCCAGCAGATCCATGAACGAGGCGAACAGGACCACGAGCAGCGGCAGGGCGGCGCGCCCGCCGGCCACGGTCGACGGCGACGCATGGGACGGCGCCACAGAGGAGTTCTCAGTGCTCATGGCCGCACCGTGACACCAGTGGCGGTCACCGAGTGACCGCTATTGGTGTCAGTCTGCCGGCATGGCTGACACGTCCGCACGGATCCTGCGACTGCTGTCCTTGCTCGAGGCGCGAACCGAGTGGCTCGGTGCCGAACTCGCCACGCGACTGGGCGTGAGCGCCCGCACCTTGCGGAGGGATGTCCACACTCTGCGCGAGCTTGGTTATCCCGTCGAAGCGGCCAAGGGGCCTGGCGGTGGCTACCGGCTCGGGGGTGGCGGGAAGCTGCCGCCCCTGGTCCTCGACGACGACCAGGCGATCGCCATCGCGATCGCCCTGCAGACCGCACCCGCGACCGTCGCCGGCATCGACGACGCCGTCACCCGGGCATTGACAACGCTGCGGCAAGTGATGCCCTCTCGACTGCGGGCCGCGTCCGAGGCGTTCGAGCTCACGGCCCTACGCAACTACTGGGAGTTCGCCGCCCCACCCGTTGGCATCGCGACGCTGCAGGCCGTGGGGGCAGCGATCCGCACCCACCGCACGCTGCGCTTCGACTACCGCTCACCCGACGGACTGATCCCGAACCCCGGTGAACCGGACTTCACGCCGCCACGGGAGGTCGAGCCCCACCATCTCGTCGTGTGGGCCGGCCGCTGGTACCTCATCGCCCGCGACCGACGGACCGGTGAATGGGGCACCTATCGCGTCGACAGGATCGCCCCACGCAACCCTGCCGGCGCGCTGTTCACGCCCCTGCCCCTGACCGACGAGGACCTCACCCAACTCGTGATTCAGAACCCCGACCGCGGCGACACCGCCGCGCAGTGGCCGTGCCGTGGCAGCGCGACCATCGATCTGCCCGCCAGCGTCGTCGCCCGCTGGGCACCTGGCGGCTCCGTGGTCGAACACATCGACGAGCGACGTTGCACGCTCACCATCGGCGGCTGGTCTTGGATGGGAGTCGCCGGCCTGTTCGTCACCTTCGACTCCGACCTGTACGACATCGAGCCCGACGAGCTCCGTGACGCACTTCGCCAACTGGCCATCAGGCTTCGCCAGGCCCAATCTCTCACACAGCGAGAGGCCTCCGAGCGACACTCAACGGCTGCCCCGCGTACCGCCCGTACGCAGCCGCCTCGTCACATAAATGCCCACCAAACGGAATGCCATCCATGATGCTCACAAATAGTGCATGTGTGATTACTTAAAGTTGTTCATCGAACGTGTGAACGATATCCTCGCAGAGGGTCAACCATCAGAGCGGGAGGGGAGGCGCGAAGAGATGATGCTTTCGGGTGGCGTGCTGCTGTCACGCCGACCGGAGGACATACCTCCGTCCCGCTCATCCGACGCGCCTGCCGCATCACCGCGACGGCGCGGGTCCAGGCGGCGCACGCGGTTCATCGCGTCCGATCGCTTCTCCGGTGACTCCTACGGCGCGGTGCTCCTCGACCGCGCTCGCAGTTCCGACGGTCGTGGGGGAGCCCCTGATCCCGCCCCGCACGACACAACCCGCCCCGAGGGGCGAGCTGCACGACGCGAGCCGGGCGACACGGCGTGCTCTGACGGGCGAGGTGAGCGAGGTGGCGGGCCGGATGAGACGCTGTCTTGGGCTCGGCGGCTGCTCGGCCTTCCGTACGCGGCAGTAGACCAGAAGCCTGACGGCGGTGGACGGCCTTCGGGTCCGGCACGATCGCCGATCGCGTCCGCTTTTACAGGGCCCGCCTGCCCTGGCGAGCGGACGGCCGAGCCAAGGGAAGAGGCCGACGGTGGGGGCGGGCCGCAGCGCCTCGGCAGCGATGGCGGTGCTCTTTTCGGTCGGGACGAGCCGCGGCCCGGGTACAACCGTGACGACCTGTCGGCCTGGGATGGGATCTGGCAAGGCCGCCGCCCCGCCCTCGGCGAGCCGTTCGTGAACCGTCCCCTGCGGGCCGGTCGGGATGATCGGCAGCAGGACGGGCACCGGGACGGTGAGGGCCGCCAGGGCTTCGAAGGTGATGGCCCGGCTGCTGGTGGTGATTGCCGGGTAGGGGACTGGCCCGATCTGAACCTGGCCGGACGCGACGTCATGGACCTGCTGGCTCGTGCCGAGCGGCTGGCTGCGGCTGCGGGGAAGGTGCAGGGCGAGACCAAGGCCGGGGCTGGAGCCGAGGCTGAGACTCAGACTGGCGCTGGGGCCGGTGTTGGCACTGGGGCCGGTGCCGAGGTCGAGGTGGCGATGGCGGAGATCGTCGCGTTGGCCCGGGCGATCGATCTGGCCGAAGCCGCGATCGCCGCTCGCCTCCAGATAGCCGAGGCCGGGAAGGGCCACCAGTTGTTCGGGCGGCGGTCGATCGGAGCATGGCTGGCAGCGGCCACCGGCTCACGCACGGCCCGCGCCGGAGAACGCGTCACACTCGCGCGGCAACTGCCGCGCCTGCCGCACACCGCCTGTCTGCTCGCCTCCGGCCGGCTGTCGTTCGGGTATGCGGCGACGATCGCGTCCACCACCCGGCATCTGGATGACGCCGAGACCGAGCTGGCCGAGCCGATCCTGCTGCAGCTCGCGCGGGCGTCGGCGTCCACGGTCGAGGACGTGGCCCGCGCCGGTCAGACCATCATCGAGACGATCGACCCGGAGGGGAGGCTGGCGCGGGCGGCGGCCAAGACCGAACGCCAGCACCTGACCATCGCCGAGACCGCGGATGGGATGGGCCGTCTCAGCGGGCTGCTCGACCCGGAGTTGAAGATGCAGTTGAAGACGTGGCTGGAGCCTCTGGCCGTCAAGACCGACGGCACTGACATGCGCAGCCACGCCCGCCGCATGGCCGACGCCCTGGCCATCCGCCTATCAGAGGGCGGGCGGCGCACCGTGATGCACGTATCAGTCACCGAGCAAACCCTGACCGGCCAATCGGAAGAGCCGGCCTTCCTGGAGGACGGCACCGCTATCCCGGCCGAGGACGCGCGCCGGATGGCCTACACCGCTGAACTCCGGCGGGTGCTCCGCGACGCTGACGGGATCGTGAGGGATTTCGGGCGGGCGCGCCGGCTGGCTTCGGCTGATCAGCGGGAAGCGATCCTGGCCAGATACCGGACCTGCTGCCGCGAAGGCTGCGACGTCCCCGCCTACCTGGCCGAGATCGACCACATCGAGCCGTGGTACCCGACCGGCCGCACGGATTTGGACAACCTCGCGCCGTTGTGCGCGGCGGACAACAAGTGGAAGTCCCGCCACCCGGACCGGGTAGAGGTGATCGATCAGGGGGACGGGACGGTGTCGATGCGGTTCCACCGGTATTCCAAACTCCGCCCCCGACGCTGGACCGACAGGCGGTGACCAACGACCGCAAACCGCGACCCGCAAGCGGCGCACGGCGAGCAGCGAGCCGCATCCGCGAATCGGCGAGCGGATCGCGGATCGGCGCGCGGCGAGCGGCGAGGTTGATCGCGGCGCCCACCCGACGATCCGGCCCCGCCCACGGACCTGGGCCTGCCGGAGCGCACGGGAGGACCCCGCCTTTTCCTGTTGAAAGGGCGGGGGCAGAGGTGGACGTGGACCTGCCATCCGTCTTCCGTGCGCGGAGCTTGGGCCGCAGGTCGCTGAAGTCTGGCCTGGCCCTGCTCACGCCGGCGGTCGGCCCATACGGATAGTGCGGCCGCTCAGCCGGCGGGCCGGTCGAGCGACAGGTCCAGGTCGTCGAGGCCGAACCACTGGCCGGACGGCGGTTGATCGATCATGGGGTCGGCCCAGCGGAGCCGGACGCGGTCGGGGGCGGCCTCGACGATCCTGGCCTCCCGCCAGGCGGGGTCGTCGCCGACGCGGGCCCACCAGGGCTCGGCCAGGCAGGCCAGCCCGCGGGCACGCACGTCGGCGACGGCCTCGTCGCGATCAGTGGGGTCGCCGAGCGGCGCCCCGAAGATCGTCATGGCCTGCCAGCCTCCGGACGTCGGCACCACCCGGCCCACCGGCTCGCCGTCGTCGCGCCGCACCTCCTGGGGCGCGGGGAAGCCCGGCCACATCTCCCCGATCGCCGTGACGATCTTCTGTGCCGAGTCCCTCTGCCAGCGCACGCCCACGCGCTCGGCCTCGCTGCCGGCGTACGCGCCGGGATCGACGCGCCGGCCGAGCACCCACACTTCACGGATCCGCTGGGTCGCGGCGATGTCGGCCGTCGGGTCACCCGCGACGAGCACGAGGTCGGCCCGGCGCCCCACGGCGATCTCGCCGCGGTCGGCCAGGCCGAAGACCGCGGCCGGCGTCGAGGTCGCGGCGGCCAGAGCCTCACCCGGGGTGAACCCGGCATCGACCAGGTGCTGCAGCTCCCGGTGCAGGCTGGCTCCGAACACGAGCCCGGGGTTGGGGGCGTCAGTACCGGCGAGCACCCGCAGGCCCGACTCCAGAAACGCCACGGTGTTGTACCGCTGCGCGGCGCCGTCCGGCGGCTCGGGCGGCATCCACCGCAGGGCCTGGCGCTCGATCAGGCGCCGCCACCGAGCGCCCAGCCGCCCGGCCAGGTGCGGCTGGGCCAGCAGCGGCATGACGCCGTCCTGGCCTGGGAATCCGTCGACGACGCTCAGCGTCGCGATGACCGCCACACCGCACCGGGCCACGTCACGGATCTGCGCGTCCGTCATCCGGTCGAACGGCGCGTGGGCCAGGACGTCGACCCCGCACCGGGCCACCGTCACCGCCCCGGCCGCGGAGGACGCGTGCGCCACGACCGGCAGGGCATTGTCGTGGGCGGCGGCGACCAGCGCCTCGATCGTCGGGATGTCCAGAGCGGGGATGTCGAGCATCGCGCCCGAGCCGTCGTCGTAGATCACCTTGAGGTGTGTCGCCCCTTCGGCCACCCTGGCGGCGACGAAGGACACCGCGTCCCGCGGTCCGGCGACGTACGGGAAGGGCGCGTACGCGATGGTCGGGTGCCCGCCGGGAGCGGTCGCGCCGACACTCGACGTCCGCATGTCGGCCTGGACGGGTCCCGCGCCGCGCGCCGACGCGGCGACGGCGGACCGCTCGGGGACGATGGTCTCCGGCTTGCTGAACATGTCGAGGACCGTCGTCACCCCGAACACGGCCGCCAACCGTGTACAACCCGGAAGCAGGTGGACGTGCGCGTCGACGAGGCCGGGCAGGAGGGTCGCGCCGGAACCGTCGACGACGGCGTCGCCCGCCTGGGTCACGGACGCGTCCCCGACGGCGGCGATCCGGCCGGCGCTGACACGGACGTGCGTGACACCGGGGATCAGGCCGCCGCCGCCGAAAACGCGGACGTCTGTGATGGTGAAGGGCGGGTGCGTGCTCATGCCCCCGACGCTAGAAGTTGACGTAACGAGAAGGTCCAGCCGTTTAGGGTGCGAGTGTGGAGCACTCGATCAGCGAGGTCGCCCGCATGTCCGGCCTCACCTCTCGCACGCTGCGGCACTACGACGACATCGGGCTGCTGTGCCCCGTACGGACGGCGAGCAACGGCTACCGCTGGTACGGGCGCCGGGAGCTGCTGCGCCTGCAGCGGATCCTGTTCCTCAGGGAGCTGGGCGTCCCGCTCGGCCAGATCGGCCGGATCCTCGACGGCGACCGGGACGGGGTCGCCGCGCTGCGGCGGCACCGCGCGGACCTCGTCGCCCACCGCGACCGGCTTGAGGAGATCATCGCGACCGTCGACCGCACCATCGCCGATCTCACCGGCCAGGCGCACCTCAGCGAGGAGGAGTTCTTCACCGGCCTGTCGGCGCGGCGGGACGATCTCCGGCGGGACATCGAGGCCCGGTACGGGGCCGGCGCCGGGGAGCACTTCGCCAGCGCGGACGCGGTCACCGGCCGGTGGACCCGCGAGGAGCACGAGCAGGCCGCGGCGCAGGGCCGCCGGCTGCTGCGGCGGCTCTCGGACGCGCGTTCCAGCGGCACGGCCCCCGACAGCGCCGCCGTCCTCGACCTCATGACCGCGCACTACCAGGGGGTCCGGCTGCTGTGGCCGGCCGACGCGGCGGCCTACCACGCGCTGGCGGACCTCGTGACCGGTAATCCCGACCAGCGCGCCATGATCGAGGAGATCGACCCGCTTCTTCCTCCCTGGCTCGCCGACGCGATCCGCGCCTACGCCGTCCGGCGGCTCGGTTACGTCCCGGCGCGAGGCGGCGGATGAGCCACCCCGACACGCGTACGGCTCCCGCCCAATGCGGGGCGGGAGCCGTACGTACGGAGTCGGGGCGGGGATCAGACCTGGCCGGCCTTCTCCAGGGCGGAGCAGCAGGTGTCCACCATCAGGCGGGTGACCACGTAGGGGTCGACGTTCGCGTTCGGGCGGCGGTCCTCGATGTAGCCCTTGCGCTCGATCTCGACCTGCCACGGGATGCGGACCGAGGCGCCGCGGTCGGAGACGCCGTAGCTGAACTTGTCCCACGGCGAGGTCTCGTGGTGGCCGGTGAGGCGGTCCTCGATGCCGTGGCCGTAGTTCTGGACGTGCTCCATGGCGTTCTCGGCCAGGGCCTCGCAGGCGGTGATGATCGGCTCGTACGCCTCGCGCATCGCCTTGGTGGAGAAGTTGGTGTGCGCGCCGGCGCCGTTCCAGTCGCCCTTCACCGGCTTGGGGTCGAGCGTGGCGGCGACGTCGAAGTCCTCGGCGACGCGGTACAGCAGCCAGCGGGCGATCCACATGTGGTCGGCCACCTCGACCGGGCCCAGCGGGCCGATCTGGAACTCCCACTGACCGGGCATGACCTCGGCGTTGATGCCGGAGATCCCCAGTCCGGCGGCCAGGCAGAGGTCGAGGTGCTTCTCGACGACGTCGCGCCCGAAGACCTCGTCGGCGCCGACACCGCAGTAGTAGCCGCCCTGCGGGGCCGGGAAGCCGCCGATCGGGAAGCCGAGCGGACGGCCGTCCTGGAAGAAGGTGTACTCCTGCTCGATGCCGAACCACGACTCCTGGTCGGCGAACCGCTCGGCCACCTCGGTGAGGAGCGCGCGGGTGTTGCTGGAGTGCGGCGACATGTCCGGGTTGAGCACCTCGCACAGCACCAGCACGTTGTCACCGCCGCGAATCGGGTCGGGGCAGGTGAACGCGGGCTTGAGCACGCGGTCGGAGGAGTGGCCGCCGGCCTGGTTGGTGCTGGATCCGTCGAAGCCCCAGTTCGGAATGGGTGCGCCGTCCGCGAGGATCCTGGTCTTGGACCTGAGCTTCGCCGTGGGCTCCGTGCCGTCGATCCAGATGTACTCAGCCTTGTAGCTCACATCGATCCCCTTCACGAGCGTGCGTGCTTTTCATCGGCACGCCCGAGAATGCCAACGGACCGTTTCGGACCTTTTGCCCGAATGTGAACAGTATGTTAATCCGATTCCGGATTACGGAATCCGACCACCAGCTCGCCCCCGGACACCCCGACCATGATCGTCGCGCCGTCCTCGACGTCTCCCGCGAGCAGCGCGCGGCCGATCCGCGTCTCCACCTCGCGCGAGATGAACCGCCGCAGCGGCCGCGCGCCGTACACCGGGTCGTAACCCTCCTCCGCGATCAGGCGGCGGGCCTCCTCGGTGACCTCCAGCGTCATCCGCCGGTCGGCCAGCCTGGCCCTGATCTCGCCGAACATCAGGTCGACGATCCGCTCGGTCTCCGCCTCGGTCAACGGCTTGAACAGCACGATGTCGTCGACCCGGTTGAGGAACTCCGGCCGGAAGTGGCGCCGCAGCGCCCCCATGACCTGCTCCCGGCTCTCGGGCTTGATCTCCCCGTTGGGGGTGACGCCTTCGAGGAGGTACTCCGACCCGATGTTCGAGGTCATGATGATGACGGTGTTCCTGAAGTCGACCGTACGGCCCTGCGCGTCGGTCAGCCGCCCGTCGTCGAGCACCTGGAGCAGCGTGTTGAACACGTCCGCGTGCGCCTTCTCGACCTCGTCGAACAGCACCACCGAGTACGGCTTGCGCCGTACGGCCTCGGTGAGCTGGCCGCCCTCCTCGTAACCGACGTAACCGGGAGGTGCGCCGACGAGCCGGCTCACGGTGTGCCGCTCCTGGTACTCGCTCATGTCGAGCCGGACCATGTTGTCCTCGGTGTCGAACAGCGCCGCGGCCAGCGCCTTGGCCAGCTCGGTCTTGCCGACGCCGGTGGGGCCGAGGAAGATGAACGACCCGATCGGCCGGCGCGGATCCTTGATGCCCGATCTGGCGCGGATGACGGCGTCGGCGACCAACTGGACGGCCTCGTCCTGGCCGACGACCCGCTCGTGCAGGATGTCGTCCAGGCGGAGCAGTTTCTCCCGCTCGCCCTCCTGGAGCCGGCTGACCGGGATGCCCGTCCAGCGCGACACGATCGCCGCGATCTCGTCCTCGGTCACGACCTCCCGCAGCAGGCGGCTCCGGCCCTGCTTGGCCTCCAACTGCTTCTCCTCCGCGGCGAGCCGCCTGGCCAGGTCCGGCATCCGGCCGTGGCGCAGCTCGGCGGCGCGGTTGAGGTCGTAGCTCCGCTCGGCGATCTCGGCCTCGTGGCGCACCGTCTCCATCTCCTCACGCAGGGCCTGCACCTTGCGCAGGGCGTGCCGCTCGGCCTCCCATTGCGCCCGCATCGCGTCGGTCTCGGCGCGCAGGTCGGTCAGCTCCTTGCGCAGGTCCTCCAGCCGGGAGCGGCTCGCCGGGTCCGTCTCCTTGGCGAGCGCCGCCTCCTCGATCTCCAGCCGCATCACCCTGCGGGTCAGCTCGTCCAGCTCGGCCGGCATCGAGTCGATCTCGGTACGGAGCATCGCGCACGCCTCGTCCACGAGGTCGATGGCCTTGTCCGGCAGAAACCGGTCGGAGATGTAGCGGTGGCTGAGGACGACCGCGGCGACCAGCGCGTTGTCCTGGATCTTCACGCCGTGGAACACCTCAAGACGCTCGCGCAGCCCGCGCAGGATGGAGACGGCGTCCTCGACCGACGGCTCGTCCACGAGCACCGGCTGGAACCTGCGCTCCAGGGCCGCGTCCTTCTCGATGTGCTTGCGGTACTCCTGCAGGGTCGTCGCGCCGATCATGTGCAGCTCACCGCGGGCGAGCATCGGCTTGAGCATGTTGCCCGCGTCCATGGCGCCCTCGGTCGCGCCCGCGCCCACGACGGTGTGCAGCTCGTCGACGAACAGGAGGATCCGGCCTTCGGCCGCCTTCACCTCGCCGAGCACGGCCTTGAGCCGCTCCTCGAACTCGCCGCGGTACTTGGCTCCGGCGATCAGCGCGCCCATGTCCAGGCTGAAGATCGTCTTGTCGCGCAGGCCCTCGGGCACGTCGCCGCGAACGATCCGCTGCGCCAGCCCCTCGACGATCGCCGTCTTGCCGACGCCGGGATCGCCGACGAGGACCGGGTTGTTCTTCGTCTTCCTGGAGAGGATCTGGACCACCCTGCGGATCTCGCTGTCCCTGCCGATCACCGGGTCCAGCTTGTCCGCCGCCGCGTCCGCGACCAGGTCCCTGCCGTACTTCTCCAGGGCCTCGTACGCGACCTCGGGCGTGGCGGAGGTGACCCGCTGGTGGCCCCGGATCTCGGTGAGGGCCCGCAGGAACCTGTCCCGGGTGAGGCCCTGCTCGCGCAGCAGGCGGCCCGCCGGCGTCTCCGCGCCCTCGTCGATCAGCGCGAGCACCAGGTGCTCGACCGACACGTAGTCGTCCTTGAGCCGCCTGGCCTCCCGGTCGGCGGCGTCGAGCACGCGGGACAGCCGCTGGGTCACGAAGACCTGCCCGGGGGTCGCGCCCGGCCCGCTCACCTGGGGGCGTCGGCTCAGGCTCTCCTCAAGTTCGGAGCGCAACTTGCCGGTATCGGCTCCGGCCCGGGACAGCAGGCTCGGGATGAGCCCCTCGGGCTGCGCGAGCAGCGCGAAGAGCAGGTGCTCACCGTCGACCTCGGTCTGCCCGAGGCTCATCGCCAGTGCCTGGGCGTCGTTCAGGGCCTCCTGGGACTTCTGGGTCATGCGGTTCGGGTCCATGATCAACCTCCGGTCGTACGCGAGCGGGCCCGCAGGGCGGCCTCCAGCTCGGTCACGCGATCGAGCAGGTCGATCACCAGGCCGACCGAGGCGTAGTTGACGGCGAAACCGGCGCGCAGCCGCTGGATCCTGGCGACCACGGCGAGCTGGGACGGCGCGAGGCAGGGCCGGCCCGCGGCGTCGGGTACGGCGTCGAGCAGGCCGAGCGCGACCAGCCGCCGCACAAGCTCGGGATGCAGGTTCGCGGCCCGCGCGAACGTGTCCAGATCCATCCGCAGCCGGTCCGTCCGGACGAGGGCGTAGGTCATCGTCGGCTCCTCGGGTCGAAGCCGGAGACCGCGGACAGCTCCTCGAACAGCCGCCGCTCCTCATCGGTGAGGTGCGGCGGCACCATGATCCGGGCCTCCGCGAGCAGATCCCCCGGCGTGCCACGCGGGTTGGGCAGTCCTCGGCCGCGCAGCCGCAGGTGACGGCCGCTGGACGTGCCGGCCGGCACGCGCACCTTGGCCTCGCCGCCCGGTGTGTCGATCGCGACCGTCGCGCCGAGCGCCGCCTCCCACGGGGCCAGCAGGAAGGTGACGTGGATGTTCCGGCCACGGACCTCGTAGCGGGGATGAGGGGCGATCCGGACGATGAGGTAGAGATCGCCCGGGGGCGCGCCCTCGCCGCCGCGGCCGCCCTGGCCGGCCAGCCTGATCCGCTGCCCCTCGGTCACCCCGGCAGGGATGGACACGTCGACCTTCCGCCCGCTGGGCAGCGTGAGCGAGCGGCGGGCGCCCCGGTAGGCGTCCTCGACCGTGACCGTGAGCTCGGCCTCCTGGTCGGCGCCGGGAACGGGCCCCCAGCGGCGGCCGCCACGGCGCCCCCCGAAGATCCCGCCCAGGAGGTCCTCGAAGTCCGCGCCCCCGAGGTCGCCGCCGACGGACTCCCACGCGGGCGCGGCACGCCCTCTGGTCCGGGCGCCGGCTCCGGCGCGGGCGCGGGCCCACGTCTCCGGGTCCACGTCAGGAGGCACCTGGCGGAAGTCCGGGCCGAACGCGTCGTACCGCTTGCGCGTCTCAGGGTCGGACAGCACCTGGTTCGCCTCCGAGATCTCCTTGAACCGGTCCTCGGCGCCCGGGTCCTTGTTCACGTCGGGGTGGTAGGACCGGGCGAGCTTGCGGTAGGCGCGCTGGATCTCCGCCTGGCTCGCGGTCCGCGCCACCCCCAGTACCTCGTAGAAGTCAGCCGCCATCCGCCCTCAGTCCGCCTTCCGGGAGACGACCACGGACGCGGGCCGGAGCAGGTGCTCCGCGTCGCCGTAGCCTGGCCGTACGACCTCGATGATCGTCCCGGGCGGCGCGTCGGGGTCGGGCACGGCGCCGACCGCCTCGTGCAAGGCCGGGTCGAACTTCTGCCCGATGCTGTCCTGGCGCGGGAATCCGAGCCGGGCCAGCACCGCGACCGCCTGGTCCCGTACGGCCCGCACTCCCTCGATCACCGCCTCGGCGTGGCCGCCCGCAGTGCCACCCGCAGTGCCGCCCGCAGTGCCGCCCCCGGTGCCGCCCGCCGTGCTCACGGCGCCGGGAGTGCCCGGGGAGCCGGCCATGCCGTCCCCGGCGTGACGCAGGGCGAGTTCGAGGTTGTCGAGCACGGGAAGCCATTCCGCGGCCACCCTGGTCCGTTCCTCCAGGCGCTGCCGCTCCGTGTCCCTGGCCATCCGGCGGCGTACGGTGTCCAGCTCGGCGACGGCGCGCAACCACCGGCCCTCCAGCTCGGCCACCATCTCGTCGGTCTCGCTCCGGCCCCGCTCCTCGTGGCGCGCCTCGGCCCTGGCCTCGGCGGCCGGGGGCTCCCCTCGTGTCTCGTCGGGGCCGCCGGCGCGGCCCTGCTCGCGCTCGCTCATAGTCAGTCCGACGTGGTGAACTCGGCGTCGATGACGTCGTCCCCGCCTCCGCCGCCCGCACCAGGCGGAGGGCCCTCACCCTGGGCGCCCGGCCCGGCGGCGGACGCGCCGAGGCCGTGGTAGACCTGCTGCAGCTCGGCGGTGAGGGAGCGCAGCCGGTCGAGCGGCACCTCCTCCTTGATCGCCTGCCGGGCGTCCACGACCAGCGTCTCGGCCCGCGCCTTCTCGTGTACGGGCACCGCCTGGCCGAGCTCGTTCACGCGGCGCTCGACGGCGTAGGCGACGGTGTCCAGCTCGTTGCGCGCGTCGACCAGCTCGCGGAGCCTGGCGTCCTCGCCACGGTGCCGGTCGGCGTCCGCGACCATCCGGTCGACCTCGGACCTGTCCAGGTTGGAGCTCTCGCTGATCGTGATGCGCTGCTCCGCGCCGGTGTCCTTGTCCCTGGCGCCCACGTTGAGAATGCCGTTCGCGTCGATGTCGAAGGTGACCTCGATCTGCGGCGCGCCACGCTGCGCGGGCCGGATGCTCTCCAGGCGGAAGCGGCCGAGGGCGCGGTTGTCCGCGGCCCGCTCGCGCTCGCCCTGGAGCACGACCACATCCACCGCGCTCTGGTTGTCCTCCGCCGTGCTGAACGTCTCCGTCCGGCGGGCGGGGATCGTCGTGTTCCGCTCGATGACCTTGGTCATCACACCGCCGAGGGTCTCGACGCCCAGCGACAGCGGGGTGACGTCGAGCAGCAGGACGTCCTTCACCTCTCCCTTGATGATCGCCGCCTGGGTGGCCGCGCCGACGGCGACGACCTCATCCGGGTTGACGGTCATGTTGGGGTCCTTGCCCCCGGTCATCCGGCGTACCAGGTTCTGCACGGCGGGCATGCGGGTCGCGCCGCCGACGAGGATGACCTCGTCGATGTCGTCGGGGGTGAGCTTGGCGTCGGCCATCGCCTGCTCCACCGGCTTGGTGCAGCGCTCCACCAGGTCGGCCGTGATCTGCTCGAAGGTCGAGCGCATCAGCGTCGTGTTCAGGTGCTTGGGGCCGTTGGCGTCGGCGGTGATGAACGGCAGGCTCACCGTCGTCTGGGTGACCGACGACAGCTCCACCTTGGCCTTCTCCGCCGCCTCGAACAGCCGCTGAAGCGCCTGCGGGTCCCGCCTGAGGTCGATGCCCTCCTGCCGCTGGAACTCGTCGGCCAGATGGTCGACGATCCTGCGGTCGAAGTCGTCGCCGCCGAGGTGGGTGTCCCCGGAGGTGGAGCGGACCTCCAGCACGCCCTCGCCGATGTCCAGGATGCTGACGTCGAAGGTGCCGCCGCCCAGGTCGAAGACGAGGACGGTCTCGTTCTCCTTCCTGTCCAGCCCGTACGCCAGGGCGGCCGCGGTCGGCTCGTTGATGATCCGCAGTACCTCGATTCCGGCGATCTTTCCGGCGTCCTTGGTGGCCTGCCGCTGGGCGTCGTTGAAGTACGCGGGCACCGTGATGACGGCTTCGGTGATCTTCTCGCCGAGGAACCTCCCGGCATCCGCGACGAGCTTCCTGAGCACGAGAGCGGAGATCTCCTCGGGGGCGTACTGCTTGTCGCGCACCTGGAAGCGCACCGCGCCTCCGGGCCCCTCGACCACGTCGAAGGACACCGCGTGCATCTCGGTGGTGACCTCGTCGTACCGGCGCCCGATGAAGCGCTTGGAGGAGTAGATCGTTCCCTTCGGGTTCAGGATCGCCTGCCGCCGGGCGAGCTGACCGACGAGCCGTTCCCCCTGATCCGTGAACGCGACGACCGAGGGGGTCGTCCGCGATCCCTCCGCGTTGGGGATCACCGACGGCTGTCCGCCTTCCATCGCGGCGATCACGGAGTTCGTGGTGCCCAGATCGATGCCGACTGCCTTCCCCATAGGGCGCTCCCTCATCCACCTGTACGGACCGTCCGGCCGATCCGTCATGCGCGTCCGACTTCGTCCCGGCTTCATCCGGCTTTACTACCCGGCTGTACGGGGCCGCACATGCGGCATCGCGCCGGCGACGGCGGCGTCACGTGGGCGGGCCCTTCTTTTGAGGGTCGCCTGTGGCCCGCCGGGCCACACCGTCAAATCGTGTAGTCGTCCCGGATACGGGTAGCCGTCACATCAACTGACCAGGTATTTCGCGGCATGACATCTTTCGGGGGACATGCGATGCGGGCATGCGAACTGGCCGCCGTCGCCGGGCTGCTGGAAAGGGCAGGAGCCGGCGAGGGCGGCACCCTGCTGATCGACGGCGAGCCGGGGACCGGCAAGACGACACTGCTCTCCCGGGCAGCCGAGCAGGCGGCCACACAGGGATTCTCCCTGGCCGCGGGCGCCGCCGAGGAGCTCGACCGGCTCATCCCGCTGAACCCGCTCCTGACCGCGTTCGACGACCTGCCCGCCGAGAGCGACCCCGCCGCCGAGTGGCTGGAGGCGCGGCTGGAACGCCTCCGGATCCACATGGAGAAGCGGATGGTCACCGGACCGCTGCTCGTCACGCTGGACGATCTCCATTGGGCGGATCCGGCCACGCTCATGGCGGTGCGCACCCTGCACTGCCGGTTGGCGCACCGGCCGCTGGCCTGGATGCTCACCCGCTCGACCGATGGCCCGGACCACGAGACCGAGCGCCTGTTCGACGTCCTCGAACGGCAGGGCTCGGGCAGGATCGCCCTCAGCCCGCTGCCGGACGACGCCGTCGCCCGGATCGTGGCCGACCTGCTGCACGCCCGCCCGGAACCCGGCCTGCTCGCCTTCGCCTCCGGCGCGGGCGGCAACCCGTACCTGCTGGTCGAGCTCGTCAACGGGCTGCGCGACGAGGGCGTGATCGAGATCACGGGCGGAGATGCCCGGCTGCTGTCCCCCGTGCTTCCGCGACGCGTCCGGGTCCTCGTACGGCACCGCCTGGACCGGCTGGGCCGCGAGGCCCGCCACCTGGTGGAGGCGGCCGCCGTGCTCGGGCGGTCGTTCTCCCCCGACGACGTGGCCGAACTGCTCGGCGCGTCCCCCGCGACGCTGCTCCCCGCGATGGAGGAGGCGCTGGCGGCCGGCCTGCTGGTGGCGGCCGGGGACGATCTCGCCTTCCGGCACGAACTCGTCTGGCGGGCCGTCCTCGCCGGCCTGCCCCGGCCGCTGCGGCTGGCCCTCCGCCACCAGGCCGAACGTCACCAGGCTGCTCGCCTCTCACCCCTCGACCACGGGCACTTCGACCGCGGATACGTCGACCACGGGGACCTCGACGATCCGGTCTGGACGGACGCCGACCGGGTGCACGGCCAGGCCGTTCTGCGCGCCCGTGCGGCGCTCGCGTCGGGACGGCTCGACGAGGCGGGCACCCACGCGGAAGCGTCCCTTGGCGCCGATGACAGCCCGGCGCACGTGCGCGACGGCCCGGTGACCGGACTCATCGGCTCACTCGCCTCATCCGTGCTGGTCGCGGTCGCGCTGCGGCGCGGCGATCTGCGCGCGGCGCTCGCGCATGCCCCGGCCCGGCCTTCCGGCCGCCCGTCCACGCGCGCGCGTCCCGCCGCCGACCTCATCCGCGCCATGGCCGCGGGGCAGGTGATCGAGGCGGGCGAAGGGGCGGAACGCGCGATGGAACACCTGCTCCGGGATCAGGTCTACTCCGGGCTCGCGCGGCGTCCCTGGGTGCTCGCCGTGGAACCGGCCTGCGCCGCCTGGCTGGTCCGCCTGGCGCTCCGCACAGGGGACCGCGAACGGGCCGAACTCGTCGTGGCCGCGCTGGACCGGCTGTCGGAGGACCGGCCGCGCGAGGACCGGCCGTGCGAAGGCCGACCGTGCGAGGACCGACCGCGCGAGGACCCACCGACCGGAGACCGGCTGCTTGGCGAACTGCTGTGTGGAGACCCGCCGACCGCTGATCGTCCCGGCCTTTTCGTCGCCGTGTCCGCGCACGTGCGCGGGCTGCTCGACGACGATCCGCGCGCGCTCGCGCTGGCGGCGGACCGGGCGGCCGATCCCTGGTCGCGCGCGTCGGCGGAGGAGGACCTCGGCATGCTGCTCTGCCGTACCGGCGACCGGACGGCCGGGGTCGAGCGCCTGAACCGCGCCCTCGCCGGATACGAGGAGTCGGCCGCCGTGCGGGACGGCGCCCGGGTCCGCCGCCGGTTGCGCCAGGAAGGCGTTCGCCGCAGACACTGGACCTACGCCGACCGGCCGGTCGCCGGGTGGGACAGTCTCACCGACACCGAGCGCACGGTGTCCCTGCTGGTCGCCCAGGGGTGGACGAACCGCAAGGTCGCCGAGCAGATGTTCATCAGCGTGCATACGGTGGCGTTCCACCTGCGGCAGATCTTCCGGAAGCTGGACATCCGTTCCCGGGTGGAACTCACCCGGCTGACCGTGGAACACGCCGCCGGACATCCGTCCGCCTCATCCTGACCCCGCGCTGGACCCCACCGTGCTGACCCGCGTGCTGACCCCCCGTGTTGAACCACACCGGGGGCAGCTCGCCTCAGTCCGGGATGCCCGTACGGCTGACGCGGTGGCCGGCGTCGCGGGCGAGTTCGGCGAACCGCAACGCGTTGCGCACGGCGGCGCCACCGAGATCGTTGTTGAAGTAGACGTAGGCGTCCGGGACGTCCCCCAGCCGGTCGAGCCACGTGCGCAACGCCCGGTCACCGTACGAGGGAAGCGGCCGGGCCTGGCCCTCGTGGAGCCTGAGGTAGGCCCATCGGGCGGTCCGCCACAGCGGGCTCATCGGGCGGCCCCGGCTGTCGGCCCAGCAGAGGGCGGCATCGAACTCGCCCAACGTCTCGCGCACCGCCTCCGTCCACCACGAGGTGTGCCGGAACTCCACCGCCACCCGTATGGCCTTGGGAAACCGGGCCAGGCAGTGGCGGAGCCGCTCGCAGTCCACCGACATCGTGGGCGGGAGCTGCAACAGGATCGGACCGAGCTTGGAACCGAGACCGTCTGCCACGTCGAGCAACCGCTGGACCGGCTCCTCGGGGTCCTTCAGCCGCTTGATGTGGGTGAGGAAGCGGCTGGCCTTGACCGCCATGACGAAATCGCCGGGAGTGCGCTCGCGCCACGACTCGAAGGTCTCGTGTGACGGGAGCCGGTAGAAGGCGTTGTTGTTCTCCACCGTGGCGAACGCCTCGCCGTATTTTTCGAGCCAGAGCCGCTGCGGCACTCCGGAGTAGAGCTGGTCGCGCCAGTCGGCGTACTGCCAGCCGGAGGTGCCGACGAACAGGGGCATTCCGGTCCTCTACCCACGTTCTCGCATAGATCCCCGGTCGCTGGGCAGGTCGGTCGCTTATCGAGGAAGTCGCAGGTGAAACGCAGCTGAAACCCAAGGAGCGGACATGATCCAAGGAAAGACGATCGCCTTCCTCGTCGCCCCTGAGGGCGTCGAGCAGGTCGAGCTGACCGAGCCGTGGAAGGCCGTGCAGCAGGCGGGCGGCAACCCTCGGCTGATCTCCACCGATCCGGGCACGGTCCAGGCCTTCCACCACCTGGACAAGGCGGAGTCGTTCCCGGTCGATTCGACGCTCGACCAGGTCTCCGCCTCCCAGTTCGACGGGCTGATCCTGCCCGGCGGGGTCGCCAACCCCGACATCCTCCGCACCGAGCCGAAGGCCGTCCAGTTCACGAAGGCGTTCTTCGACGCGGGCAAGCCTGTGGCCGCGATCTGCCACGGGCCGTGGACGCTGATCGAGGCCGACGCGGTGCGGGGCCGTACAGTGACCTCGTGGCCCAGCCTCCAGACCGACCTGCGCAACGCGGGGGCGAACTGGGTGGACCAGGAGGTCGTGGTCGACTCCGACGGGCCGAACACGCTGGTCACCAGCCGCAAGCCGGATGATCTCAAGGCATTCTGCCAGGCCGCCGTCGACGCCTTCGCCGCCTGAACTCCACGGGCGGCTCGCCCGCGTCGACGACCCCGCGGTAACAGTCAGGCGTCGGACGCGCGGAGTGCGGCGGCCGCCTCCTGGTAGGCGACCGCCGCGCGGGCGAAGTAGTCGAAGAGCGTTTCGAGCTGGTCGGGGGAATAGCTCTGCAGGATCTCGCCGAGCTTGCGCCGGGCGGGGGCCATGACCTCGTCCAGCCCGGCGGGCTTGCCGATCAACTCGACGATCACTTTCCGGCGGTCGTCGGGTGACGGGAGCCGGCGTACGTAACCGGCTCGCTCCAGCCGGTCGATCAGGCGGGTGGACGTCACCTTCGTCGGCACCATCTACCAGGGAGCCGACGAGATCGGCGCCGCTCATCAGGTGCTGTTCGACAGCTTCCTCAAGGGCACCCGGCTGGCCATGGAGATCGTCGACATCCGCTTCTACGGCCCCGACACCGCGGTGGCGGTGACCCGCGGCGACACGTACAAGAGCAAGCCGAAGAAGCTGGGCAAGGTCCAGACCTACACGATCGTCCGCGACACCGACGGGAGGTGGCGGATCGCCGCCATCCAGAAGACCAAGCGGCAGAGCCTCGTGACTCCTCCGCTCCCTGAAGGGAGCGGCTTCTCGCTAAGCCGCTTCCGCAGCGTCGCGAAGGACAAGCCCTGCCCTGAGGATGTTGACAGCCGCGTTCACGTCGGCATGCGCGGTATGCCCACACGCCATACAGATGAACTCGGCCTGGGTGACGCGGTTCTCCTTCGCGCAGTGCCCGCAGCGGGCGCACGTGCGAGAAGTGTTGGCGGGGTTCACCGCGATCAGCTCTCGACCGGCGCTTTCAGCCTTGTGCGCGAGGACCGTCAGGAACACCCCCCAACCCGCGCCCAAGATGCTCCGGTTCAACCCGGACTTTTGTGCGACATTCCGACCAGGGGCTTGGATCGTGCCGGCGGCCGAGCGGGTCATGTTCGCGATCCGCAGATCCTCATGCACGATCACGCCGTAGTCACGGACCAACGCGAGCGCGGCCTTGTGCGCGCCATCCAGGCGCTGGCGGCGGACCTTCGCATGCACCACCGCGACACGGGCCACGGCCTTGCGCCGCCGCTTGGAGCCCCGCTTCTTGCGGGCGAGATCCCGCTGTGCCGCCGCAAGACGTCCGGCGGACGCCTGCAGGTGGCGCGGGTTGGCCAGGTGTTCCCCGTCGCTGGTCGTGACCAGCGACGCAACGCCCACATCCAGCCCGACGACCGCACCGGTCGCAGGCAGAGCTTGCGCGGGCACGTCATCGCAGGACAGGATCACGTACCAGCGGTTGCCTTCCCGCTTGATACCGATCGTCTTCACCCTGCCGAGCACAGGGCGGTGCTGATGCACACGGACATGCCCGACCCCTTGAAGGCGGACGAACGTCGCGGTGGGGTGCTCCGGTTGAGAGTCCCACCGGCAGCCGTCACCGTCCTTCGGCCACTCCACAGTGTCGAACCAGCCCCGCCCCTTGAAGCGGGGGAACCCCGGCTTCTGCCCGGCCTTGACGCGGCGGAAGAACGCGGAGAACGCCTTCTCCAACCGGCGGAGCGTGGCCTGCTGGGAGGAGAACGACCACCGGACCTGCCCGGCGGGGTCATCGGAGCGGATGTGCTTCAACTCCCCGGACTGGTCACCGTAGCGCACGGCCACCCCCGCCTTCCGGTAGGCGGAACGGCGGTGCTCCAACGCCGCGTTGTACAACACCCGGTGATCTTCCAAGCACTGCGCGAGCGTGGCGGCCTGCTTGCCGGTGGGGCGCAGCAGGAACTTGTACGACCTACGCACCCCCACCTCCCACGTTCAGTAACGAGATCACCACGCTATCGGCAGCCACCGACAAAATCCGAAGGGAGGGAGCGCGGATTCCCCCGCCGGCTGAAGCAGGCAGTCCCCTCCGCGCGGATCTGATGGAGGCGATCTCCTTCAAGTTCCAGCCCACCAGCCGGCCCAGGGCACGTTCTTGATCGGCCTGTCGCTTCCCGCGACGGAGCCGCCTCTGCCATGCTTTGCCGCATCGATCGCGATCGATCGCGGAGAAAGACACACATGACTGCTTCTTCCGGCAATCAACTGCCGGCCGCCGGATCCGAGGTCTTCACCCTCGGAGAGGTTCTGGGCGTCGTGTCGGCCGACCGGCTCCGGCACGACGGCACCGCCCGGCTCGACATGGAGGGCCCCGAGCTGACCGTTGCGGTCGGGCTGGCCAGGCTCGGGCATTCCGTCGGCTGGCTGGGCCGGGTCAGCTCCGACGAGCTGGGCGCCCGTGCCCTGACGACGCTGCGCGGGGAGGGGGTGGACGTCTCCGCCGTCCGGGTCGACGAGACGGCCGCAACCGGCCTGGTCGTACGGCAGCGCCGGATCGGGCGCTCGATGCACGCCGTCTACTACCGGGCGGGCTCGGCCGGATCGCGGCTGTCCACCGGCGACGTCCCGGCGGACGCCGTACAGTCGGCGCGGATCCTGCACGTCACCGGCATCACGCTCGCGTTGAGCGCGTCGTCCTGGAGCGCGGTCCACCACGCGGTCAAGCTGGCGAGGGACGCGGGGGTCCTGATCTCCGTGGACGTCGACCACCGGCCGCACCTCTGGGAGAGCGTGGACGAGGCGCGGCAGGGGTTGACCGAGCTGGCCGCGTCCGCCGACGTGCTGTTCGCGAACCAGGACGAGCTGGGTTTCGTCGAGTCGGTGATCGGCTCCGTCCCCGAACTGATCGTCACGCGAGGGTCCAAGGGGGCGAGCGCCACCGTGGAGGGACTCCGCTACGACACGCAGGCGGCCCCGGTCACCGCGGTGGACGCGACCGAGGTCGGCGGCGCGTTCGTGGCGGGATACCTGAGCGCGCTGCTCAACGGCCTCCATCCCGCGGATCGGCTCAAGCGCGGCATCTCCGTGGCCGCGTTCGCCGTGGCCGGGCCGAGCACCTGGCAGGGCCTGCCCACCCGCGCCGAACTGCCGCCGTGACCGCCGTGACCCCTCCTGGGCGGGGCCGCGTCAGGCGTCCTGCCAGGGGGTGGCCCGGACGCGGGCGTTGCCCGGGTCGTAGGGCGGTTCCGGGGTGATCCGGGCGCCGGTCCAGCCGCCGTTCAGGCCGACCTCGACCCGTCCCTCCGTGCCAGCCGGCAGGTACGCGTAGGCGATCGAGAGCCCGACGCGGTAGCCGTACCCGCCGCTGGTGACGCGGGAGACCGGCGCCCCGTCCACCCGGACCGGCTCGCCGCCGAGGCACACCTCGCGCGGGTCGTCGACGATCAGGCAGCGCAACGCCTGCCGGGGCTCGGGCAGTGTGGCCCGCGTCTTCTCACGTACGGCGAAGCCGAGCCCGGCCTCCAGCGGGGTCGTCTCGGGCGTGATGTCGAGGCCCCAGACCCGGTAGCCCTTCTCCAGCCGCAGCGCGTCGAGGGCGCGGTACCCCGCGGGCAGCATGCCGTGCGGCAGCCCGGCGTCCATCAGCGTGTCCCACAGGGTCAGGCCGTACTCGATCGGGCAGTAGAGCTCCCAGCCGAACTCGCCGACGAAGGTCACCCGCTGGGCCAGCACGGGAACGTGGCCGACGCTGATCTCGCGGGCCCGCAGGTAGCCGAAGGTCAGGTCGTCGTCCGTGAGCCCGCTCAGGATGTCGTACGCCTTCGGACCCCAGAGGCAGTAGCACGCGTACGCCGAGGTCACGTCCCTGATCTCGACCCCGTTTCCGGAGTGGTGGCGGCGCAGCCAGGCGGCGTCGTGGACGCCGAAGGCCGTACCGGTGACCAGGCGGAACCGGTCCCGGGTGAGCCGGGTCACGGTCACGTCGGCCTCGATGCCGCCGCGCTCGTTGAGGAGCTGGGTGTAGACCACCGTGCCGACGGGCCGGTCGATCCGCCCGGCACAGGCGCGTCCGAGCATGGCCGACGCGCTCTCGCCGGAGATTTCGAGCTTCGCGAAGGATGTCTGGTCGAAGAGTCCCGCGCTGTTCTGGGTGGCCAGGCACTCCCGTCCGATCGCGGGCGACCAGATCTTCCCGGCCCATCCGCTCGGCGGCGTCTCCACCCCGGAGCCGCCCTCGGACGCTTCGTCCGGCACACGCTCGGAGGCCGCCCCGGGCTCGCACCCACATGGTTCGTCGGCGTTCGACTCGTACCAGTTGACGCGTTCCCAGCCGGCCTTCTCGCCGAAGGACGCCTTCAGCTCGGCGTGCCGGACCCAGGCGGGCGACCTGCGCAGCGGCCGGGCGGCGGTGCGCTCCTCGCCGGGATAGACGATGTCGTAGTACTTGCTGTACGAGTCGAGCGCCTTGGCGCGCGCCCACCGCGCCGAGCGCGCGTGCCCGCCGAACCGGCGGATGTCCATCCCGAAGACGTCGTATTCCGGCGTGCCGTCGACGATCCATTCGGCCATGACCTTGCCGACGCCGCCCGCGGCGGCCAGGCCGTGCACGCAGAACCCGGCCGCGACCCAGAACCCGCGCGTGGCGGTCTCCCCCAGCAGGAACTCGCCGTCGGGGGTGAACGCCTCCGGCCCGTGCACGACCTTGCGGAACTCGCCCGGATCCGCACCCGGCCCGACGTCGCGCAGAATCGGCAGCCGCCGCACAGCCGATGCCCACGATTCCTGAAATTTCGGCATATCGGGAGCGAAGAGCGTGCGAGGTTCGGCCAGCGGCCGGGCGGTGTCCCAGATCTGCGGAGTCCTGATATATCCCCCGACGAGGATGCCGCCGTCCTCCTCCCGGAAGTACACGATGTTGTCCGGATCGCGGACGGTGGGCGTGTCCGCCGGCACGCCCTTCGGCGCGGTGACGACGTACTGATGCTTGATCGGCACGATCGGCACGTCCACGCCCGCCAGCCGGCCGACCACGCCGGCCGCCGCCCCCGCCGCGTTCACCACCGTCCTGGTCCGCACCACCCACTCGTCCCCCGGCTCGCCGCCCGGCTCCCCGCCTGCCTCGCCGCCCGGCTCGCCGCCCGTCTCGCCGTCCGTCTCGCCGCCGGAGCGGTCGCGCAGCCGTACGGCACGCACCTCGGTACCTCCGGGCCCCTCGGTCACGTCGATGCCGGTGACCTCGACCCCGGTGAGGATCCGTACGCCGAGCCTGCGCGCCCCCTCGGCCAGCGCCCGGCCCAGGCGCGCGGGGTCGAGCCAGCCGTCGCCGGGAAGCCACAGCGCGGCGCGGACGTCGGCGACCTCCAGCAGCGGAAGCCGGTCCAGCGTCCCCGCCCGGTCGAGCACCTCCATGTCGAGCCCGTACGTCTCGGCCGCCGCCGCCTGGCGCAGCAGCTCCTCGTGGCGTTCCGGCGTCGTCGCGAGGCGCAGCCCGCCCACGCCGTTCCAGCCGGGGTCGAGGCCGGTCAGCTCGCGCAGCTCGGGATAGAGCCCCGCGGAGTACATGATCATGCGCGTCTGCGTGACGGTGGACCTGAGCTGGCCGACGAACCCCGCGGAGTGCCACGTGGTGCCCTCCGTCAGGTCGTGCCGCTCGACGAGGATCACGTCCGTCCAGCCGAGCCTGGCCAGATGGTAGGCGACGCTGCACCCCGCCACACCGCCACCGATGACGACCGCCTGCGCTTCCGCTGGAATCCGCGACATCGGCACCTTTCCCGCAGACCTCAGATGTCACACGAGGCTGCTTGATTCCGTAACACCCGACCCGCAGAATCGGATCAATGGTCTGAACGTAGACCAAAAGGAGCCGCCCATGCCAGACCTCATTCGGGACGCGCTGGCGCTCGTCGCGGCCTGGGCCGGCCGGCCGGTCACATACACGACGATCAAGGGCGGGTTCAGCCACCACATCGCGCGCGTGGAGACGGAGGACGGCGACCGCTGGCTGCTGCGCGTGCTGGACCCGTTGATCGCCGAGGTCGGCCTGGGCATCCCCCTTCACCAGGAGATCGCCAACACGCTGTGCGCGGCGTCCACCGGCGTGGGCGCGCAGGTGCTCCACGTCCTGCCCGGCGCGGTCCTCCTGGAGTACATCGACGGCGTCACCCTCGACGCGGCCGCCATCCGCGCGCCCGAGTCGATCACGAAGGTCGCCGCCGCCTGCCGCCGCCTGCACGCCGGGCCGCGGTTCGGCAACACGTTCTCGATCTTCCGGAAGCTCGACGAGCTGCTCGCGGTGTGCCGTACGCACGGGCTGACGCTCCCGGACGGGTTCACGGACCGGCTGCCGGTGGTCGCCGAGATCGAGACCGCGCTCGCCGCCCGGCCACTGCCCGCGGTCCCCTGCCACAACGACCTGCTGCCGCAGAACATGATCGACGTCGGGACGGAGATCCGCATCGTCGACTACCAGCTGTCCGGCGACAACGACCCCTGTTTCGAGCTCGGCGACATCGCGGCCGAGGCGGGCTACGACCCCGACCAGGTCGAACGGCTCACCCGGGCGTACTTCGGCGACGACCGGCACGCCGCACGCGTACGCCTGAACGCGATCATGTCCAATCTCGCCTGGTCGCTGTGGTTCGTCGTGCACCACGGCCTCGTCCGCAACCGCGCGCTGTCCGGCTTCGACCTCGACGCCGAGGCCACCGGCAAGTTCGCCCGGGCCGTACGCGACCTCGACGACCCGAGCTTCGGCCGTCTCATCGACGGCCGGACACCCCCCACCAGTTAGAGGAGGCCACATGGCGCAAGCCCTCGACGACGACTCCCGTCGACTCGCCGAACTCGGCTACAAGCAGGAACTCGCGCGGACGTGGAGCGGGTTCTCCAACTTCGCCATCTCTTTCTCCATCATCTCGATCCTGGCCGGCTGCTTCACGACGTTCAGCCAGGCGTGGAACAACGGCGGGCCGCTCGCGATCTCCGTGGGCTGGCCGCTGATCTCGGCGTTCATCCTGATCATCGGGTTCTGCATGGCGGAGCTGGTCTCGGCCTACCCGACCGCCGGAGGCATCTACTGGTGGGCCGCCAAGCTGGGCAAGCCGATCCACGGCTGGTTCACCGGCTGGCTCAACCTGATCGGCCTGATCGCGGTGACGGCCAGCGTCGACTACGGCTGCGCCACCTTCCTGAACATCACCATCGGCCGTTTCAGCGACAGTTGGGCGCAGGGTGACTCGCTGCGGCAGACGTTCCTGCTGTTCGCCATCGTGTTGGTGCTGCACGCCTTGATCAACATCTTCAGCCACCGCCTGATCTCGATCCTGCAGAACGTCTCGGTGTGGTGGCACGTGTTCGGCGCGGCGGCGGTCGTGCTCATCCTGATCTTCGGGCCGTCGGAGCACCAGAGCGTGGGCTTCCTGTTCGAGCGGTTCAACCATTCGGGATTCGGCTCCGGCGACTCCGGACCCACGTTCTGGTTGTACGTCCTGCCGCTCGGCTTCCTGCTCACGCAGTACACGATCACCGGTTTCGACGCCTGCGCCCACGTCTCCGAGGAGACCCACGGCGCGGCCAGGACCGCGGCCAAGGGCCTCTGGCAGTCGATCTTCTACTCCGCGGTCGGCGGCTGGATCCTGCTGCTGTCGTTCCTGTTCGCGGCCACCGACGTGAACGCCGTGAACAAGGCGGACGGGTTCGTCGGGGCGATCTTCACCTCGTCGTTGTCGTCCACGCTCGCCACGGTGATCTTCGGCATCTCCACGATCGGACAGTTCTTCTGCGGCATGAGTTGCGTGACCTCCATGTCGCGGATGACGTACGCGTTCTCCCGCGACGGCGCCGTCCCCGGCTGGCGGCTCTGGTCGAAGGTGGACCGCAACCGGACCCCGGTCAACGCCATCCTCGGCGGCTGCGCCGTCGCGCTGCTGATCACGCTGCCCGCGCTGTACGCCCCGGAGGGGACGACCACCCCCGTCGCGTTCCTGGCCGTGGTCTCCATCGCGGTGATCGGGCTCTACCTGGCCTTCCTCATCCCGATCTGGCTGCGGCTGCGCGCTGGTGACGCCTTCCAGCCCGGACCGTGGACGCTGGGACGCAAGTACAAGGTCCTCGGCTGGATCTCGGTGATCGAGATCGCGGTGATCTCGGTGTACTTCATCCTGCCGATCACGCCCGCGGGCGTGCCGGGTGACAAGGACTTCGCCTGGACGTCCGTGAACTACGCGCCGATCGCCGTGGGCGCCGTGCTGCTGGGCATCGCCCTGTGGTGGACCCTCTCGGCGCGGAAGTGGTTCACCGGCCCCCGCCGCACCGTCGACGAGTTGGAGGAGCCCAAGCCGGTCGCCTGACCGTCCACAGGCTCCCCCGTACGGTCCACAGCCCTCCGGCGTGGGCCGTACGGGCTGTGGACAATGCGCGGCCGCCCTGTGGATATCCCTGTGGACATATACCCGAGCCCTGTGGACAACGTGGCGGCGCGGGCGTTCGGCTCTGCGCCGGCCCAGGCTCCAGGCCATCGGTCACCAGAACGCCTGCGCCTCTGCACGGTCACGCGACCCACGACGGGACGAGCTGGCCCAGCCGGGCTGGGGCGGTCAGCCCGCTGATCGCGGTGACGACACCGTCCGCGACCGTGAAGGCCAGGACCGTGACCGGTCGTCCGCCTACGGTGATGAGAACGCCCGGGACGCCGTCCACGAGCACCGGATGCGCCAGCGCCTCCGGGCGCGCGAACATCGTCGCCTGGGCGGCGACCTCGCCCGCGCCGCGGACGACGACGGTACCCCCGGGGCCCTGTGCCCGCAGCTCGACCTCGGGCGCGAGCACGGCCAGCAGTCCGGCGACGTCGCCCCTGCCGGCCGCCGCCAAGAACGCGTCGACGACGTCCCGGGCCGCGGCGTTGGCATCCACCGTGGGCGCGCCCAGCCGCAGCCGCCCCCTGGCCCGGCTGGCGAGCATCTTGGTGGCCGCGGTGCTCCGGCCGAGGATGGCCGCGATCGCGTCGAACGGGACCTCGAAGATGTCGTGGAGCACGAACGACACCCGTTCCGCCGGGGTGAGAGCGTCCATGACGACGTACAACGCGAGGCCGACGGAGTCGGCGAGCACGGCCTCCGCCTCGGGATCGGTCCGGGAATCCCCGGCCGCCTCCCGTGCGAGTGCGCCGACGTCGAGCTCGAGCGGCTGCTCGCCCCGCACTCCGCGTCTGCGGAGCGCGTCCAGGCAGATCCGGCTGGTCACCGTGGTGAGCCAGCCGCGCAGGTCCTCGATGTCACCGCGACCGGTCCGCGCAAGCCGTAGCCACGCCTCCTGGATGGCGTCGTCCGCGTCGGCGTGTGAGCCGAGTATGCGGAACGCGATCGCATGGAGATAGGGGCGCTGGTTCTCGAACTCCGCGGCGAGCTCTTCCTCTTCGGTCACGGTTCTCCTCGACGTACGACGGTGTCACTACCAGGACGCGTCACGCGCCGGTGAGGTAACTATCGGCCCGGCGTTACCTCCCGCCGCGGCCGGACGTCGTAGTGCCGTTCACCGATCCGACGACCCGGCCCCTGGAGGAAAGATGACAGCACGCATCCAGAACGCGGCAGGCCAGCCCGACATCACGGCAGGCGTCCAGCACATTTTCAAGGAGGTGTACGCCGGCGGCGTACCGCGCCAGACGCTTGAGCTGGTGCATCTGCGCGCGAGCCAGATCAACGGCTGCAGCGCCTGCGTCCACGCCGGCGCCACGGGCGCGGCCAAGGCCGGTGTCAGCTCCGAGAAGCTGCACACCCTCGCCGCCTGGTACGAGAGCCCGTTCTTCGACGACGCCGAGCGGGCCGCGCTGGCGCTGACCGAGGCCGCGACCCGGCTCTCCGACCGGCCCGGCGCGGTCACCGACGAGATCTGGGCCGAGGCCGCGAAGCACTACGACGAGCGGCAGCTCGGGGCCCTGGTGCTGATGGTGGCGATCACGAACTTCTTCAACCGCATCAACACCACCCTCCGGGTGCCCGCCGGGACCAGTTGGGACTGACGCCGAACCTACGATCTGTCACGTCGGCGGCACCGGCGATCACCCGCATACCCAGGATGCCGGGGCCGCCGACGGGTCTATTCCTCGATGGTGATGCCCATCGCTCCGGCCAGGACGTAGAGCAGGCCCTGGGCGTCCTGGCTCCTGACGATCGCCCCCTTGAGGCTGGTCACGCCGCTGATCCCCACCAGGGTGCAGTCGGTGAAGCGGGCTCCGTCCATCTGGGCCTGGGAGAACTGCGCCCTCGTCAGGTCGCAGCGCTCAAAGCGAACGCCCCGCAGGTCGGCGTTCTGGAAGTCGGCCTCCGGCATCGAGCAGTCCCGGAAGACGGTGCCGGTGAACGTCGAGAACCTGAACCCGGCCAAGTCGCCGCGGCAGGCGTCGAACAGCACGTCCCGGAACGTGCACTCCGTCCAGGCCGTTCCGGTCAAGCGGCTCGACGACACCCGGCCGCGCTGCACGGTCGACATCCTGGCCGCCATGGTCGACAGGTCGCAGCGCTCGAACTCCACATCGACGAAGCCCGCACGGTGCAGCCGGGTACCCGCGAAGCCGGTGTCGACGAGCCGGCATCCATCGAAGTCGGCGATCTCCACATCACGGCTCGACAGGTCGATGCCCGTGAACGCCATCGAGCGGTACGTACGGTCGTCTTCGAGGTCGTGTTCGGGCAACCGCGCGACGGCGAGTGATCTGGGCATCTTGGGCGCGGCCGGTTCCTTCGGCCGCTTCCGCTGAGAACGAGAGTCGGAGGGAGGCATGGGCGGAGCCTACGGCCCCGCACGCTTCGGCGTACGGAAGCGGTGCTGCGGACCGCTACCGGCTCTCTGGTTGGGGCACGGCGGCACGGTCCCGGCGCCAGGCCACCGCGAGAGGGAGGGCGACGATCGTGCCGGCCAGGCCGTACACCGCGATCGCGACCGGCGGGCTGGTGAGGTCGGCCAGGGGGCCGCTGAGCAGCACGCCGATGCCCTGCACCGCGGTGAGCGCCGAGGCGGCCACACCGACCGCCTGGCCGCGCCGTTCCGGCGGGGCGAAGCGGACGAATTCGGCATTGGCGATCACTTGGTAGGCCGACAGGACGCCGGTCAGGAACCAGGCGGCGGCGGAGACCGCTATGCCCGGTTCGAGCGCGCTGACCACGAGTGGCAGGCAGGAGATCACCGCCAGCGGCGCCAGCGCGGGCAACCCGGCCGACAGCCGGTTGACCAGGTACATCCCGACCACGCTGCCGGCGGGGATGGCGCACAGCAGGATGCCGGCCTCGACGGTCCCGCCGCCCAGGGCGGCCGCATACGGTATGGCCAGCCCCTCAGGGGCGATGGAGAAGGTGGCGAGGAGCGCGAACGCGAGCAGACCGCGCAGCCTCCGGTCCCTGACGATCAGGCCGACGCCGGTCGCCATCTCACCGAGTGAGACGACCCGGCCAGTGCGTGAGGCCGGCCGTTCCTTGACGCCCGTCGCCACCACCAGCGCGGCCAGAGCGAAGGAGAAAGCGTTCAGGCCCAGCGCCGCGTGCGGGCCGATGGCCGTGACGATCAGGCCGCCCACCCCGAACCCGACCAGTGTGGTGAGCTGCGAGGTCATCTGAGAGAGCGTGACCCCTGTGACGTACAGCCGTGCGTCGAGCACGTCGGGCGTGGTGGCGATCCGCGCGGTCTTCTCCGGCGCGTCGATCAGCTGGACCGCGAAGAGGAGCACGCACAGGACCGGAAAGGGGACCTGCGGAATGGCCATGATCCCCACCAGCAGCGCTCTGGCCACATCACAGGCGATCATCAGCCGCCGGCGCGGGAACCGGTCGGCGAGGCCGCCGAGGAGCGGTCCGCCGATCAGCGAGGGGACGAACGTCAGCGCATAGGTGAGCGTGGTCACCGTCGCGGACCCGGTCAGCCGGTAGGCGAGTACGGCGAGCGCCACCCGGGCGAGCTGGTCTCCGGCGCGGGAGATCAGGCCGGAGAGCCACAGACTCCGGTACTCCGGCACGGCGAGCACGTCGCGGAACGCCGCGGAGCGCTCCCCTGTCGCGGTCATTCGCCCGTCCTTTCCTGACGGCCGGGTGGCGCGGTGGGGGGCGCCACCCGGCCGGGACTCGAGGTCCGTCGATTCCAGCGCCACCTTGGCGCGATCACCTTTTGGGAAGGTTCACGGTTCCGCCGGCGACACGGGAGCCGAGCGACTCGTCACGCGCAGTCGGATCAAGAAGCGCCCAGTCCGGCGCTTCTACATCCAGATGTAGTCCGGGGCGTGCCAGACGAAGTCCGGGGCGCCCCAGGTGTAGTCCTTGCTCATGCTGATCACTCCTTCGCGATCTCGTTCGCTTCAGGTCACAGCATCGACCAAGGCGGTATACGCGCGGTATAGCCGATCTTGTGGATCCCACTTCGGCCGTATACGTTCGGCATCGACGGCTTCGAAGTGCAGGGAGTCCGCCGTGGAGTTCGGGGTTCTCGGCCCACTCGTCGTACGAAGCGACGGCGAGGCGATGCGCCTGACCGCCGCCAAGCAGCAGACCCTGCTCGCGGCGTTGCTCTGCCACGCCAACGCCCTGGTCTCCCTGGAGCGCCTCATGGAGGCGCTGTGGGAGGAGCCGCCGGCGTCCGCCACGGCGAACCTGCGCCTGTACGTGCACCGGCTGCGCCGCACGCTCCAAGCGCCCCAGCGCATCACCAGCCACGGCTCCGGCTACCTGCTGGCCGTCCATCCCGGCGAACTGGACGCGGACCGGTTCGGCGAGCTCGCCGCCGAGGCGGGACGGGCCCGGGAGTCCGGTGACCTGAACCGCGCGGGCGAGCTGCTCACCGAGGCACTGGCACTGTGGCGGGGGAAGGCGTACGGCGACATCGCCCAGACCCCGCTGATCCGCGAGACGGCGGCCCGCCTGGAAGAGGAACGCCTGCGCGCCGTCGAAGAGCGGGCCGACATCGACCTCGCGCTCGGCCGGCACGCCGAAGTGGTGCCGGAACTGTCGCTGCTGGTGGATGAGCATCCCTATCGGGAGGTCCTGAGCCGCCACCTGATGCTCGCGCTCTACCGGTCCGGCCGGCAGAGCGAGGCGCTGGAGGTCTTCCGCCGGACCCGCGCCCTGCTCATGGAGGAGCTGGGCATCGAACCGGGCCCCGAGCTGCGGCTGCTGCACGAGGCGATGCTGCGTGGCGACGAGGACCTCTGGTCACCGCCGCACCCGTCGCCGCCGCCCGTCCCTCGGGAGCTCCCCGTCGACGTGTACGGATTCACCGGCCGGACGGATGCGATCGGGACGCTCGACAAGGTGCTGGCCGGCGATCACGGGGGCACCGGAGCGCCGGTCGCCCTCACGGTCATCGCCGGGCCCGCCGGCGTCGGCAAGACCGCCCTCGGGGTGCACTGGGCGCAGCGGATCATGCACCGGTTTCCAGACGGGCAGATCTTTCTGAACCTGCGCGGGTATTCCGCGGAGCCGCCGTTGCGTCCGTTGGAGGCGCTCACGGCGCTGCTGCGCGCGCTGGGCACGCCCCCGCAGCGGATGCCGTCCGACACGGCGCAGGCCGCGGCCCTCTACCGTTCGCTCATGGCGGGCCGGCGCATGCTCGTGTTGCTGGACAACGCGGCGTCCGCCGCGCAGGTCCGCCCCCTGGTGCCGGGCGCCCTCGGCTGCCTCGTGGTCGTCACCAGCCGCGACCGCCTCAGTGGGCTGATCGTCCGGGAGGGCGCGCGGCGGATCACGCTCGACGTCCTCACCCCGGCGGAGGCCCGGGAACTGCTCGTCTCGTTCCTCGGTGAGCGCCGGGTCGCGGCGGAGCCGGAGGCCGTGGCGGAGGTCGCCGAGCTGTGCGGGCGGCTGCCGTTGGCGTTGCGAATCGCGGCCGCCCGCCTTGCCGATCGCCCGCTGCGGCGGATCGCCGACTACGCCGCGGAGCTCGCCGAGGGCAACCGGCTGGCCGCGCTGGAGATCGCCGGGGACAGCGGCACAGCCGTACGCGCCGCCCTGGACGAGTCGTACGAGACGCTGGCGCCGGAGGAGCGACGGTTGTTCCGCCTCCTCGGCATCGCGCCTGGCATGGACTTCACGGTGGAGGCGGCAGCCGCCGCCTCGGACCGGAGCACGGAACAGACGGTGCGGCTGCTCGATCGCCTCGCGGCCGCGCATCTCCTTGATGAGCGGGTGGCGGGTCGCTTCGCCTTCCACGACCTCGTCCGGCTGTACGCACAGGCCCAGGCCCACGCGGAGGACAGCGACGATGAGCGGGGCGAGGCCGTCCGGCGGGTGTACCGGTGGTATCTGTCCGGCGCGGACAGCGCGGCCGAGCTGCTCTACTCGCATGTGCTGCGCATGCCTCCCCTTCCAGGGCCCGCCGTACGGTTCGAGGCAGCCCCCGACGCCCGCAGATGGCTGGACGCCGAGTCGGTCAACCTGGTGGTCGCGACAGTGGACGCCGCCGAAGGCGGCGCACCGCGTGAGGCGTGGCATCTGGCCGTGGCGCTGCGCGGCTACTACTGGCTGTCCGGCGATGCGGACGCGGCCATGACCACGGCGGAGGCGGGTCTCGCCGCCGCGCGGGTGTCCCGGGACCTGCGGGGCGAGGCCGGCGCCCGGCTCACCCTCGGTCAGACCCTCATCCGGCTCGGACGGATGGAGGAGGCGTTCGGCCATCTCGATCGGGTCATCGAGCTGACGGACCGGCTCGACTGGCCGGAGTGCCGGGCGTCCGCGCTCACCCTGCTCGGCAACCTGCACCTCGATCGGGGTCGGCTTGAGCGGTCGGCCGGCTGCTACCGCCAAGCACTGAGACTGGACCTGGAACGGGGAGACTTGGCGCGACAGGCGGTGAATCTGGCGAACCTCGCCTTCGTGGCGCTGCATGCGGGAAACCTGGAGCAGGCCGTGGTGGGCTGTGAAGACGTGCTGGCGCGGTACCGCGTGGCCGGTTCGGGTGACGGGCACCCGGCCGTACTCGACACTCTCGGTCACGCCTGCCATCTTCTCGGCAGGTTCGAGGAGTCACTCGGCCATTTTGAGCACGCTCTGGAGATCTACCGAAAGGTCGGGAACACCGTTGAAGAGCCTCTCGTGCTGGCCGCCTGCGCGTCCGTGCACCGTGACGCCGGACGCCGGGAGCAGGCTCTGCGGCAGGCCGAGGCGGCCGTCCACGCCGCGAGCGGTACCGGGGAGCGGACTCAGGCCGGCGTCCTGGCCGTTCTCGGCTCGGTGCACCGGCACCTGGGGCGCCTGCCGTCCGCGCTCCGGCATCTCCAGCGGGCCCAGGCTGCGGCCGACGTCGTCGCCGACCGGTTGCTGGGCACGTGGATCCGGATCGAACTCGCCGCGACCCGCCTCGCGGCAGCCGACGCCGCCGCGGCCACGGCCGATGCGGAGCATGCTCTGGCCCTGGCGAAGGACGCGGGATACCGCGTATGGGAAGGCCGGGCGCTGCTCGCCCTCGCCGAAGCCGACCTCACTCTCGGAAGGGACGAACGCGCCGCGGAACGCGCCGCACTGGCGCTCGCCCTGCACCGCGAGACCGGCCACAGCCTGGGCCAGGGACAGGCTCTGCTGCTGCTGGCCGACGCCACCCACAGGGGCTCGGCTGATTCCTGCCGTAGCGATTCCTGCCGTACCGATTCCTGCCGTACCGATTCCTGCCGTGCCGATTCCTGCCGTGCCGAGGCGGAACGCATCCTCACCGAGATCGGATCCTTCCCGCTCGACCTCTTTGCCGCTGATCAGAGGTCGGCCGGTTCACCCGGTCGAGGTCGCGTGACGGGCCGCTGACGTCCTGCGCCTGGGTCAGGGGCTGATCGCGAGGACGAGCGACCCGAACGGCTCCCCCACCCGGTGGGCGACCACCTTCGCGTGGTGGACGGCGGACAGCACGGCCCCGGCCAGCACCAGCGCGATGGTGACCGCGACGACGGGCGGCAGGACGCGTCCCCACGCGAGCCCGAGCGCCGGAACGACACCATTCACGACGCGTAACATCCTCACCCGGATGTCCAGCCCTCCGGGCCCCGGCTCGCGGGAAGAGCACATAGACCGGACCGCCGCGATCACCCCGCCGCCGCGCCGCGCGGTCCGGTGAACCAGGCGAGTACGACGACCAGCGTGAGCGTGGTCAGGGGGATGGCCGGAAGGAACGCCGGGGCGAAGGAGACGAGCGCCGCCCCGGCGGCGGCCCCGGCGGTGAGGGCGGCCAGGATGACCATGCCGCGCACATCGAACCGCGCGCCTTCCCGGGGCGTGAGCAGGGCGGCCACCACCCCGGTCAGGGTGCCGGTGAGGTACGTCGTGGACAGGGCGGCCCGCCCGCCGAGGCCGCGCATCGCCGCGCTCTGCATGCCCATCCCGAGCGCCGCGAGCGCGAGCAGGACGTGCTCGGCGACGATCCCCGGCCGCTCCCCCGCCAGCTCCCAGCCGACGGCGAAGCATGCGATCACCCCCAGCTCGATCGCCAGGGTGACGGTGACCCGGCCCGGCCAGACCGGCTCGTCCGGCCGGGGCCGGCCCGCGACGTGCGTGCCGAGCGCGGCTCCCATGACGTATCCGACGAGCGCCACGACGGTGTGGAGCGCCGTGTCGAGGGACGCGCTGCTGACGGCGTACCCGGCGACGACCAGGTTTCCGGTCATCACGCTGCTGAAGACCCCGCCGAGCCGGATGTAGCTCGCCGCGTCCACCGCTCCCGTTCCGAAGGTGAGGATGACGGCGAACAGGGCGAGCCGCGGCGTGGTCATGCCGCGTTCCTACCGGCCCGATCCACCCATGTCACGGACGGTGACCGTGTCGGCACGGCTATCGCAGCCGGACCCGGCCCGCGGTCAGCGGGCCGACACCGACACCCGCACCCGCACCGGCACCAACGCCGACACCTACTTGACCGCCGCCGGCCGCCGGGCGTACGCGTGCTCGATCAGGGTGATCAGCACCTCCTTGCCGGACTCGCGTCTGCGCGCGTCGCAGAGCAGCACCGGGACCTCGGGGCCGAGGTTCAGCGCGAGCTTCACCTCGTCCAGCTCGTACTGCCGCGAGCCGTCGAAGCAGTTGACCGCCACGACGAACGGCGTGCCCCGGCGCTCGAAGTAGTCCACGGAGGGGAAGCAGTCCGCGAGCCTGCGGGTGTCCGCGAGCACCACCGCGCCGAGGGCGCCACGCGCGAGCTCGTCCCAGACGAACCAGAACCGCTCCTGGCCGGGCGTGCCGAACAGGTAGAGCATGAACTCGTCACCGATGGTGATGCGGCCGAAGTCCATCGCCACGGTGGTGGTGCTCTTGGCCTCCACGCCGGACAGGTCGTCCACACCCACGCTGCGGTCGGTCAGCGTCTCCTCGGTGCGCAACGGCCGGATCTCCGACACCGCGCCCACCATGGTGGTCTTGCCGACCCCGAAGCCGCCCGCGACCAGCAGCTTGATCGCCTTGGGCAGCTTCGGCTTGTCAGAGCGCCCGGAGGCCATCGAGCACCGCCCTGTAAGTTCTCTCGTCCAACACGTCCATCTCCGGTTGGGGTTGCTGGACGGCGACGAAGCCCTTTTCGAGCAGGTCGCCGAGCAGCACGCGTACGGTCCCGGCAGGCAGGTCCATGTGCGCGGCGATCTCCGCCACGGACAGGGGCCTGCGGCACAGCCTGGCGATAGTGCGGTGTTCGGGGTCGAGGCCGACCTCCGCTCCCGTAGTGGAGCGGATCGTCACCGCGATGGTCACGAGGTCGAACTTGCCCCTCGCGTCGGTGCGCCCGCGCGTCATCACATACGGGCGCACGATCGGCTCGTCGAGCAGCCACTCCTCGTTGAATTCTCCGGGGCTTCGCTCCATGTTCATCGCGTTAACTCACTCCTGGCAGCAGGTTCGGCGGTTCGCGCGGGAGAGGTCAGATACTGGCCGACCCGGACGACGAGCATGGCCATCTCGTACGCCACGAGGCCGACGTCGGCGTCCTGGGCACACAGCACGGCGAGACAGGCGCCGGGGCCGGCCACGCTGACGATGAGGTAGGCCGACTTCATCTCGATGATGGTCTGGCGCACGGTGCCGCCGCCGAACCGCTCGCTGGCGCCGCGGGCGAGACTCTGGAGGCCGGCGGCCACCGCGGACAGGTGCTCGGCGTCCTCGACACTCAGCCCCTTCGACGACGCCATCAGCAAGCCGTCCGTGGACAGGACGATGCCGTGCTCGGCTTCTCTCACCCGCCCGACCAGGTCGTCAAGCAACCAGGCCAGGTCGGCGGAAGCACTGGTCTTCTGCGTCACCGGTAGATCTCCTTTTGCCGGGGTGAACGGCGGTTGGGCGGCTGGGTCGTCACGCCGACGGCCGATCGTCGAAGGGGCCCGTGTCGTCGCCCACCAGCTTCGACGCCTCGGACCTGCCCCGCCGGGTACCGCTCTGGAACGAGCCCATGATCTTGCGGATCTCCTCGGGGGAGCGGTCGTCGTCCTCCTCCTCGAGGGCGTCGGCCGGCGTGCTGACCGGCGCGTCGTCGCGGAGCGACGGGGCGATGCTCGCCTGCGGGACGCGGAACGGCAGGCCGGACGGCGTGAATGACGGCTCGGGCGGCGATCCCTGCGGCTCGCGCGACTCCTGCGCCGACTCCGGCCGCAGGCCGGGGACGGGACCGGTGGCAGGGCCGGGGACGGGTCCGGTGACGGAATCGGTCTCAGGTCCGGTGGCCGACTCCGGAGCTGCGGACGCCGTGGAGTCAGGGATGGTGCGCACCGCCTGGACGGAGGGCTCGCGCCCGCCCACCAGGGCGATCCGCGAGACGGGGAAGGACGCGCCCCCCTGGTCGTCGCGTGCCGTGCCGAATCCGCCTTCGCCGGCCAGCTGCTCGACGGACTTGGGCTCGGACGGGCTCTGCTGGTTCATACTGTCGCCAATCAGCTCGTGCGGAAGCAGGGCGATCGCGGTCGTCCCTCCGTACGGCGAGCTCTTCAGCATCACCCGGATGTCGTGCCGTTCGGCCAGCTTGCTGACCACGTACAGGCCGAGGCGTGCCGTGCTCGACAGGTTGAACTCGGGGGGATCGGCGATCCGCTCGTTGGTCGCCGCCAGGTCCTCCTCGGTCATGCCGAGGCCGCGGTCCTCGATCTCGATGGCGTACCCGTTGGCGACGATCTGCCCGCTCACCTGGACCATCGTGTACGGCGGGGAGAACGACACGGCGTTCTCGACCAGCTCGGCGAGCAGGTGGATGACGTCGCCGACCGCGCGTCCGCTCAGCTCGACGTCTCCCATGGGGAGCACGCTGACCCGGGTGTAGTCCTCGACCTCGGCGAGCGCGCCGCGTACCACGTCGACCATCGGGACCGCGCGCCGCCAGGCGCGGGCGGGGGACGCGCCGGAGAGGACGATGAGGTTCTCCGCGTTGCGTCGCATTCGGGTGGCGAGGTGGTCGACGCGGAACAGGTCCCGCAGTTCGGCCTCGTCGTGCTCGCGCCGCTCCATGACGTCGAGCAGGGTGAGCTGCCGGTGGACGAGCGACTGCGTGCGGCGGGCCAGGCTGAGCAGGATGTCGCGAATGCTCTGCCGCAGCTCGGCCTCTTCGACCGCGGTCCGGATGGCGGTCTCCTGGACGGTGTTGAACGCCTGGCCCACCTGGCCGATGACGTCGTCGCCGAACTGGAGGGGCGGCGCCTCGACGGCGACGTCCACCTTCTCGCCGCGACCGAGCTTGTTCACGACACTGGGCAGCCGTTCGTGGGCGAGTTCGAGCGCCGCGTCGCGGAGCTTCTCCAGTTGCTGGACCAGGGCGCGGGCCGTGGTGATCGACAGGATGATCGAGGCGACGACGGCGAAGAGGCCGAGCAGTCCGGCCAGGACGAGGCGCACGACGACGCCGATCGCCATCGGCGTCGCGCGTTCGACGAGCCGGTCACCACCGTCGAGGATCACCTTCTGGAGGTTCGCGAGGGCGGGCTCGGCCACCGACCGCCACTGCGCGTCGGTGACGGTCAGCGGCCGGTCCACCTGGCGGCTCTGCATCAGCAGGTCTTCCAGGTTGCGCATGGCGGTGACCGCGCGGCTCTTGGTCCACCGCTCGTACGCGGCACGGTCCTCGCCGCTGAGGCCGCTCGCGGTGTGGTCGAGGATGTAGCGCTGCGCGCCGACGAGGGTCGCGTACCGGGCGTGGTCCGCCTCGGTGAACCGTCCCGCCGCGAAGACGCCCGCGAGGAGCGCGTCCTCGCGGGCGAGCATCTCCCGGCCCTGGTTCATCGTGCTGAGCAGGCGACCGTCCTTCGCGATGTCCTCGTCGTCGAGGGTCGCGACCGACTCGTACATCTGGGCGAAGGAGTCCGCGACGTCGTTGTACGCCGACTCGGCCCGCGCACGGGCGAGCTGCCCGCCGTCGATGGCCGAGCGCGTGGCGCTCAACCCGTCGAGCTGCAGGAAGGTGGCGCGGATGCGGTCCTGCAGTGCCTTGCTCGCGGCGAACCTGACGCTGCCGCTGTCGGCGGAGCTCTCGAACTCCGCCCGGGCCTTGTCCGTGCGGGCGCGCTGCTCCTGCAGCTCCTGGCGGGAGTACGCCGAGGAGTTGCCGAGCCGGGCGACGGTTATCCGGCGCTCGCGCTGCAACTCGAGCAGCAGGGGCTCGCTCGGCTCGGCCACGTTGCCGTCGATCGTGGTCGCGCCGAGCAGGTTCACACCCTCCCGCAGCGTCACCCAGGCCGCGAACGCCCACAGCGCGGTGAGCGACACGAGCAAGGCCGTGACCTTGGTCCTTACACGCGAATTGCGGAAGCGCATAGATACCCGTCCAGCAATGTCAGAGAATCCCGCGACATGTTTTCCGGCAATTAACGTAAATGCCACCAATTGATGCCGCAGCAGCGGAGCGGCATAATCGCCGCGCCGCACCCGGGGTACCCTAGCAAAAGGTATTAAATCCCCTCAAGGCGACCATGCATTTATAGACCTAATGTCCGAATATATTTGCATTTGTCGCCTGTTGAGCGGACTGTCAAGATCATAACTGTCCGTACCACTCCATAACAACCGGGTCGGTCTGGGCGAGGTGCAGCGCCGCCAGCACGGCCGCCCGCACGATGGCCTCCGGGAGGTAGAGGTCCTTGTCGTGCCAGAGCGGCGGGTCCTCGCCCTGCCCCCCGGCATCCAGCAGGAAGGCGTAGCCGCGCGCCGCCGCCTCGGTGACCTCCGCCGCCGAGTCCGCCGGGCCCGCCGCCTCCCCGTCGCGCCGGGTGATCAGCAGGATCTGCATGGCGTAGGCCGTCTCCTCCGCCGTGCCCTCCCATCGGCCCCAGGATCCGTCCGGCCGCTGCGTGGACAGCACCCATCGCACGGCCCGCCGTACGGCGTCCGCCGTCTCCTCGCCGCCGAAGTCGCCCAGCGCGAGCGCGCAGCTCGTCGTCGCGTAGTACGGCGAGGCGTGCCAGCGGTCGTCCCAGCTCCCGTCCGGCCGCTGGTGGTCGCGCACCAGCGCCGACAGCTTCCGCAGGTACGGCAGGTAGCGGGCCGCGTCGTCCGGACGTCCGGCCGCGTACTGCCCGAAGGCGTCGAGCACATGGGCGTTGACACTGACCGAGAACCCGTCCTCGCCCGGCCAGGTGCAGAAGTGCGTGTCCATCTCGAACGCCCACAGCCCGGCCGGCTCGCACGGCACGCCCAGCAACGCCAGCGCGTACAACGCGACGGAGGTCGAGTCGGCGTCGGGCGGCAGGCCCGGCCCCGCGGGCGTACCCGTCGGACCGATCGCCGCCCTGAGGTCCCCCAGCATCTCCGGCGGCACGTCGAGGGGGATGCCCGCGCGGGCCAGCCAGCTCAGCACCCAGCCGCGCTCGAACACGGTGATCGGCAGACTGACCGGGACCGGCCCGCCGTGCCGCCGCGCGACCGCCTCCAGGTGCCGCACCGAGCGATCCGTGGTGTCGAGCAGGCCGCGGTCGCCCAGCCACGCGGCGGTGGCGGCCGGTGAGGCGCCGACGGTCCCGATCGGGGTGGGACGGACCGCCGTCGCCCCGCTCGCCGCGTCGCCCGCGACCTCCAGGGCGTGCACCAGCTTCTCCGGCAGGTCGACACCCGAGGCGACCAGCGCCCGGACCTTCGCGAGCCGGTCCGTGCTCATTCCGGGCGGCATATCGAGCCGCCGGCTGCCGGTCTCGATCGCGGCCCCGGGGGTACGGTCCAGCGCGTCGAGGTGCTCGTTGATCGCCACGACCAGGGCCGGAATGATCATGTCCTGTGCCGGCATGTCCGGCAGCGAGTCCGCGGCGCCGAGCCCGCCGTGAAGCGCGCGCAGCCCGCGGTCCGCCGCGCCCGCCACCCCGGCGGCGGTCTCGGGACGCGAGCCCGTGTCACCGCGTAGCAGGGCGGACAGCAGCGCCTCGGTCGCGCTGAGGGTCGGGACCAGCCCATACCCGTCCGGCGCGCCCCAGGTGCCGTCCGGACGCTGTGTCCGGACGAGGAAGTCGACGCGTTCGGCGTGGCCCGCGAGCCAGGGAGCCAGCGTCACCAGACGCCCGGTCTCGTACACCGACGGGGAGGCCTGTCCCCACGGCCGGGCCATCAACCCGGCGATCAACTCGTCGGCGGCGGCGACGACAGCCTCCGCGCTTTCCGGAACAACCAGGTCGCCAATACTCACATCTCGCCCCAATAATCAGCGCCACCGTAGAACCCCGTGTTGAAGCCGACCTGGCATTCCAGGTAGGCGACCGTCCGCGGGCACGCGTCCCGCAGCGGTTCGAGCAGCTCTCCGGCACGGTCCGCGAGTTCTGCCATCCGTTCCGACACCTCGGTACGGCCGACGCCGAGCATCAGCACGTTCACGTCTCCCCAGCCGACGTCCCGCCGGTAGGTGGCGAGATCGTTGAGCAGCCGGAGGTACCGCTGAACCTCCGCGCTGATCACCATGACCTCGTCGAGATGACCCACCGTCCAGGGATCACCGGTGAAGATCCAGTGGGAGACGTTGACGAAGGAGGACCCCGTGCCGTCGGCGTTGGCCAGGTACTCCTCCAGATCCGGCAGGATCCGATCTCCCTCTCCGTCACCGCCGCCGCTCTCGCGGACGTCGTTCCAGCCCCATTCGAGGGCCATGGCGGTGAGCATCCGTTCGAGCTGCGCCCGCCAGACCGGGCCCGCGGTCTCGAAGGCGGGCACGGACGCGAGCTCGTCCCGGATGTCGACGAGGAACCGGGTGAGCGGCGTGGCCGGCTCCGCCGTACCGTCCGCGGCGGCCAGGCAGTCGCGGACGATCAGATCGACGTCCTCCGGGGTCTTCGCCGTCACGTCGATCAGCCAGTCGACGGCGAAGACCCACAACGCCGCGCGATTGACGATCCGCAGCTCGTCAGCCGTCGCCCAGGGAGACCCGAACGCGCCGACGAGGGACAGCGAACTGAAGAAGCCGGGATCGAACGGCTTCCCACCGAACAGATCCTCATAGGACTCCGCGCACTTACGGAGATCACGCCCGGCCGCCGCGGACAGGGCGACGATCCTGCCCATGTCGGCGGCGGCCGCGAACCTGCCCGCGGACACGCTCGTGTCCGCGGTCGTACGTGGGTGGTGCACGTGCATGATCAGGCGCGCTCGACCGGCACGAGGGTCATCTGGACGTTCTGGTTCGGCCGCAGCGACGAGGCCAGCCGGGGGGTGACCTGCGACGCCGAGCGCAGGACCGGCCGGTACTTGCTGAGTATCCCACCGACGAGCAGCAGCGCCTCCAGCATGAACAGGTGCTGCCCGAGGCACTGGTGCGGCCCGCCACCGAAAGGCACGTACGCCCAGCGGTTCCGCCGCTCCTCATGCTCCGGGGCGAAACGCTCCGGGTCGAACTCGAGCGGGCGGTCCCAGAACTCGGGCAGCCGGTGCGTCAGGTAAGGGCTGACCATGACCGTGGAGCCCGCCTTGATCGTCACGCCGCCGATGACGTCGTCCTTCACCGCCATGCGCGGCAGGAGCCAGCCCGCCGGATAGAGCCGGAGCAACTCGCTGAGGAACATCTTCAGGTAGCGCAGCTCGGGCAGGTGCTTCGCGCTGATCGGGTCACCCCCGACCACCCGGTCGATCTCCTCGTAGACCCGCGCCGCGAGGTCGGGGTGCTTGTCGAGGGCCACCCACACCCAGGTGAGCGCGGTCGCGGATGTCTCGGTGGAGGCGCCGTGCATGCTGACGACGTCGTCCCGGATCTTCTTGTCGCCGATCTCCCCGAGCTCCCCGCCGCGCGCGCGGCAGACGATGGAGACGACGTCACGATCATCGTTGTCCTGGTTGCGGATCTCCTTGATCCGGGCGTACGCGACCTCGTTGATCGTCTTCACGGAGCGCTCGAACGCCTTGTCTCCCGGCAGCGGGAAGCCTCCCGGGACGAACGGCAGGACCAGCCGGATCGCCTTGGCGGTGACGGCGGTGTCGTATGCGGGAACGAGCTGGGCGATGTCCTCGCGGGAGATCTTGTCACCGAAGAAGAGCCGGACGATCGTCGGGTGCACGATCTGGGAGATGGCGGTGACCAGGTCGAACGGCTCGCCAGGCCGGATCGTCTCCTCGATCTGCTCGGTGAGGATCTCCGCCATGTTCTCGGTGAGCGAGTCCACGTACTTGGCGGTGAACAGCGGCTGAAGGATCTTGCGACTTTCCTTCCAGGTGTCCCCGTCGGAGAGGATGCCGTCACCGATCAGGGGCTTCAACGGATCCCAGAACATGCCCTCGCGTACGTAGTTCGACCAGTTGGCGCGCAGGACGTGCTGGACGTGGTCGGGATGCGACACCAGGTAGGGCTTGAAGGGACCCATGTTGAGGCGGACGAGTTCGCCGTTCGCCTCTTTCCCTGCCTCCTCGAAGGCCCGGATTGGGTCGCGCGTGTACCGTGTCAGCGAACGGTAGAAGGGAAGCGTCCTGGGCTCGCGAGCCACCTCGGTCACACCGGTTGACATTTCGACTTTCTCCCAGCAGGAATTCATAAGCGCTGCATACAACGCCCACGGTCGCCTCACCGACAAGGTCGGCCCAGGCGCCCCGAGGGCATCGCGTCACGCGCCACCATTGCGCTCGACGTGGGTCGGTACTCGAATAGGCCGCTATGACGCCGCCCAGCCCCGTCCGTACCTCCGCTTTCCCTCGCCCCTCCTGCCGCGTTCCGCTGTGCGATTCCCCCTCGCATCACGGACACCTTGCGCGCAGTATCACATGATCAACTCAACCAAATCAAGGTCAATGACCATGACACTTTTGTGAACTCATGAGCGACATGCAGAGTTCACGGGGATTTGTCCGAATTGCGCCCTCAATCTGGTGGAAGGCGTGCACGGAAGGCCGCGTAGCGTGACCGGCGTGCCCAAGGACGACCAAGCGCGGCGGGCGGCACTGCGGCAGGCGGGATCGCGGCGGGGACAGCGAGGTGTCGAGCGACGTGTGGGGTGGGCACGCCTGGGCATGGGAGGTGCCCGGATACCGGAGGCGTTCAGCTCCGGGCAGCAAAAAGGCCGGACCTCGTGGCCCGGCCTCTTCGAGAGGTGTCGCTCAGTCGCTTGGAGGCGTACTGCTGGTGCTGCTGGACGCTCGGTGCGTCAGGCCGTCGTGGTGATCAGGACAGCGAGTCCCAGAAGGACGACGACGGGGATCATCCACATCACGACCTCGCCGGCGAATTCCTTGTACATCGCAAAGTTCTCCCTCTGGGATATGAAACTGACGTAGCGCCAGCATATTCGGTCGGCGGCGATGCTCGAAGGCCACGTCCCGCTCAGCCGGCGTCTCCTGCGTCCACCATGCCCGTTCCGCCTCTTCCGTACCAGTCCCCTGGTGTTCCCCGAGGTCCATGTCGTACGTCGCCTGATCGTCGTGCGCGGTGGTTCCGGAGCGGTGTGAGACGCGGTGAATGAAAGCCCCGGGTGCGTACGACAGCGGTGCCCGCCGCGAGGTCATGGAGGGCGCGGCCGTCCGAAGCGAGCAACGCCACTACGGCGTCCGCGATCAGAACGACCAACCCGGTCTCGGGCAGCAGTGCGAGGATCGGGAAGACCAGCGCGCGCAGTGCCGCCCGTCTCCCCCGCAGTCCGTGCGGACGCCGGATACCGTCCGGCCCCGCCACCGCACCCGCCCCGGTGGCGCCCGGCAGCGCAGGGCCGCCCGCCACGACCGGTGTGGTCGCTACCGGGTCGGCGCTCGGACCCGCGAGCACGTCCACGACGAGCCTTGTGATCATGGGACCTGCGGGGACGACCCGCAGGCCGAGCAGCCACTGGCCGAGCGTCCGCCCCCGCAGCACATACTGCGACCAGAAATAGAGAAAGCTCGCCAGCATGATCGCGTGCGAGCTCGGCTCGAAGTCGAGCGGCCACGAGGCCACCCGGTTGAGCACCCCGTACTCCAGGCTGGGCCCGGAGACGCCGGGGATCACGGACAGCAACCCTCCAAGAACGGCCCCCAGGATGTGGACGACGATCAGATAGTCGACCAGGAGCGCCACCGACCGCCGCCAGGCCATACCTCTGTGCTCGTACGGCACGGACGCCCCGCGGGCGGGAAGGACGGCGACGGGCGCCATGGACGCGGCGAACATCCCTGGAAAGACGGGGAACTGCGTGCCCGGTCCACTCGACATGCCCGGTCCACTCGACATGCCCGGCCCGCTCGGCGTGGTCACGACCGCGAGCGGGAGCGGCGCTCGCGGCCCGCGTGGCGTGAGCATCGACGCGAGCAACACCAGTAGCGCGGCTGCCAGCCAGGCCGTCTCCGCGCTTCCCCAGGCGTCGGCCACCTCGGCGAACCAGGCCCTGCTGAGCATGGGCACGGGGCCGCACGCTGCGCTGTCGAAATAGCTCCACGTGAGCGGCCGGAGGACCGCCATGAGGGCGAGCACGGTGGCCGCGCGCCGTCCGGGCACCAGCGGATCCCCGGAGCCGCGACCGGCGAGAAAGGCCCCGACGACCAGCAGCGCGGGAACCGCCCACATCTCGGAGGCGTCCAGGATCCTCTCGATGTCCGTCCGGGCCGGTGACAACAGCCCATCCGCCCACCCGGAACCGAACCCCCAGCCCAGGCACAGAGCGCCCGAGACGCTCTCGCCGACCTCGGATTGGAACCGCCACCACTCCCAGGTGGGGTACCCGGCGGCGGCGACCGCCCCCAACCAGGTCACAAGCGCGGCTCGCGCGGCCCATAAGGGGATCTTGACTCCCATAGGGGCGAAACCCTAATGATCACATCAAGGCGGCGGCAACGCCCACGATCATCATGACGAGCGACACGGCGGCGACCACGCTTCCGGCGATCACCGCCGTTCTGCGGCCGCGCCGTACGCCGAGCACGTACAGCACCAGATCACCATGGCCCGCCCCGCTTGTATCCCACCCGGAATCCACTGGCCCCGCGCACGAGGGCTTCGCCTCAAACCTCTCGGTAAAGATCGGCCACGTGGACGAGCCGCACCTCGTCGTCACCCAACGCGAGATCGCGAAGCTCATCAGTGAATCCCGCCGCGCTGAAGAGCATCAGCCGTGTGGCGGAGGCATCGATGTCCGCGCGGCCCTGGAGCACCTCACGGATCCGCCGTAGACGTTCCACATGGCCCAGTCCGACGCGCTCTCCCCACTTCGCCTCACCGATCGCCAGCAGTGGACGCCTGCTCCCCGTCGCGGATCCGGTCACCACCACATCCACCTCGTGGCTCGTGCGACGTGCCGCGTCATTGACGACCCCCCGACCGACATGCGACGGCGAGGCCGCGAAGGTATCGGGAGCCGCGTAGAACTGGGCCCAATCACGACACAGCGCCTCGAAGTGCGGGCCGACGACCCGCCCGCGAAATCTGTCGCCGCTCTCCTCCCACACCCGGGCCGCCTGACCGGCTCGGTCAAGCCGGGACCATTCCGGTCGCATGACCGCGTGGTAGAAGGTCACGAGCGGCTCGGCGATGCAGTACGTCGTGCGTGCCGCCCGGAAGGTGTCCTCCTCGCGTCTGACGAGTCCCGCGTCCTCGAGAACTGTCAGGGGATGTGCGAGGTCCGTCGCCTTACGTCCGATGAAGGACGCGATGCCGCTGCGCGCATTGCTGCCGGCCGCGATGGCAGAGAGCACGGAGTGGTACAAACCCTGGTCCCGAAGGTTCGGCTCCTCTGCCAGCAGGTGACGCGCCTCACGGAAGAGCGGGCTGTCCCTGTCGAGGACGTTCCGTACGATCCACGGCCCGAAATCGCTCAGGCTCTCCGGCCGATCTCCGTGCAGGAACTCAGTGCGGTAAGCAGGGGTTCCTCCCACCACCGAGTGGGTCAGCGCGGCCAGGCGTGGGTCATCGATCTCCCAGAAACGCGCGGCAAGGCGATAGTCGAGGGTGGGAACCACCATTTCCAGTCCCGCTCTGCCTCGCAACGGAGCGTTTCCGGTGAGGAGCCTGCCCATGAAGGACATCGCCGAGCCACACAGCAGCAGCCGCGTACGCGACTGGGTTCGTTCGTTCCGATTGGGCGCGTACGCGCGCTGGATGATCGAGGGCAGCGAGGGCGTCGCCTGGACCAGATACGGAAACTCATCGATGACCACCGGAGTCGGCCGGTCCCGCCCCACCGCGAGCAACCAGTCGACCGCCTGGTACCAGTCGTTGAGTCCGATGGCCGAAGGAAGCCCCAGGTAGTCGGCGAGTTCGGCGCCGAGCCTCGCCAGCGTCTCCGTCTCGGTCGCCTCCGTGGCGGCGAAGTAGAACCCGCCCGCCACCCGGCACAGAGCGTCGAGGAGAAAGGTCTTGCCCTGCCTGCGACGACCGTAGATGACCCCGATGGTCGCTCCTTGGGCAGGATTCCCCACAAAGCGGGCAAGGGAGGCCCACTCGCTGTCCCTGTCGAACATGTGGGCGGGCTTGTCCACGACTCCCCCTAATAGATAACTACAGTTATTATAACTGTAGTTATAGCTTGTGGCGTGGATGCGGGAGGACAGCGCCGGGCACGGCCGTGACAGTGTTCTGGCAGCGGGTTCTGGCAGCGGCGGCCGGATAGCGGCCGCACCAGGAGCAGACGGCGGTCTTCGCACTGGTAGTCGGCGAGGGCTTCGAACATCGCGCGTCGGCCGACGCCGGCGAGTATGGGGTTCTTGACGCGGTAGTAATGCTCGGCCATCAGCCCGAAGCACAGCGCCCAGCCGCGCCCTCGCGCCCACGTCACATCGTCGACATCGGACACCTCACGGAACAGACCGCGGGTCTCGGCCGAGAACAGGGTCCAGGCGACCATCATGTCGCATGCGGGATCGCCGACGCCCAGCCCGCCGAAATCGATGACGGAACTGAGCTTCCCCTCCCGGACCAGCAGGGTTCCCGGCAGCAGGTCACTGTGGATCCAGACGGGTTCGCCGTCCCACTGCGGGAGCCGGAGGACTTCTTCCCACGCCGCGGTCGCGGCATCTCCGTCCACCGTGCCATCCGCGCCCAGGTCGCGGATGGCGGCCCGGACGTCATCGTCACGCGTACTCACGGGCCCGCCACGAAAGGACGCCGGTCCGCCGGTGGCGTCGGCCCGCCGTAGGGCCGCCCCGAAGCGGCCCAACTCGACTGCCGCGTGGTGCCGGCAGAGCGGACCGTGAAGGCCACGGCCAGAGCCGCGTCCATCCTGTGGGCAGCGTGCACGACACCGTCGTGGGCTTCCCGCAAAACGGCACCGATAGTGACTTATCCGGCTATCGTGCTGCTCGCCAACGTGAACCGACAGCCGGGGACGCTCTCGGACGCCGACGAGCCGCCGGGCGAGGAGAAGACATGAGCGAGTACGCGGCGACGTTCGACCTCGTCGACAGCGACGATGACGGCCTGATCTCGGCCGAGGAACTGGTGCGCCTCATGGAGGTGCTCGGCGAGCGGATCACCGTCGAGGGCGCCCAGGGTGTGATCGCCAAGGTCGACACCGACGGTGACGGCCTCATCGACATCGACGAGTTCGGCGCCTGGCTCCAGGGCGGTCGCCCGCTCGCCTGACAGAGCATCACGCACCCAGCAGCGGATCGGTTCCGCCGCTGGTCCGCAGGCCCCGGGACGGCACGCGGTGGTGGAGGCCGAAGCGCGGATCCACCTCCCGCGTGCCGTCGAGGATGTCCGCCACGTACGCGGCCAGAGCCGGCGCGTGCTTGAAGCCGTGCCCGGAGTCGCCGCCGAGCAGCCACATCCCGTCGGACACCTCGGCGATGATCCACTCGGCGTCGCGGGTGAGCGTGTACTGGCAGACCTGGCTGTACAGCACCGGCGCTCCGTATAAGGAGGGGAACCTGCGCCGCAGATAGTCGCGGGCCAGCTCCTCGCTCCCGGGTAGGACACAGCGACTGCCCTCCTGGGGGTCGAACGGCTCCCCCTCGACGTCGCTGGTGACCTTCATCCCGAGCCCGTCGACGTCCCCGTGGCCGTACGCCGATCCCTCGTAGTCGCAGAACGCGGGCAACGGCGGCGTGGACCACGCCGGTGGCACGTCGAAGTGCAGCGTGTCCTGCCGGGTCACCTCCACCTCGACGTCGAACAGCCTGGGCAGCCACCCGCCGCAGGCCCACACGACCCGGTCCGCCCGCGACACCTCGCCGTCGACGACGATCGCCGGCCGCCCGGACCCTCCAGCGTCGCCGTCCGGATCACCTTCCGGGCCGCCGTACGGCAGGGCCCTGGCCCGGACGAGAGTGACCCCGGCCGCGACGGCGAGCCGGGCCATGACCTGGGTGGCGCGGCGAGCCCGGATCAGCCCGGCCTCCGGCTCGTACAGCACGAACGCCAGGTCGTCCCCCTTGAAGTCAGGAAACCGACGTCCCGCTTCGGCCGGGTCGAGGAACTCATGCGGGATGTCGAGATTTTTCATCACCTGGGCGCTGGCGCTCTCCCAGCCGTTCTCCCGCCGGGCGAACCACATGAGCCCGGCCTCCAGGTACAGCTCCTCGCCGGTCCGCTCGCCGAGTTCTCGCCAGGCGTCCCTGGCCTGCCTGGCCATCCGCGCGTACCACTCGTCGGAACCGTGCGCGGCCCGCAGCAGCCGCGTCTCCCCCGCGCTGGCCTGCCGGACATGTCCCGGGACGTACTGCTCGACCAGCGTCACCCGCCAGCCCGCCTCCGCCAGGCGCAGCGCCAGCGACGTCCCCCAGATGCCCGCTCCGACCACGATCGCCGTCTTCACCCGTCCCACGGTGGGCGATTTCCGCCCGGCTCACAAGAGCGGGCCGAACCCGGCGTCCGACCAGAAGTGGTGATAATGCCAGCATGATGGCGGCGGAATCGGCACAGACGCTGGAGCGGGGGCTGCGGCTGCTGCGGCTGCTGGCCGACGGGAACCGGGGGCGCACGCCCACCGAGCTGGCCCAGGAGCTCGGGCTGAGCCGCCCGGTCGTCTACCGGTTGATCACGACACTGCAGAACGAGGGCTTCGCCCGGCGTGACGCGGACGGACGGGTCCATCTGGGCTTCGGAGTGCTCGTGATGGCGCAGGCCGTACAGCCCCTGCTGCGCGCGGCCGCGTTGCCCGCGCTGCGCGCGCTCGCCGAGCAGGTGGGGGCCACGGCGCATCTCACCGTGGCGGAAGGCGACGACGGAGTGGCCGTCGCCGTGGTCGAACCGTCATGGACCGACATGCACCTCGCCTATCGCGAAGGCTCCCGGCACCCGCTCACCCGCGGAGCGGCCGGGCTCGCCATCCTCGCCCTCCGCGAGGAGGCGGCAGGCGCCGTGCGTCCGAGCGATGAGGCGGGGCCGGAGGGGACGGCGCTCCCGCCGTTCCTGGTGACGGAAGGCCAGTTGCAGGAGGGCGCGCGGGGGATCGCCGCGCCGGTCCGGGGGCTTCCGTGGCTGGAGGCGTCGGTGGGGGTCGTCACCTTCGGCCTGCTCGACATCGAGACGGTCGGCCCCCGGGTCGTCGAGGCGGCGCGCGAGCTGGCCCGGGCCCTCGCCCATTGATCGCGCTCCCGTCCTGAAGGCCGGGGTCTCGCCCGTGCCGTTCGCGGGGCGCCCCTCCGCCCGTGCCGTTCGCGGGGCACCTCTCGCCCGTGCCGTTCGCGCGACACCTCGACGGTTTTCCCATTCGCCCGGTCGTGCGCCGGGGGTGCGCTGGCTCCCTCGGCTTCCGGGCCCTGCCCGCAATGACCAGATAAGTCGTCTCTTTGTGCTTCAAAGGGTTTGACATCTACGCGGCAATGGCGGATCGTCGTACGTATAGAGGACACCGACGTCCGCATTCCGTACGCGGAGGGCCAATGCCGTACTACCGTGTCGTGGGCGATGTGCCACGCAAGCGCCATGTCCAGTTCCGTCGTCCGGACGGCGGGCTCTATGCGGAGGAGCTCATGGGCGAGGAGGGCTTCTCGTCCGATTCCTCGCTCCTCTACCACCGTCACCTGCCGACCGCGATCGTGAAGGCGGAGGCCGTCGATCTCGCCGCCCCCGGCCTCACCCCGAACCTGCCCCTCTCCCCCCGGCACTTCCGCACCCCGGATCTCGCCTCCCGCGGTGATCTGGTGACCGGACGGCAGGTGCTCGCGGGCAACTCCGACGTCCGCATCTCGTACGTCGCGACCGACACCGCCAGCGACCTCTACCGCAACTCGATGGGCGACGAGTGCGTCTACATCGCGAGCGGCCGGGCCCGCTTCGAGTCGACATACGGCGTGCTGGAGGCGGCCGAGGGCGACTACGTCGTGATCCCCACGGGCACGATCCACCGCTGGGTGCCGGCGGGCCCGCTCACCGCGCTGGTCGTCGAGGCGGCCGGGCACATCCGCCCGCCCCGGCGCTACCTGTCCGCGTACGGCCAGTTCCTGGAGCACGCGCCGTACTGCGAGCGCGACCTGCGCGCGCCCTCCGAGCCGCTGCTCGTGGACGGCGACGAGGTGCAGGTGCTGGTCCGGACCCGTGGCGGGCTGACCCGGCTGACCTACGCCCACCACCCCTTCGACGTGGTCGGCTGGGACGGCTGCCTCTACCCGTACGCGTTCAACATCCACGACTTCGAGCCCATCGTTAAGCGGACGCACGCGCCGCCGCCGGTGCACCAGACGTTCGAGGGGCCGGGCTTCGTGATCTGCTCGTTCTGCCCCCGGCCGCTGGACTTCCACCCGGACGCGGTGCCGATCCCGTACAACCACCACAACGTGGACTCCGACGAGCTGATGTTCTACGTCGGCGGCGACTACACGGCGCGCCGGGGCTCCGGCATCGACATCGGCTCGATCTCGCTGCACCCGGCCGGGTTCACGCACGGGCCGCAGCCGGGCGCGGTCGAGGCCATCGTCGAGGCCGTACGACAGGGCCACTCGGAGACGAGCGAGATGGCCGTGATGATCGACACGTTCCGCCCGCTGGACCTGGGTTCGGCCGCCCTCGCGTGCGAGGATCCGGCATACGCCTGGACCTGGGCCACCACACGCTGAACGACCTGACAGGGCCACTGACAGGGCCACTGACAGGGCCACTGATAGAGCCACTGATAGGGCCGACGGAGAGGACGACGGTGACGCGAAGCTGGGTGCCGGGAGCGGACGAGTCGCTCTTCGGCCTGGACAACCTGCCCTACGGCGTTTTCTCGCGCCCCGGAGAGGCGCCGCGGGTGGGCGTGCGCGTGGGTGACCACGTGCTCGACCTCGCGCCCGTGCTACACGACGAGGTGTTCGCCGCGCCCAGTCTCAACCCCTTCCTCGCCCGAGGCCGTACGGCATGGCGGGAGACGCGCGCACGTCTGCGGACCCTCCTCGCCGACGAGAACGGACACGCGGGCGCGCGCGGGAGCGCCGCCTCGACCGGCGGGAACCGGGCCGTCGCCGAGCCGCGTCTGATCCCGCTCGACCAGGTCACGATGCACCTGCCGGTCGAGGTGGCCGACTATGTCGACTTCTACGCCTCCCTGGAACACGCGTCCAACCTCGGGCGGATCTTCCGCCCGGACGATGAGCCGTTGAAGCCCAACTGGCGGCATCTGCCGGTCGGCTACCACGGGCGGGCCGGAACGGTCGTCGTCTCGGGGACCCCGATCAGGCGGCCGTGCGGGCAGCGCATGCCGGGGCCGTCGTTCGGCCCTTCGGTCCGGCTCGACATCGAGGCCGAACTGGGCTTCGTGGTCGGCACGCCGACCCGGCTGGGCGAGCGGGCCGGGGCGTTCGAGGACCACGTCTTCGGGGTCACCCTGCTCAACGACTGGAGCGCCCGGGACATCCAGGCATGGGAGTACGTGCCGCTCGGCCCGTTCCTCGGCAAGTCCTTCGCCACCTCGATCTCACCGTGGATCACGCCCCTGGAGGCCCTCGAGGCGGCGCGCGTCCCGGGCCGCGAGCAGGATCCGGCCCCGCTGGACTACCTGCGCAGGAACGCCCCGTGGGGACTCGACCTCACGCTGCGCGTCGACCTGAACGGCGAGACGATCTCGACGCCGTCGTACCGGGACATGTACTGGACCCCCGACCAGATGCTGGCCCACATGACTGCGAACGGCGCGTCGCTCCGCACCGGCGACCTCTTCGCCAGCGGGACGGTCTCCAGCGAAGGCGCCTTCGGCTCGCTCATCGAGATGACCTGGAACGGCGCCGAACCGATCAAGCTGGCCGACGGCACGACGCACGCCTTCCTGGAGGACGGCGACACGGTGACGATCGCCGCGACCGCCCCGGGCGGGATCGGGCTCGGCGAGGTCACCGGGAGGATCATTTCCGCCACGGACAGTACCTATACTGCTACGGAGTGCTAGATCGGCACCGAGGAGGCAGGCAGCGGATGCGCTTCGTGGCGTGGGCGACGACCGTTCTGCTCCTCCTCACCGGCTGCTCCGCCGTGACCGCGCCCGTCGAGGAGCCGACGCGCGTCATGCCCCGCATCACGATGTCCCCGGTCGCCGGCGCGGCCGCGGCCCGGCCGGACAAGGGGCTCGTGGTCAAGGCGCACGACGGCACGCTGACCGCCCTGGCGGCCTACGCGGGTGGCACGGCCGTGCCAGGCACGTTCAACGCCTCCCGCACCGTCTGGCGGTCCGACTGGACGCTGGCCCCCGACACCGAATACGTCGTGAACGCCATAGCGAGCGCCACCGTGGGGGGCGCCCCCGGCGGCGGCACGGCCCAGCTGATGGGCCGGTTCCGCACCCTGCGCCCGCAGCGCCCGATCGACGTCCTCTCCATCACGCCGAACGAGCACGAGACCGTCGGCGTGGGGATGCCGATCATCGTGATGTTCACCCAGCCCGTCCAGGACCGCCGGGCCGTGGAGCGGGCTCTGGAGGTCCGCGCGACGCCGATCGCCACCCCCGCCGCGTACGGCCAGCACGACACCAAGGCGTACACGAAGGCCTACACCGGCCCGGTGGACGGCGCGTGGCACTGGTTCAGCGACAGCCAGGTCGTCTTCCGCACCAGGAAGCTCTGGCCGGCCCGGCAGAACGTCGTCCTCACCGCCCACCTGTCGGGTGTGCGCTCCGCCCCTGGCACGTACGGCACGGCCGACCGCACGGTCTCGTTCGCCGTCGGCCGGCGCATGGTCAGCACGGTCGACACGCGCACCCACCAGATGGTGGTGCGCAGGGACGGCGAGGTCGCGCAACGCATGGCCATCAGCGCCGGCATGGCCACGACCAGGGAGTACACCACGACCAGCGGCGTCCACCTGACGATGGAGAAGGGCGACCCGGTCCGCATGATCTCGCCCGGCCGGCACAAGGGTGATCCCGGATACTACAACGTCATGATCGGGCACGCCGTGCGGATTTCCAACAGCGGCGAATACGTCCACGCCAAGAACAACGTGTGGGCCCAGGGGCGGGCCAACGTGAGCCACGGCTGCGTGAACGCCCGCCCCGACCAGGCGGCCTGGTTTTACGACAGCGCGCTGCGCGGCGATCCGGTCGTCGTCACGGGGACCGACCGCGCGTTGGAGTGGAACAACGGCTGGGGCTACTGGCAGCTTCCCTGGGACGCCTGGATCAAGGGCAGCGCCCTGCGCGCCCCGGAACCGGTCCGGGCCTTCGTCAGCTTGATCCCCACCCTTAAATCCTGAAATATCACGTGTAGCCAATACAGAGTTAATGTAAAAGAAGGAACCCCTACGAAACGGGATCCGTTTATCGCTATGGAGGCGAGGAAATGGACTCGTGGATCATCTGGCTGGTCCTGGCCGCGGGGCTGGGAGTCGCTGAGATCTTCACGCTGACCGCCGCTCTCGGGCTGATCTCCGTCGCGGCGCTGCTCACCGCGGGGGTCGCGGCCATCGGGTTCCCCATCGGCATACAGCTCGTCGTCTTCATCGCCGCCTCGGTCGCCGGGGTCGCCGGAGTCAGGCCGATCGCCCGCCGCCACCTGACCCAGGCGCCTGCCCGGCAGTTCGGCGTGCCCGCGCTCGTCGGGCGGCCCGCGTACGTGACCCAGGAAGTCACCGGGCGGGACGGCCGAGTGCGCATCGGCGGCGAGGAGTGGTCGGCCCGCGCCTATGACGAGACCCTCGTCATCCCCGCGGGTGCCACGGTGGACGTCATCGAGATCGAGGGGGCGACCGCCCTCGTCTATCCACGGGAGTGAGCATGGACCCATCCGTCATCGCGGGAATCATCGTCGCCCTGCTGGTGGTGTTCGTCGTACTGCGATCCGTCCGGATCGTCCCGCAGGCCCGCGCGGGCAACGTGGAGCGGCTCGGCCGGTACAACCGCACGCTCGGGCCCGGCCTGAACTTCGTGATCCCCTTCGTGGACCGGGTACGGCCGCTGATCGACCTGCGTGAGCAGGTGGTCTCGTTCAAGCCGCAGCCGGTGATCACGGAGGACAACCTGGTCGTCGACATCGACACCGTGCTCTACTTCCAGGTCACCGACCCGCGCGCGGCGGCGTACGAGATCGCGAACTTCATCCAGGGCGTGGAGCAGCTCACCGTCACGACGCTGCGCAACGTCGTCGGCGGCATGGACCTGGAGAAGACGCTGACCTCGCGCGACACCATCAACAGCCAGTTGCGCGGCGTGCTCGACGAGGCCACCGGCAAGTGGGGCATCCGGGTGAACCGCGTCGAGATCAAGGCGATCGACCCGCCGAGGACCATCAAGGAGGCGATGGAGAAGCAGATGCGCGCCGAGCGGGACAAGCGCGCCGCCATCCTCACCGCAGAGGGTCTCCGGCAGTCGCAGATCCTCACCGCCGAGGGCGAGAAGCAGAGCGCGATCCTGCGGGCCGAGGGCGAGCGCACGTCCCAGATCCTCAAGGCCGAGGGGCAGGCGCAGGCGATCGACAACGTGTTCCAGGCGGTGCACCGCAACGATCCAGATCCCAAGCTGCTCGCCTACCAGTACCTCCAGGTCCTCCCGCAGCTCGCCAACGGCCAGGGCAACACGTTCTGGGTGATCCCGAGCGAGGTCACCTCGGCGCTGCAGGGCGTCTCCAAGGCGTTCACCGAGGCGCTGCCCCGCTCGGCGGCGACCCGCGACCGCGAGGAGCGGGCGCAGGAACTCGTGGCGGGGACCGAGGCCGTCGCGGAGGCCGAACGCGCCGCCGCAGAGGCGAAGGCCGCGGCCGAGGACAGCGAGATCACCGTCGGTCTTCCCCATCAGATCGAGACGGCCCGGAACCCGCTGCCCGACCCGCTGGACGCCGCCCGCAGGCAGGCCGACCGCGCCACCGACACCTGAGCCGTGCCGGTCGGACCGGCCGTGCCGGCCGGTCCAACCGCGGGCGGCGTTCAGCGTGATGGTTCAGCGTGATGGTTCAGCGTGATCTGGCCAGGGTGACCCGCTCGACGAAACGGCGGTAGCGGTCCAGCTCCCCGCTCACCGGGGCCAGCACCAGCCGCCCGGCCACGTCGACGATGCTCGCGCGCAGGGCGTCGGCGGCTCTGCGCGCCCTGCGCCGCCCGCCCAGCCAGGCGAACACGCGGCACGCGAGCGCGACGGCCAGTCCCGCGGCCGCCCCTCCCAGCAGCAGCACGGTCGGCCACGGCACCTCGCCCACCGACGGCGTGGGCGGTTCAGGCAGCATGAGCGCGGCGACGGCGAGCAGGCTGAGCAGCCAGGCCGCCCCGGCCATCAGCGCGGCGAAGATCAGCCACTGCACCGCTCCCATGGCTCGCCACCAGCGCGGCCGTCGCGACACGCCCAGCGAGGTCCGGGCCACCGCCATGTCGAGGGCGTCCCCCAGTTCGCCCACATGCGAGCGGGCCGCGTGCCGGACGGCCGCCGCCCACGGCTCGGGCACCCCCTGGGCGGCCTCGGCGCCGACCTCACGGATCGCCGTGTCCACCTGCGAACGCTGTACGGCGGTCGCCGCCGGCACCGAGGTCCGTCCCGGCGTCCCGACCACGCCTTCGATGTGGAGCCGGCGGAGCGGGTCGGGGCGCAGCTTCCGCAGCCAGCGCGTCACCGGCCATCCCGTCGCGGCGACCGCCCGGTGCCGGTGCGCCTTCGCCACCGCCTCGACGACCAGCGGCACGGCCGCCGCCACCTCCAGGGCGCCGACCAGCGGCCCGATCAACGACCCGGCCAGCGCCTCCCCCGATCCGACCGGCTCCCGGGGTCCCGGCACGATCCACCCGGCACGGGTTCCGGTTCCGGCGCCGGAACCGATGCCGGTTCCGATGCCGGCGGTGTCGTCACCGCCTCCCGCCAGGGCACCCGCGGCCGCGGCGGCGTCGGCCTCCAGCCGCGACGCCCACGCCGTACGACGGGATACCTGGGCGGACAGCGCCGCACGCAACTCCGGCAGGCCCTCTCCGGTCACCGCGGACACCCCCACCACCCGGACCCTGGACAGGCCGTCGACGGCGAGGAGCGAGCGCAGATCCGTCAGGCACCGGTCGACCGCGCGACGCGGCAACCGGTCGATCTGGTTGAGCACGATCAGCATGACGTCCCGGTGCCGGGCCAGTGGCCGGAGATAGCGCTCGTGGACGGCGGCGTCCGCGTACTTCTGCGGGTCGAGCACCCACACCAGCAGATCCACCACCGCGACCAGGCGATCGACCTCGAGGCGGTGGGTCAGCTCGATCGAGTCGTGGTCCGGCAGGTCGAGCAGGATGAGCCCGGAAAGGCCGCCGCCGTCCACCGAGTGCCGCCGGGGGACGTCGAGCCAGTCGAGGAGCGGCCCCGCCCCGGTGGCGTCCCAGAGCGCGGCCTGGGCCTGCGCGGTCGTGGGCCGGGTCACCCCCACGTCGGCGAGCGACGTCCCCGACAGGACGTTGAACAGCGACGACTTGCCGCTTCCCGTCGCTCCGGCGAGGGCGACGGCGGTGTGGTCGACCGAGAGACCGCTCCGCGTGCCCGCCCGAGCCACCACGCCTCTGGCCTGCTCGATCACCGCCGAGCCGAGCCGTCCCTCGGCCAGGTCCGCCGCCTCGGCGAGGGCGGCGAGCCGGTCGTCCAGCGAGACGCCGGCCCTGCCCAGCCTCAGCTTCACCGCGGATCACCGGAAGGTCCGCTCTCCCCGCGGTCCGGGGTCGGCGCGACCGGGAGCTCCCCCTTCCGCTCCGCTATGGCCCTCGCGGCGACCCGCAGGTTGGCCGAGGTCTCCTCGGCGGGACCGATGCCGTCGAGCAGCGCGGCGAAGCGGGCCAGTTCGTCGTCGAGTACGGCCCGGACGCGCCTGTGCAGATCCGCGCGGGCCTGGTGGGTCAGCGTACGGACCGCCTGGTCGCCGAAGATGGCCTCCAGCAGCTTCTGGCTCACCAGGCTGCTGCCTCCCGCGATGCCGATCTCGATGCCGGTGATGCCCCCGGTTGAGGCGAAGGCGACGAACATCAGCATCAGGCTGAGGGCGTTCACGCCGAAGGAGGCGGTCCTGGCGGCGAAGCGCTTGTTCGCGCCCTCGGTGCGTACGAGTTCGAGCACCTCTCCCTGCCAGGCGCGCACCGCTTCACCGGCCGTGACGCGCAGCTCGGGCGACGCGCGGCCGAGCCGCCCCGCGGCGGCGACGCCCGCGCGTTCGAGCAGGTCGCGCCCGGCGGGCATGGCCAGCCAGGACTCCACCGCACGCTCGGCCGCCCCTTCCGCCGACGAGCGGATCAGCGACTCGACGCCGGTCTCGAGCGCCACCCGGAGCTCCCGATCCGGGGCCGGCCGCCCCCGGACGAACGCGACGATCCGGTCGCGGACGCGGCCGACGCGGGACTCCAGGGCGCGCATCAGGTCGCCGGTGCCGATGAAGTCCTGCCACCGGGCCAGCACCTCCCCTCTGAGCAGCGACCCGTCCCGCATCCCCTCGTCGAAGGCCGACATCGCCGAGTCGTACGACTTCTCGGCGACATCGCGCAGGACCGCGATGCCCTCCCGCTGCCGGTCGGCGTGCTCGGCGAGCACGGGCACCCGGGTGACGAGGCTGTCCAGGGCGCCGGACAGCGTCCGACGTACCACTTCGGCGCGGGACCGCGCGTCGGCGGACAGGGCGGCCAGCCAGTCAGTGATCGGTTGTACGGCCTCAGCGGGCAACCGCGCCTTCTCCGAGGGGAGGACCAGCTCGGGAACGCCGAAGAGGGGCGTCCCGGCCAGCCCGTTCTCCCGGAGCAGGCGTTCCAGGTCCGCGGTGACGGGGGCCATGGCCTCGGTCGGCACCCGTTGCAGGACGATCGCCAGGGCCGTGCTGCGCTCGCGGGCGCTGCGCAGGAAGCTCCACGGGACCTCGTCGGCGTAACGGGCCGCGGTGGTGACGAACAGCCACAGGTCGGCGGCGGCGAGGAGTTGCGCGGCGAGCTCGCGGTTGGCCGTGACGACCGAGTCGATGTCGGGGGCGTCGAGCAGCGCCAGTCCCGGCGAGAGGGCGTCCACCACGGCCACCTTCAGCGTCCCCGGCTCGCCGGGTCCGGGGCCGGTGACCCTGGGGAGACCGGGGAGGACCCGGGCGGACATGAACCACTCCGCGTCCTCGGGCCCGGCCACGAGGGTGGGCGCGAGGGTGGTCGGCCGGAGCACGCCGGGCTCGGTGACGTCAACCTGGGTGATGGAGTTGACCAGGGTCGACTTGCCCGCGCCGGTGGAGCCGCCGACGACCGCCAGCAGGGGCGCGTCGATGGCCGCCATCCGGGGCAGCAGGTAGTCGTCGAGCTGCCCGGTCAGCTCCTTGAGCGCGCGACGATCAGCCGCGACGTCCCCGATCTCCAGAGGGAACAGGTCGTGATCGAGCTGATGTCGCAGCGTCCCGAGGGCTTCAAGCAGCCCGGCACCGCCCGCCATACCCTCGGATCTTCCCGCAGCGACCCCTGCTAAATGCCGAAATACGGGAACTTTCTTACACAAAGCCGTACAAAAGATGATGCATTAGGATTTTACGGTCATTCGCGAACGAGCGTTCCCGCCTGCGGGATCAGCGACCAAGGCCAACTCGCTCTTCACGCCCTGGACCTGCTCCGCGACAACGGTCTTCACAGCCGCAAGTCCGCCATCCACGCCGTCGTGGCCCCCACCGCCCTTCGCTCAACCCGACCGGTCATGGTCCGCATCTCTGCTGAGGACGACCACGTCGCCGGCGATACGGCCACGGCTGAAACCTGCGCCCTTCGGGAACCGCGTGCGGAGCCCCTTGATCCCTCGCCGACGTCCCGTGCACTGCACTGGTTGGGGCCGCAGCGTCCGAGGCAACGCCTGCCCAGGGACGTTGGGCAACAAGGTCATGCTCCTGGCACCACTCGCAAGGAAAGACATTAAAAGGCCGGATTTGATAAGTACAATTAGCTCTTCGAGAGACGTATCAAGTTGCGACTCGCCCGTGCACACAGGAGGTTCGGTGGCAGGTAGGGGCCGCCCAAGCAGCTGATACCTGATCCAGGTGTGGGATACCGCACTTCGGCTCAGCAGGCCGGGAGGCGGACCTGGAAGACCGCCCCGCGGCCGGGCGGGGAGTCGGCGGTGATGGTGCCGCCGTGCGCGTACACGAGAGCGGCGGCGATGGACAGGCCGAGCCCGGTCCCGCCCGTGTCGGCCCGGCTGCGCGCCGGATCCGCCCGGTGGAACCGTTCGAAGACCCGCTCGACGACCTCCTCGCGCAGGCCGGGCCCCTCGTCGGCCACCTCGATCACGACCGTCTCGCCGTTCCCGGAGCCGTCGCCGGGCAGCGTCCCCACCCCGACCTGGAAGGCCGTGCCGGGCGGGGTGTGCCGGAGTGCGTTCTGCACCAGGTTGCCGATCACCTGGCGGATCCGGTGCTCGTCTCCGAGCGCCTTCACCGGCCCGTCGGAGCCGTCCAGCCGGACGAGGTCGATCTCGCGATCCGGGGCCAGCGTCTGCGCGTCCAGCACGGCGCCCGCCGCCAGGCTGAGCACGTCGACTGCCCGCCGCTCCAGCGGGCGCTGCTGGTCCAGCCGGGCGAGCAGCAACAGGTCGTCCACAAGCAGACCCATCCGGGCCGCCTCGTCCTCGATGCGGCGCAGCACCACCGCCGGGTCCTGGGAGCGCTCCTGCCGGTACAGCTCGGCGAACCCGCGGATCGACGTCAGCGGCGTGCGCAGCTCGTGCGACGCGTCGGCCACGAACCGGCGCATCCGCTCCTCGGACCGCCGCGCGTCGTACGCGGACTGGCGCGCCATCGCCTCCGACTTCTCGCGGTCGCGGAACGCCGCCTCGATCTGGGCCAGCATGCCGTTGATCGCCCGGCCCAGCCGTCCGATCTCCGTACGGCGGTGCCGCAGCGGGAGCCGCCGGGACAGGTCGCCGCCCGCGATCGCTTGCGCGGTGCGCTCGATCTCGCCGAGGGGGCGCAGGCTGCGCCGTACAAGCCAGTAGCAGGCCAGGCCGAGCGCGACGATCACGCCGAAGCCGACCCCGGCCACGATGACGATGAGCTGGGAGACGGTCCCGTCGATGTCGGCGAGACTGACCGCGACGACGCGGGTCATGCCGCCCGGCTCGCCGATGGCGACCACGCGCCACTGCCCTCCGGAGCGCGAGGCGGCGGTGAAGAGCGTGCGGCGCATCCGCTCGGTGGCATCGGACGTGATCCGGGGCAGGACGGGCGGATCGACGTTCGGGGGCTCCTGCACGGTCCGTACGGCGTTGCCCTGCGCGTCCAGCAGGACGATGTAGTAGAAACCTGGCTGCCGCTGGGGCCGGGTCCCGCTGGGGGCGGGCGGGATCCGGCCCTGCTCGCCCTGCGGATCGATCCGGGGCCGGGTGAACATCGTCAACTGCCGGTCCACCCGGTCGATCAGGTAGCCGCGCAGCAGTTGCACGGCGAAGCCGCCGGTGAGCGCGATCGCGAGCGTCACCAGCAGCAGCGTGGTTCCCACGAGGCGGAGCCAGAGAGGGGTGCGGGCGAGCCGCCGCTTGACCTCAGCGACGCGGAGCACGGAGGACATAGCCCACGCCGCGAAGCGTGTGGATGAGCTTCGGATCCACCGTGTCGATCTTCCGCCGCAGGTAGGAGACGTAGGACTCCACCACGTTGCGGTCACCGCCGAAGTCGTAGTGCCACACGTGGTCCAGGATCTGGGCCTTCGACAGTACCCGGCCCTGGTTGATCATGAAATAGTGCAGCAGCTTGAACTCGGTGGGCGAGAGCCGTACCTTCCGGCCGCCCCGCCACACCTGGTGCGCCTCCTCGTCCATCTCCAGGTCGGCGACCCGGAGCCGCGCGGAGGGGACGTCGTCGCAACGGGTACGGCGCAGCACGGCGCGGATCCGGGCGAGCATCTCCTCCAGGCTGAACGGCTTGGTCACGTAGTCGTCGCCCAGGGACAGCCCGGCGACCTTGTCCCCGGTCCCGTCCCGCGCGGTCAGGAAGACCACGGGGATCCGCCGCCCCGCCGCCCTCAGCCGGGCGCTGACCGCGAAGCCGTCCATGTCGGGCAGCATCACGTCCAGCACCATCAGGTCCGGCCGTACGCGCTCGGCGAGCTGGACGGCCTCCCGCCCGTCCGAGGCGGTCACCACCTCGAAACCGGCGTATCTCAGGCTCGCGGAGAGCAGTTCCCTGATGTTGGGCTCGTCGTCCACGACGAGCAGGCGTGCCTCCGGTTTCATTTGGTGTTCTCCCTTCGGGGGTCGGTCCGCGTCCCTGCCGCCCTGGTCGGCGGGGGCGCACGGGCCGGCTCTCGTTAGCGGTTCCTGGCGCTCTGGACGAGCGAGGTGGCGTCCACCGCGCCTTCCTCGTCGGTGGGGCCGGTGACGACGACCTGGCCGCCGACCTTGAGATCGGCGAGCTTTCCGGCCTTGGTGACCTGCACCTTCGTGTCGCCGCTGGTCCTCACCGTGACGATGGTGCCGCCCGCGGTCTGGACGTAGACCTTGGCGCCGTCCACGAGCTTGACCGTGCCGACGGTCATGCCGCCGGTCATGCCGCCGGACGCTCCGGCTCTGCCGGGCTGGTCCTGGCCGCCCTGCCCCTGCGGGCCCTGGCCCCGCTGGGAGCCCTGGCCGCCCCCGGGGAAGCCGCCGGGCATGCCGCCGCCGAAGCCGCGGCCCGTGCCGCCGCCGAAGCCCCCGGCGAGTCCGCGCGCGGCGCCGTTCCCCGCCATGGACGCGGCGCCGGACGGGGACGCCGTCCCCCACGCCTTCTGGGCCTGGATGCCGATGAGCACGCCCGCCATGAGCACCACGCCGGCGCCGAGCGCGAGGGTGACCTTCGACATCCCCCGCCTGGCCGGCCGCGCCTCCGGCTCCGCCTCGGGCTCGTCGCCGAACGGCGAGGTGTCCAGCAGCTCCGCCGCCGGCATCTCGGCCTCGGGCTCGTGCGCCCCGGCCTTCGCTCTGCTCATTTCATCTCCTGGTCTGGTGCTCGTCTCGGTCACCGCGCGGGGTCACTCGAAGCGCAGTGCCTCGATCGGGCGCAGCTTCGCGGCGCGGTTGGCGGGATAGCTGCCGAAGAACAGGCCGATGGCGATCGAGACTCCGAGAGCCAGCACGATCGACTGCGGCACGAGAACCGGCTGCACCCCGGCGATCGTGAACTGACTGCCCGCGACGGCCACACCGACCCCGAGCAGGCCGCCGACCAGGCTGAGCAGGGTCGCCTCGATGAGGAACTGGCCGAGGATCGCGCCCCGGGGAGCGCCGATCGCCTTGCGGATGCCGATCTCGCGGGTCCGTTCCGTGACGGTCACGAGCATGATGTTCGTGATGCCGATGCCGCCGACGAGCAGGCTGATCGCCGCCACCGCCGCGAGCAGCACGGTGAACGTTCCGGTCGCCTCGGTCACCGTCTCCTGCAGGCTGGCCTGGTTGAGGATCCGGTAGTCCGCGGTCGCGTTCCCCGTGATGTCGTGCCGCTCGTTGAGGACCGCGGTGATCTCCGCCTCGGCCGCGTCCGTCGCCTCGGCGCTCGTGGCCTGCACGACGATGCTGCCCAGCGAGCCGTACCCGGTCAGGCTCTGCTGTACGGCGGGCAGCGGGGCGACGGCGATGTCGTCGGCGTCCTGGCCGCCGGTCGAGCCCGACTCCTTGAGCACCCCGACGACCGTGAACGCGGCGCCCTGGATGTTGACCTTCTTGCCCACCGGATCGACCTGGCCGAACAGTTCGTCGGCGACCGTCTTCCCGATGACCACGACCTTGCGGACCGCCGTGACGTCCTGGTTCGTGAAGTACGCCCCCGAGGTCACCGGCTTGTTGGTCGCCTCGAAATAGCTCGGATATGTACCGACGACCTGGGAAATGCTGTGGCTCGCCCCTTCGTACGTCGTCGTGGCGGACGAGGAGGTCACGACCGGCGAGACGCTCTTGACGGAGGGCGCGTCACCGGAGGCGGCGATGGCGCGGGCGTCCTCAAGCGTGAGGCCGCGCGCCTGCGTACGCGGGCCGGCCGCGCCGCCGCCGCCACCGCGACCTCCCGCCGGGCCGCCGAACCCGCCCGAGAACGACGCGGAGACGGTGAGCGTGTTCGCGCCCAGGCTCTGGATGCGCTGCTTGATCGCGTCCGACGAACCCTGGCCGACCGCGACGAGCAGGATCACCGCCGCAACCCCGATGAGGATGCCGAGCATCGTCAGGACGCTCCGCATCTTGTTCGCGGTCAGGCCGCGTACGGCGAACCGGCTGATCTCCAGGACGTTCATCGCTCGCTCATCGCTCCCGTCGAGGATCGGTCGTCGATCAGCGGCGGCGGCCCGTCCACCGGCGCCTGCCTGCGGTCGTCGACGATCCGGCCGTCCATCAGCCGGACGACCCGCTTGGCATGCGCGGCCACGTCGTCCTCGTGGGTGATCACGACGATCGTCCTTCCGCTCAGGCTCAGCCGATCGAAGATCGCCAGGATGTCTTTCGTGGACGTGCTGTCCAGAGCGCCGGTCGGCTCGTCGGCCAGCAGCAGCGTCGGTGAGGTGACGAGCGCGCGGGCGACCGCGACGCGCTGCTGCTGGCCGCCGGACAGCTCGTTCGGCTGGTGTCGCACCCGGTCGGACAACCCGACCAGGCCCAGCGCCGCCAGCGCCCGCCTGCGCCGCTCGGCCGCCCGCACGCCGCCGTAGGCGAGCGGAAGCTCGACGTTCGCCAGCGCGCTCATCCGGGGGATCAGGTTGAACGACTGGAAGATGAACCCGATCCGCCGGTTGCGTACGCGAGCCAGCCTGACCTCGTCGAGGGCGCCCACGTCCACGCCACCGAGCAGGTACGTCCCGGCGGTCGGTACGTCCAGGCAGCCGATGATGTTCATCAGAGTGGACTTGCCGGAGCCGGACGCACCCATGATCGCCACATAGTCGCCGGGCTCGACGGTCAGCGAGACGCCGCGCAGGGCGCGCACGGCCGCCTCTCCCTCGCCGTAGACCTTCGTGACGTCGCGGATGAGAAGGACCGGGTCGGCCGCGGTCGCCGTGCCCTCGGCGGTTTCGCTCATCTGCCGGCACCCGATCCGCCGCCGCGCCCGGTCATGCCACCGGGCATCCCACCGCCACCGGGCATTCCACCGCCGCCGGGGAAGCCTCCCTGCATGCGGACCCCGCCTCCGGTGGATCCGCCGGTCCCGCCCGGCGTGACGGCTGGACGGACCACCTGGTCGCCCTCCTCTACGCCGGACTTGATCTCCGTGACGCCGTCGCCCGCGACGCCCACCTCCACGGGCTGGGCGGCCTGCCGCCCATCCCGCAGCACGGTGACGCTCGTACGGCCTCCGGCGGTGGTGATCACCGAGGTCGGCACGGTCAGGACGTTCTCCGCCTTGCCGACCACCACCTGGACCGTGGCCGTCTGGCCCAGCCGTACGCCGTCGGGGATCTCGGTGAGGGTGACGGTCACCGGATACTGCACGACGTTGTTGCTCGTGGCGGCGACCGGGTTGATGATGCTGACCCTGCCCTGGGTGGTCACCCCCGCCAGGGCGTCGAAGGAGATCGTGGCCGCCTGGCCGACCTTCAGCTTGGTGACGTCGGACTCGGTGAAGTTACCGACGATCTGCATCTTCGAAATGTCGATCAGCTCGATCAGTCCAGAGGAGCCCGACGAGCTCCCACCCGACGCGCCGCTCCCGCCGCCGCCCGATGACGCCCCTCCGCCGGAGGGGGCCCCGCCGCCTCCCGACGAGGATCCGGCGCTGTCTCCGACCACACCGTTGATCGCGGTGACCGTGGCGCTGAACGGCGCCGTGAGGACGGTCTCCGCCAGGGCCCGCTTGGCGCTCTTGTAGGAGTTGAGCGCCTTCACGTACTGCGAATAGCTGGAGGCGGTCGCCTGGCTCTCGTTCTGCTCCTTGGCCACGCTGAGGCTCGCGGACGTGGCGGCGAGGTCGTCGCGCTGCGAGGAGCCGTCCAACCGCGCCAGCGCCTGCCCCTTTTTGACCTTCTGGCCCTCTTTGACGCTGATCGAGGAGATGGTCCCGCTGGTACGGAAGTTGAGGGACCCGCTCCGGGCGCTCTCCAGGGAGCCGGAGGCCGAGACCGAGTCGAGGACCGTTCCCCGTCCCACGGTCACGGTCGAGGCACCGGACGCGCTCGCCGGGCCGGTGGGGCCCGCGAGGGAGAGGTAGGCGGCGACCGCGCCACCCGCCACCAGCACCCCGAGGGTGCCGTTCACGATGAGCGCCCTGCGCCTGGTCGACAGCTTCACGGGCCTTCACCTTGCCGGGCCGGGCTTGGGCCAACTTCGGACGAGCCTGAAGCTTTGCTGATAACTCCGCTCATGCGCGCCCGACGTCCGGCGACACGGGTTCCACAGGACAAAATGGGGGATTCCGCTGCGCCGCCCGGAAGCTCCGGTCCTTGCGAAGCCGCTCCGCCGGGCCTTCGCCGCAGTCCTCACTCCCGCCCGCTCCGCTCTTCTGTGGCGATTTGGGCGGATTTCGAGCTCGGGAAACGTCCGGCGCCGAGGCCGTACACAGACAACTCTCAGGCATGACTGAGCCTGGTCCGACCTGGCGCCGACACCATTTTGCGCATGACTGTTCCGCCCAAGGTCCTTCGCACAGGAGGTCTGGTTCTCGCCTGCGCCGTACTCGCCTGCGGCGGCGTCTACCTCCTCGGCGGCGGCGACGACGCCGCCCCCACCGCGAGGATCGAGCTGGTGGCCGCCAGACGCGGCGACGTCACCTCCGTCGTCTCCGCGAGCGGCAACACGGTGGACGCGCACAGCCGCGACCTGTCCTTCGGCGCCTCGGGCATGGTGCGGAAGGTGTACGTGAAGCCCGGCCAGAAGGTACGGACGGGACAGGCCCTCGCCCGGGTGGACGCGACCGAGGCCAAGGAGAACTACCTCGCGGCCCGCGCCGCGCTGTCGGCCGCGTACGAGGCGCTCGACAACGCGGAAAAGGCGGAGAGCTCCTCCACAGACTCCGCCACCTCCACGCCGAATCGGACGGTGCCCCAGCGGTCCACCACTCCCTCCACCGGCCCCACCCCCTCGGCCGCGGCCTCATGCCCGCCCGGGAAGGGCACGTCGGCCTCGCCCCGGCCCTCCGCGGCCGCGCCCTCGGCCTCGGCCTCGGCGGCCGACCCGATCGTGGTGACCCCCGTTCCCGTGGTGACGACGGCGCCGGTGCCGATCTCGACGACCACCTCGCGTCCGACGCCCATCTCCACGACGACGTCGAAGCCGTCGCCGATCGCCACGACCACGATCACCACCACGTCCGAGCCCGTACGCGACGCCGTACGGCGCTCCGCCGAAAGAGGCGGGACGTCCGCGTCCCGAAGCGGGGACGGATCGGCCAAGGCAGCGACGTCCGAGGCCGAATCGGCCAAGACCGGCACGTCCGGGCGCTCCGAAGCACGGCGGCCCGCACGGGGGACGCATCCGGAGCCGACGGCCTCAGGGTCCGAGCCCACCCCCAAACCGTCCCAGGCGCCTCAGCCTGAGCCGAGCCAGGCACCCGAGCCGGTCCCCACGGTTACCGTCACCCAGACGGTCGTCGTCACCGAGCGGGTGACCGTCAGGGAAACGGTGACGATCACCCAGGGCATCATCGAGACCATCGTCAAGATGCTCACCGTCGGCGGGAACCCGGCCGGCGACACTTCGGGCGGCATCCTGGGCGGCGGCTCCGCGGCGGCGACCGACGCCGGGAACTCGTCCGCGACGGCGGGCCCGGCCGCGAACTGCGCGACCGGCACCGGGACGTCCACCACCGGCACGAAGTCCACCGCCGGCCGCGCCACCGCCTCGAACGACTCCGGCGGCGGCACCTCCAAGGGCGGCGGCTCGGCCAAGGGCGGCTCCGGAGGCGCGTCCTCGGGCGGCGCGGGTGGCTCCGTCGGCGAGGGTCGCAACGGAGGCGGTCCCTCCGGCGGCACGGCTGTGTCGGTGGAGCAGGCCGAGGCCGACGTCGCCACCGCCAAGCGCGAACTGTCGGGCGCCAAGGAGGCGCTGGCCGGAGTGACCATCAAGGCCCCGTCCAGGGGAACGGTCATGAGCGTCGGCGGAAAGGCCGGGGACACGGCGAACGCGGGCGCCGCGTTCATCACCCTCGGCAACCTCGACGAGCTCCAGGTGAACGCGCTGTTCACCGAGTCCGACGTCGGCAAGCTCAAGGTCGGCCAGCGAGCCACGGTGACCATGGACACCCACGCCGGGCAGGAGTTCGCCGGGACCATCACCCACATCGACATCACCGCGACGACGGCCAACCAGCTCGTCCGGTACGGCGTACGCGTCGCCCTGTCCAGCGCACCGAAGAACCTGCTCGCCGGCCAGACGGCGTACGTTTCGGTAACGACCGGCGCGGCCGAGAACGCGGTCTACGTCCCCGCACGTGCGGTGGAGACCGGACCGGGCGGGACGGCGACGGTGACCGTACGGGTCGGCGACGAGGACGTCCGCCGCCAGGTGCGTACCGGTGTCGAAGGGGACCAGTACGTCCAGATCGTCGAGGGTCTCGGCGAGGGCGACGAGGTGGTCGTACCGGACGGCACGGCGGGCGCGGGCACCTTCCCCGACGGAAGCTTCCCCGGTCTGTCCCCCACGCCGCCCCCCTCCCCCTGACCGCCAGGCCTTTTACTCGGTGCGGGTCGCCTGAGAAGCGGGTGAGATCTCCTCGGCCGGGTCCGGTTCCTCCTCCCGGGCGTCCTCGGGGGTGAGGACCTCGGGGGTGAGCGGGAGCACGACGCGGAAGGCCGCGCCCGCACCGGGCGCCGTCTCCACGGTCACGCCGCCGCCGTGCGCGCGGACGATCGCCGAGACGATGGACAGCCCGAGGCCGCTCCCCCCGGCCGCCCGCATGGCCGCGTCGTCCTTGCGCGCCCGGGACAGGTCGGCCCGATAGAAGCGCTCGAAGACGCGTTCCGCCTGCTCGGCCGTCATGCCGGGGCCTTTGTCCGCGATCTCGACGACGGCACGCTCGCCGGCCGTCCCGACGCGTACGGTCACCGGCGTGCCCGGGGGCGTGTGGGTCATGGCGTTGGTCATCAGGTTGCCGACGACCTGGCGCAGCCGTACCTCGTCACCTTCGACGATCAGGGCGATGTCGGACTCGACCAGGAGGGAGACGTCCCGGTCCGGCGCCAGGATCCGCGCGTCGTAGACGGCGTCGGCGGCGATGGCGAGCAGGTCCACCGGGTGCTCCTGGAGCGGGCGCTGCTGGTCCAGCCGGGCGAGGAGCAGCAGATCGTCCACGAGCAGGCCCATCCGGGCGGCCTCGTCCTCGATCCGGCGCATCAGGCGGCCGGCGTCGTTGCCCGGCACCCTCCGATGGAACTCGGCGAACCCCCGGATCGAGGTGAGGGGCGTGCGCAGTTCGTGGGACGCGTCCGCCACGAACCGGCGCATCCGCTCCTCCGACTCGCGCGCGGCGGCCTCCGACGACGCCTTCGCCTGGAACGCCGCCTCGATCTGGGACAGCATGCCGTTGAGCGAGCGGGACAGCCGCCCCACCTCGGTACGCGGATGGCGGTCGGGCACGCGGCTGCTGAGGTCACCGTCGGCGATGGCCTCCGCGGTCCGCTCGATCTCGGCCAGCGGGCGCAGGCTCCGCCGTACGGTGACGACGCCGACCACGGCGAGCACGGCCATGACGAGGCCGCTTCCGAGCAGCTCTATGAGCGCGAGCCGGGTGGTGATCTGCCGGACCGAGGCGAGGTCGACGGCGACGAGCGCGCTGCCGGCGTCCTCTTCCCGTACGACACGCACCCGCCACATGCCGTCCCCCGACTTGGCCGGGACGGTCTGCGGCGACTCGATGTCGTGCGAGGGCGAGCGCGGCTCGGGGGCGTTCTCGACGGACATCCCGGCCTGCGTGGTGATCAGGACGCCGTCCAGGTCGTAGACCGCGACATAGCCGTCGGGCGGGGGGCGCAGCCTGATGTATTCCAGGGGCCTGCGCTTCAGCTGCCTGTCGACGTCCTGCGCGACCGTGTCGATCTGCGTGTCGACCCTGTCGACGAGGTAGCCGTTGAGCATCGAGACGCTGCCCACGCCGATGACGGCGAGGGCGACGGCGACCAGCGCCAGCATCGCGGCGATCAGCTTGATCCGCAGCGGTGTGCGGTCCGACCGCCTCCCCGCCCCGGTCACACGGCGCCGGACGGGGGCGTCCGCATGACGTATCCGACGCCCCTGAGCGTGTGGATGAGCCGGGGATGGGAGTTGTCGACCTTGCGGCGGAGCACCGACACGTACGACTCGACGATGCCCGCGTCACCGCGGAAGTCGTAGTCCCACACGTGGTCGAGGATCTGCGCCTTGGACAGCACCCGCCCGGCGTTCGCCATGAAATACCGCAGCAGCTTGAACTCGGTCGGGGACAGCGGGATCGCCGAACCGCCGCGCCACACCTCGTGGGTCTCCTCGTCCAACTCGATGTCGGCGAAGGTGAGCCGGGGCGGCGGCGCCATCGGGTCGCCCGTCGTACGGCGGAGCACGGCGCGGATGCGGGCGATGACCTCTTCGAGGCTGAACGGCTTGGTCACGTAGTCGTCACCGCCCAGGGTGAGTCCACGGATCTTGTCCTCGGTGGCGTCCCGAGCGGTGAGGAAGACGACAGGCGTGTGCGCCCCGCCACTTCGCAAGCGGCGGACGATGTCGAATCCATCCATGTCGGGCAACATCACGTCAAGGACGATCAGGTCGGGCCGATGGCGCTGGGCCGCCGCGACCGCCTCGCCGCCGCTGGAGGCGGTGGTGACCTCGAATCCCGCGAACCGCAGGCTGGCCGCCAGCAGCTCCAGGATGTTGGGCTCGTCCTCAACGATCAGCAACCGGGCTTCTGGGAATTCGCTCACCATGACATATTGGCCGAATTTGACCGAATTTCCTTAAGGCAACGTGAAGATGACGTTCGGACTATATGAGGTTCAGCTTAAAGGCACCGTTAAGACGACATGTCGGGCGATGGCGAGGCTCGCCGTCGCCGCGGGTGACGGCGCGTTCCTGACCAGCACGATCCGCCCGCGGACGTCGATCGCGAAGTCGTCGAGCAACCGCCCGTCCCGGCCGACCGCCTGGGCCCGCACGCCTCCCTCGGCCGGCTCCAGGTCACCCGGGCCGAGCGAGGGGACATAGCGCCTGGCGGCGGCCAGGAACGCGTCCGCGGCCAGCGAGCCGTACACCTCGTGCACGCCGGTGCGCCAGTTCCGCCCGGCCATCCGCCAGGTGCCCGGCCAGCCGAGGATCTCCCGCAGATCGGCCGGGGACACGTCCCGCCACCGGTAGCCCTCGAACGCGAGGGCCATGACCGCGTTGGGGCCGACCAGGACCTCGCCGTCGACGCGCCTGGTCAGGTGGACGCCGAGGAACGGATAACGCGGGTCGGGCACCGGATAGATCAGCCCGCGCACCCGGTTCCGCGCCGCGGCGGCCAGCCGTCGGTACTCGCCCCGGAACGGCACGATCCGCACCTCTCCCGGAGCCCCTGCCAGCGCGGCGATCCGGTCCGTGCCCAGCCCCGCGCAGGAGACCACCGCGTCGAACGCGAACCGGGAGCGTCCCGCGATCACCTCGACGCCGCTCGCGGTCTCGCGCAGCCGCTCGACCGGGTGCGAGAGCCGTACCGACCCGCCTGCGGCGATGACGTCCTCGGCGAGGCGGCGGGCCACGGCCGGGAAGTCCGTGATCGCGGTGGTGGGCGAGTGCACCGCCCCCGCGCCCACCGCGAACGGCTCGATCTCGCGTAGGCCGAGCGCGTCCAGCTCGGCGATGCCGGGCACCCCGTTCTCGCGCGCCCGGGCCGCGAGGCGGCGCAGCCCCGGCAGCTCCGCCCGAGTCGAGGCGATGACCAGCTTGCCCACCTCGTCGTACGGCAGGCGGTGCTCGGCGCAGTATTCCCGGAGCATGGCGACGCCGTCCCGGCACAATCGCGCCTTGAGCGATCCGGGGGCGTAGTAGATGCCGGCGTGCACGACCCCGCTGTTGTGCCCGGTCTGGTGCGCCGCGACCCGGCTCTCCTTGTCGAGCACGGTCACCTCGGCGCCGGAGCCCGCCAGCTCCCGCGCGACGGCCAGCCCGAGGATGCCGGCGCCGATGACCCCGATCTTCATGGCCGCACGGCTTTCGCCCCCTGAACGCGCATCATCGCAAGTTAGCGCAGACGACACCATGAGGGACAGACCCCGTGATCGAACTCTTGTTCGGTATGCTGGTTCGCGTGTATCTGCCTCCCGGATGGCCGTCCGAGGTGCGCGCCCCGGACACCCCCGATTGGGAGGAGTCGGCGGCGGCGTGGCTACTCGACGCCGTCCCTCCGGACTACCGCGCGTACGGCGTGCTCAGACGGCACCCGCTCGCGCTCGCCCGGATGGCCCGCCACCACGTCCAGGCGGAGATCGAGGCCGCCAGGACCGGCTACCGGGGCGCCGCGGTCGACCTGAAGGGCCATCTGCCGCCGCACGCCGTGGAGGCCGTGCTCGACGCCTACCGCCGCGAGGGCACCCGCCTCGTGCGGTTGGCCCGGTCGGTCGAGCTGGTCGAGCACGCGCTGCATGGCGAGCCGTTCGTCGCCAAAATGTGAGCCGCCGCGCCGGAGACCCGAGGGGCGCGGCGGTGAAGTAACCGAGGAACGCCCGGAGTGACGAAGGAGTGAGGACGTGACGAGGGCACGAGCCGACTTCAGGCGCCCCGAGCCGCCGAGCGAGCGAGGCAATTGAGCACAGCGGTCAGCGGGCGGTGCGGTAGGCGATCACCGTGATGATGCCGATCGCGCCGACGGCCGTTCCCAGCCAGAGCGCGACCATCGAAAACGGGATCCCGCCACCCTCCTCCTTGCCCGGCTGCTTCCCCGACGCCGTGACCGTGCCCGTGTCGCCGGACCGCGCCGTACCGGCCGGGGCGTCCACGGCCTCCACCGGCGTCGCGGAGGCCGAGGCCGACACCGAGGTCGCACGGGCCGGGAGAGGCACGAGATAGACCGGGCTGTGCACGCCCTCGGAGCCGGTCAGCAGCGCCTTGCCGTCCCGCGTGTACGCGATGGACTCGGCCTGCTTGAGCGGCGGCATGGTGAGGTGGGCGATGAGGTCGCCGGGCGCGCGGTAGAGCGAGGCGGAGAAGTAGGTGCGGATCACGAAGCTCGACCCGTCCGGCGCGTACGCGGCGTCCGTCGCCATGATCGGCGCCGGGCCGACGCGGCGGAGCAGGTTGATCCGGTCGGTGCGCAGTTCCTTGGGCGCCGCGTAGATGGAGCCGGAGAACTCCTTGCTCACGATGTACAGCCGGCCGGTCTTGGGGTGGATCATCATGCCCTCGGCGTTCCTGGCGCCGCCCTCGTAGCGGAAGCGGTACCGCGTGGCCTGGAGCGTCGCCGACCGCATCGTGTCGGGCTCGTCGACCTTGTAGACCGAGACGTCCGGCCAGGCGCCGTCGAGGTTGTCGCCGATGTCGGCGAACCACAGGACGCCCTTTCCGGTCGCGGGGTCAACGGACGCCGCCATGGCCTCCCAGTCCCGCGCGTTCACCCCGGCCAGGCGGAACGTCGCCCGGGTCCGCCCGTCCATGCCGACGGCGAAGAACCGCGCGCTGTCGCCGCTGTCGTTGTGGGTGTAGACGATGCCGTCATGGGTCGGTGAGACCGCGAGCCCGCTGGACTCGTCGATCCGCGGGTCGCGGAAGGTGAAGAGCTGCCGCCCGTCGTCCGCCGCGCGCGCCGGAAGGGGGCTCGCTTCCGCCGTCCCGGCCGCGACCGTCAACCCGAGCAGGGGCGACACGAACATCAGCATCACGAACAGCACCGCGCGAACCAGCCGCCCCGGATGAAGCCCTCGGTGGAGCAACCACTCCCGGTGAAGCTCTCGGTGAGGCGACCGTTCTCGGTGAAGCTCCTGGTGAAGCGACCGTTCCCGGTGAAGCTCCTGGTGAGGCACCCGCTTCGGGCCGCCCTCGGCCGCGAAGGCGGCGCGCGACCACCTGTCCCGTCCTCGCGAACGCTTCAGGCGGTTCGCCCCTTGTGATGTCGATGTCCCCGGCCTGCTCCCCATGTGGCAATCATTCCCGATGGGCACCTCCGGACTCCGCCGACACGAGTCGCGGGCGGCCGCCGACAGGGTGATCAACCGGACGCCGGTCCGCCGCCGACGGTGTGCTGCCGTTGTGCTCGCGGACCGGATTCCGATTCCGTACGGCGCGTACTCGACTGGAGTCCACTCCAGGTTCCTAGGGTGGGCTCCATGGATTACCGACAGCTTGGCCGCACAGGTCTCCGCGTCAGCAGGCTCTGCCTCGGCACGATGAACTTCGGCCCCCTGACCTCGGAGGACGACTCCTTCGCCATCATGGATCGGGCCCACGAGCTGGGGATCAACTTCTTCGACTCCGCCAACGTGTACGGCTGGAAGCTCGGGGAGGGCATCACCGAGAACATCATCGGGCGCTGGTTCGCCCAGGGCGGAGGCCGCCGCGAGAGGACGGTCATCGCCACCAAGCTCTACGGCGACATGGGCGGGTGGCCCAACGAGGGCCGCCTGTCGGCGCTCAACATCCGCCGGGCCTGCGACGCGTCGCTGAAGCGCATGCAGACCGACTACATCGACCTCTACCAGGCCCACCACGTCGACCGGAACACCCCGTTCGAGGAGTTCTGGGAGGCCATGGACATCCTGAAGCAGCAGGGCAAGATCCTGTACGTCGGGTCGTCCAACTTCGCAGGGTGGCACATCGCCAAGGCGCAGGAGTCGGCCCGCCGCCGCAGCTCGCTGGGCCTGGTCTCGGAGCAGTCGCACTACAACCTGATCGTCCGGGCGGCCGAACTGGAGGTCATCCCGGCGTGCGAGGACTACGGGCTCGGCCTGATCCCGTGGAGCCCGCTCGCGGGCGGCCTGCTCGGAGGCATCCTCCGCAAGATCGACAAGGGCCGCTCCGCCTCCGACACCATCGCCAAGGAGCTGGAGAAGCACCGCGACAAGATCGAGCGTTATGAGGCGTTCTGCGACGAGCTCGGCGAGGACCCGGCGAACGTCGGCCTGGCCTGGCTGCTTCACCAGAAGGCCGTCACCGCGCCGATCATCGGGCCGCGTACGGTGGACCAGCTCGACGGGACGACGAAGGCCCTGGAGATCACTCTCGACGAGAAGGCGCTCGCCCGCATCGACGAGATCTTCCCCGGCTTCAAGACCTCTCCCGAGGAGTACGCCTGGTAGCTATCGGAGCAACGTTCCGAGCACCACGATGAGCACGAGCAGCGCGAGCACCGTGGGCAGCAACCAGCGACGAGGACGATCCACGCATTGGAGCCTAATCGCGTCCGCCGAGTGGGTAGACCGCTACCCGCTCATAGCGAACATGTGATCCCAGATGGCTGCACACCAGTTGGACCGACTCCGCCTCCCACTCGCGCCCGCGGAACGCGCTCATCGAGGCGACGAGCGTCCGCAGATCGTCGCCGTGCCGTGAGCGGGCCAGGGTCAGATGGGGGTGGAACCGCTTCCGGTCCACCTCCTCGGCCCCGGCCCGCCGGGCGCCGGCGGCGAGCGACGCCGCCAGCCGCACCAGCGGCTCCGCGAACGGCCCGGGGCGCCCGTGCGCCCCCTCGGAGCTCCCGGCGCCCTGGGAGCCAGCGGGCTCGGCAGGCTCGACGAGAACGGTGTTGAGGCCGATCCAGAGGGTCTTGGCCCGGCCCGGCGAGGGGAACGCCCCCGCGGCGCCGAACCACAGCCTCATGGGCGCGTAGCGCGCGGCCGCGCGCGCCAACCGTACGTCGAGCTCGGGCCGCACGGGGTCCGGCACCTCACCGAGGAACGCGAGTGTGACATGCCACAGCGCGTCGTCCACCCAGCGCAGGCCCGGCCACTCCGCCCGCCTCGGGCTCACCTCGGCGGCGATCTCGGCCAGCACCCCAACAGGCGGCGACAGCGCGACGAACAACCTGCTCATTCAGCGATTCTCGCCCATCGGCGAACAAGACGGGCCGGGGGCCCGGCGAGCCGTCAGGTGGCCCGCCGCAGGCTCCATCGCGGCGGCACGGCCTTGCGTGCCCGCTCCGCGTCCGGCGCCTTCCGCGACCGCATCCGCGCGGCCACGATCCTGGTCACCAGAACGGCGAGACCGACGCCGAGGACGCTGAGGATGCCCGCCACGACGACCGACGCCCGCGGACCGGCCACCTCGGCCAGCCAGCCCACCAGCGGCGAACCGATGGGAGCGCCGCCGGTGAAGACCAGGATGTAGATCCCCATCACGCGTCCGCGCATCTCGGGCGACGCGCCCATCTGGACGGTGGCGTTGGCGGTGGTGTTCACCGTGACCATGGCCATGCCCGCCGGGATCAGGAACGCCAGGAACGCCGGGTAGCTCGGCGCGAGCCCCGCGACGACCTGGAACACGCCGAAGCAGATCGCTCCGATTATCAGGAACCGGCGGCTCGGCCTGACCCGCTTGGCGGCCAGCAGCGCACCACCGAGGGCGCCGACGGCGAACGCGCTGGAGGCGACGCCGAACGAGGACGCGCCCGCGCCGAACACCTGGGTGGCCATGAGCGCGATGCTGGTCGAGAAGCTCTGCGTGAATATCGCCATCGAGCCCACGAGCAGTATCGGCAGCAGCAGGTCGGGGCGCCGCCCGACGTACCGGAGCCCCTCGCGGAGCTGGCCCTTGGCCCTCGGCACCGGCTCGGGGGTGCGCAGCTCCGACTTGCGCATCAGCGCGAGCCCGGCGATCACCGCGGCGAACGACACGGCGTTCAACAGGAAGATCGGACCGGTGCCCATCCAGGAGATGAGCACGCCCGCCAGGGCCGGGCCGAACACCCGGGCCAGGTTGAACGTCGAACTGTTCAGCGCGATCGCGTTCGACAGGTCGTCACGACCGACCATCTCCACGACGAACGACTGCCGAGTGGGGACCTCGACGCACGAGATGACGCCGAGGACGAACGCCATCACGTACACGTGCCAGACCTGGGCGGAACCGCTGAGGGTGAGCACACCCATGGTGACGGCGAGCACGCCCATGAGCGACTGGGCGACGATGAGCACCGGGCGCTTCGGGTAGCGGTCGGCGAGCATCCCGCCCCACAGCCCGAACAGGAGCACCGGCAGGAACTGCAGCGCCACCGTCACGCCGAGCGCCACGCCGCTGCCGCCGCTCAGCTGGAGCACCAGCAAGTCCTGGGCGGTCCGCTGCATCCAGGTGCCGACGTTGGACACGATGCCGCCGGCCGCGAACAGCCGGTAGTTGTAGTTGCGCAGCGACCGGAACATGCCGCCGCGCGGGGGTGCGGGATCGGCCTTACCGCTTTCCCCGGCGGCTTCCCCGGCTCCGGTCAGGTCTTGGAGAGTTTCTCCAGGATCGGCGCCGCCGCCCTCAGCGTCGCCCTCTCCTCGGCCGTCAGCCCCTTCAGCTGCCGGGCCAGCCATGCCTCCTTGGTCCGCCGCTCCTCCTTGAGGAGCGTCGCTCCCTCGGCCGTCACACTCAGGGTGACCTGCCGCCGGTCCTTGGGGTGGGGGCTGCGTGCCAGCAGGCCGCGCTCCTCCAGTTTTGCGATGACGCGAGTCATCGAGGGTGGTTGCACCTTCTCGTGCTCCGCCAGCTCGCCGGGCGTCATCGCGGTGTGCCGCTCGACGGCGGCCAGCGTCGCGAGCTGGGTGGGGGTCAAGGAGTGCTGCGCGGCCTGCTTGCGCAGCCGTCGATTCAGCCGTGCCAGGGACACGCGCAGCGCGGACGCCAGCCCTGCGTCGGTGCGTAGGTTCGCGATCGGTTCTGTCTTGGGTTCGTTCGTTAGCATGCGTCATTACCTTTGCTAACTATACCGGCGTCGCCGGTATTCCGGGGGTCAGGGTTCCGTCAAGAAACGCAAAACGCGACCCTCGCGGAAGGACCGCGGGGGTCGCGCGCGTGTGCGTACGGCGTCAGCGTACGACGAGGTGGGGCCGGTCAGAGACCGAGGAGGGACCTGATCGGCTCCACGGTGAAGTAGACGAGGAAGAGCGCCGCGACGACCCAGAGCAGCGGGTGGATCTGCCGCGCGTGGCCCTTCATCGTCTTGATGAACACGTAGGTGATGAACCCGGCGCCGATGCCCGCCGTGATCGAGTACGTGAACGGGATCAGCACGATCGTGAGGAAGGCCGGGATCGCGATCTCGTAGTCGCTGAAGTCGATCTCCCTGATCTGCGTCATCATCAGGAAGCCGACGATGACCAGCGCCGGAGTCGCCGCCTCGGACGGCACGACCTTCGTCAGCGGCGCGAAGAACATCGCGAGGAGGAACAGGAGGCCGGTGACCACGCTGGCCAGACCGGTCCTGGCGCCCTCACCGACACCGGCGGCGGACTCGACGTAGGTGGTGTTCGACGAGATGCCGGCCGCGCCACCGCCGGCCGCCGCGAGGGAGTCGACCATCAGGATCGCCCGGGTCCGCTCCATCGTGCCATCGGGCGCGACCAGGCCGGCCTGCTGGCCGACGCCGACGATGGTGCCCATGGTGTCGAAGAAGTCGGCGAGCAGCAGGGTGAAGACGAGCAGGATCGCCGCGACGCCGCCGATCTTCGCGAAGCCGCCGAACAGGTTGAAGTGGCCGAGCAGCGACAGGTCCGGGAACTCCAGCACGGTCGAGGGCCACTGCGGCACGTTCAGCGCCCAGCCACTGGGGTTGACCGGCTGACCCTGCGCCATCTGCGGACCGATCTTGCCGATGGCCTCCACGACGATCGACAGGATCGTGGTGCCGACGATGCCCATCAGGATGGCGCCCTTGACCCTGCGCGCGATCAGGAACGCGGTCACGATCAGGCCGACGACGAAGACCAGCGTGGGCCAACCGGTGAGCGAGCCGTTACCGAGAGCGCCCAACTTCACGGGGACGGTGGTGTTCGCGGCGTCGGGGATGCGGCGGACGAAGCCCGCGTCGACGAACCCGATCAGCGCGATGAACAAGCCGATGCCCACGCTGATCGCGGTCTTCAACTGGGCCGGGATGGCGTTGAACACGGCGACCCGGAACCCGGTGAGCACAAGGATCGCGATCACGAGGCCTTCGAGCACCACGAGGCCCATGGCGTCCGCCCAGGTCATCTGGGTGGCGATGCCGAAGGCCACGAACGCGTTCAGGCCGAGGCCCGTCGCCAGAGCCAGCGGCACGCGGCCGAACACGCCCATCGCGATCGTCAGGATTCCGGCCGCGAAGGCGGTGGCCGCCGCGATCATCGGGAAGTTGGGGTCGGTGCCGCCCCCGAGGACGCTGTTGGTCTTGTCGGTGACCGTGCCGATGATGATGGGGTTGAGAACGACGATGTACGCCATCGTGAAGAAGGTGGCGAACCCGCCGCGTACCTCCTGGCCGATGGTCGAGCCACGCTCTGAGATAAAGAAGAAACGATCAAGAAAGCCAGTGGCTCGAGGATTCATGCTGTTACTCACGCGCGAAGAGTGGCAGGCGGGATGACCTGCGAGAAGAGTTTGGTGATCAGTGTGACGGTTCCGTGACCGATTTGTGCATATTTTACGGCCTAGGGCGAGATGCCCCGTTCTCCCGGAATCGTACGATCATAAACGATCTTCACGCGGCCCCCGCTCCCCGGCGCCCCCTACCGCAGCTCGTGCTCGAGCAAGCCCATCATGATGTAGTCGTACCTGCAGATCACCCGTACGGCCGGCGCACCACGCTCGGCGGGCCGGACGCCCTCGCCCCGGTTGCTCCGCGCCCCTCGGTTTGCGGGGGCTTTAAGCTTGGGTCCCGTGAGCCAGCAGCCCCGGCCGGACCTCCAGCCGATCAAGACCAACGACACCGCCACCGTCCTCACCGGGACGGCGTTGTGGCTGGTCGCGCTGGTCGCGCTGCTCATCGTGCGTCCGGAGGAGACCCGGTGGCTGTGGACCTGCGCGGCGGGGGTCGGACTCGGCGTGTTCGGCCTCGCCTACCTCCGCCGCCGCGACCGCCGCCGGCACTAGACGGGGATCCACCACCCGCGGTTCTCAGGAGTCCAGATCCGCCTCGGCGAGCAGCAGCGGGACCCGCGCCGGATCGCGTAGGAGCGCCGCGACGGCGAGCCGGTCGCCCCACTGCCCGGACGCCCACGCGAGCCCCCGGGCCAGGCCCTCGACCCCCGACGCGTGGACCTTCCCCTCGAAGAAACGCCACGGCACCGGCCTGCCGTCCACCAGCAGCTCGCCGTGCTCGACGTAGCTCAGCGGAGCCGACGGCAGCAGCGAGCGCACCTCCGCGGGCACCGGCCGCTCCTGGCCCGACGACGTGACCACGCCGTTCGCCAGCTCACCCGCGAGCGGCAGGTCGAGCACCTCCGACAGCACCTCGGCCAGGTCGAAGGGCGCGAGCACCAGCGGCCGCTCCGCCACCAGGGCGAGCAGGTCCGGCGCCTCCACCACCACCGGCTCGCCCGGCCCCTCTTCCGGTTCCTCCGAGTTCGGCCCGTCGAGGACGCGCCCGTCCTCGACGTCCGCCACCACGATGGCCCCGTCCAGTACGGCACGCACCGCCGACGGCGGACGCACCCGTGCCGGATCGACCGCCGCCAGGGCGATCCACAGGGCGCGGAGCTGCGCCCGGTCCACCTCGATCGAGGGATCGGCCATCAGGTCGAGCAGCTGGTCCGGGCCGCCGTGGGACGCCAGCAACTCGGCCAGGGACGACCGGACCCCGATCATCGTCAACGCGACCTCGTCCACCCCGGCGGGCGCGTCGCCGTACAGGCCGAACAGGAGCGGGTCGCCGCCGGGAAGCCGCAGGGACGTCGGCCGCCTGCCGTCGAGCACCGGATGGCTGGACAGCCACCACGCGGTGTACGACGGCACCTCGACGACCTCACCCGCGACCAGCACGCGAAGCGGCTGCAGGGCGGCGCGCAGCGGCGGCCGGGACAGGAGCGCGAGCGCCGCCGGCCAGTCGGCGACGTACTCCAGATCGCGGACGGCGGTGAACTCCCGGGCGACGGGAGGGACGTCGAGCTCCGGCAGCAGGTCGAGCACCGCCTCCAGCCACTCGTCCTCCCGGTCAAGATCGTGGTCGCACTCCTCGGGGTCGAGCAGCACATCGGCGTCGTTCACCACGGCGAAGCCGTCAAGGACGCCGGCCGCCGCGAGAACGTGCGTGCCGTACCGCTCCACCAGGTCGGGCGCCGCGACGCCGAACGGCACGTCCTGGTCGATCAGCGAGACCAGGGACCCCTCGGCCAGCAGCAGGTCACCCGCGGGATACAGCTCGCCGTCCGCGCCGCGCAGCGCCAGGTCGGCCAGCCACGGAGCCTCTCCCGCCGACAGCCCGGCCGCCTCGACGAGGGCGAGCACGGCCTGCGCCACCGGCTCGGGATCGGCGCTGTCCAGCGACTCGGTCACCGCGGCATGGGTGAGCGGGTCCTCCAGGACGGTGCGGGGCGTCGCCTCGGCCGCCCCCAGCCGCAGCAGCAGCGGGTGCATGGCGTCAGGATGCACGACGCGCAGGCCCAGCGGCGCGAGGACGGACGGGTCGAGCGGGCCCTCGCCCTCGCCTGAGCCGTTCGTCAGGGCGAGCGTGCCGCGGGGCCCGCGCACCAGCCGGCCGTCGGCCAGCGGCACGGGAACCGCGCCGACCGCTTCCGGATCGTCCGCGGGCAGCACCTCGTAGAGCGACCGCCACCACGCGGGCTCCCTGTCCTTCACCGCGTCACCGGAAAGCATGTCGATCACGTCGGCCAGCTCGACCCGCCGTACGCCGAGGGCGGTCAGGGCCGGATGGCGGACCGGCCAGCCCGCGGGCAGCAGCCCGGGCACCATGTCGGCGATCTTCTCCAGGAACTCCGCCGGTCCGGCCACGGCCCTGGCCTCGCGACCGGCCACCAGCCAACCCGATCCGCCGTCCACGAGCTCGGCCCGTGGCGCGGGCGCCGCATCGGCCGTCCCTGCCGTCCCGGGCGTGCCGTCCTGCCCCTCCTCGGGCGCGGAGACGGCCGGCAGCAGGGGGACGTCCGGCAGGCGGCGCAGGATCGCGCGGCGGATCCGCGCGTCCAGCTCGCCCTTGCCGATGAGTCCCGGCACCAGGTCGAGCAGTCGCGGCGTGCGCGGCAGCGACGCCAGCAGTTCGACGTACGCGTCCGCCGCCCCCTCGACCAGGAAGTCCGCCAGCGGGCCGGGAGCGGCGTGCCGCCGGTCGGTGGCCATCGGCAGGGTGGCGATCAGCAGCGCGGGCAGGTCGAGCGGCTCGTCGCTCGGCGTCGGCGCGTGCACGACGGGCGGCACGTCGTCCGGCAGCGGGCGCGGCTCGCCAGACGCCGTCGCCGGGACCGCCCAGCGGACCTGCCAGTACGGCCGGGCACGCTCCTCGGTGGGACGGTCGGCGAACAGCTCGGCCACCTGCTTCGGGGTGAACGACCCGGAGGCGGTGACGCAGTGCCAGCCGTCGGCGGAGATCGTGCGGGTCTCGCCGTCGAGCTCGATCTCGATGGTGGCCAGCGCCGGCATGGCCAGCGGCAGCGCCGGGCCCGCCTCCCGCAGCATCCGGCGCACCGCCCGCTCCGCCGCCTCATCCCGGAGCGGGAGCCGTACGAGCGTGTCGAAACCGTCCGGCACGTCGGCGGGCTCGCCGGGGAAGGGCAGCCGGAGCAGGGGCACGTGCCCCTCGCGCCCGGTCAGCTCGGCGGCCAGCGCGGGCCTTTCGGCCACCAGCGCGGCGGTCTCCTCCCGGGACCAGCGCACGCCGCCCGTCTCGCGGGACGTGATCGACGGGGAGTCGCACACCGAGACCACGGCGGCGAAGCCGACCCCGAACCGGCCGACGGCGCCGGTCTCGTCCTTCTTGCCGGACACCCGGAGCGTGGACAGGCCCTCCACGCCCTCGGCGTCCAGCGGGGCTCCGGTGTTGGCGGCGAAGAGGACGCCGTCACGCAGGGTCAGCCGCAGGTGACCGGGCGACCCGGCGCGCAGCGCGGCGTCCGCCGCGTTCTGCGCCAGCTCGACGACCAGCCGGTCCCGGTAGCCGCCGAGCGCGAAATCCTCCTCCGCGTTGGCGTCCTCGCGGAACCGGGCGGGAGACGCCGTCCACGCCGCGAGAACGGTGTCGCGCATCCGCGCGGTGCCGAAGGAGTCGTTCATCTCTAGAGCCCCCAAGGTCCCAGATCTCGCCGCCACGTCCGGACGTACCTTAGTGCCCCGCCCGTCAGTCTTTGCCCCGTCGCGTCGCCCAGGGTGGCACCTCGCCGCGTTGTCGCCCCACCCACGAAAACTCCTCGCAGGCTCGGACCTTCCGCGGGGCCCGGGAATGTCGGCCGTAGGCCCCGGGACGCGGCCCGGCCCGCCGGCGGAGCGTCGATCAGGAGTGGCCGAGCGGTTCCGAGTCGGACTCGTCCACGGAGCCGGCGGACTCGGCGGGGCCGCCATTGGGCACGACGCCCTCGGCCCCGGCCGCCCCCTCCTCCTCCGCCTCGGCGGGAAGCAGGTCGTATCCCAGGTCGTCGAGGATCGGCGGCGGCTGATCGACGATCATCGAGGGCACGGTGGTGGCCTCGGAGTGGGCCCCGCATCCGTGGTCGGCCGCGACCACGCGGCCGTCGTCCGGGGCGTACTCGTTCGTGCAGACGCCGAACCCGAGCCGCAGCGCGCCCGCGAGCGGCCAGAAGAACCCGCACGTGGAGCACTGGGCCGGAGCCGCGTGCGCGATGGGGCTGTGCGGGCCGGCGTCGCCGGAGTACCAACGGCGCACCGCGAGATCGCGGCCGAGCGGCGAGAGCACCCGAGCCCTGCCCAGGCCGTACTCGAAGATCATCTGACGGTCGGAGTCGTCGTCCGTGGCGGTGAAGCCGGGGGCCAGCCGGTCGTCGTCGGCCTCGGCCGGCAGCAGGTCGCCCACGCCGAGGTCTCCGGGGAGGAGCCGCTGGTTCCACGGCACCCAGCTCGGCGCGAGCAGCGCGCCCGATCCGGGTAGCAGCACGGTCTCGCTCACCGTCACAACACGCGCCCGCGCCGCGCGGACGACGGTGACGGCCCAGCGCCAGCCCTTGTACGCTCGATCAAGACAATCGAAGAAGTGCGTGACGATGCGGTCACCCTCGCTGTCGAAGCCGAGGTGCTCGCCCACCTCCGCGGGCCGGGCGACCTCCTCGACGGCCCGGCGAGCCAGGTCGACGGCCGCAACACATGCCTGGTCCGCTGCGGTGCTTCGGGTTCGGATGCGACTCACACTCCATTTTCACCCACTCCGCGAGCAGACGGCACCCTGATCTGTGGGTAGAACTGGAATTCCCCAGTTGGGAAGGGAGTCGTCTTCGTGGGGAATGCCTGGAACCGAGTACGGCGCGCGAGCCAGACCACCGCGGGAGCGTCCCGCCGGGCGGGCCGGTCCGTCGCGTACGCCGGCCGGCGGATCGGGCAGGGAACCCGGAGTCTCGGGCAGGCGACGCGGCGGCTCACCCACGCCCAGGGGGCGGGGCGCACCGGGCTCGGCCGCCTGATCGAGCTCACCTCAGCGCACTCGGCGGGCGACGCGCTCGTCACCGTGGCGCTGGCGGGGGCGCTGTTCTTCAAGCTGCCGGTCGGTCAGGCGCGCGGCCAGGTCGCGCTGTACCTCCTGATCACGATGGTCCCGTTCACGGTGGTCGCGCCCTTCGTGGGCCCGGTGCTCGACCGCTTCCGCTCCGGCCGCCGTTATGTCATGGCGGGAACGCTGTTCGCGCGCGGGCTCCTGTGCTGGGGCATGGCGGCGGCGATCCGGCCGTCCGACGCGCTCACGCTCTTTCCCGCGGCCCTCGCCGTACTGGTTCTGTCGAAGGCCTACAACGTGTCCCGGGCCGCGATCATGCCGAGCGTGCTGCCCGCCGACATCACCCTGGTCGCGGCGAATGCCCGGGTGGCGTTGTTCGCGCTGGTCTCCGCGGGCGCCGCGGCGGGCGTCGCCACCGGGCTGACCGCCTGGTTGGGGGCCGACTGGGTCCTGCGCGCCACCACGGCGCTCTTCCTCGTCGCGGGCGTCGCCGCCGTACGGCTGCCGCGGCACGTCGACTCCCCCGATCTCGAAAGCGACCTCGCCCCCGATCCCGAGCCCGGCGCAGACGCGGAGCCCTCTCCGCACACCGCCCCGGCCACCGGCACGCCGGGCGGCCCCCACCCCGGCCCGACCGGCGGCGACCGTGGGATCGATCAGGGGACCGGCCAAGGAATCAGCCAGGGTGACAAGGTCCGGTCGCGAACCCGCTGGCGCGAGCTGGTCCAGGTCGGGCCGATCGTCGGCGAGGCCATGCGGGCGAACGCCGCGATCCGCGTACAGGCCGGATTCCTCGTCTTCTTCCTGCTCTTCCTCGTGCAGGACGGCAACATCCCCGGCCTGGCCCCGCACATCACGCTCGGCCTGCTCGCCGTCGCCGCCGGAGGAGGCGGCTTTCTCGGAGCGGCCGTCGCCTCGTGGACGCGGTCGCGCTCTCCCCAGATCATCGTGCTGGGCACGCTCGCCCTGGCCACCGTCGCGACGATCGTCACGACGGTCTACTTCACGTTGTGGACGGCGGTCGTCGTGGCACTGGTGGCGGCCTTCGCCCAGGGGCTCGGCAAGCTCGCGCTGGACGCGATCGTGCAGCGGGAGATCGCCGAGGAGGTGCGGTCCTCGACGTTCGGCGTCACCGAGGCGCTGCTCCAGATCGCCTGGGTGTTCGGCGGCCTGGTCGGCCTCGTGATGTCGCTGTCCGCGCACGGCCCGGCCGGGCTCGCGGTGGTCTCCGCCGGGCTCGCCGTCACCTTCGTCTGGCTCCTCATCCGGCGGCGGACCCGGCTCGCCGCCGCGGCGCGGCGAGCCCCCGAGGGCGGCGGTACGCCACCGGACGCACCAGACGACGAGACGGCGCCGTCGCAGGGCACGGCGTGGACCCCGCACGTGGACTCCGACGTCACCCCCGCCGACTCCGCCGACCCCGACGTCACCCCCGTCGTCCCGCACGAGCCGCTACGGCCGCGGCGGGACGACACCAAACCGCTGACGAACCCCTATTAGGCGTGGCCCTCCCCGTCCCGGAAACGTCGATCGACGGGCCGGCAGCCGAGGGATCAGCCGTCGATGTCGTCCGCGACGGCGCGGAGCACGCTCGCGACCTTCTTGGCGTGCGCGGAGTCCGGCTGCTTGCCCTTCTGGTAGGACGTCGAGATGTCGTCGAGCAGCTTGATCAGATCCTCGACGATGACGACCATCTCGTCCGGCTTCTTACGCTTGCCCTTCACCCGCGCGGTCCTGGCGAGGGTGGGCGGCTGTTCGAGAACCCGGACCGACAGAGCCTGCTGACCGCGACGGCCCTCGGCCACTCCGAACTCGACCTTCTGCCCGGGCTTCAGGACGTCCACGCCCTTGGGCAGCGCCGATGAATGCACGAAAACCTCACCGCCGTCGTCGCGCGTGAGGAAGCCGAATCCCTTGTCGGCGTCGTACCACTTGACCTTGCCACTCGGCACAGGGGTGACCTCGTTCAGACTGTCGTGAAAGGAATGGATGTAGGTTATGCCCGCGAAGGGCGCCTGTGGACCGCCTGACGGCCGTGTTTTACGCGGATGCGGCGGTCCATGAGTCGAACCACGCGACGAACTGCGTGAGGTCTTCCAGCACCACGTCAGCTCCATGATCGACTAGTTGGTCCGCCGTGAACGATCCGGTGGCCACCGCGACGCTCGTGGCACCACCGGCACGCGCCGCCTCGATGTCGGCCACGTGATCTCCAACATATGCTCCGGCGCCGAAACTCGCGAGGGCCCTGCCCTTGTCCGCCCCGAAAAGGGACCCCACGACCTCGTCCACCTCGAACCCCAGCGCGTCCACGGTGCGCCGGGCGTCCAGCACGTTCTTCCCCGTCACGACGATGATCCGGCCGCCGGCCCCGCGGACCGCCGCGAGCGCCTCCTGCGCGCCGGGCATGAGCCCTGTCGCCGGCAGCGCGATCTGCGGGTAGAGCTCCCGGTACAGCGCCGCCGCGGCGGGGATCTCCTCCTCCGGCATCCAGTAGGCCAGCTCCTCCTCCAAGGGAGGCCCGAGCCGGGAGACCACCACGTCCACGTCGATGGGGTAGGCCAGCCGCGGCACCATCGCCTCGTACACGGCGGCGATGGCGGCGCGCGTGTCGGCAAGGGTCAGGTCAAGGTCGAATCCCACCGAGTTCACCTGATAAAGGATGCCAAAGCGCGACAGCGTCGCGCACCGGCATATGGCCCGCCTCGCCTGCCCGGGCCCCGGAACGGACCTGTCGCGACCCCGATCTCGCTCCTCGACGACAGCCCGCCTTCCAGGAGAATCACCCGTACCCGTGCTCCTACGATGAGAGGGATGAGTGAGGGGATGGGCGGTGACTTCACCGCGTGGCTGCGCGGCCGCGCGGACGAGCAGCTTCGTGCCCTCGTGGCAGCGCGCCCGGAGCTCATCATGCCCGTCCCGCCGCACGTGGAGGGGTTGGCGGCGCGCGCGGGCACCCCGTCGGCCGTCGGGCGGGCGCTCGACCGGCTCGACCGCTTCACCCTGTCCGTCGCCGAGACGCTGACCCTCCAGCCCGGCCCGCTGGCGTACGGGGAGCTGCGCTCGCTCATCGCCCGCGCGCTTCCCCACGGGAGCCGCGCGGACAACAGGCGGCGCGCCGCCGAGCTGGACATCGCGCTCCGGGAGGCCGTCGAGCGGCTGAGGACTGCGTGCCTGATCTTCGGGCCCGATGACGCGCTGCTGCCGGCACCGGGAGTCAGAGGCGCCCTCGACCCTCCGGCGGGTCTCGGGCCGCCGGCCGCGGACGTTTTCCGGCACCACTCGCCCGAGTCCCTCACGGTCCTGCTCGCCGACATCGCCCCGGCGGGAACGGACGCGGCGGAGGGCCCGGCGGACGCGGCGGATCCGACGGCGCCTCCGGGGCGGCGGCTGGCGGCGCTGCTCGCCGCCCCCGGCACCGTCGAACGGCTGATCGCCGAGGTGTCCCCGCAGGCCCGCGCGGCGCTGGACGAGCTGGCCTGGGGCCCGCCGAGCGGCCGGGTGGCGGACGCAAGGCGCGAGGTCCGCACCGCCACCGCGCAGTCGCCGATCGAGCAGCTGCTCGCGCGTGGCCTCCTGGGGGCGACCGGCGAGGAGACCGTGACGCTGCCTCGCGAGGTGGCGCTGTTCCTGCGTGGGGGCCGGATCCACCAGGACCTGTCCCCCAGTCCGCCCGAGCTCGACGGCGTGGCCCGCGACCAGGCGCTGGCCGACCGGACCGCCGCCGGTCAGGCGTTCACCTTCGTCCGGACGGTCGAGGAGCTCTGCGAGCTCTGGAGCCACGATCCTCCTGGCGTCCTGCGCGCGGGCGGCCTCGCCGTACGGGATCTCAAGCGGACGGCGCAGCTCCTCGACCTTCCCGAATGGGCGGCGGGGCTCGTGGTGGAGGTCACGCACGCGGCCGGGCTGATCGCGTCCGGCGGATCGGTCGACGGGGAGTGGCTGCCCACCTCCGCGTACGACGTCTGGCGGGTCAAGGCGACCGAGGACCGGTGGGCCGTGCTCGCCACCGCCTGGGCGGGCATGGACCGCGCCCCCGGTCTGATCGGCGAGCGCGACGAGCGCGACCGGCCGATCAACGCCCTGCACCCGGACCTCCGCCGGTCGGCCGCCGCCGAGGTGCGGCTGCGCACACTGTCCGTGCTCGCCGCCGTCGGCCCCGGCATCGCGCCCACACCCGCGTCGGTGATCGATCGCCTCGCCTGGGAGCAGCCGCGCCGCCGGATCGCGCACCGCGACCGGCTGGCCGAGTTCGCGCTGCGCGAGGCCGAGCACATCGGTGTCACCGGACTCGGCGTCCTGTCCGGCCACGGCCGGGCGCTGCTGCGGGCCTTCCCTCGATACGGCTCCTCCCACGGCCGCTCTTACGGCCACTCGTCCGGCGAGGGGAGCGGCGCCGAGGCCGGCGCCGAAGGCGCGCCCGCGGAGCTGCTGGCGCCGCTGCTGCCCAAACCAGTGGACCGCGTGCTGCTGCAGGCGGACCTGACCGCCGTGGCGCCGGGGCCGCTCGTCAGCGACCTCGGCCGCTGGCTCGCGCTGGCGGCGGACGTGGAGTCCAAGGGCGGCGCGACCGTCTACCGCTTCGGCGAGGGGTCGATCCGCCGAGCGCTCGACGCCGGCCAGTCGGCGGGCGAACTGCTCGCGATGCTGGAGCGGCACTCCGCCACGCCGGTCCCGCAGCCGCTGCGCTACCTGATCACCGACGTGGCCCGCAGGCACGGCCGCATCCGAGTCGGTACGGCCTCGGCCTACATCCGCTGCGACGACCCCGCCGTCCTGGACGAGGTGGTGGCCGACCGGCGGGCGGCCGCGCTGCGCCTGCGGCGGCTCGCGCCCACCGTGCTCGCGTCCAAGACGTCCCGGGCGTCCCTGGTCGACGCGCTGCGCGCGATGGGCTATGCCCCCATGGCGGAGTCCCTGGAAGGGGACATGCTGGTGGCACGCGCGGACGCCAGGCGGACCGAGGGCCAGCCGCTCACCCGCGCCGCGACCGCGACCGGACCGGACCCCGACATTGTGGCGGCGGCCGTACGCGCGATCAGGGCCGGGGACGACGCTCACCTCGCGCGGCGCGGCCCGTCGGACGCGCCCCGCGGACAGGTCCCGCGCTCGCCCTCGACCGCGACGATCAGCGCCCTCAAGGAGGCGATCCGCCAGGGGGCGCGGGTGTGGATCGGTTACCTCGACTCCCAGGGGCACGCCACCAGCCGCATTTTGGAGCCGGCCCGGATGGAGGGCGGCTACCTGACCGCCTACGACGAGACCCGCGCGGCCGTCCACCGGTTCGCGCTGCACCGCATCACGGGCATCGCCGACGTCAATTAGGCCGATTAAATCCGTTGCCCTTCGGTGCCCGATCTGGCGATGATCCGGCTGACCGGTAGGGGCTGGATTGGCGACTGGCCCCTCGCGGTCGCCGCGCTCCCCGTTTCGATGCGGTCCTCAGCACCGGAGCGGGGAGCGCCATACCGTGATATTTCTGGACTTCCCTAATCTGGACCCCGACCCGACGAAGGATCGACCGACGGTGACGACCCCAGACCAGCCGGGCCAGAATCCCCAGGATTGGCAGAGCCCGCACAACCCGTACGGGACGGACCCCCAGGCCGGGCCCTCCCACGGCGATCCGCAATTCGGTCAGCAATACGGTCAGCAGTACGGGCCCCAGTACGGCCAGCAGCCGCCCTATGGGCAGCCGTACGGCCAGCAGGCGTTCGGGCAGCCGTACGGCTCCCCCTACGGCCAGCCGCCGTACGGCTACCCACCCCGGCAGGAGGGCCCGCGCACCCACGCGATCGTGGCCCTGGTCATCAGCATCGTGATGGGGATGACCTGCTACATAACACTGGGCGGCATCGCGGGGGCCATCCTGTCCGGCATCGCGCTCAGCAAGGTCGACACCGAGCCGGACACGGCCAGGCGCCTGCTGAAATGGACGTGGATCTCCATCGGCATCAATGTGGTGCTGATCATCATCGGCATCGGGGCATTCATCTGGGCCGGTGTGAACGGCTATTTCGACGCCACCACCACCGAATGAGCCAACCCGGGAGTGATTCGGCTCGATCCCTTGTTTGATAGGCGGTAGCCGGACAAGGGAGCAGGCATTGAATGACGGGCCGCTGATCGTTCAGTCGGACAAGACGCTGCTGCTCGAGGTCGATCACGAACGGGCCAACGCGTGCCGTAAGGCGATCGCGCCGTTCGCCGAGCTGGAGCGGGCCCCCGAGCACGTCCACACCTACCGGGTGACCCCGCTCGCGCTGTGGAACGCGCGCGCGGCCGGGCACGACGCCGAGCAGGTCGTGGACACGCTGATCGGCTTCAGCCGCTATCCGGTGCCGCACGCGCTCCTGGTGGACGTGGTCGAGACGATGGCCCGCTACGGGCGGCTCCGGCTGGAGAAGCACCCAAGCCACGGCCTGGTGCTGACCAGCACCGACCGGGCGGTCCTGGAGGAGGTGCTGCGCTCCAAGAAGGTCCAGCCCCTGACCGGCGAGCGGCTCGACGCCGAGACGGTCATCGTGCATCCCTCGGAGCGCGGCAACATCAAGCAGGTGCTTCTCAAGCTCGGCTGGCCGGCCGACGACCTCGCCGGCTACGTCGACGGCGAGCACCACGCCATCGCGCTCGCCGAGGACGGCTGGACGCTCCGGCCGTACCAGCAGGAGGCGGCGGACGCCTTCTGGCACGGCGGCTCCGGCGTCGTCGTGCTGCCCTGCGGCGCCGGCAAGACGATCGTCGGCGCGGCGGCGATGGCGCACGCCCAGGCGACCACGCTCATCCTGGTCACCAACACGGTCTCCGCGCACCAGTGGAAGCAGGAGCTGATCAAGCGGACGTCGCTGACCGCCGACGAGATCGGCGAGTACACCGGCACCAAGAAGGAGATCCGGCCGGTCACCATCGCGACGTACCAGGTCATGACGACCAAGCGCCAGGGCGTGTACCGCCACCTGGAGCTGTTCGACGCCCGCGACTGGGGCCTGGTCGTGTACGACGAGGTCCACCTGCTGCCCGCGCCGATCTTCCGGATGACGGCCGACCTCCAGGCCCGCCGCCGGATCGGGCTGACCGCCACGCTGGTCCGCGAGGACGGCCGCGAGGGCGACGTGTTCTCGCTGATCGGCCCCAAGCGGTACGACGCCCCCTGGAAGGAGATGGAGAACCAGGGCTGGATCGCCCCGGCCGACTGCGTCGAGGTCCGGGTGACGCTGAGCGACGAGGAGCGGCTCGCCTACGCGATGTCGGAGGCCGAGGAGCGCTACCGGTTCTGCGCCACGACCCCGTCCAAGAACCGGGTCGCCGAGGCCCTCGTACGGCGGCACGCGGGCGAGCAGGTCCTCGTCATCGGGCAGTACATCGACCAGCTCGACGAGCTGGGCGAGCACCTGGACGCGCCGGTGATCAAGGGCGAGACGCGGGTCCGCGAGCGCGAGCGCCTGTTCCAGGCGTTCCGCGACAAGGAGATCCAGGTGCTCGTGGTGTCGAAGGTCGCCAACTTCTCCATCGACCTGCCCGAGGCGTCCGTCGCCATCCAGGTGTCCGGCACGTTCGGGTCGCGGCAGGAGGAGGCGCAGCGGCTCGGCCGCGTGCTCCGGCCGAAGGCCGACGGCGGCGGCGCCCGGTTCTACTCCGTGGTCAGCCGCGACACCGTCGACCAGGACTTCGCCGCCCACCGGCAGCGCTTCCTCGCAGAACAGGGATACTCGTACCAGATCATCGACGCCGATGAGGTCCTGGCCGAGGGTGAGGAGGACCCGGCGAGGTGATCTTCGCCGGGTGTTTCCTCAGCACGGGACGGCTGCCGCCGTCCCGTGCGTCCATGACCTGGGGTCAGGCAAGACCTGCAGATAAGACCTGCAGACAAGACCTGGGGAATTTCTGACAAATGCCGCCCGTAGCGAGGATCGGCCAGATGGATGCCGCGCAAGGCGGAGGAGGAGGTCGGAGCGGAGCCTCCGGCCGACTCCGACAACGAAGCGAGGCGCCATCTGGGCGACCGCAGTAGGCCAAAAAGATCCACGAAACACGACCTAGGTCCAGGAAATTCCGTCGGTTCGAGACAATCGCATCACCCCCTCGTACGCCAGCCGAGTACCCATCACGATCGGTCGCGGCATACCCCATCGTTAGGGCAAATCACGTAATCTGCGCGGATTTTTCAGCATTGAAGCCATGCCGATTTGTTCTATTTCGCACAGTGTTGGGGTGACTACCGGGAGGTCATGACGAACCCGGTCGACGGCCCCCGACACGACGCCCGGCGGAATGGGAAACCGGTTGGGGAGCGCATTCCCGCACGAGTAGACTTCTGCGTTTCGCTACCCGCCGTGACCACGCGGCGAACCACCACCGACCCGCGAGGAGTCTTCGCATGCCCGGACACCAGCTGGCCCCCGACATACCCGCGCCGGATGACGTGCTCGAAGCGGAGCGCGCCCATCTGGCCACCTCCCGCGCCGCGCTGAAGGACATGCGGGACCACGCGGCGTCCCTCTCCGCCGACGCGGCGGGCGACTGGGTCTCCCAGCAGGTGCTGCAGGGGCTGCTCAACCAGCGGGTCGCCGCGCTCGCCGACCACCCCGACACCCCGCTCTTCTTCGGCCGACTCAACAGGTCGGCGGACGACGACCTCCCGGACACGATCTACGTCGGCCGCAGGCACGTCCACGACGACAACAGCCGCGCCCTCGTGCTCGACTGGCGGGCGCCGGTCTCCCGCGCGTTCTACCAGGCCAGCCCGGCCGATCCGATGGGCGTGGCGCTACGCCGCCGCTTCGGCTACCAGGGCGGCTCGCTCACCGCGTACGAGGACGAGCCCCTCGACGGCCGCGAACTCGGACAGAGCAGGCTGCTCACCGAGGAGATCGAACGCCCCCGCACCGGCCCCATGCGCGACATCGTCGCCACCATCCAGCCCGACCAGGACGAGATCGTCCGTTCCGACCTCGGTGTGACCGTCTGCGTGCAGGGCGCGCCCGGCACCGGGAAGACCGCCGTCGGTCTGCACCGGGCGGCCTACCTGCTGTTCACGCACCGGGAGCGGCTGTCCAGGTCCGGCGTGATGATCGTCGGCCCGAACCGCGCCTTCCTCTCCTACATCTCCTCCGTGCTGCCCGCACTGGGCGAGGTGAAGGTCGACCAGTCGACCGTGACGGGTGTCCTCGGCGACCACGACCATCCCGAGGACCCGTCGGTGGCCGCGGTCAAGGGCGACGCGCGGATGGCCGCGGTGCTCAAGCGCGCCCTCTGGCTGCACGTCGCCAAACCCGAGGAGGGCGTGCTCTTCACCAAGGGCGTCAACCGCTACCGCGTGGCCGACTACGAGGTCCGCGAGATCGTCGCCTCGCTGCGGGGCACGACCCGCTACGGCCCGGGCCGTACGGCTCTCGCCCAGCGGCTGGCCAACGCCGTGCTCGTCCAGATGGAGCGCCGCGGTGAGTCACCGGACGACCGGGTCCAGGACGCCGTGGCCAGATCCCGGCCGGTGAAGCAGGTTCTGGACGCGGTGTGGCCGAAGCTCGTACCCGAACAGATCCTGTTCCGGCTGCTGTCCGACGCGGAGTTCCTCACCCGGGCCGCCAAAACCGACTTGTCACCCGACGAGCAGGAAATCCTGATCTGGCGGAAGCCGTACCGGTCGTACAAGTCGGCGCGATGGACGGCGGCGGACGCGGCCCTCCTCGACGAGCTGGGTGACCTCGTCGAACGCACGGCCTCTCACGGGCACATGGTGGTCGACGAGGCCCAGGACCTCTCCGCCATGCAGCTGCGCGCCCTCGGGCGGCGCTGCCGCAACGGCTCGGCGACCATCCTCGGCGACATCGCCCAGGGCACCACCCCCTGGTCCGCCCGCTCGTGGAAGGACGTGCTCGATCACCTGGGCCAGCCGTCAGGCGAGATCACCGAGCTGACGCTGGGCTTCCGCGTGCCGCGCGAGATCCTCGACTACGCCGCCCGGCTGCTCCCCTCCGTGGCCCCCGAGCTCGCCGTCCCGCGCTCACTCCGCCCCGGCGCCGGCTCCCTGTCCGTACGGCCGGCATCCGACGTGGTCACGGAGATCGTCCAGGCCGTGCGACCGGCGCTCGCGCAACCCGGCTCCATCGGCGTGATCGTGGCGGACGCCGGCGTTGCCGAGGTGGCGGCGGCCCTGGCGGAGGACGGCGTCGAGCACGGGGTCCTGGGGCCCGACTCGACCGGCGACCATCGCCTGCTGGTCATCCCGGCGAGCCTCGCGAAGGGCCTGGAGTACGACCACGTGGTCGTCGCGGAGCCCGCCGACATCGTCGCGGCGGAGGAACGCGGCCTCGCCCGGCTCTACGTGGTCCTCACCCGGGCCGTCACCTCGCTGACCGTCGTCCACGGGAAGGACCTCCCCGCCGAACTGGCCGGATAGCCCCCGTACGGATGACCGAAAAGCCCCCCGAACCCACGTTCGGGGGGCTTGTTTCGTCCACGAAACACGACCTAACCGCGCCAGCTCCCGATTCGGCGAGATGAGGGGAGCGGTTCGCTCAGTCGCGGACCGTGTAGCCGCCCTTGTCGAGGCGCAGCATCGGCGCCGTGCCCATGCACTTCGGCACCTCCTGATCGAAGCCGAGGACGGCCCAGCTCCAGCCGATCCGGTCACCCGAAGCCGGTGCTGAACCGGGCGTGAGACTCGGCGCGTGGCGCAGGTCGCAGCGCGGCTTGACCGCCCGCCTGACATGTACGACTTGCCGCAAATAAGGACCACAAGCCACTATGTGGTCGCGTGAACGAATTTCCCCCAGGTTCGCCCACTGCCTCGGGTTCCGCCTATCCTCCGCCTCCGGACTCGGGTCTCCCATATCCGCCAAGCTCGGGAGGATCCGGTTACGGGCCGACCCCCAATCCGTACGGCCCGCCGTCCCCGGACCCCAACAGCCCGTACGGCGCGTACAACCCGGACCCCAACAGCCCATACGGCACGTACAACCCGGACCCCAACAGCCCATACGGCACGTACAACCCGGACCCCAACGGCCCGTACGGCGCGTACGGCCCGAACCCCAATGGCCCGTACGGTCCGGGCTCCTATCCACCCCAGCCCTATCCGCCCTATGAGGCTCGTCCGCGGAGCACCAACAGCTTCGCCGTGGTGTCGCTCGTCTTCGGAATCCTCGGCGGCCTGCTGTTCTCCGTCATCTTCGGAATCGTCGCGCTGGCCCAGATCAGGAAGCGGGGCGACAAGGGCCGCGGCCTCGCCATAGCGGGGCTCATCCTCTCCGGCGTGTGGGTGCTGGTGATCGTCGCCGCCATCGCCATCACCTCCTTGAGCTCGGCGAAGCGGGACGGCTCCGGCGCGATCACGGAAAGCGGCTCCCTGAGCGTCATGGATCTACGGATCGGCGACTGCCTCAACGGTGTCGCCGACGGCAAGGTGTCGTACACCATCAGCGCCAAGTCGTGCTCGGAGCCGCACGACGCCGAAGTGATCACCAAGTTCGACCTGTCCATCGGTGCGTGGCCCGGCAGGGACGCCGTGAGCGACAAGGCCACGTCCGGGTGCGAGAAGCGGCTTGCGCGCATGCTGTCCGACAGCCCGATGGTCGACCGGCTCTCCGGTTTCATCCTCTACCCGCCCGACGCCGCGTCGTGGAGGAAAGACCGGTCCGTCAAGTGCCTGGTGGTCGACGCGAACGGCGGCAAGCTGACCGAAAAGGTCAAGCGGTAACGCCGACTCCGCGGATCACCCCGACAGAGAAGGGCGGCTCCCCCCGCGAGGGGAACCGCCCTTCTCTGTTGACGAGCAGACTCAGAAGTCCATGTCGCCGCCGCCGGGCATGGCGGGAGCGGCCGGGGTCTTCTCGGGCTTCTCGGCGATGACGGCCTCGGTGGTGAGGAACAGGGCCGCGATGGAGGCGGCGTTCTGCAGCGCGGAGCGCGTCACCTTGGCCGGGTCGATGATGCCCGACTCGAACATGTTGACGTACTCGCCGGAGGCGGCGTTGAGGCCCTCACCCGGGGTGAGGTTGCGCACCTTCTCCACCACGACGCCGCCCTCAAGGCCGGCGTTGACGGCGATCTGCTTCAGCGGCTCCTCGAGCGCCTTGCGAACGATCGCGGCACCTGTGGCCTCGTCGCCGTTGAGCTCGAGCTTGTCGAACGCCTTGGCGCCGGCCTGCAGCAGGGCCACGCCACCACCGGGGACGATGCCCTCCTCGACGGCCGCCTTCGCGTTGCGGACGGCGTCCTCGATGCGGTGCTTGCGCTCCTTGAGCTCGACCTCGGTCGCCGCGCCGGCCTTGATGACGGCGACGCCGCCGGCCAGCTTGGCGAGACGCTCCTGGAGCTTCTCGCGGTCGTAGTCGGAGTCGGTGTTGTCGATCTCGGCGCGGATCTGGTTCACCCGGCCGGCGATCTGCTCGGCGTCACCGGCGCCGTCCACGATCGTGGTCTCGTCCTTGGTGATGACCACCTTGCGGGCCTTGCCCAGCAGGTCGAGGGTGGCGTTCTCGAGCTTGAGACCGACCTCCTCGCTGATGACCTGGCCACCGGTGAGGATGGCGATGTCGCCCAGCATGGCCTTGCGGCGGTCACCGAAGCCGGGAGCCTTGACGGCCACGGACTTGAACAGGCCGCGGATCTTGTTCACGACCAGGGTGGCCAGGGCCTCGCCCTCGACGTCCTCGGCGATGATGACCAGCGGCTTGCCCGCCTGCACGACCTTGTCGAGCAGCGGCAGCATGTCCTTGTTGGCCGAGACCTTGGAGTTGACGATGAGGATGTAGGGGTCCTCGAAGACCGCCTCCATGCGCTCCGGGTCGGTGACGAAGTAACCCGAGATGTAGCCCTTGTCGAAGCGCATACCCTCGGTGAGCTCGAGCTCGAGGCCGAAGGCGTTGCTCTCCTCGACGGTGATGACGCCTTCCTTGCCGACCTTGTCCATGGCCTCGGCGATCATCTCACCGATCTGGGCGTCGCCGGCGGAGATGGTGGCCGTGGAGGCGATCTGCTCCTTGGTCTCCACGTCCTTGGCCAGCTTGGAGAGCTCCTCGCTGACGCGCTCGACGGCGGCCTCGATGCCCTTCTTCAGGGACATCGGGTTGGCGCCGGCGGCGACGTTGCGCAGGCCCTCGCGCACCAGAGCCTGGGCGAGCACGGTGGCGGTGGTGGTGCCGTCACCCGCGACGTCGTCGGTCTTCTTGGCGACTTCCTTGACGAGCTCGGCCCCGATCTTCTCCCACGGGTCCTCGAGCTCGATCTCCTTGGCGATGGAGACACCGTCGTTGGTGATCGTGGGGGCGCCCCACTTCTTCTCCAGGACGACGTTGCGGCCCTTGGGGCCGAGAGTCACCTTCACGGCGTCAGCGAGCTGGTTCATACCGCGCTCGAGACCGCGCCGGGCGTCCTCGTCAAACGCGATCATTTTGGCTGCCATAAGGCTAGACCTCCCAGTTGCAGGGTGGCTTGCGAGGACCGAGCCGACGCCCGCGACGGCATCGGGCCCGCATTCCCTTCGCAGACCCCATCGCCTCGATCCCGGTGTTGCTGTCACTCTCGACATCAGAGTGCCAACGAACTGTTTAGCACTCTACCCAGGCGAGTGCAAGCCGCAACGGGTCTGAGCTGGCAGCATCGCTCTTTTCGCACGTCCCGCATCATGGATCTACCCCGGCTGTACCGCAGGCCGCACACCAGGCCGCACACCAGATCGCGCATCAGGTCGCACGCCGGACAGCGCGCTGGAGAGCGCGCTCCCGCAAGGCGAAGGCCCGGCTCGCCCCACGCGAACCGGGCCTGCGGCGGCGCTCCGCCGAAGCACCGCCAAACGCCGCCTCAGATCAGACGACGGCCCGCACACCTTCCGCCTGCGGCCCCTTCTGACCCTGCGTGACGTCGAACTCCACCCGTTGCCCCTGCTCCAGGGCCTTGTAACCGTCCATCATGATTGCCGAGTAATGGACGAACACGTCCTTACCACCGTCTACCGCGATGAAGCCATAGCCCTTGTCCGCGTTGAACCACTTGACGGTGCCCTGCGCCACTTTCCGACTCCTCTTGCTGGGCTGAAGATCACGCCCATTCCCGCGCGATCCGTAACAGCTGGTCTCAATGCAGACGCCCGAGACCAGTGCTGACCGCCGACACCGAAGAGGCCCCCGGTTACGTCGATCGTTCTCGACCATACCCGTGTCAAGCCATAGGGCAACAGAGTCAATCCCCAAACTACTTCTTGGCGTTCGCTCAAAGCGGGATCAGGACAATATGCGGTTAACGATTAGCTAGTTGAGAATTGCACCATTCGCCGCGATGGCCACATAAAGGGTCATTAGCCAGAACCGCACGTCAAGCTGCAAACACCCACGCGCCCGGCATGGGCGCGTGGGTGCCGAGGGGGCGGGACGGGTCAGCCGCCGGCCACGGCGGGGATCACCGAGATCTGGACGCCCTCGGGAGTCGCGGTGTCCAGCCCCTCGGCGAATCGGACATCCTCTTCTCCGACATAGACGTTGACGAAACGCCGAATCTTGCCCGTTTCATCGAGGATCCGGGCGCCGATTCCGGGATAGTCGGCGTCGAGCTTCTGCAGGACCTCGCGCAGCGTTCCGCCCTCACCGGAGACCTCTGCGACTCCCCCCGTGTATGTGCGAAGAATCGTCGGAATCCGCACAGAAACGCTCATTTTTCGCTCACTTTCGTTGCTTCGTAGGTAAAACGCGGTCAGTTGGCGAAAGCCGTACGGAATGCCGCGAGGGAGGGGCGGATGACCGCGGCGGGCCGGGCCTCGGCCGCGACGGCGTCCAGGGTCTTCAGGCCGTCGCCGGTGTTGAGCAAGACGGTCTCCGCCTCGGGGTCGAGCGTGCCGCTCTCGGTGAGCTTGCGCAGCACCCCGACGGTCACCCCGCCCGCCGTCTCGGCGAAGATGCCCTCGGTGCGGGCCAGCAGCCGGATCGCGTCGACGACCTCGCGGTCGTTCACGTCCTCGACCCCGCCGCCGGTACGCCGCGCGATGTCCAGCACGTACGGCCCGTCGGCCGGGTTGCCGATCGCCAGCGACTTGGCGATCGTGTCCGGCTTGACCGGCTGGACCACGTCGTGCCCGGCCTTGTACGCGGTGGAGACCGGCGAGCAGCCCTCGGCCTGCGCGCCGAAGACGCGGTAGGGCTTGTCCTCGACGAGCCCCAGCTTGATCAGCTCACGGAAGCCCTTGTCGATCTTCGTGAGCTGGGATCCGGAGGCCACCGGGATGACGATCTGGTCGGGGATCCGCCAGCCGAGCTGCTCGGCGATCTCGTAGGCCAGCGTCTTGGAGCCCTCCGCGTAGTACGGGCGGAGGTTGACGTTGACGAAGCCCCACTTCTCGCCCAGCTCGTCGCCGATGAGCTCGGAGCAGAAGCGGTTGACCTCGTCGTAGGTGCCCTCGATGGCGACCAGGCGGCCGCCGTACACCGAGGCCATGGTGATCTTGGCCGCTTCGAGGTCGGAGGGGATGAACACGCACGAGTCGAGCCCCGCGCGGGCGGCGGCCGCGCCGACGGCTCCGGCGAGGTTGCCCGTGGAGGAGCAGGACAGCGTGTGGAAGCCGAAGTTCCGCGCGGCCTCCAGGGCGATCGCCACCACGCGGTCCTTGAAGGAGTGGGTGGGGTTGCCCGAGTCGTCCTTGATGTACAGCGAGCGGAGGCCCAGCTCTGTCGCAAGGGTGTCGGCCTTGACCAGCTTGGTCCAGCCCGGCTGCAGGTTGGGGCGGGTCTCGACGTTTCCTGGGACGGGGAGGAGCTTGCTGTATCGCCAGATGTTGGTCGGTCCGGCCGCGATCTCCTCGCGGGTCACCGGGCCGAAGTCGTACGCCACCTCGAGCGGCCCGAAACACTCGGCACACGCGAAGATCGGGCCGAGGTCGTAGCGGGTGCCGCACTCACGACAGGACAGAGCGGAGGCGGGGCCGAAGTCGAGAGAGGTGTTTGCAGTGCTTGCGAGCGCCATGAAGCGAGGCCTTCCCCTCATCTTCGCTCGTGGCCACCCTGGTCACGAGCCGGAATTGGCACCTGTCCCGGCCGGCCTCGTGCGTCACGAGCACGGGCACGGGCACCGGGGAGGTTGCCGGGGCTTCGCAGGGCCGGTCCCTCCACCCCTCTGGATGAGCAATATTCAGTTGTGCCCTGTCGGGCGTGCCGCAGGGCATGTCCCGAAGATCATCTCGGGACACTTCCTAGCACTGTACCTTGCCGTCCCCGGTGTCCGATCCGACGTCTCAATATTCGAGACGGAATCGCATTATCAAGTAAGACGATCAGCCGTATGCCTCGCCCAGGGCCGTCTGCACATATTTGCGCGCCTGGTGGATGCGCGACTTGGCGGTGCCGAGCGGGATGCGGAGCTGTTCGGCGACCTCGGCGTAGTCGAGCTGGCAGATGTCGCGCAGCACCAGCGCCTGGGCGAGGTCGGGCTTCTCCGCTTCCAGCGCCTCCATCGCGTCCAGCAGGTCGAGCCGCGATCCGGCGATCACGCTGACCCGGCGCGGGTCGGGGCGCTGCTCCGGCAGCTCCTCCGCCTGCTCGGACGCGCGGCGCTTCAGCGACCGGTATGTGGTGCGGGCGCAGTTCGCGGTCACGATGTGCAACCAGGTGCTGAACTTGGCCCGGCCCTCGAACCTGCCGATGTTGCGAGCGACCGCGAGCAGGGTGTCCTGCGACGCCTCCTCGGCGTCCTGACGGTAGGGCAGCAGCCGCTCGCAGTGCCGCAGCACGTCGGGCTCGATCCTGCGCAGCAGCTCACCGAGCGAGCGGTGATCGCCCTGGGCGGCCGATCGGGCCAGTTCCTCGGTCGTCTCGTCCAGTGCCATCTCTGTTCTCATCCCGCCTCGCCGGGGCACCCGCGGTTCCCTGACATCCTATTGGCGACGGTCAGGATTTATTACTCTTCCGAAATACGCGCCCTCACAGTAACGGGAGCCGGGCCATGAGCAGCGACGTGCTGATCGCCTCCAACCGGGGGCCGGTCTCGTTCAGCCTGTCCGACGACGGCACGCTCACCATGCGGCGCGGCGGCGGTGGTCTCGTGTCCGGGCTGTCCGAGGCGTTGAAGGGCTCGGACCTGCTCTGGGTCTGCGCGGCGCTCTCCGACGGCGACCGTGGCGCCGTACGGCTCGCGCCGGGCGGGCGGCTGGACCAGGCGGGGCACGACGCGGGGCGGCTGCGGATGCTCGACATCCCCCCGGCGACCTTCCACCGGGCCTACAACGCGGTCGCGAACTCGACCCTGTGGTTCGTCAACCACCTGCTCTACAACACCCCGACCGCGCCGCGATTCGACGCGCGCTTCCGTCGTGAGTGGGCGTCCTACCAGGAGTACAACGGCGCGTTCGCGCTCGCGCTCGCCGAGGAGGCCGCACATGGCGCCAAGGTGATGATCCAGGACTACCACCTCACCCTGGCTCCGGCCATGCTGCGGGCCGTGCGGCCGGACGTGCGGATCTCGCACTTCTCGCACACGCCCTGGGCCCCGCCCGAGTACTTCTCGCTCCTGCCCGACGACGTCGCCGCCGAGGTGCTGTCGGGCATCCTCGGCGCCGATCACGCCGGGTTCCTCACGTACCGCTGGGCCGACGCGTTCATGGACTGCTGCGCGGCCATCCTGGGCGCGCGGGTCGACCGGGCCGCCCGTACGGTCACCCACAGGGGCAGGACCACCCGCGTCGGCGTGCACGGGCTCGGGGTGGACGGCGACGCGCTGCGGGCCAGGGCGTCCGAGCCGGACGTCGAGGCACGCATCACCGCGCTCAAGCAGCAGGTGGGCGACCGGCGGTTGATCGTCCGCGTCGACCGGACCGAACTGTCCAAGAACATCGTCCGCGGTCTGATGGCCTATCGCGAGTTCCTGGCGGAGCACCCCGAGTGGCACGGCAAGGTGGTCCACCTCGCCTTCGCCTACCCCTCGCGACACGACCTGCCCGAATACCGCGAGTACACCGCCGCGGTGCAGCGGTGCGCCAAGGAGATCGAGGACACCTACGCCACCGAGGAGTGGGACCCGCTCATCCTCAGCGTGTACGACGACTACCCCCGGTCCCTCGCGGCGTACCGGCTGGCCGACGTGCTGCTGGTCAACCCGATCCGGGACGGCATGAACCTCGTCGCCAAGGAGGGCCCGATCCTGTCGTCCCGGTGCGCCCTCGTGCTCTCCCGCGAGGCGGGCGCCGCCGCCGAGCTGGGGGCGGACGCGCTGCTGGTCAACCCCTTCGATATCTCGGGAACGGCGGCCGCCCTGCACGAGGCGCTGGTCATGCCCGAGGACGAGCGGGCGGAGCGGTGCGCGCGACTGCGCATCGCGGCCGCCGCTCTCCCTCCACGGCAATGGCTCGCGGAGCAGATCGCCGCTCTGTCCTGACTATCCGCTGCTGTCCGCCGGTGATCGCGGGTGATACGGTCCCCCTGCGTTCGGCATGAAAGCAGGGGGACAGGGCGTGACCACCGCCGTGGCGACGAGGCTCGCCAGAGACCGGCCCACATGGCTGATCTACCTCCAACTCGCCACCTTCGCGACGTACCTCTACGGACTGGCCGCGGCGTTACCCACGCTCAGGGCCGAACTCGGCGTCTCCCAGGCCGCCGCCGGGCTGCACGGCACCGCCATGGCGCTCGGCGGCATCGTCGCCGGGCTGACTCTGTCCGCGATGACGAAGCGGTTCGGGCGGCGGGCCGTCACCTGGGCCGGGCTCGCGGGCATGAACATCGGCATGATCATCGTGGCACTCGGCCACGTGCTCCCCGTGACGCTGCTGGGCTACCTCGTGGCCGGCGGCTCGGCCTCGCTGGCTCTCTACGTCACCATGGCGACGCTCAGCGACCATCACGGGCTGGCCGGACCCGCCGCGATCAGCGAGGCCAACGCCGTCGGCGTCACGGCCGGCATCGCCGTCTCGTACGTGTTCAGCATGGCTGCCGGGTCCGCGTTGGGGTGGCGCTCCGCGCTCTACATCCCGGTCGTCGCGACCGTGCTGCTCGCGCTGACCATGGGCCGGGTCTGGGTGCCCGCTCCCCCGCCGGTGACGGCCCCGCTCTCGGAGCCGGTCTCAGAGCCGGTCTCAGAGCCGGTCTCAGGGCCGATCTCAGAGCCGGTCTCAGAGCCGATCTCAGAGCCGGTCTCAGAGCCGATCTCAGAGCCGGTCTCAGGGCCGCGAGCGCGGGCCGGAGCACCGCGCACGTCGTACGGCTGGCGGTTCCACCTCGCGGGCGCGGTGCTGCTGTGCTGCGTGGCCCTGGAGTTCACCTTCAACCTGTGGGCCGCCGAGCTGTTCTCCCAGCGGACCGGCCTCACGGCGGCCGAGGCGGCCACCGGGCTGACCGCCATGCTGGCCGGGGTCGCCACCGGCCGGTTCGGGGGCGCCCGCCTCGCGTTGCGCTACCCGTCGTGGGCGGTGCTGCTGGGTGCCCTCGCCGTGACCCTGGCGGGATGGGCGATCTTCTGGACGAGCGCGGCGGCGCCCCTGGGCTACGCCGGGCTGGCGCTCAGCGGCCTCGGCATCTCGGTCCACTTCCCGCTGGCCCTGTTCAGGGTCATCGACGCGTCGGGCGGCCGCCCGGACAAGGCGTCCGGGGTCGCGTCGATCTGGGCCGGCGTCGGCTCCGGCGGAGGGCCGTTCGTCCTCGGCGCCCTGGGCGACGGGTTCGGCACCCACAAGGCATTCCTGCTCGTCCCCGCGCTGATCCTCCTGGCCTGCGGGGGGATCCTCAGTTCCAGGTCGCGTTCTTGAGGATCGCCGGCAGGCCGGGGGTGTTCCACTGGTCGATGACCAGGATCTTCGACTTCGGCAGGAACCACTCGCGCTGCGTGAAGTGGCCCGTGACCTTGTGCGTCTTCGGAGAGACACACTCGGCGGACCAGGCGCGGTAGTACGCCTTGTGCCCGGGGCCGACCTGGCGCAGGCCCTTGCCCGCGAGAGTCATCGGGCCGAGCCACAGCTTCTTGTCGTAGACGCAGGGGCCGACGTCGCTGGCCGGATAGAAGGGGCCGTCGGGCGTGTAGGGGTCGAAGTGCTCGTGACCGACCTTGATCGCGGCCGGGCCCATCACCCAGAAACTATGGCATCCGGAGTCCCGGAAGCCGAACGACCTAGTGCCCGCGGTGGGGCACGACCCCGTCACCACGCGGGTCCAGTCCTTGGCGACCTTGTAGACCTTCCAGGAGCTGGGGATGCTCAGCGTGAGGCCCTTGCGGAGCGCGAGGGTCTTGGTTCCGTAATCCGCGCCGGAAGCGAACGCGGCAGGGGACACGGCGGCGGAGACCGCGAGCGCGGCGAGACCGGCGAACGCGGTGGCGATCGTCTTTTTGACCATGACCGAATCGTAAGCTTGCCCGATTGCAACTGGCTTAGCGTTGATTTGCGGCTCTTTGGTAGCCCGCCGGCAACCTCGGCCAGGAGGTTGACGGACCCCTGCCGGAAGCCCTGAGAACGTTCGCAGGCGCCCACTGACCGCAGATCACACCGCCCTGTCCGGCGAGATCAACCGGACGAGTGACCCGAGAAACCGGACGACGCCCTCGGGGCCGTCCACGACAGCGTCGGCGTGCTCGACCAGCCGGGTGACCTCGGCCGAGCCGCTGCACACCCGTACCCCCGGCAGGCCGCAGGTCGCCACCGCGTCGAAAGCCGCGATGTCGCCGAGGTCGTCCCCGAAGAACATGACGGACCGAGCCGACCGCTCGGTGAGGAACGCGCGCAGGGCCTGCCCCTTGTCCATGCCGGGCGGCCGCAGCTCCAGGACCAGCCGTCCCGGCTCGACGATCAGCCCGGAGGCCGCGGCCAGCTTCGCCACCGGCTCATTGAGCGCGAGCAGCGCTCCCTCGGGGTCGGCCGCCGTCCGGGTGTGCACGGCCACCGCCCGGCCCTTGTCCTCGATCAGGACGCCGTCGAAGGCCCGCGTGATGGAGGGCAGCTCGGCGCGTACGCGGTCGAGACCGGGCGGCGGAGGCGGCGCGGTGACGTCCCCGCCCTCCCACCGCTCCATGCCGTAGTGGCCGAGGACGACCAGCCCCGGCACGTCGGCGAGGGACGGGCCGTCGGACGCCTCACCGAGGGCGAGCGCCTGGAGGGCCGGGCGGCCGGTCACGATGACGACCGAGCGCACCAGCTCGCCGAGCCGTACGAGCACGGCGGGGGCGTCGGGGTGGATCCGGGCGGACGCGGGGTCGGACACGATGGGCGACAGCGTTCCGTCGTAGTCGAGGCCGATCACCGCCCCGGAGGGATCATCCCGCACCGCCGCCAGTCCGGCGCGTCCCGCCTCGGTCCTGATCAGCGCCTCGACGGGCGTCATCTGGTCTCCCATAGCGGGCTACATACCCCCAAAACAGTCACGAGTGCGGACCAAAACGGCGCCCGGCACGATCACGCCGGCGCGTGGCCCTCATCCGTCGCAGGCGCTTGACCAGCATCGGGTCGTGCTCCATGGCCTCGACCCGGTCGATCAGCTCCCCGAGGATCTGGTAGTAACGGGTCGCGGAGATGTCGAAGGTCTCCCTGATGGCTTGTTCCTTGGCTCCCGCGTAGCGCCACCACTGACGCTCGAACGCGAGCACCTGGCGATCGCGATCCGAGAGTGCCTGAGGCCGGGGGGCGTTCTCGGGAGCGGGACCTTCGCCGCCTGCCGGCGCAGTATCCATGCTCTCCTCCTCAGCGGGCTTGTCGCCCGCCCACATGGTAGTAGTGGAACGCCGGGGTGTTCAGAGCGGAAAGCCGGACGTAATGTCACCAGGTGTGACCTCAGTTATCACGCTCCTCACCGACTACGGGCTGGAAGACGGGTTCGTCGCCGCGTGCCACGGAGTGATCATCGGAATAGCGCCGGAGGCCCGGATCATCGACGTCGCGCACCTCGTGCCCGAGGGGGACGTACGACGCGGCGCGGCGATCCTGGCGCAGACCCTGCCCTACCTGCCTCCGGGGGTGCACGTCGCGGTCATCGATCCCGCCATGGGGGGCAACCGCCGCCTGGTCGCCGTCGAGGCGGGCGGACGGGTGTTCCTCGGCCCGGACAACGGTGTGCTGTCCTGGGCGCTCCACGCCGCGGGCGGTGCCGAGGCGGCCTACGAGATCGCCAACGAGGACCTGTTCCTGAAGCCGGTCTCGCCGACCTTTCCCGGACGGGACATCTTCGCGCCGGTGGCGGCGCACCTCTGCGCCGGGCGCCGGCCGGGCGACGTGGGCCCGCGGATCGACGTCCTCGGCCTGGTCTCGCTGCCCGCCCCCACGTCCCGGGTGCGGGACGGCGCGGTCGAGGGCGAGGTGCTCTCGGTGGACCGCCACGGCAACGTCCAGCTCTCCATCACCGGCGCGGACCTGGCCGTCCTGGGCGTGCACCCGGGAGACACCCTGGGTGTGTGGCTCGGCAGGCGGCAACTCGCCGTGCCGTACCGGGAGACGTTCGCGGCGGTGCCGCCCGGCGACCTGGTCGTTTTCACGGACTCCGCCGGGCTCATCGCGCTCGCGGTGAACTCCGGAGACGCCTCCGAGCGGCTCGGGCTCCCTCCCGGCGCCCACGTACGGCTGTCGCTCCAATCACAGAAGGGGCAGCCGTAACATAACGGACAGCAAGGGGTCGTTCACCGAAACATCAACTCGGGTCAACGGTCCCGTGAAAGAATTGGCCCTCCCTGGCCCGCCGTCCCGGGGAGGAGGCTCGTCGCGGCATGAGGTCGGCGCTGCTCTTCTGCGTCGTACCGCTCCTGCTCGCCGCCTGCCTGCTCACCGGCGCGACGGCCGGCCCCTCTGGGGACGTGGGCGCGACGATGCGCGCGCGCCAGTGGCCGCTGCAGGCCATGGAGGTCAGGGAGGCGTGGCGGATCACCCGCGGCTCCGGAGTCACCGTCGCCGTGCTCGACACGGGCGTGGACGACCGGCACCCTGACCTCAAGGGAGCGATCGTCCGGGGCCCGGATCTCACCGGAACCGCGACGGGGAGGAAGCGGGGATCCTGCGGCGCGGGGCCGGACGCGGTCCGGCAGACGCCGCACGTGTCCTCCGGCGAGCACGGCACCGCGATGGCCGCCCTGATCGCGGGACGCGGGCACGGCCCGAGCGACACGCACGGCATCCTCGGCGTGGCCCCCGAGGTACGGATCCTCTCGATCAAGGTCACTCTGGACGACGATGCGCCGCGGACCGGCGGCACGCGCGACGTCTGCCACGACGCGGTCGCCCGCGGCATCAGGTACGCCGTGGACCACGGCGCGCAGGTGATCAGCATGTCGCTCGGCGGCGGCAGGGGCTCCTATCGGGGATCGGCCGTCGAGGAGAGGGCCGTGCGCTACGCCCTGTCCCACCAGGTCGTGCTGATCGCGTCCTCCGGCAACGACGGCGCGGGAGCGAACCAGAGAAACTTCCCCGCCGCCTATCCGGGCGTGATCGCGGTGGGCGCGGTGGACCGCGCGGGGCGTCCCGCCTCGTTCTCCAACCGTCAGGACTACCTGTCCCTCGTCGCCCCGGGCACGGAAATCGTCAGCGCGCAGGGACGCGGCTCCTACGTGATGGCTGACGGGACGAGCTCGGCCGCCGCCCTCGTCGCGGGTGTCGCCGCGCTGATCCGCTCCCGCTACCCCGACCTGTCGGCCCAGCAGGTGCGCCGGGCGCTCCAGCGGGGCGCGGTCGAACGCCCGCGCGGCGGGCACGACGACGTGTACGGCGCCGGAATGGCGAACGCCCGGCGCGCCCTTGAGGCGGCCGGGCGTTTGTGACCCGTCGACCGGTGGCGTCAGTTCACGTGAACGACGTCCTCGGACTCGGCGAAGTGGCAGGCGCTCGGGTGGTCGCCCGCGTTCGCGCGGATCTCCAGCAGCGGCTCCTGCTCGGCGCAGATGTCCTGCGCCTTCCAGCAGCGCGTACGGAACCGGCAGCCCGACGGCGGGTTCGCCGGCGAGGGCGGGTCACCCTGCAGGATGATCCGCTCACGCTGCTCGCGCCCCTCGGGGTCGGGCACCGGGACGGCCGAGAGCAGCGCCTGGGTGTACGGGTGGCTCGGCTGGTCGTAGATCTCGGTGTCCTTGCCCAGCTCGACCATCTTGCCCAGGTACATCACGCCGACGCGGTCGGAGATGTGGCGCACCACCGACAGGTCGTGGGCGATGAAGATGTACGCGAGGTTGAACTCCTTCTGGAGCCCGTCCAGCAGGTTCATCACCTGGGCCTGGATCGACACGTCGAGCGCGGAGACCGGCTCGTCGCAGATGATGATCTCAGGCTGGAGCGCGAGCCCCCGGGCGATGCCGATGCGCTGGCGCTGGCCGCCGGAGAACTGGTGCGGGTACCGGTTGATGTGGTCGGGGTTGAGGCCCACGACCTCCAGCAGTTCCTGCACCCGCTTGCGGCGGTCGCCCTTCGGCACGACCTCCGAGTGGATCTCGAACGGCTCGCCGACGATGTCGCCGACGGTCATCCGCGGGTTCAGCGAGGTGTACGGGTCCTGCATCACCATCTGGATGTTGCGCCGCATGTGCTTGAGCTCGGACCCCCGGGCGGCGGCGATGTCCTTGCCCTGGACGAGGACCTTGCCCGAGGTGGGCCGTTCGAGCGCCATGAGGAGCTTGGCCAGGGTGGACTTGCCACAGCCCGACTCCCCCACGATGCCCAGCGTCTCGCCGCGATGGAGGTCGAAGGAGATGCCGTCGACCGCCTTGATCGCGCCGATCTGCCGCTTGTAGAGGATGCCCTGGGTCAGCGGGAAGTGCTTGACCAGGTCGCGGACTTCGAGCACGACCTCACTGGGCGTCGCCATCGAGAACCTCCCTCCAGAAGTGGCAGGCGCTGCTGCGCGTGCCGCTGATCGTGTGCAGCGGGGGAACCTCGCTCACGCACTTCTCCTGCTTGTACGGGCAGCGGGGGTGGAACGCGCAGCCCGTCGGCATCTGGAGCAGGTTGGGCGGCATGCCCTTGATCGCGTACAGCTCCTGGCCCTTGAGGTCGACCCGGGGGATCGACTCCAGCAGGCCCTTGGTGTACGGGTGCGTGGGGTTCCGGTAGAGCTCGTGGACCGGCGCGTTCTCCACGATCCGCCCGCCGTACATGACGGCGATCTTGTCCGCGACGTCGGCGACCACGCCGAGGTCGTGGGTGATCAGGATCAGCCCCATGTTGCTGTCCCGCTGGAGCTCCGCCAGCAGCTCCATGATCTGGGCCTGCACCGTCACGTCGAGCGCGGTGGTCGGCTCGTCGGCGATCAGGACCTCGGGGTCCAGCGCGATCGACATCGCGATCATGATGCGCTGGCGCATACCGCCGGAGAACTGGTGCGGGAAGTCGTTCACCCGGTCCTTGGCGGCGGGGATGCGCACGCGGTCCATGAGCTCGATCGCCTTCTTCTTGGCGTCGGCCCGGGACATGCCCCGGTGGATGCGGAACATCTCGGCGATCTGCCAGCCCACCGGGAACACCGGGTTCAGCGCCGACAGCGCGTCCTGGAAGATCATGGCGATGCCCTCGCCGCGGATCTTCCTGCGCTCGTCCTCGGGCAGCTTCAGCAGGTCGACCCCGCGGAAGCGGATCGCCCCGCCGGCGATCTTGCCGGGCGGGATGTCGAGGATGCCCATGATCGTCTGGGCGGTGACGCTCTTGCCGGAGCCCGACTCGCCGAGCACGGCGAGCGTCTCCCCCGCGTCCACGCTGTAGGTGACGCCGTTCACCGCCTTGGCCACGCCGGTCCGGGTGTGGAATTCGACGTGGAGGTTCTCCACCTCCAGCAGAGCTCCACTGCCCGTGCCGCTGCCCGCGGACTCGGGAAGCACTTCGATCATTGCTCGTGCCTCCTAGCGAAGCTTGGGGTCGAGTGCGTCGCGTACGGCCTCGCCAAGCATGACGAAGGTGAGCACGCAGAGGGACAGGAACGCGGCCGGGAACAGCATCGCGTGCGCGCCGGTCCGGATGTACCGGGTGTGGTCGGCGATCGCGATGCCCCAGGAGATGACCGGCGAGCGCAGGCCGATGCCGAGGAGCGACAGGGTCGCCTCGGCGCCGATGTAGCTGCCGATGGTGATCGTGGAGTAGACCAGGATGGGCGCCAGCGAGTTGGGCAGCAGGTGCTTGAAGATGATCCGGAACGGACCCGCGCCCAGCGCGCGGGCGGCCTGCACATAGTCCTGGTGCTTGGCCTGGATGACGGCGGACCTGGCGATGCGCATGAGCACCGGCCAGCCGAGCACGGCCAGCACGATGATCACAACGCCCATGATCATCGTCTTGGTGGGGTTGGACTGGACCGGGGCCACCGTGCCGAGGATGATGATCGCGCCGAGCACGTACGGCACGCCGAGGAACATCTCACCGACGCGGGACAGGAGCGAGTCGATCCACCTGCCGCGGTATGCCGCGATCACACCGGCGACGCCACCGAGCAGCACCGTGCCCAGCGTGGCGAGCGTGCCCACGATGATCGAGGTCCGGGCCCCGTAGATCGTACGCGCGTACACGTCCCGACCCTGGAGGTCGAACCCGAACCAGGCGTCCTTGCTCGGCGGCTCCATGCTTCGCGCGAGTTCGGCGAACTCGGGGTCCTTGTGCGTGAACAGCGTCGGGAACGCCGCCATCACCAGGAACAGCACGAGCAGCACCAAGGAGATCCAGAAGATCTTCCTCCGCTTCAGGATGTCCCAGGTGTCGTGCCACAGGCTGCGCGTCTTCTCGTTTGCTTCACTCATAGCGGATCCTCGGGTCGAGCACGCCGTAGAGGAGGTCGACGAGCAGGTTGGTCACAAGGTAGATCAACACCAGCAGGGAGGTGACGGGCACCACGATCGTGAAGTCCTGGTTGTTGATCGCGCTGAAGAGCAGGCCGCCGATGCCGTGAATATTGAAAATACCCTCAGTGACGATGGCACCGGACATGAGCGATCCCACCTCGGTGCCGAGGAAGGTCAGCGCGGGGATCAGCGAGTTGCGCAGGAGGTGCACCGCCACCACGCGCTTGTTCGTCATCCCCTTCGCGATCGCGGTACGGACGTAGTCGGAACGCCGGTTCTCGACGATGCTCGTACGGGTCAACCGGGCGGTGAACGCGAGGTTGAGACTGGCCAGCACGAAGGCCGGGATGACCAGCTCGGAGAGGGGAGCCTCCGGAGAGACCGTCGGGTTGATCCACTGGAGCTGCACGCCGAGCAGCCACTGCAGGATGAAGCCGGTGACGAAGACCGGGAGCGACAGCATGAGCAACGTGGAAATCGTGATCACGTTGTCGAGGAAGCCGCCGCGCTTCAGGCCGGAGAGCACGCCGGCGGCGATGCCGACGATCGCCTCGAACGCGACCGCCATCAGGGCGAGCCGGATGGTGATGGGCCAGGCGTCGGCGAGCTGCGTCGCCACGGAGACCTGGTTGAAGTTCACCCCCAGGTCGCCGGAGAGCAGGTTCTTCAGGAAGTGCCAATACTGCACGAGGATCGGCTGGTCCAGGGCGAACTGCTCGCGCATGGCGCTGATGTAGGAGTCGGGGCATGCCCGCTGGCCGCAGCGCGCGGCGAACGGGTCACCGGGCAGCTGCCACACCATGAAGTTGATGAGAAATGTCGTGCCCAAAAGCACGGGGATGAGTTGCAGCAGGCGCCGGATCGCGTATCGGCCCATGCGCACCTCCACTCTGACGCTAAAGGTCGTACATGCATCCTTTCCGGTCCACAATGCCGCAGGTGGGTGAGTGCGGGGACCGAAAAGAAGGGCTGGACAGTGGCGGAAGCCGTGACTTTACGTATCCGCCGTCAGACAGCCAGCGAGGCCGGCCCCGGTCTGGAACCGGCCTCGTGGCGCATGCGAGGCGAGCCTACGCTTACTTGATCGCGATGGACAGCGGGTCGAGCTCGCCGAACGGCGTGACCTTAACCCCGGTCACCCACTTCGAGGTGCCCGCCTGCAGACCGAACGACCAGAGCGGGATGACCGGCATCTCCTTGACCATCATGGCCTCCGCGGCCTGGTAGGCCGCGATGGACTGCGCCGGGTCGGCGTTGGTGTCGCCCTCACGCAGCTTGGCGTCGAGCTCCTTGTCGCTGAACAGACCGTCGTTCGAGGAGGAGCCGGTCTTGTACAGCGGGTTCAGGAAGTTCTCGATGTGCGGGTAGTCCATCTGCCAGCCGGTGCGGAGCATGCCCGTCACCTTGTGCGTGGTCGCCATGTCGCGCAGCTCGGCGAAGGTCGGCGTGGCCTTGCCCACGACCTTGAAGCCGGAGTCGGCGCCCAGGGCCTGGTTGATGCTGTTGGCCGTGGCGTCCACCCACTCCTTGTGCGCGGAGTCGCCGTTGTACCAGAGGGGGTACTCGGCCGGCGGCGTGTAACCCGCGGCCTTGGCCTTGGCGAGGTACTCCTTGGCCTTGGCCGGGTCGAAGGTGCAGAGCTCGCCGCAGGCGCCCGGCGACTTGTAGCCGTCGACCAGCGGGGAGATCCAGCCGTCGAGCGGGACGCGACCCTTGTTGAAGATCTTGTCGGTGATGGTCTTCCGGTCGATCGCCATGGAGAGCGCCTTGCGGAAGTCGGCGTTGCCGCCGTACTTCTTGTCGTACAGCGCGACGGTGAGCGTCTGGATGACGCCCTGCTGGCCCTCGATGGCGCGGTCACCGAGGTCGCTCTTCCACTTGTCGCCGGCCAGGGCCGACGGCGGGACGAGCTCGGTGAAGTCGAGGTTGTTGGAGACCAGGTCCGCGTAGGCCGCGTCGTCGTCCTTGTACATCTTGTAGACGATCTTCTTGACCTTGGGCTTCTCGGCACCCGGGTAGTCGGGGTTGGCCTCGACCACGATCTGGGAGTTGTGGTCCCACTTCACGAACTTGAAGGGGCCGTTCGTGACGGGGTTGTCCTTGAAGGCCGTGGGGTCCTTGAAGAAGGCCTCGGGCAGCGCGGCGAAGGTCGTGTAGCCGAGCTTGGTGCGGAACACCGCCTCGGGGGCCTTCAGCGTGACCTTGAAGGTGAGGTCGTCGATGACCTCGAGGCCGGACATCGTGTCCTTCTTCGGCTCGGGAGCCTTCTTCGGCCCGTCGGGGCCGTCCGGGTCCTGCGTCGCGACGTCGTCGTAGCCCTCGACGCCCTCGAACCACGAGGTGCCGATCTGCGCGTTGGGGCTGTAGGCGGTGTAGTTCCAGGCGTCGACGTAGTTCTTGGCGGTGACCGGCGAGCCGTCACTCCACTTCAGCCCCGGCTTGAGCTTGATCGTCCAGACCTTGTTGTCCGACGTCTCGATCGACTCGGCCTGGTTCAGCTCGGGGGCGGCGGTGTCGCTGTTGTACTTGACGAGGCGGTCGTACACGAACCCGTTGATCGTGCCGCCGCACGTCTCGTTGATGTTGCCCGGGACGAAGCCGGTCTGGGGCTCACATCCCCTGATGTACACCGTGCTCTCGGCCGCGCGGGGGTTGGTACCGCCGTCGCTGCCGCCGGAACCGCTGCCGCCGCCGCCGCAGGCTGCGACACCAAGCGCAAGCAGCGCGGTGCCCGCGGCGATCTGTGCGCCCTTAGCTACGCGCATAGTGGATTGATCCTCCCTCTAAGGATGGGCGTTGGCTGGCATGTCCCGTTTCCACGCGCGGGTTCCTCTCATGGTGGTGAGGTCCCCTCGTTTGCAAACATGGTCAAGCCTGCCGACGCCCTGCCAGTCGTCGCGAGCATCCCTCACTCCGCGCACCAGACGAGTCTCTTGTGCGTTGCAGTTCGGTCACACGTGCGTCGGTGGGGCGTCATACGCATACCAACAAGGCCGGGCTAAATGCCGATGCGAAGCCCAAACCACCCAACAAGGTACACATAGGATGCGATTGGTCAGGCATCGGAGTCTTCATGACATCTGACCTCGCGCCTTGTCCCCATACCATGAGCCACTGGGCTACCTTTGACCAAGCCGCCGGCCCCGCTCCCCGTGACGGTCACGGCCGACGTCCACGAGAGGCCAACGGATCACCATCACCGGTCTCTTACTCATCGCCATCCAATAGAGTCCATCCCATGAGCCAGCCGGATTCCGCGGTCGCGGACGCCCAGGCGGGCGGCGGGGCGCCGGAATCACTGGCCGCGCTCGCCGAGCGTCACGGGTTGCGACGCGCCATCGCGCGCCCCACCCTGCCCGCGTACCTGCGCCAATTGTGGACGCGGAGGCACTTCATCCTGACGTACGCCACGTCCAGGAACGTCTCGAAGTACTCCGAGTCGGCGCTCGGCCAGCTCTGGCAGGTGCTCACCCCGCTGCTCAACGCCGCTGTCTACTGGCTGATGTTCGGGGTCATCCTCGGCCAGAGCAAGAACATCCCCAACTACCCCGCGTTCCTCATCACCGGGGTCATGGTCTTCACCTTCACCCAGCGGACGGTGACCGGCGGCGCGAAGTCCATCTCCTCGAACCTGTCGCTCATCAGGGCCCTGCACTTCCCCCGCGCCTCGCTTCCTCTGGCGTACGCGGTGCAGGAGCTGCAGCAGCTCGCCTGGTCGATGGGCGTGCTCATCCTGCTCGTCCTCGCCATGGGGATGCCGATCACCTGGCTGTGGCTGCTCATCCCCGTCTCACTGGTCCTGCAGCTCGTCTTCAACATGGGCGTCAGCCTGTTCATGGCCCGCGTCGGCGCGTTCGTCCGCGACATGAACCAGCTCCTGCCGTTCATCACCCGCACCTGGCTGTACGCCTCCGGCGTCTTCTACAGCATCACCGAGCGCACGGGGAAGCTGCCGGATGCGCTCCGGTGGGTCCTGGAGTTCAACCCGGCCGCCGCCTACATCGAGTTCATGCGCGATCTGCTGATCTACCAAAGGTTCCCGGAACGCTGGGCCTGGATAACGTGCGTATTCTGGGCGGTATTCGCGCTGATCGTCGGCTTCTGGTACTTCTGGCGGGCCGAGGAGAGGTACGGACGTGGCTGAGCTGACCAAGGAGCTGTCCCACGTGCCCCAGGAAGAATCGCAGGCGCCCACGCCCCCTCAGGAGCTCGGGACGCCCACGGTGATCGTGGACAACCTCCACATCGTCTACAAGGTCTACGGCGCCGCCTCCGACGCGCAGAAGGGCAACGCCGCCAACGCGCTCATGCGCATCGTCCGGCGCCAGGGCCGTCCCCAGATGAAGGAGGTCCACGCCGTCAAGGGCGTCTCCTTCGTCGCCCGCCACGGAGAGGCGATCGGCATCGTCGGCCGCAACGGCTCCGGCAAGTCGACGCTGCTGCGAGCGATCGCCGGACTGCTTCCGCCGCACAAGGGCGCCGTCTACACCGACGGCCAGCCGTCCCTGCTCGGCGTCAACGCGGCCCTGATGAAGGAGCTCACCGGCGAGCGCAACATCGTCCTCGGCTGCTACGCCATGGGCATGTCCCCGAGCGAGTTGCAGGAGAAGTACGACGAGATCGTCGACTTCTCCGGCATCGGCGAGTTCGTGCAGTTCCCGATGTCCACCTACTCCTCCGGTATGGGCGCGCGGCTGCGCTTCGCCATCTCCTCCGCCAAGACGCACGACGTCCTCCTCATCGACGAGGCGCTGGCCACCGGCGACCGCGAGTTCAAGAAGAGGAGCCAGCAGCGCATCAAGGAGATGCGCGAGTCCGCCGGCACCGTCTTCCTGGTGGCCCACAACCTCGACGTCATCGAGGACACCTGCAGCCGCGTCATCTGGCTGCACAAGGGCAAGATCAAGATGGATGGCGACCCGACGAAGGTCCTCGCCGCGTACAACAAGGCCTGAGCGCGGCCAGTGGCGACCACGCGGCGGCCGTACCAGGATGGGACGCGACCATGACGTCGAACCATCGGAGGACGGACCGTGCCGACGCAGCCGCCGATTCCCTATGACCATCTGCCCCAGGTGCCCGGCCTGACGGTCGAGAGCGACGACGCGCGGGACGGCGAACGCCTGTCCGACGCCCACGTCTTCAACGACTGGGGCATGACCGGGCAGAACCTGTCGCCGAACCTGCGCTGGTCGGGAGCGCCCGAGGGCACGAAAAGCTATGCGGTGACCTGCTTCGACCCGGACGCGCCCACCGGCAGCGGATTCTGGCACTGGCTCCTGTACGACATCCCGGCGGACGTCACCGAGCTGCCGACGGGCGCGGGGACGGCCCCCGATTTCGCCGGCCTTCCCGAGGGCGCCGTGCACGGCCGCAACGACTACAGCCAGCGGGCGTACGGCGGCGCCGCTCCGCCGCCGGGGTGGCCGCACCGTTACGTCTTCGCCGTGCACGCGCTGAAGGTCGAGAAGCTCGGGGTGGGCGACGACGCGCCGCCCGCCGTGGTGGGCTTCAACATCACGGCGAGCACCCTGGCCCGCGGATACATCGCGCCGACCTACGAAACCTGATGCGCCCGTCCCGGTGTTCCATTATGATTCGAACGTAGATTCGACCTGGACATCGGAGGGTGGGATGGGTGACCTCGCGACGGCGATCGACCGTTTGGCCGCCGAAGATCCCTCGGAGCTTCCGTTCAATTTGATCGCCGAGCAGCTGATCGATCTGCACTGGCAGATGGCCCGGCTCCAGGCCGAGATCGGGCGGCGCACCTGCGTGCGCGGCGCCTACAACTGATCCCGCGCCGGGCGCCCGCACGCCGGGAAAGCGGTTCCGCGCGGGGACGGCGCAGGCGGGAGCGAGCAGACGACACGAAAAGAGCCGGCCGGCGCCTGGAGGGCGCCGACCGGCTCTCATCCTTTCAGTGCTTCGTCAGCACGCGATCACCGTTCGCCTAGCGGGCGAGGCGGGCGTAGCCCGGGGCGCCCGAGGTGCCCGGAGTGTTGGTGGTCGTCGTGGTGGTCGACGTCCCCGGCGTGGTGCCGGTGGTGGTGCCGGTGGTGCCGGTGCTGTTGGTCGTGGTGCTGGTGTTCTTGATCACCGTCACCGTGTTCCACGGCACAATGGACGTGGTCACCGTCTTCGTCCAACCGTTCGCACGTGTGGTCGTGGTCGAGGAGGTGGACTTCACCGTGTTGATGGTGGAGGTGGCAACCCCGGGCACGAGCACCCTGATGCCGGCCAGCGCGTTGACGCCGACGTTGACGTTGAGCAGGGCGGTCAGGTTCGCCACGAGACCGACGTTGATGGCGGCGTTCACGTTCGCGGCGAGCACGGCCGAGGCGTTGGCCAGGGCATGGACGTTGCCCACCAGGACGACGACGGGGATCCTGATGCCGGCGAGGACGCACACGCCGGCGCCCAGACGCGCGTCGGCGACGGCCGTGAGGGTGGCGGCGGCGTTCGCGGCGGCACTGGCGGCGACGGCGAGCTGGGCCGCGACGACGGCGTTCGCGTTCACCGCGACCGTGGCCGCGGCGTTCACGTTGGCGGTGAGGGCGGCGGCGACGTTCGCGGTCAGGTTCGCGGCGGCGGTGAGCTGCGCCTGGACGTTCGCGTTCACGTTCGCAGCGAGCGCGGCGGTGACACCCGCGGTCAGGTCCGCGGCGGCCGCGAGCTGCGCCTCGGTGGTGGCCCTGACGTCGACGACCGCGCCGAGGGCGACGTTGGCCGTCGCGGTGAGCTGGGCCGCCACCGTCGCGTTGACGGTCGCGTCCGCGTGAGCTGCCAGGTTCGCCACGGTGGCGAGCTGGCCCTGCAGGGAGCCGGTCGCGCCGGCGACCACATCGGCGCGGACGTCGGAGAGCGCCCTGGTGACGGCCGCGAGCTGTGCGTCGGCGCCGGTGTCAGCGGCCGAGGCCTGGGCCGGCACGGCGGACATGCCCGCGATACCGGCGGTGACGAGGACCGCGGCGGCCTTAATGATTCGATTCATAATTCCCCCGGTTCATATCCCTTTTCACGAGAGCGGGAATTTACCTCTCGTGCGCCGACGTACGTCGTCGGCCAGGACTCAGCTACGGACGGCATTTCTATCACCCTTCTCGAAGGTCGGGCTGTCCTGCGCGTCCACGCCGCTACCAGGGATGATGACCGGAATGTCCAGAAATTCGGGGACTAGCGATCACCTTCCAGTCATCCCCAAGAATCCGGTTTCATCGGGATTTCACATGAAGCGATCCCCGGCCTGGGAAAAAGGCTCGGTAAACATGCCTCCCAGGCCGGAGGAGCAGATTTTCCTCTCGCTTGAGAATTCAGCCCGTTACGGAGCCGCGCGACAGACCGTTTTCGGGGCTGATTCCGCCTCGGGTCAGGCGCTGAGCCGGTTGGGAGCCTCGGTGAACTCGAAGGGGAAACGGTCCGCGAACGCCGGTCTCAGATCGTCGAGCCAGACCGCGTGGGGGTCGTAGTGGGCGAAGAAGGGGCGCCCGACCAGTTCGGGATCGCGTGCCTGGATGAAATGGAGGACGAAGACGCGCTGCCCGGCGACCTCGGTGACGCCGTCGACGCAGACCTTGCCGGGGGTGGCCGACATGGACGGCCCCCTGACCGTACGGCACAGCCCGGAAACCTGGGCGTACGCGTCGCGGAAGATCCGGTGCGCCTCGGCGAGGGTGACCGCGAAGTAGTCCTGCGGGCCGGTGTCGCGCTCGACGAACATGTAGTAGGGGATCATGCCCATGGCGGTCTGCCGCCGCCACATGTGGGACCAGGTGTCGGGGCGGTCGTTGATGGAGCGGATGAGCGGCGCCTGGGTCCGGATCGTCGCACCGCTCTCCAGGATCCGCCCGACCGCCGTCTGGACGATGTCGGGTTCGAGCTCCCGGGGGTGGGTGAAGTGCGCCATGAAGGCGAGACTCTTGCCCGACTCGACCACTTCGGTGAAGAGCTTGAGCGTCGCGCCCGCGTCCGGGTCGCCGACGAACCGGTCCGGCCAGTACGCCAGGGACTTGGTGCCGATGCGGATCGACTCGATCTGCTCCAGCCCGAGCAGCGGCTCGACGTAGCGGCGGAGCACCGCCTCGCTCATGATCATCGGGTCGCCGCCGGTGAAGAGGATGCTCGTCACCTCGGGATGCGCCTTGACGTACTCGACGAGGTTGCCGATGTCGTCGGAGGCCATCTTGAGGTCGGGCTCACCGATGAACTGGGCCCAGCGGAAACAGTAGGTGCAGTACGCGTGGCAGGTCTGACCCTGCTTCGGGAAGAACAGCACGGTCTCGGAGTACTTGTGCTGCAGCCCCGGAACAGGTTCGCCGTCCACGCGGGGCACGTTGAGTTCGAGCTGCCCGGCCGGATGCGGGTTGAGCCGCATCCGGATCTCGCGGGCCGCCTCCTGGACCCGCGCCGCCGGCGCGGCGTCGCGCAGTAGGCCTGCCAGCCGCGAGACGTCCGCCTCGGGCAACATGTCCTCCTGCGGGAAGACGAGCCGGTAGATCGGGTCGTCGGGGACGGCCGACCAGTCGATCAGTTCGTCGACGACGTAGGCGTTCGTGCGGAACGGCAGGACCGTCGCCACGGCGCGCACCCGCAGCCGGGCCTGCTCGTCCAGGCCGCCGCGGCCAAGAAGTTCGTCGAGATGTTTGGTGGTGTAGGCCCGGAAGCCGCGTGCGCCTTTGCTAAAGATCACTCGGCCTTCCTTTCTCAGTAGGTTTTGGGAACTGTGTAAACCAACTACCCCTGTCGCGCGTCTGAGGTTCTCATATAACCCGAGCGACCACCTCAACCACAGGTTCCACAGCCAGGAAGCTTTCTTGTGAGGTTCTGCCGCATCGCTCCAGATCTCGCGACATATCGCGAAAAGAGGTATCGTGCGGCTTGTGACTTCCTTGACCCCATACGGCGATGGAGACGCAGGCCAGCGGGCCTCGGACGCCGACCGGGACAGGGTCGCGGCCGTCCTCGGCGAGGGCCTGGCCACGGGCCGTCTCACCTCCACGGAGCACGCGGACCGGCTCGCCGCGGCCTACACCGCGGTGACGATCGGTGACCTCGTCCCCCTGACCCGCGACCTTCCCGGCCTCCCCGGCACCTCCGGCACGACGGTGACGGCCGAAAGACAGGAGGTGACCGCCGTCTTCAGCAAGGTCATCCGGGGTGGGCGCTGGGTGGCCGGCCGGCACACCGAGCTCCGCGCGACCTTCGGGGCGCTGATCGTCGACCTGCGCGACGCGGTGCTGCCCGGCCGGGAGATCACCCTCGAGCTCAACTCGTTCTGCGGCAAGCTGATCGTCCGCGTTCCGGAGAACGCCCGGATCATGGATGAGGGCAGCGCCCTGTTCTCCAAGCGCCACGTCTCCGGCGGCCACGAGGGTGACGGGCCGCTCATCAGGGTGACGGGGAAGGCCAGGTTCGGAAAAATCATCCTTTCCAGGGGCGCCGCCGACTGGCATTCCCCCTGGCACGACTGACGGCTCCGCCCGCACGCACGGTCTACGCTCGCGCCAACGATCCGCGCAGGTGGCAGACTCGTGAGGTGAACCGATTGGACCGTGTTGCGCCCGACCTGGGACCAGTCGGTGCGCTGCCGGTGGCCCTCGACGCCATGGGCGGGGACAACGCTCCCCGGGAGATCGTGGCGGGAGCCGTACAGGCGGTCAGGGAACGCGGAGTCCCCGTGGTCCTCGTCGGCCAGCCGCGACTGCTCTACGACGCGCTCGCCGCGCACGACGCCACCTCGGAGATCCCCATCGTCCGCGCCGAGGAGGCCCTCGCCATGGACGAGGGCGCGCTCGCCAGCCTGCGCCGCCCACGTTCCAGCATCGCGGTCGCCTGTCACCTGCTGCGGCGTGGCGACGCGTCGGCCGTCGTGTCCGCCGGATCCACCGCCGGGGTGGTCGCCACCGGAAAGCTCCGGTTGCGCGGGCAGCAGGGCGTCGGGCGGCCCGCCATCGCGGTCACCCTGCCTACCCTGCCGACGCCCACCGTGCTCCTCGACGCGGGCGCCAACGCCGACGCCAAGCCCGAGATGCTGGTCCAGTTCGCACATCTCGGCGTGGCCTTCGCCCAGATCGCGCTCGATCTCCCCCGGCCCCGGGTCGGGCTGCTCACGATCGGCTCGGAGGCCGAGAAGGGCAACAAGCTCGTCAAGCGCGCGCACGAACTGCTCTCCGGCACGCCCGGAATCGACTTCGCCGGAAACGTCGAGGGCCACGATCTGCTCACCGGCCGGGTCGACATCGTCGTGGCCGACGGCTTCACCGGGAACGTCGCGCTGAAGACCCTCGAAGGCAGCATCAAGTACGCCTTCGCGCAGTTCCGGGAAGCGATCGACGAGAGCGCCGTCGCCCGGCTCGGCGGCATGCTCCAGCGCCCCCGGCTGCGCCGGCTCTACCGCCGGCTCGACCCCGAGGCCCACGGCGGGGCCGTACTGCTCGGCCTGAACGGAACCGTCGTCATCGCGCACGGTTCGTCCCGGGCCGGGGGCGTCGCCGCCGCGTGCGAGCTCGCCGCCCGCCTGGCCGCCGGAGAGATCGTCACCCGCATCGGCGAACGGATCGCCTCCATCCCGAGATCGCATCGGCTCTGGTGAAACGGGCTTCCGAGCTGGAAAATCGATGGACGGCCGTCGATAAACTTGAACGCATGACCGACCCGCAACTCGTGCTCGCCGAGCGGGTCCAGCAGGCGCTGGGCACCGCGTTCGGCCAGGAGTACTCAGGCGAAGATCCGCTGATCAGGCCCTCACAGTTCGCCGACTACCAGGCGAACGTCGCGCTCAGCCTGGCCAAGCGGCTCCGACGTACGCCGCGGGAGGTCGCCCAGGCCCTGGTGAACGCGCTCGACACCAGCGACATCACCGTCGAGATCAGCGGCCCGGGATTCCTCAACCTCACGCTCGCCGACGGCTGGATCGCCGCGCAGGCCGCGCGGCTGCTGAAGGACGGGCGGATCGGCGTGCCGCAGCCCGCGCCCAAGACCGTCGTGATCGACTACTCCGCGCCCAACGCCGCCAAGGAGATGCACGTCGGGCACCTGCGCACCACGATCGTGGGCGACACCCTGGCGCGCACGCACGAGCACCTCGGCGACCACGTCATCCGGCAGAACCACCTCGGCGACTGGGGCACCCCGTTCGGCATGCTCATCGAGCACCTGCTCGATATCGGCGAGGAGGAGTCGCTCGCCCGGCTCGCCGCCGGTGACGGGAACGCCTTCTACCAGGAGGCCCGCCGCAAGTTCGACGGCGACCCCGACTTCGAGGCGCGGGCCCGCCGCCGGGTGCCGCTGTTGCAGGGCGGCGACGCCGACACCCTCCGCCTGTGGCGCGAGTTCATCGAGTACACCCAGCGCTACTTCAACCGCGTCTACCAGCAGCTGGGCGTCACCCTCACCGACGACGACATCGCCGGCGAGAGCATGTACAACCCGATGCTGGCCGACGCCTGCGACGAGCTGGAGCACTCCGGCGTCGCCGTCATCAGCGAGGGCGCGCTGTGCGTCTTCCCGCCCGGCTTCACCGGGCGCGACGACCAGCCGCTCCCGCTGATCATCCGCAAGAGCGACGGAGGGTACGGCTACGCCACCACCGACCTCGCCGCCATCCGGTACCGCGTGCGCGACCTGAAGGCCGACCGCATCCTCTACGTCGTGGGCGCCACCCAGTCGCTGCACTTCCAGATGGTGTTCGCCTCCGCGCGGCTCGCCGGCTGGCTGACCGACGACGCCAGCGCCGAGCACGTCCAGATCGGCAGCGTGCTGGGCAGTGACGGCAAGATGTTCAAGACCCGCAGCGGCGAGTCGGTCAAACTGACCGAGCTGCTGGAGGAGGCGGTCATCCGGGCCGAGGCCGTCATCGCCGACCGCGGCTACGACCCCTCCGTCCGCCGCGCGATCGCCCGCCAGGTCGGCATGGGCGCGGTGAAGTACGCCGACCTGTCGGTCAGCCACGACAGCGAGTACGTCTTCGACTTCGACCGGATGCTGGCCTTGACCGGCAACACCGGGCCGTACCTCCAGTACGCCACCGCCCGCATCCGCTCGATCTTCCGTAACGGCTCGATCGACCCGGCCACCGTGAGCGGGCCGATCGTTCTCGGCGAGCCCGCGGAGCGGGCACTCGCGTTGCAGCTCCTCGGCTTCGGCACGGTCGTCGAGAGCGTCGCCGAGCTGTCCGAACCGCACCGGCTGTGCAACTACCTGTTCGACGTGGCCCAGGCGTTCACGTCGTTCTACGAGGGCTGCCCGGTGCTCAAGGCCGAAGACGACGCCACGCGGCAGTCCCGGCTGGCGCTCTCCGCGCTGACCCTCCGGGTCCTCCTCCAGGGTCTCGACCTGCTCGGCATCGAGGTGCCCGAGCGGATGTGACGACTCTCCCCGCCCGGAGCGACCTGCTCCGGGCGGGGTAGTCACCGTTCGCCATCCGGCGCGTCTCGTCCAGATATGCCGGCGCGACGGTCTAGCCTTGACCCGGTCAAGGGAATGCCCGCCGATCCCGCAGCGCGCGGCCACCGCCAGGGGCGGTCTTCAGTCGGCGGCATTTCGTCACCTTCTCGGGGAGCGTTCTGCGTTGAGCATGGACCTGAGCAAGAGCCCCGACACCGCGGGTCTCGCCGACACCACCGAGCTGCATCGGTACGCTGAGGCGCTCCTGGTCCACCTCACCGCCGGCGGCGGCGCGCCCAGCCTGCCGCCAGACATCGGGGACATATCGGACTACTGGCTCGCCCCCGCCCTCCAAGCCCTGGTCCGCACCCTGGCCGGCGAGGACGCGATGGAGCCGCTCTCCCGCGCCGCCCGGCTCGACGAGGGCCGCACCGCGCTTTTCCTCTGCCTCGCCCTCGCCGTCGCCGGCCACGGCGACCGCATCCACGCCTCCTGGCTCGGCACGGCCTTCGGTGACCTCAGCGACGACCGCCCGGTCACCTCAGGCCAGCGGGCGGTGTGGCTCGCCGCCGCTCGCGGCGCGTACGGACCGGTCGGGAAGATCTTCGTGCTGCGTAAGCTCGACGCGGTCGCCGTTCCCACCGAGGACGAGCTCTGGCTGGAGGCGCTCGTCCCCGACGAGCCCGCGATCGTCGTACCGCGCTCGCTCGCCGACTTCCCCCAGCTGGCCGAGATCCCCGAGATCTCAGGTCCGGCCCAGGCCGCCGACCGGCTCACCCGCCTGCGCGAGCGCTGTGCCGAGATCACCGCGTCCCGGGAGCCCGCAACGGTGTCGAAGGTCACGGCCGGATCCGCATGGCCCGACGCCGAGCCCCTCGCCGTGCTCCGTACGCTGATCGGACAGGGCGGCCACGAGGGGCCGCTCAGCTCACTACAGGGGCATTTGCTCCAGGATGTCCAGCCCGGCGCGGAATCGCACCTGGCGGCGCTCGCCCTCCATGTCGCCGCTCCCGCAGTGAAAGCCGCGGCGGAGTCGCTCTTGCAGGCCGCGCAGGAGCCGCCTCCCGAGGCGGTGACCGTCCCGGTGCTCGGGCATCCCGTGATCCTGCGCCCGGAAGGCCCCGATCGGGATTCGCTGTACGCGGCCGAGCACGGCATCGTCACCGAATCCGTGCCGAACCGCCGGGGAAACTGGCTGGGATACGTGCTCATCGGCATCGGCGTCGTCCTGCTCGGCACCGGCTTCGCGGTCTCGCTGGCGACCGCGCTCGCCGGGATCGCCGTCGCCGGATGGGGTGGCTTCCTCCTGTGGAGGCGCCGGGTCCAGGAGCAGGCCGATCTTGATTACGTTCAGGCTCGACTCGCCGAACTGAACGAGACCGCCGAAGGCGCCGTATGGGCGCTGCACGAACACGCGAGAGAGTCAACCAAACGCGCCGACGCGGCCGCCGAGGATTTCACCGAGCTCACCCGGCTGCTCCGCCGCGGACCTCGCGCCGCCTGATCTCGGGCCGGATCGGTCGCCGGTCATCGCTTATTACGTAGGGGCCGGATCGGTCGCCGACCATCGTTCACGGACGGGCCGAGCCGGGACGGGCGGAATCAGGGGCCCGAAAAACCCGGCTCGGCGTCACACCATGGAGACTTCGACGTTGGCAGGGGTCAGCAGGAAGACCTTCTCAGCGATGCGCTCGATCCTGCCCTCACAGCCGTACGCCAGTCCGGCCGCGAAGTCGACCATCCTTGTGGCCTCAGCCATCGACATGCCGACCACATCCATGACCACCGTGTGGCCCTCGCGAAAGTGCCGCCCGATCGTCAACGCGTCGTCATACTTCTGCGGACGCACCATCACGATCCGCGCGGGCTGTTCCGCGGACTGCCAGCGCCTGGCCGCCCGCTCGGACGCCGGCATCCAGTCATCCTCGTATTCTTCGTCACCATAGGGCTCGTCGTACTGCTCAACCCCACCCAGGCCAAGATAGCTCGCCATCTTGCGCACTGCCCCCATCGGCACATCCTTTCCCCGAGATCCGGCCGCCTTGGGCTACCCCGATAGAAAGGACGGTAACCAACTATTCGGCCCCAGCCGGGCGACACGCCCGACTTGTATTTCTTTTTGTCCGGCGTGCGCCCCCGCGCCAGGCCGCATTCACAGCGTCGATAGCATCACTCGTATGCGCATCTTCACCGTGGATTCGTTCACCGACCAACCCTTCAAGGGTAACCCCGCGGGCGTCTGTTTGCTGGAAGCCTCGGCCGCCGATTCCTGGATGCAGTCCGTCGCCGCCGAAATGCGTCACTCGGAAACCGCGTTCGTGCTCGGTCCCGATGCCACCGGACGCCGGTCGTTGCGCTGGTTCACTCCCACCGTCGAGGTCGCGTTGTGCGGGCACGCCACCCTCGCGGCGGCGCATGTGCTCTATTCGACGGGCCTCGCCGAAGGCAAGATCGAATTCTCGACACAGAGTGGAATTCTCGCTGTCGACCAGTCAGAAGGCGGCTCGATAGTGATGGATTTCCCGGCGCATTCTCCGTCGGAAATCACCCCGCCGGACAGTTTGGCCGAGGCCCTCGGAGTGCCCGTACGGTGGACCGGAATGGGCCATACCGATCTCCTCGCCGAGGTCGAGTCGTCACAAGTGGTACGCGATCTGACCCCTGACATCGACGCGCTGTCCGCGTTCGACGTCCGAGCCGTCATCGTCACCGCTCCCGCCGGCCCCGCCGACGAGGCTGATTACGTCTCCCGATTCTTCGCCCCTCGGGTCGGCGTCCCGGAGGACCCGGTGACGGGTTCGGCCCACTGCGTCCTGGCGCCGTACTGGTCGGCGAAGCTGGGACGGGAGAGCCTCCTCGCCAAGCAGCTCTCGCCGCGCACCGGCACGATGCGCACGACCGTCAAGGGGGACCGGGTCGAGCTCGTCGGCCAGGCCCTCACGATCTGGTCCGGCGAACTTCACGTCTAGGGCGGTGACCGGCAAGGTTTGCCCGGAAGGAGCGGTCCCCAAGATCCCGATTCGCATCGGTCTCGCCTCTCCCAAGCAGAGATCGTTGGGGCCACGGTAGTAAGCCCGTTACGCACCGATCAGTACATGACGAACGCACCACAATAGAAGGCAGGATGAGCGATCGCGGAGCACACTGCGACGAACTGGTCGCCGATTGCCGCCTGTGCGCGGCCATCGATCTCTTCGCCCACACATGGGATCCCGTCGGGCTCGCGGCCTTACGTTCGCGTCCGCATCGACGCCGCGAGCTACGCACCGCGATCGGCGGCATCAGCGACAAGGTGCTGACCGAGGCGTTGCACCGCCTGCTCGCCAACGGCCTGGTCGACCGACGGGCCTACGCCGCGGCCCCGCCTCGCGTCGACTACAGCCTGACCGACCTGGGCGAGAGCCTGGTTGATGGGCCGATGGAGGCTCTTGGACGCTGGATTCTCGAGCACGGTGACGGGCTTCTCGATGTCGCAAGAACGCGCCGCGCAGACGCAGTCGACGGGCGGCAGCTGGACCACACAACGCTGGAGGCATTGCGGATGCCTGCGGTGCGGGCATCCGCATGATGCTGTCGGCGGATCCTGAAAACTGACCCCCTGGGGTACCCCGGGGAACCGCAGGGGGTCACTATCGGGAGTCCGTTGACAGATGCCTATCACTGGGGTGCGGCGGGAGAGGGTGGCGCGGAGGCGGGGGTTGCGGAGGCCGGCGTAGGACCGTGCCAGCAACCACCGCGCCCGCGACGGCCGCGAAAGCGGCATCACCAGAACGCAACTATCACGGCCGGCCGGAGCAGCCCCCGCCGCAGCGCCTACGGACCTTAGCCGCCGCAGCGTCCACCAACACCACAACCTTACACCCGGAAAGCCCCTACAAAACGGGACACACCCCGGCCGCGGGCAACAAAAAGGGGGCCCGGCACCCGGACCCCCCACAAACAGAGAAAGGGCCACCCACAACAGGTGACCCTCCCCCACAAAAATTGTCCGGCGGCGTCCTACTCTCCCACACCGTCCCCAGTGCAGTACCATCGGCGCTGGAAGGCTTAACTTCCGGGTTCGGAATGTAACCGGGTGTTTCCCTACCGCTATAACCGCCGTAACCCTATGAAACACACAACCAGACCACCCACACAATCAGCGCAGGCAGGGCTGTTTGCAGTCTCTGAATTGCATAGCCGACGCGAACATCTATGGACAAGTCCTCGGCCTATTAGTACCGGTCAGCTCCACACGTTACCGCGCTTCCACTTCCGGCCTATCAACCCGGTCGTCTACC
>NZ_BSSE01000003.1:327511-476595 GCF_030268965.1 Microtetraspora sp. NBRC 16547 | reverse complement strand
AACACGCTTGATCTTCCGCCGCAATCCGGCGGGTGTCGTAGGCTTCACTTTCGAGGTGCCGTTCTCCTGCAGGATCAAGATCTAGTCAATCCAGATCATGCCAGGTCAGAGCGGCACCTTTTGTCGTTTGTGACGCTAGGTGACGACCATCCGCATGTCGGTGAATTCACGAGGCCAGGCAACGGCTGGCAACGAGGGCAGTCACTCCTGCACCGAGCGGACGCCTCGGTCGGCGAGGCCCGACGCAGAGGAGCGTACGGATCGCTCATCGAGCCAGACGGCTTTCCGCCAAGGACCGCGACCGGAGAATTCGATGACCCCGGCCACCAATGCGCCAAGGCCTACAAGGGTGAAGATCAAGGGAAAGGCGAGCACCGGGGGAACACGGGGATCCCATGCGTCCACTCTCCCGGCGGACTTCCACCAGTCCAGATAGAGAATGTCTCGCTTCTCCCCCACATACGGTGGAGGGTTCTGCACGAAGTTCTGGACATAACCCGTCTCGTGCACACCCTCAGCGGATGTGAACGCGACATGGATCCCACGCCCTTCGACCTTGACGATCGTCCCAGACGCAGGATTGCCATAGGTGGGCCCGTACCACTCGAAGTAGAAGATGGCCAGGCTCCCGACCAGGAACACCAGCCCCAAAAGCACGACAGCGATGCCCCGTGGGCGATGGTGACCGAATACCGGGGCGCGCGCGGCCCGCACATTCGCGTTCGCCCGTGCGAGCGCTTCCTGATACTCCTCCAATCCGGTCTTCTTGCTGTTCATCCGCATATCCCCCGTCCAGGAGACGATCTACCCCTTTGTGCAGGCGTACACCGACCCGGGCCAATTTGCAAGCCTCGCGCCTGCGGCACGCTCATGACTTCCTGCTTGCAAACGGGAGCCAGTCACGACGTAGACGGTCCCTCGCCCTGTTCGGGCGGCAGATCCCGACTGCTGCTGTGCGGTCTCGTAAGACTCCGTTGCTGTACTTCGCTGCTGTACAGTCGCAAGCCCAAAAGTGCGGCCCCGCGCAGGATGCCGTCGTCCTGATCTGTCGTCTGCTTTCGACCCATCCGAAGGACAGAGGGCCAGCGACGGAGGGTCAAGCCTGGGATGCCGGGATCCAGTGGTGTTTATTCAGGGCGCCGATCGTGCGCCACGCATACGGCTGCCACCTGACCGCCTCTTATGTAGCCACTGGTTCGGCCTACAGGCCTCGGGTGCCCCGGCAACGCCTGTTGAGGTGACCAGCTCCCAGTGTGGCGAGGAGTCGGCGTGCGCCCTGGTTGTGCCCTCGGCCACGCCGAGGTAAGCGTTACCCCTGGTACGCGTCGCGCGCTCACTTCCACTGGAAGTAGACGAACAGGCGGCCGTGGTTCTTCGCGTCCTTGTCGATGCGGTGATAGAGCGCCTTGATCTCCTTCTGGTCGAGGAAGCGCAGCACCTTCTTCTTGAGCTGGCCGGATCCCTTGCCCGGGATGATCTCCACCTGCGTGGCCTTCACCCGGACGGCCTCCTGGATGATCCCGCGCAGCGCCCGGTCGATCTCACGGCTGTTGTTGTAGATGTCATGGAGATCAAGCTTGAGCTTCACAGGATGGAGTGTAGAGCTTGTCAACTTCCACCCAATAGAGCCGCATAAAGTCAGCATAAATCGCGATCTATACGTAAAGATGATCTCTCGTTAGACTCCAGGTCAGGTACGGCCACCTTCCGAGGTGGCCGTCCACTTGTCGCCCAACGGGGAGGGTCGTGCACCTTCCCATGCGTTCAGGGCGGCACGACACCTCACTTCTCTGCGGGCGGCGAGTCCGTGCAGTGCCCTCATGGGAGGTGTTCGTGTCAAGGAAGTCCCGGTCCACCTATTTACGCTTGACCGCCGTCGCGGGCGGTCTCGCCCTCGTCGCGGCGACGATCCCCGCGGCGTCCGCGACGGCGGAGCCCAGCCCCAGTCCCTCCGGTTCCTGGTCGGCCACCCCGCTCACCGACGGTGAACTCGTCGAAGGGGCCAAGTCGCCGAGCGGGCGGCTGGCCAAGAGCGACGTCCAGCTGCTGCAGTCGCGCTCGGCGGCGCCGGTGAACGTCGTCGTGAAGCTGGACTACGACTCCCTCGCGGCGTACCGGGGTGGCCTCGCCGGCCTGCCCGGGACCAGCCCGGCGGTCACCGGCGAGTCCCTCGACCTGAAGAGCGCCGACGCGGCGAAGTACGGCAAGCACATCGAGGAGGTCGAGAACGCCTTCCTCGGCGAGCTGGCGAAGAAGATCCCCGACGCCAAGGTGGGCCAGAAGCTCCGCACGGTCTACGGCGGCGTGGCGCTCACCCTGCCCGGCGAGAAGGCCGCCGAGCTGCTGAAGCTCCCCGGGGTCGCGGCCGTGCAGGAGGACAAGAAGGAGCAGCCGCTCACCGACTCCAGCGCCTCGTTCATGGGGGCGGACACGATATACAACCAGCTCGGCGGTTCGAGCTCGTCCGGCAAGGGCGTCATCGTCGGCATCCTCGACTCGGGCGCGTGGCCCGAGCACCCGTCGTTCGCCGACCCGGGCAACCTGCCCGCGCCCCCGGCCAAGGCCGACGGCACCCCCCGGACCTGTAACTTCGGCGACAACCCGCTGACCCCGGCGACCGATGTCTTCGTCTGCAACAACAAGCTGATCTCCGGCCAGCCCTTCCTGGACACGTACAACGCGCTGGCGGGCGGCGAGGTCTACCCCAAGAGCGCCCGTGACTCCAATGGTCACGGGACGCACACGGCGACCACATCGGCCGGCGGCCCGGTGGAGCACGCGAACCCGCTCGGCATCGACCGCGGCGCGATCCACGGCATCGCGCCGGCCGCCCATGTGGCCGTCTACAAGGTCTGCGGCGCCGGAGGGTGCTACCAGTCCGACTCGGCGGCCGCGGTCGCCCAGGCCATCGCGGACGGCGTCCGCGTGATCAACTTCTCGATCTCCGGCGGGTCCAACCCCTACAGCGACCCCGTCGAGCTGGCGTTCCTCGACGCGTACGCGGCGGGCGTGTTCGTGTCCGCCTCGGCGGGGAACTCCGGCCCCGGCGCGAACACGACCGACCACCGCAGCCCGTGGGTGACGACCGTGGCCGCCTCGACCCAGTCGCGGACCTTCCAGTCGACGATCACCCTCGCCGGCGACGGCACGACCACCACGATCAAGGGGGCGTCGATCACCGCGGGCTCGATGACGCCGCTGCCGATCGTGCTCGCCTCGGCCCCGCCGTACAGCGACGCGCTGTGCGTCCGCACACCGCCCGCCGGGCTGTTCACCGGCAAGATCGTCGCCTGTGAGCGTGGCCCGAACCGGGTGCTGAAGGGCGCCCAGGTCAAGAAGGGCGGCGCCGCGGGGATGATCCTCTACAACTCGTCCCCGCTGGACGTCATGACGGACAACCACTGGGTGCCCACCGTCCACATCGACAAGCCGGAGACCGACGCGCTGCTCGGCTTCCTGAGCACGCACCCCGGCGCGACGGCGACCTTCACCCAGGGCGAGAAGACGACGTGGCAGGGCGACGCGATGACGACGTTCTCCTCGCGCGGCCCGGGCGGCGACTTCCTCAAGCCGGACGTGACCGCGCCCGGCCTGCACATCCTCGCGGGGCAGACGCCGACGCCGGAGTCCGAGGTCGAGGGCCCTGCGGGCAACCTCTTCCAGGTCATCGCCGGCACGTCGATGTCGTCGCCGCACGTCGCCGGGGCCGGGGCGCTCGTGGCGGCCCTGCACCCGGACTGGACGCCCGGCCAGATCAAGTCGGCGCTGGAGACCACGGCCACGACGAAGGTCACCAAGCAGGACCGCACCACGCCCGCCGACCCGTTCGACTACGGCGGGGGCCGCATCGACCTGTCCAAGGCCGGCGACCCCGGTCTGACCCTGGACGAGACAGCGGCGAACTTCGCGGCCTCGGCCGACCACCCGCAGGGGCGGATCGACCTGAACCTGCCGTCGGTGAACGCGCCGGTCATGCCCGGCGTGATCACGGCGAAGCGGAAGCTCTTCAACGCGACCGACAAGAACATGGTCTACAAGGCGACGGGCAGCACGGTCAGCGGAGCGCAGATCACCGTGCAGCCGGCGACGTTCAACATCAAGGCCGGCCAGAGCGCGGAGATCACCATCGCGATCAGCGCTCCCGACCTGCCCGAGGGGCAGTACTTCGGCCAGGTGGACCTCAAGCAGGTCAACGGGAACCGGGAACAGCACCTCCCGGTCGCGTTCTACCGCACGCAGGGCTCGGTGCCGCTTGAGCAGACCTGCACCCCCGACACCATCGCGAAGAACACCGAGACGTCCACCTGCACGGTGACCGTGCGCAACGAAACGCTGGCGGACACCGAGGTCACGGCCTCCAGCACGCTGAACACGAAGCTGAAGGTCGCCGAGGTCACCGGCGCGACGCAGGTCGGGAAGCGCCAGGTCACGACGACGACCACCCTGGCGGGGCGGCAGCCCGACAAGCCGGTCATCGCACCGGGGACCAACCCCGCGGAAGGCTGGCTCCCGCTGTCCTCCCTCGGCATCAGGCCCACACCGATCGGCGACGAGCAGGCACTCAACTACAACGTCCCCGCCTTCGTCTTCGCGGGCAAGACGTACACGAGGATCGGGGTCGTCTCGAACGGCTACACGGTCGCGGGCGGCACAACCGGCTCGGCGGACATCCAGTACTCCCCGCAGACGTTCCCCGACTCGGCGCCGCCCAACGGCGTGCTCGCCACGTACTGGACCGACCTGGACGGCACCGGGGCTCCGGGCGTTTACGTGGCAACGCTGACGGACGGCGTCAACCGGTGGGTCGTCATCGAATGGCGGGTCCGCCTGTGGGGCGACAGCAAGATCAAGATGTTCCAGCAGTGGATCGGGCTGAACGGGACGGAGGACATCACCTACGCCTACAACCCGACCGCCCTGCCGGGTCACCCGGGTGACGACTACGGCCTGACCGTGGGTGCGGAGAACGCCGACGGCACCGCGGGCAGCCAGATCACCGGCGGGCCGGCGAGTGACTACCAGATCACCAGTACGCCGGGCGCGCCCGGCGGCACCCTGACCTACTCGTTCACGGTCAAGGGTTCGTCCGTGGGAACCGGGACGGTGACGACGGCGACCTCGACCCCGCAGGTGCGCGGCATCACCGTGAAGGAGGACAAGATCACAGTTCAGTGAGCCGTTCACTGAGCCGTGAGGCGTTCGTATGAGGCGAACGGCTCAGTGAGACGCGGAGGGGCCCGGCGGATGCCGGGCCCCTTCCCCGACCCGGCCTGAGCGCCGGGCTCTTCCCCGACCCGGCCTCGGTCAGCTGTTGATGTAACCGACCAGGGCCTCGTTCTCCGTCTCCAGCTCGTCGATGGTGCTCTTGACGACGTCGCCGATGCTGACGATGCCGGCGAGCCGGCCATCGCGTATCACGGGGACATGCCGGACGCGATGGTTGGTCATCGTACGGCGGAGCTCGTCCACGTTGGCCTCGGGCGTGCAGGTGTGCACCTCGGACGTCATGATCGCGGAGACCGGGAGATCCAGGACCGCGGCGCCCCGGTCGGCCAGCCGGCGCACGACGTCGCGTTCGGAGACGATGCCGGTGATGGTCACGCCGTCCTCCGAGACGACCACCGCTCCGATGTTCCGTTCGGCCAGTACGGCCAGCAGCTCGGTGACCGTGGCGTCCGGCCGCACGGTCGCCACGTCCGTTCCCTTGCCCCGCAGAATCGTTGTGATCAGCATCGGCACCACCTCGGCTCGGCCTCGGCTCGGCTTTCACTCAACCTTGCCCCCAAGCACGTGGACTAAGCGCGCCGGACCCGCCTGCGCGGCCTGACCTGTCAGCAGCGTCAGGGGCATACGCTGGTGAGGTTCGAGAGCCGAAGCAGTAATGTGTGAAATACCACTATTGCCCGCCCGCCGCCGGAGACAACGATGACGGACAAGATCAACACCGGAAGCCACGACCTTCCCATCACCGAGGCCCTCGCGCAGTTCATGACGACCGGCTGGGCCGACACCAGCCTGATGGACATGGAGCCCCTGCCCCTCGCCGCGTACACCGCCAAGCGCCGCGCTGCGCTCGTCGCCCGGTTCCCCGGGGAGCGGCTGGTCATCCCCTCCGGCACCCTCAAGGCCCGCAGCAACGACGACGACTACCGGTTTCGGGCGCACAGCGCGTTCGCGTACCTCACCGGCGACCAGCAGCCGGACGACGTCCTGGTGATCGAACCCTCCGGCACGGCCCGGCTCTTCCTGCGGCCTCGGTCGCCGCGCTCGGAGGGGCAGGAGTTCTACCGCGACCGGCGGTACGGCGAGTTCTGGGTGGGCCGCCGCCCCGACCTGGCCGAGGCGGAGCAGCTCTACCAGGTCGAGTGCGTCCACATCGACCGGCTGGCCGACGCGGTCACCGGGCCCGCCCGGGTGCTGCGCGGGGTGGACACCGCGGTCGACGCCCTGGTGTCCCCGGGGGACGGCGACGGCGAGTTCGCCCAGTTCCTGTCCGAGATGCGGCTCATCAAGGACGAGTGGGAGATCGCGGAGCTGCAGCACGCCGTGGACGCCACGACGCGCGGCTTCGAGGACGTGGTCCGCGCGCTGCCCGCCGCGATCGCCCACCCGCGCGGCGAGCGGTACGTCGAGGGGATCTTCGGACTGCGTTCCCGGCTGGAGGGCAACGCGGTCGGCTACCAGTCGATCGTGGCCTCGGGGGCACACGCCTGCGTGCTCCACTGGATCCGCAACGACGGGCGGCTGAACCCCGACGAGTTGATGCTCCTGGACGCGGGCGTGGAGAGCGACAACCTCTACACCGCCGACATCACCCGCACGCTGCCGCTGTCCGGCCGGTTCAGCCCGCTGCAGCGGCAGGTGTACGACCTCGTCCTGGAGGCGCAGGACGCCGCGATCGCCGCGCTCCGGCCGGGCGCGCGCTTCCGGGAGTTCCACCAGGCGGCCATGCGCGTGATCGCCGAGGGCCTGCACGACTGGGGCGTACTGTCCAGCCCCGACCTGGAGAGCGGGCTCTACCGCCGCTACACGCTCTGCAGCAGCGGCCACATGCTCGGCCTCGACGTGCACGACTGCGCCACGGCGCGGGCGGACGCCTACCTCGACGGCGTGCTGGAGGAGGGCCAGGTGCTGACCGTGGAGCCGGGCCTCTACCTGCAGCCCGACGACCTCACCCTGCCGCCGGAGCTGCGCGGCATCGGGGTGCGCATCGAGGACGACCTCGTCATAACCGCGGACGGCGCCCGCCTCATGTCCGAGGGGCTGCCCAGGCGCCCGGACGAAATCGAGGCGTGGATGGCGGAACTGCTCGGCTGAGCAACCGCGATTCACGTGATGGTCACAATGGTCGAATAAGGTGTGATCATGCCAGTCCCCCTGATCTTCGCCGGTCACACCGACGAGGTGCTCGACATGGTCGGGGGGACGCTGACCGAGGCCGAGCGGTCCCGGGCCGAGCGCTTCGCCCGGGAGCGCGACCGGCGCGACTTCGTCGCCGCCCACCTCCTCGTACGGCACTGCGCGGCCGAGTTCCTCGGCACCCGGGCCTGCGTGCTCACGCTGGTGCAGCGATGCGACCACTGCGGCGAGCCGCACGGGCGGCCGTGGCTCGCCGAGGAGCCGGACCTCTCCGTGAGCCTGACCCATACCTCCGGATACGTGTGCGCGGCCGTGGGACACGGCCGCGTGGGGGTGGACGCCGAGCACGCCACGGACGGCCCGGCCGACCAGGGCCTCGCCTCCCTCGCGCTCACGCCCGCCGAGGCTCGGCTGGTGGGGCAGGACAACCGCAGGCTCATCCGGCAGTGGGTGCGCAAGGAGGCCCTCGTCAAGCGGGGCGAGCTCACCCTGGACCGGCTGCGCGAGGCCGACCTGTCCGGCCTGCCGCTCGACGCGGACACCGCCAGGCTGGAGTGGGAGGGCAGGCACCTGCTCGAATGGACCGCGGGCACGGTCATCGCGAGCGCCATCACCGACGGCCCGGCCCGGCTGCGGCTCCTGAGCGGCCGAGCCGCCGCGGCCGGAGCGTGAGCGGGTTACCCAGGCCGTCCGCCCGGCTGTGGTTCCAAACCGATATGTCAGGCCGCTGCTCCGGGCGGGTGCCGATCGCTACGATCCGCGTGTGACAAGACTCCTGACAAGACGCCTGGCAAGCGCCGTCTGGCTCGTCCTGGCCGTCCTCCTGGTACCGGCCTGCGGCGGGACGGCCGAGGCCGGCCTGCCCGACGGCCCCGATCTGATGAAGAAGGCCGCCACGGCGATGGCGGCGGTCAAGACGGTCGCGTTCACCATCGACACCGAGGGCAAGCCGTCCGTGTCGGTCAAGCACGCCGAGGGCAGCCTGACCAAGGAGGGGGACGCGAAGGGCACCCTGCGGATCGACATCATGGGGTCCCTGCAGGAGCTGGAGTTCGTCCTCGCCGGGGACGCGGTCCACTTCAAGGGCCCGACCGGCGGCTTCCAGCGGATGACCCGGGAGGAGCTCGTCGCGATCTACGACCCCTCGGCCGTGCTGACCGGGGTGCCCGAGCTGCTGTCCAGCGCCGCCGACGCCCGGGCCGAGGCCGTGGAGAAGGTCGCGGGCGCCGACGCCTACCGCGTTCCGGTCACGCTGCCCCAGCGGATCCTGGCCAGGCTGATCCCCGGGATCAGCCAGGGTGTCAACGGCATCGTCTGGATCGACAAGGCCACCGATCGGCTGGTCAAGATGGAGCTGCCACTCACCGGAGGCAAGGTCGTCGTGAACCTCACCGACTACGACGCCCCGGTGACGATCACCCTGCCGGCGTCCTGACGGCATGACCTCCTCTCCCTCCCGCGCCGCCGTGCCCGCCGCCCGCCGGGTGGCGCTCGGCGTCGGCGGCGCCGCCGTGCTCCTCGCCGCGCTCGACGCGTACGTCGTGGTCACCGTGCTCATCGACGTCGCCAGGGACGCCGGCGTCCCGCTGAACCACCTTGAGCGGGCGACACCCATCGTGACCGGGTTCCTGCTCGGCTACGTCGCCGCGATGCCGCTGCTCGGCGGGCTCTCCGACCGGTACGGCCGGCGTGCCCTCATCCATGCCTGCCTGGCCGGGTTCGCCGCCGGATCGCTGATCACCGCCCTGGCGGAGGGCGTGCCCGCCCTGGTCGCGGGCCGCGCGGTGCAGGGCGTCGCGGGAGGCGCGCTGCTGCCGATCACGATGGCGCTCATCGGCGACCTGTGGGACGAGCGGGCCCGCCCGGTGGCCCTGGGCGCGGTCGGCGCCGCCCAGGAGCTCGGCAGCGTCCTCGGCCCCCTGTACGGCGTGGCTCTCGCCTCGGTGATCCCCGCCGGTACGGCCTGGCTCGGCCTGCCGACCGGTGGATGGCGGCTCATCTTCTGGGTCAACATCCCCCTGGCCGCGCTCGCGGCGGTGGCCGTGCAGCGCGGCGTCCCCGGCAGGCGGGAGCCGTACGGCGGGGCCAGGATCGACGTCGTGGGCGGGCTGCTCCTCGCGGTGGCGCTGGGACTGCTCGTCGCCGGGCTGTACAACCCCTCGCCGGACAGGTCGGTACTCCCCTCGTGGGGCGTGCCGTGCGTCGTGGCCGGACTGGTCGCGGCCGCCGCGTTCGTCGGGTGGGAGATCCGCTCCCCGGTCCGGCTGCTCGACCCGCCGGGCGTGGCGCGGCGCCCCGTGTTCGCGACGCTCGGCGTGAGCTTCCTCACCGGGGCCGCGCTGCTGGTCACCCTGGTGGACGTGCAGTTCACCGCGCAGACCCTGCTGGGCCTGGACACCGTCGGCGGCGCGCTCGTCCTCACCCGGTTCCTCGTCGCGCTGGCCGTCGCGGCGCTCCTCGGCGGCCTGCTGGCCAGGAGGTTCGGCGAGCGGTCGGTCGCGGTGTGCGGGCTCGCCGTCGCCGCGGCCGGCTACACCCGGATCTCCCAGTGGCCCCTGGACCTCGCCGCGGCGGGGATGCGGATGGACGTGGACCTGGTCGTCGCCGGGTTGGGACTCGGCCTGGTCATCGCGCCGGTGTCCTCGGCGGTGCTGCGGGTCGTGCCCGCCGTACAGCACGGCGTGGCGTCGGCGGCGATCGTCGTGGCCCGGATGATGGGCATGCTGCTCGGCGTGGCCGCGCTGTCGGCGTGGGGGTTCCACCGGTTCCAGTCGCTCACCGCCCACCTCGACACGCCGCTCCCGATCGGGGTGGAGGCCGCCGAGTACGCCCGGCGGCTCACGGAGTACACCGCCAAGGTGCACGCGGCCCTCCACGCGGAATACTCCGAGATCTTCCTGATCACCGCCGTCCTGTGCGCGGCCGGAGCCCTGACCGCCCTGCTTCTCCCACCCCGCGCCGCGACCGGGTAGCGCCGTCAGATCCGGGCGAGCAGCTCGGCCTTCTTCGCCTCGAACTCCGCGTCGGTGACCACACCCTTGTCACGGAGCTCCCCCAGCTTCCGCAAAGCCTCGAACACATCGTCCTCCCCGGAGACGGGAGCCTCGGCCGGGGCCGGAGAGGCGGCGGATCGCGCGCCGGGCAGGCGGTGCCGAATCGCGTCGGCGATGCGCTCGCCGTCGTCGTTGTGGATGTGTTCGATCTCGGCCTTGTCACCGGAGGACGTCACGGTCAGCGTGCCGTGCGATGAACCCGGCTCCCAGTGCACTGAGGAGATCTTCCCCACCGGGAAGTCCTCGGAGACCTTCGCCACCAAACCGTCCTTGACGAACAGCAGTCGCCGGTCGGTGAGAACGACAAGCCCGATGCCGGGGCCGAAGGCGCCGCCCGCCATCTGGTCGACGACCTCGTCCTCCAGGAGGTAGTCGACCAGATGGCGGATCTCGCGCCTGGATCCGAACTTGCCGGCCATGCGGTCGGCCGCGGCCTGGATGTCGGGCCTGTGTGCTCCCTCGGCCATGCTCTCCTCCATCTCGTACTTCTCGAGGCGCCGGTTTCGACGTCCGCTCTCCGGCGTGGATCGGATTGCGGAGTCCGGTGACCATCTTCGGCCGAGAACCGGCCGTACGCCAAGATTCCCGGACGGCAGGGACCCGCGTCCCATGCGTTCGGGACGCCTGGGAGCGCAAGCTGGGGGCGAACCGCCCCGTCACGAACCTCCGGGGCCATTCCCTACATATGAGGAGCCCCCCATGCGCAAGGCGTACTTCGGGTTCACGGTGGTGCTGCTGATCTCCGTGCTCGCCCAGTTCTACTTCGCCACGTTCGGCGCGTTCGAGCGGCCCGTCCCGGCGGCGGGCGCCGAGGGCGCCATGATCAACTATCACGCCATGAACGGCACGATGGTCATCCCGGTCCTGTCACTGCTGACCACGATCGTCGCGGCGATCGCCCGGGCCGGCGGCAAGCAGATCGGCCTCGCGATCACACCGCTGCTGCTGGTCGTGGTCCAGCTCTTCGGCATCTTCTCGCTCGCCGAGGCGCTCGGCACCACTCAGGACAAGACCAACACGGCCGGCCTGATCGTCCTCGGCTTCCACGCCCTCGACGGTGTGGCCCTCCTGGGCGTCGCCGTCCTCCTGGTCCGCGGGGCCCACGCGCTGATGAAGGGAACCGCCACCGCTGCGGCGTCCGCCCGGGCGCGGGTGGCCGGCAGCGCGTGAGCACCGCCACGCTGATCGCTCTCGATCAGATCCTGTTCGTCCTGGTCGCCGGGCTGTGGGCCGCTGCGGGAGGGTTCGCCCTCACCGCGGCCCGGCGGCCAGGCGACGCCGGTGCGGCCCGCCGTACCTCCCTCGTCGCCGCGGCGCTGTGCGCCGCGGCGATCGTCGTGACCGGCCTCCGGGTGCTCGTCACGGTCGGCCTCGCCCGGGCGGGCTGGTGGTTCGTCGCCGAGAAGGTCACCCTGGCCCTCCCTCTCGTCGCGATTCCCGGGCTGACCGCCGGGGTGGTGAGTCTGCCCCGGCTGCTGCGCGGCGTCCCCTCACCGGCCGTCGCGTTCCCCCCGCTCGTCGCGGCGTACGGAGCGGTGGCGGGCGTCGTCTGCGGCGTGATCGTCTCCTACCCGGTCACCGTGCCCGCCGCCGTCGCCGTGCTGACGCTGTTCACCGGAGCCTCCGCGATCACCTGGCGAGTCCTGCGGCACGGGCGCGCGGTCGACCGGTGGCACGTCGCGGGCACGACCGTGCTCCTCATCGCCGTCGTCTGGGCGGTCACCGCGAGCTGGTCGGGCGGACACCTGCACGAGGGGCACGGCGGCTCGGCCGCCGGCACGCCCGTCAACCGGCTGCTCGGCCCCCGAGGTGAGAACGCCCGGCGGTTCACGCTCACGGCGCGGGCCGCCACCGTCCGGCTGCCGTCCGGGCAGACCCTGGACGCGTGGTCGTTCAACGGCCGGGTTCCCGGCCCCGTCCTGCGCGTACGGCAGGGCGACCTGGTCGAGGTGACCCTACGCAACGAGCTGCCCGACCAGGGGGTCACGATCCACTGGCACGGTTACGACGTGCCCTCCGGCGAGGACGGCGTCCCCGGGGTGACCCAGGACGCGGTCCGGCCCGGCGGAACACACGTCTACCGGTTCCGCGCGGAGGACGCCGGCACCTACTGGTACCACAGCCACCAGAACTCCAGCGTCGCCGTGTCACGCGGCCTGTTCGGGCTGCTCGTCGTCGATCCGGCCGTGCGGTCCCCAGGGGCTCCCGCGGTGCCCGCCCCCGGGGACCACACGGTCGCGCTGCACACCTTCGGCCAACTCACGATGTCCCTCGACGGCGCCGCCCCCACTGACCGGCTCGCCACCTCGGCAGTGCCCCCCGGCACGCCGGTGCGGCTCCGCGTGGTCAACACCGACACCCTGCCGCGCACCGTCGGGCTGGCCGGCGTGCCGTTCACGGTCGCGGCGGTGGACGGCGGCGACGTACCCGGGGCGACCGAACTGACCGGGCGGCGGCTCCACCTGGCCGCGGGCGGGCGCTACGACCTGGCGTTCACCATGCCGGAGGGACCGGTCCTGCTGTCCGCGGACGGCCATCCCGGCCTGCTGCTCACCGGCACGGGCACCGGCGCCGCGACGGCGGCTCCGCCCGTGCCCGCGTCCGGCCCGCTGCTCGACATCGCCACGTACGGCTCCCGCACGCCGCTGCCCGGCCACGCTGACCGGCACATCACCTGGGTGCTGGACCGGACCCTCGCGCTGGTCGACGGGGTGCCGAAGCTCGGCTACACCGTGAACGGCAAGGCGTGGCCGCACATCCCGACCCCGGTCGTACGGCAGGGCGAAACGGTCAGGATCACCGTGGTCAACCGGAGCGGGTCCACCCATCCCATGCATCCGCACGGCCACCACGTCCAGGTGGTGTCGAGGAACGGCGTGCCCGCGGGCGGCCTGCGGATGGACACCTTCGACGTGGAGCCGGGCGAGGTCTGGGAGGTGGTCCTGGTGGCCGACAATCCCGGCCTGTGGATGTCCCACTGCCACGACCTGGCCCACGCCGCCCAGGGCATGGAGTTCCACCTCGCCTACGAGAACGTCACCACGCCGTACGACGTCGGCGGCCCGGCGGGCAACCACCCGGCGTGACGCGGGGAGAGCGCGGGCGGGGAGAGCGCCGGGAGGGCACGGCGAAGGCGCGGTCAGGAACGCAGGTAGGCCAGCACTGCCAGGACGCGGCGGTGCTGGTCGGCGTCCTCGGCGTGCAGGCCGAGCTTCTGGAAGATGCCGCGGATGTGCTTCTCGACCGCGCCCTCCGTGACGACCAGGTGGCGGCTGATGGCGGGGTTGGACCTGCCCTCCGCCATCAGGCCGAGCACCTCGCGCTCGCGCGGGGTGAGGGAGGCCAGCGGGTCGTCCCTCCGGCGGCGCACCATGAGCTGGGCGACCACCTGGGGGTCGAAGACGGTGCCGCCCCCGGCGACCCGGCGCAGCCCCTCCATGAACTCCTCGACGTCGACCACCCGGTCCTTGAGCAGGTAGCCGACCGCGCCGCGGGCGTCGGCCAGCAGGTCGTCGGCGTAGGAGACCTCGACGTACTGGGACAGGATCAACACCGGCGCGCCGGGGACCTTCTCCCGGACCTCGACGGCGGCCCGCAGCCCCTCGTCGGTGAAGGACGGCGGCATCCGCACGTCCACGACGGAGACGTCCGGCCGCAGCTCGACGACGGCCCGTACGAGCTCCTCGCCCGTGCCGACCGCCGCCACCACCTCGCAGCCGAACTCCTCCAGCAGGCGGACCAGGCCCTCCCGGATCAGGACGGCGTCATCGGCCACGACTACCCGCACGGCACCTCCGCGACGATCAGCGTCGGCCCACCGGCCGGCGAGTTTACGGTCAGCTCACCCTCGACCACGCGAACCCGGTCGGCGAGGCCGGCCAGGCCGTGTCCCTTGGCGACGTGCGCGCCGCCGACCCCATCGTCGCCGATGGTGAGCAGCAGGGAGTCCCCGATCCTGGTCAGGGTCACCGAGCACGATGTGGCCCGGCTGTGCTTGGCCACGTTCGTGAGCGCCTCGGCGGTCAGGAAGTAGACGGTGTTCTCCACCAGCGCGGGGAACCGCTCCGCCACCTGCACGTCCAGCTCCACCGGTACGGTGCAGCGGCTGGCCAGGGCGGCCAGCGCGGGGGCCAGCCCCCGGTCGGCGAGGATCGGCGGGGCGATGCCGCGCGAGAGCGCCCGCAGCTCGTCGAGGGTCTCCCGGGTCGCGGTGATCGCCTGGCCGATGGTCTCGTGCGCCGCGGTCGCGTCCCGCTGCAGCTCCCGCTGCGCCCGCGACAGCTCCATCGCCAGGTGTACCAGGCGCTGCTGCGGCCCGTCGTGGATGTCGCGCTCCAGCCGGCGCAGCGCGTCCGCCTCCGCGTGGACGGCGGCGTTGCGGCCCTCGGTCAGCCCCTCAATACGCTCCTGCAGCTCCGCCACTCCGGTCAGCAGCGCCTTCCCCACGCTCGCCTGCAGTACGGCGAGGCCCCGGACGACCGGCACGAGCGTGATCGCGAAGATCACGCCCACGAGGAGGTAGAAGGCGGAGTCGACGGCGTATCCGCTGCCGAACCCGAGCAGTTCGGGAAGCCCATGATTGCCCGGGATGTTGGAGAGGATCCAGCCGTAGAGGGGATACAGCAGCCCGCAGACCGCCATCGCCCACCACGTCACGGACACGCAGAAAGTGAAGATCGCCACGGGGAAGACCACGAAGCCGTGCAGCACGTCGAGCCAGGGCTGCCCGGCCATGAGCGGCGTCACGGTACGGCGCAGCCACCCCGCGCCCGGCGGTGCCTGTGGGTAGCGCGGCCGTACCGGCTCGGTGCCCAGCACCCTGGCGATCCTGACCCGCTCGATGTCTCCGAGGCCCCGCGCCGCGAGGGCCGTCGTCGCCAGCACCGGGAGGCCGAGCACGACGACCAGCATGCCGAATCCGGCCGACAGGCCGACAGTGACCACGGAGAAGCCGGCGACCGCGAGAGGAAGACCCAGCAGCAGATAGTTGGTGTCGGCCGCCAGGCGGCGCAGTAGTCGTCGCATGCCAATCAAACTAGAATTTCCCGCTCGCGTGAACGAGCCTGCCCACCGGCCTTCCGGTGGTAGGGCTGGCCCTACCACCGGCTCCGCCTCGGACGTCACTTGTCCTTGCGCTTTTCCCTGATCTTCATCGTGACCTCGATCGGAGATCCGGCGAAGCCGAACTCCTCGCGGATCCGGCGCTCGATGAACCGGCGGTAGGTCTCCTCCAGGAAGCCTGAGGTGAAGAGCACGAACTTCGGCGGCTCGGTGGACGCCTGGGTCGCGAAGAGGATCTTCGGCTGCTTGCCGCCGCGCACCGGCGGCGGCGTCGCCTGGACCAGCTCGGTGAGGAACTGGTTGAGCCGGGCGGTCGGCACCCGCGTCCCCCAGGAGTCGAGCGCGCGCTCGATCGCCGGGGTGAGCTTCTCGACGTGCCGGCCCGTCTTGGCGGAGATGTTGACCCGCAGCGCCCACGGCGTGCGGACGAGCTGCCGGTCGATCTCCTTCTCCAGGTAGTAGCGCCGGTCCTCGTCGACCAGGTCCCACTTGTTGAACGCGACCACCATGCACCGGCCGGACTCGATCACCAGGCTGATGATGCGCAGGTCCTGCTCGGTCAGCACGTCGGAGGCGTCGATCAGCACGATCGCGACCTCCGAACGCTCCAGCGCGGCCCGCGTGCGCATCGCCGCGTAGAAGTCGGCGCCCTTGAGCTCGCGGTCGCGGCGGCGGATGCCGGCCGTGTCGACGAAGCGGTACGTCCGGCCGCCCAGCTCGACCAACTCGTCGACCGGGTCGCGGGTGGTGCCCGCCATCGGGTCCACCAGGACCCGCTCCTCGCCCGCCACCTTGTTCAGCAGCGAGGACTTGCCGACGTTGGGCTTGCCCAGCAACGCCACGCGACGCGGGCCCCGCTGCGCGCCGAACGTCTGCGGCGGCGTCTCGGGCAGCGCGTCCAGCACGACGTCGAGCAGGTCGCCGCTGGCCCGGCCGTGCAGTGCCGACACGGGGTACGGCTCGCCGAGGCCGAGCGACCACAGCCCGCTCGCCTCCAGCTCCATGAGCTGGTTGTCCACCTTGTTGGCGGCCAGCACGACGGGCTTGCCGGAACGGCGCAGCACACCGCCGACCGCCTCGTCCGAGTCGGTCACGCCGACGCTCGCGTCCACCACGAACAAGATCACGTCGGCCAACTCGGCCGCAATCTGCGCCTGCTCGGCGATCCGCAGCGCCATGCCGGTGGCGTCCGGATCCCAGCCGCCGGTGTCCACCAGGGTGAACCGGCGGCCCCGCCAGGTCGCCTCGTAGGTGACCCGGTCCCGCGTCACGCCCGGCACGTCCTCGACGACCGCCTCTCGGCGGCCGATGATGCGGTTGACCAGCGTGGACTTGCCCACGTTGGGACGGCCCACCACGGCCACGACCGGCAGCGGCCCGGTGTCGGACGTCTCGTCGGCCTCGTTTTCGGCGAGATCGGCGAGCTCGGCCTCGATCCAGCCGGCCTCGTCCCCGTACTCCCCCGTCACGTCCCTGCTCATCGCTTCCTCTCCCGATCCGGAGAGGATCAGGTTCGCTTCTTGCCCGTCGGCTCTTCGAGACCGGGTGTTCCGGCCCTTCCCGAGCTCAGGCTCGTTCCTTGACCAGCCGCAGCACCTCGGCGATCACCTCGTCGAGGTCGAGCGGCGTCGTGTCCAGCTCGACGGCGTCGGCCGCCTTCGCCAGCGGGTCCACCCGCCGGGTGGAGTCCAGCGTGTCCCGCCGCGCCATCTCGGCCTTCTGCGCCTCCACCGTGGTGCCGGACAGCTCGGCCGTACGGCGCGCCGCGCGGGCGTCGGCGCTCGCGGTCAGGAAGACCTTGACCGTGGCGTCCGGAGCGACCACGGTGCCGATGTCGCGCCCCTCCACCACGATGCCGCCGGAGGGCAGCGAGGCCGCGATGATCTCCCGCTGGAGGGCGACCAGCCGGGCGCGCACCTCGGGGACGGCGCTCACGGCCGAGACGGCCCGTGTCACCTCCGCGGTGCGGATCGGCCCGTTGGCGTCGACGCCGTCCACGGTGACGCCCGGGGCGTCCGGATCGGTGCTCATGACCAGCTCCGGCTCACCCGATCGGCTCGCGATCGCCTCCGGGTCGGCCAGGTCGACGCCCTGCCGGAGCATCCACCAGGTGACCGCGCGGTACATCGCGCCGGTGTCGAGGTAACGCACCCCCAGAGCCCGCGCGACCCCGCGCGACGCGCTCGACTTGCCCGACCCGGAAGGCCCGTCCATCGCGACGACCAGACCCGACACGATCGCTCCTCTGCCTCAAGAGCGCGTCAAGATGCACTCCGACGATTTCCGCCCCCGAGAGTACCGGCACTCGCCGATCCCCCGCGCATCGGACAGCGCTCCGGACACGATCACGACGCGCTGAGGACGGGATCCGCGAAGCATCGGCTGAGAAGGCGCTCAGGGCACCGGCCCCGGCGTCGTGCCCCCCTCTCGGAGAGCCCGGGGGTGCCCGCCCCTCAGGGCACCTGCCAGCCGCCCGCGCGCAGCGCCTCGGCGAGTCCCGCTGCCGCCTCCGGCTGGACGTACAGCTCCGCGGCGCCGAGAGGCAGCCCCGGCGTGTGTTCGAGCCGGATGTCCTCGATGTTGACCCCGGTCTCGCCCGCCGCCTGCACCAGCCGGGCCAGCTCGCCCGGCCGGTCGCCGATGACGACCTGGACCACCGCGTAGGTGCGGGCCGGACCTCCGTGCTTGCCGGGGATCCGGCCGGTGCCCAGGACACCGCGAGTGAGCAGGTCGGTCACCTCGGCGACGGCCGAGCCCTCCCCGGCGTACTCGCGCAACGAGCGGGCGGCCGCGGCCAGGTCGGCCGCCACGCGTTCGAGCACCTCCGCCACCGGTGCGGCGTTGCCGGACAGGATGCCGGTCCACAGCGACGGGTCGCCCGCGGCGATGCGGGTGACGTCGCGCACGCCCTGACCGGACAGCCCGAGCGCCGTGTCCGACGCCTCGGCCAGTCGCGCGGCCACGGCGGCCGCGGTCACGTGCGGGGCATGCGAGACGACCGCCACTGCGCGGTCGTGCTCGGCTGCCTCCACCGTGACGGCGTTGCCCCCGCAGAGCGCGACCAGCTCCTGGACGGTCCGTACGGCCTCCGCCGACGTGTCGGCGGTGGGGCACAGGGCCCAGGGACGGCCGAGGAACAGGTCGGCACGGGCGGCGGCCGGCCCCGACCGCTCGCGGCCCGCGAGCGGGTGGCCCGGCACGAAGGTGGTCAGGTCGCACCCGATCTCCTCCGCCTGGGCCGCCGGGAGCGCCTTGACGCTCGCTACGTCGGTGTAGTACCGGGCCGCGCCGTTCTTCTGCAGGTCGAGCAGCTGGGGAGCGACGAACTGCGGCGGCACGGCGATGACCGCGAGGTCGGCGGTCGCGCCGGGCGTCCACTCCTCTCCCGCGCCGAGCTCCCGCGCCAGCCGCACGGCGCCCGCGTCGCGGTCGGCGAGGTAGACCCGCACGTCCCGCTGGCGGAGCGCCAGCGCGACGGATGTGCCGATCAAACCGGTGCCGACGACGACGACGCTGCCGATCGTGCCGTCCTGAATGGGAGTCATGGTGCTGCCCTACTGTGCCGTGTCGTAAGGGGTCCGCGTGGCCGGACGCCCTGCCAGGTGCTTGTCGCCAGGCTCGTCCTACCCGAGGCGTTCCGTGCAATCTCACCCGGCGGCGATACCTGGTCCAACTTATGGTGCTTGCTTCACCCGAGGGGCTTTTGCGCCCCTCGGGAGCCCGAGGCCGGCCATGTCGGCCCGCCGGGCGGCTACTGGGCGGCTACTGGGCGATGTCCACCCGGAGGGCGACAGCGCCCCGGAGATAGACGTGCTGGATCTCCTGCCGGGGCCGGTCGGTGTTCACATGGGCCATCAACCGGACCACTCTCGGCAGGGCGCCCGGCACGTCGATCTCGCTCGCGCACAGCAGCGGCACGTCGTGGAAGCCCAGCTTCCGCGCGGCCAGCGCGGGGAACTCCGCCGTCAGGTCGGGCGTGGCGGTGAAGATCACGCTGATGACGTCGTCGGTGGTGAGCTTGTTGCGCGCCATCACCTCGGCCACCAGCTCCGTCGTCCCGGCGATGATCGACGCACGATCGTCACCGTCGACCTGGATGGCTCCCCGGACCGCCCGCACCATGTCGTCCCCTTCTCGTTCCACCGCGCCTGGCCGCACACCTGGCACCGCTGCCGCCGTCGTCTGTCGTCCGGACAGGCTACAGGCCGACCGCCGCGTAGAGGTCGCCGACCTCCTGCAGGGTGAGAGCGCGCACCGTGCCCGGCTTCAGCCGGCCCAGCTTCACCGGGCCGAACTCGATGCGGGCCAGGTCGAGCACGCGGTGGCCGGTCTCCTCGAGCAGCCGGCGGACGATGTGCTTGCGCCCCTCGTGCAGGACGACCTCGACCAGCGCCTGCTGGGCGTGCTCCTGCACGATGTGGAACTCGTCCACCTTCGCCAGACCGTCCTCGAGCTCGACGCCCTTGCGCAGCACCCGGTGCAGGTCGCGCGGGATCGGACCGGGGACCTTCGCCCAGTACTTCTTCTTGACGCCGTAGCTGGGGTGGGTGAGCCGGTGGGCGAGCTCGCCGTCGTTGGTGAACAGCAGCAGGCCCTCGGTCTCGGTGTCCAGCCGTCCGACGTGGAACAGGCGGGGTGCCAGTTCCTGGACGTAGTCCTGCAGGCACGGCCGGCCCTCGGGGTCCTCCATCGTGCTCACCACGCCGATCGGCTTGTTGAACGCGAAGTAGACGAGGTCGGCGGCGGTCGGGATGCGCTTGCCGTCCACGTGGATGATCTGCTTGGCCGGATCGACCCGCGCGCCGAAGCGGCGGACCACCTGGCCGTCGACCGTCACCCGGCCGTCGCCGATCATCTCCTCGCAGGCGCGGCGGCTGGCCACTCCCGCCTGCGCGAGGACCTTCTGCAGCCGGACGCCGCCCGGCACCTCGGTGGTGTCGCGCTCGTCGGTGTAGCCGGGCTCGTAGAAGTCCGGGTCCCGTCGGGGCTGCCTGGCGCTCTTGAACGGGTTCTCGCCGGGGGCCATGTCGCGACCGCCCGACCTGGCACCCGCCCTGCCGCTCGCCGGGCCGGTACGGAAGTCGGTGCGCTGACCGCCGCGCAGCTCGCGGCGGGAGCTGTCCCTGCCGAAACGGCCACGGGAGCCGCCCCTGTCGCCGCCGCCGACACGTCCGATGGTCTGTACCTCGTCGCGGCGTTCCCGGCGCTCGCCCTCGCGGCGGTCACCTTCACGCCGGCCGCCGCCCTCGGGCCTGCCGTACCGGCCTCGGGAGCCGGACGGACGCCCGTCACGGTCACCGGATCCGCGCTCGCGGGAGTCACGGTCCCGGGAATCGCGGTCTCGGAAGTCACGGCCGCGGGAATCCCGGGAGTCCCTGTCGCGGAAATCGCGGTCACGTGAGTCACGCGAGTCTCGGAAGTCACGAGAGTCACGGTCGCGGGAGTCACGGTCGCGCGAGTCCCTGCTCCGGAAGTCACCACCGCGAGAGTCACGGTCGCGGAAGCGGTCGCCGTCCCGGCTCCGGTCACCGGCCGGCCTGCCGTATCCACCGGCGGAACCGTTCCGCCCGGCCCGGAAGGATCCGCGCTCGCCCCGGCCGGATCCGGCGGGGCCCCGGTCGCGGCTGAACTCGCGGGAGCCGCCACGATCGCCGCCGCGGTCGGCGCCTCTGTCGGCCCTGCGGTCCGCGCCTCTGTCGGTCCCTCTGTCGGCCCCGCGCTCGTTCGACCGGAAGGAGCCTCCGCGATCGTCGTCGTTCCGGCGCTCGCGGTCGCCGTATCTGTCAGAACGGGGTTCCTGGGAACGGAACCCGCCACCGCGGCCGGCCCGGAATCCGCCCTGGGATCCACCGCGTGATCCGCCCTGGGATCCACCTCGCGTGCCGCGCCCGCCGGTGCTCCGGCTCCGACCGCGTCCATCACCGGACGGGGTACGCCTGCTGTCCACTACTTCTGCTCCTCTAGGGTTTCCACATCGTCGGGGAGGAAGGGAGCGAGCTCCGGCAGTTCGCCGAGGTCCCGCAGGCCCAGCCTCTCCAGGAAGTAACTCGTCGTCCGGTAGAGCACGGCCTGGCTCTCCGGATCGGTGCCGGCCTCCTCCACAAGGCCGCGCGCCACGAGCGTTCGCATGACGCCGTCGCTGTTGACGCCGCGGACCGCCGCCACCCTGGCCCGGCTGACCGGCTGACGGTAGGCGACCACGGCGAGGGTCTCCAGCGCGGCCTGCGTGAGCCGCGCCTGCTGGCCGTCGCGGACGAAGCGCTCCACCACCTGGGCGTAGTCCACCCGCGTGTAGAAGCGCCAGCCGCCGCCGACCTCCCGGAGGTCAAAACCCCGCCCGGCGGCGGTGTATTCCGCCGAGAGATCACGCAGGACGGCGGCCACCTCCCCGGTCGGGCGCTCAAGGACCTGTGCGAGCGTCACCTCGGCGACCGGTTCGTCCACGACGAGGAGGATGGCCTCGATCGCGGACCTGAGGCCGGGCTCGGCCGCGACCGTCGCGTCGTCGGCGCGCTCGGACTCACTCGGACTCATCGGCGGCCCTCTTGCCCTCGTCGTAGTCGTCGCCGACGGTCACGTCCCCATCGGCGGCGCCGGTCCAGATCACGTACAGATCGCCCAGAGGCTCCAGCTGCTCGAAGGAGACAGCGGCCTCCCTGAACAGCTCCAGGACGGCCAGGAAACGCGCGACGACCTCGAACGTGCCCGCGCAGTCGGCGGTCAGCGACCGGAAGGTGGCCGTGCGGGCCAGCCTGAGCCGCTCGACAAGGATAGCGGCCTGTTCGCGGACGCTGGCGAGCGGTTGATACATGTGGGTCACCGAGACCGTCGGCGGGGCCTTGGGCGTGAAGACCTTGACGGCGATCTTGGCGAGCCGCTCCGGCCCGATGCCGAGGATCAGCTCCGGCAGCAGGTTGGCGAACCGCTGCTCCATCGGGACCAGGCGGGGGAAGCGCAGCGCCTCCTCGGCCATGCGGGCGGAGAAGACCTTGGCGACCTCCTTGTACGCGCGGTACTGCAGGAGCCGGGCGAACAGCAGGTCACGCGCCTCCAGAAGTGCGAGGTCCTCCTCGTCCTCGACCTCGCCGGTGGGCAGCAGCCGGGCCGCCTTGAGGTCCAGGAGGGTCGCCGCGACGAGCAGGAAGCGGCTCGTCTGGTCGAGGTCCCACTCGGGGCCCCGGGACCGGATGTAGGAGATGAACTCGTCGGTGACCTTGTGCAGGGACACCTCGGTGATGTCCAGCTTGTGCTTGGAGATCAGCCCGAGCAGCAGATCGAAAGGGCCCTCGAAGACGTCCAGGTGCACCTGGAACGCGATGGCGGGCTGCTCGGTCACGCCGCCCATTGTCCCGCACACCGCCGCTTCCCGTGGACCGATCCGCGGGCGGGATCAGGAGGCCGGATCAGCCGTCGGGCCGGGCTCTCAGGCGCGGGCGGGCCACCGCGCGAGCAGCTCGCGGGCCAGCTCGCGGTACGCGTTGGCTCCCATGGAGCCGGGATCGAACTGGGTGATCGGCTCACCCGCGAGAGTCGCGTCGGGGAAGCGGACGGTCCGGTTGATGACCGTGTGGAAGACCTTGTCGCCGAAGCCCTGCATGATCGTCTGGAGGACTTCCCGGGCGTGCAGCGTGCGCGGGTCGTACATCGTGGCGAGCAGGCCGTCGATCGCGAGGTTCTTGTTGAGCCGCTCCTGGACCTTGCCGATGGACTCCATCAGCAGGGCGACGCCGCGCAGGGCGAAGAACTCGCACTCCAGCGGGATCATCACGCTGTGCGCGCAGGTCAGCGCGTTGACGGTGAGCAGGCCGAGCGACGGCTGGCAGTCGATCAGGCAGATGTCGTAGCGCGGCAGCAGCGGCTCGAGCGCCCGCTGCAGGGCGTACTCCCTGGCGACCTCGTTGACGAGCCTGATCTCCGCGCCGGACAGGAAGATGTTGCTCGGCAGCAGGTCCATGCCCTCGACCGTGGTGTCGAGCAGGACGTCCTCGGCGGTGACGTCGGGCTCCTCCATGAGGAGGTCGTACATCGTCATCTCGAGCGGGCGCGGGTCGATGCCGAGGCCGACCGACAGCGCGCCCTGCGGGTCGAAGTCCACGAGGAGGACCCGCTGCCCGACCTCGGCGAGCGCCGCGCCCAGGTTGATCGTGGTGGTCGTCTTGCCGACGCCGCCCTTCTGGTTCACCATCGCGACGATGCGCGCGGGACCGTGGGTTTCCGGCGGGTTGGGGTCCGGGAACACCGGACGGGGCCGACCGGTGGGTCCGATCTCACCGCCGGGGGTCCCCGCGGTCCACGTAGCATCAGTGGTCGCAGTCACCTTGATGAACCTCCCTGACGGTCACGAACTCGACCGAATTTAAAGGCTTGGCACGTATGCGGCAAGGCGCCGCGCCCTTCCGGGTGATATTCGGCCGCCTTTCAGCGCAGGGCACGGGGGTGCGTGGCCGCGTAAACCTCACGGAGCTTGTCGACCGTGACCAAGGTGTACACCTGGGTGGTGGTCACCGAGGCATGGCCGAGCAACTCCTGGACAACCCTAACGTCAGCTCCGCCGTCAAGGAGATGCGTTGCGAACGAATGCCGCAACATATGCGGCGAAACTCCGGAAAGTCCGGCCCTTTCCGCGGCCTGCTGGAGGACCTCCCAGGCCCCCTGACGGGTCAACCGGCCGCCCCTGGCGTTGAGGAAGAGGCCGGAGGTGCCGCGGCCGTGTGCGGCGATCTGGGGGCGCGCCCTGACCATGTACGCGTCGAGTGCCTGGCGGGCGAACCGCCCGAGGGGGACGATCCTGGACCGTCCCCCCTTGCCGCGTAGCCGGACCTGGTCCTCCGCGCCGTCCTCCGCGCCGCCGGACGGCGCGCCGAGGGACACGTCGTCCACGGCGAGGCCGACCGCCTCCGAGATGCGGGCGCCGGTGCCGTACAGGACCTCCAGGAGGGCGCGGTTGCGGAGGGCCAGCGGGGAGTCCTCGGGGCCGGAGGCGGCGATGAGCCGCTCGACCTCGGCGACCGTGATCGCCTTGGGCAGTCGGCGGAGCTGGCGCGGAGGCCGGACCTCGTGCGCCGGGTCGTGGCCGGCCACCCCCTCGCGCAGCGCGAACCGGTGCAGGCCGCGCACGGCCGACACGGCCCGCGCGGCCGAGCTGGCGACCAGCGCCGGGTGCTCGTCGTCGCCCTCCCGCAGCGCCGTCAGGAAGGCGACGACGTCGGACTCGCCCACGTCGGCGAAGGTGTCGAGCCCGCGCGACCGGAGATGGTCCACGTAACGTCGCAGGTCACGCCGATAGGAGGCAAGCGTGTTGGCGGCCAGGCCCCGCTCCACCGCCAGATGGGCGAGGTAGCTGGACAGCACGGCCTCCGTCTCGCTCAGGACATCCCCCTACCTACGGACTCAGGCCTCCGGCGCGTCGGCGGGACGGAGCCCCTTGAAGCCGTCGGCGGAAGCGGCGTACGCGGCGAGGATACCGGCGATGGCCGGGGAATTGTGGATCATTCCCGCCATCGCCTTCTCCACCGCCTCCTGCAGGGGAACCCACTCCACCGGCATGTCGATCTCCTCGTGCCGGTGGACGTAGTCGTTCTCCTCTTCCGGGATCGGGGACAGGTCCCGGGCCAGGAAGATCCGGATGCGCTCGTCGCACATGCCGGGCGAGGTGTAGATGTCGACCAGCGTGTGCCATGTGCTCGCGCGGTAGCCCGCCTCCTCGGCCAGCTCGCGGGCCGCGCAGTCCACCAGCGGCTCGCCCGGCACGTCCCTGATCCCGGCGGGCAGCTCCCAGAGCAGGCGCCGCACCGGGTGGCGGTACTGGCGGATCATCAGCACCCGGTCGTCCTCGTCGATGGCGAGCACCGCCACCGAACCGGGGTGGACGACATAGTCACGGTCGGCCGTCTCGTCGCCCGGCATCCGCACCGTGTCGGTCCGTACGGAGATCACCCGAGCGGCGAACCGCTCCTTGGAGTCCGTGACCTCCCACGACTCCGCGACGTCCTCGATCCTCACTTGGCCCGGCCCGCCTTCACGCTGGCGCCGCGGGCGTCGGCGTACGTGAGCGCGGCGCCGATCAGCCCCTTGAACAGCGGGTGCGGCCGGGTCGGCCGGGACCGGAACTCGGGATGGGCCTGGGTGCCGATGAAGAAGGGGTGCTGGTCGTTGGCGAGCTCGGCGTACTCGACGAGGCGGCCGTCCGGCGAGAGGCCGGAGAACACCATGCCGACCTTCTCCAGGCGCTCGCGGAAGGAGTTGTTCACCTCGTAGCGGTGCCGGTGCCGCTCCTCCACCTTGGCCTTGCCGTACAGCTGGCGGGCGAGCGAGCCCTCGGACAGCTTGGCGGGGTAGAGGCCGAGCCGCATGGTGCCGCCCATGTCGCGCTCGCCGGAGACGACGTCCTCCTGGTCGGCCATCGTGGAGATCACCGCGGCGGGGGTCTCCGGGTCGAACTCGGTGCTGCCCGCGTCCTCGACGCCGGCCAGGTTGCGCGCGGCCTCGATCACCATGCACTGCATGCCCAGGCAGATGCCGAGCAGCGGGACCGTGTTCTCGCGGGCGTGCCGGATCGCGCCGAGCTTGCCCTCGATGCCGCGCACGCCGAACCCGCCCGGGATCAGCACGCCGTCGACGCCGTCTAGCTCACGCGCGGCCCCCTCGGGGGACTCGCAGTCGTCGCTCTTGACCCAGCGGATGTTGACCCTGGCGTCGTTCGCGAAGCCGCCGGCGCGCAGCGCCTCGGTGACCGAGAGGTACGCGTCGGGCAGGTCGATGTACTTGCCGACCAGGGCGATCGTGACCTCCTTGGCCGGGCGGTGCACCCGGCGCAGGAGCTGGTCCCACTGGGTCCAGTCCACGTCGCGGAACGGCAGGCCGAGCCGGCGCACGACGTACGCGTCGAGTCCCTCGGCGTGCAGCACCTTCGGGATGTCGTAGATCGAGGCGGCGTCCACGGCGGACACGACGGCGTCCTCGTCCACGTCGCACATCAGGCTGATCTTGCGCTTGAGGCTGGTGGTGATCGGCCGGTCGGAGCGGCAGACGATCGCGTCGGGCTGGATGCCGATGCTGCGCAATGCTGCCACGGAGTGCTGGGTCGGCTTGGTCTTCAGCTCGCCGCTCGGGCCGATGTACGGAAGCAGCGATACGTGCAGGAAGAAGACGTTGTCGCGGCCCACCTCGTGGCGGACCTGGCGGACGGCCTCGAGGAAGGGCAGCGACTCGATGTCGCCGACCGTGCCGCCGACCTCGGTGATGACCACGTCGACGTCCGGCCCCGCCATGCCGCGGATGCGGTCCTTGATCTCGTTCGTGATGTGCGGGATGACCTGGACGGTGTCGCCGAGGTACTCGCCGCGGCGCTCCTTGGCGATCACGTTGGAGTAGACCTGGCCGGTCGTGACGTTGGCCGAGCCGTGCAGCTCGGTGTCGAGGAACCGCTCGTAGTGGCCGACGTCGAGGTCGGTCTCGGCTCCGTCGTCTGTGACGAACACCTCACCGTGCTGGAACGGGTTCATCGTGCCCGGGTCCACGTTGAGGTAGGGGTCGAGCTTCTGCATGGTGACCCGCAGGCCACGCAGTTTGAGGAGGCGTCCGAGGCTGGAGGCGGTGAGCCCCTTGCCCAGACTGGAGGCGACGCCGCCGGTGACGAACAGATGCTTGGTGTGTGCGGCGCTGCGCAAGAGTGGCTCCCGTGGTCGTTGTGATCCCCGGCCGCCCGGTGCGGCGGCCGCCATGCCCACGGGCTCTCAGAATAACAAACCTTGTCCACTACGTGCACGAACCCGCCATAGCCCGCACTTCGACCGAGGAGTAACTTGTCCCGTTATGTCGATCGTGAAGCGCGCCGTCGGCCGTTTGCTCCACCGTGGCTGGGCGTACGCGAAGGCGGCCGGGGCCGTCAGCCCGCTCTCCCCCGCGGACTATCGGTTCCGCCGCCTCGGTGATGGAGCGTGCCTGTCCTTCCCCGTCGGCGCGATCTTCGGCGAGGCGTGGATCGAGATCGGCGACCACACGCTCGTCGGGGAGCGCGTGTCGATCTCGGCGGGCATGGGGCCGGGCGTCGACCTCGGCCCCGACTCCATCGTCAGGATCGGCCGCGGCTGTTCGATCGGCCGGGGCAGCCACATCGTCGGGCACCAGTCGATCGACATCGGCGACGACGTCTTCACCGGGCCGTACGTATACATCACCGACCAGAACCACGTCTACGACGATCCCGAGATGCCCATCGGGCGGCAGTGGCCCCGCAACAATCCCGTCTCGATCGGCTCGGGCTCCTGGCTGGGCACTGGGGCGATCATCCTGCCCGGCACCCGGATCGGCCGGCAGTCGGTGGTCGCCGGAGGCGCCGTCGTGCGCGGGGAGTTCCCCGACCACTCAGTCGTCGCCGGGGTGCCCGCCAAGATCGTCCGCCGGTTCTCCCCCGACGAGGGCTGGACAGCGCCGCGTCTCGGAGGCCCGGCGGCCGGTCCGGACGGCGGAGAACGGATGGTGAGGACAGAGGCGGACGGTCGGGCCGTACGGCGCCTGGCCGCGCACGACTGAACGCACCCTGGACCGAACATCGTTCTGGGGCGTAGGTTCGCAACATGCGCAGCAGCATCACCGAAAGGTTCGGCGTCGACTTCCCGCTGTTCGCCTTCAGCCACTGCCGTGACGTCGTGGCCGCGGTGACCAACGCGGGCGGCTTCGGCGTCCTCGGCGCCGTCGCCTACTCCCCCGAACAGCTGGACGAGGAGCTGTCCTGGATCGACGCCCAGGTCAACGGCCGGCCGTACGGCGTGGACGTGCTGGTCCCCGGGAAGATCGACGCGGCGGCCGCCGACCTCGGCGCGCGCCTGCCGGACCTCATTCCGGAGGCGCACCGCGACTTCGTCGACCACCTGTTCCGCAAGTACGGCGTGAGCGTCCCCGGCGGCGCGTACGGCAGGGACGACACGGCGGACGCTGGCCGGAGGGTCACGCACGAAGGAGCCACCGGTCTCATCGACGTCGCGCTCAAGCACCCCATCGGCCTGATCGCCAGCGCCCTCGGGCCGCCGCCCCCGGCGATGGTGGAGCGGGCCCGCGCGGCCGGGGTCCCTGTGGCAGCGCTGGTCGGGACCGTGGAGCACGCCGCGCGGCAGGTCGCCGCGGGCGCGGACATCATCGTCGCGCAGGGCACCGAGGCGGGCGGGCACACCGGCGAGGTCTCCACGATGGTGCTGGTCCCCCAGGTCGTGGACGCCGTGGCGCCGGTCCCCGTGCTCGCCGCCGGCGGCATCGCCGACGGCCGCCAGGTGGCCGCCGCGCTCGCGCTCGGCGCCGAGGGCGTGTGGTGCGGCTCGGTGTGGCTCACCACGGACGAGGCCGAGACGCCGCCGGCCGTCAAGCGCAAGATGCTCGCCGCGACCTCACGCGACACCGTCAGATCGCGCTCGCGCACCGGCAAGCCCGCCCGCCAGCTCAGGTCGGCCTGGACCGACGAGTGGGACGGCGCCCCCGAGAGCCCCGGCCCGCTCGGCATGCCGCTCCAGCTCCTGCTCGCCGAGGCCGCGATGGCCCGAGTCGGCCGCGCCGCCGAGGCGGGCGCCCCAGGGGCGCGCGAGCTGGCGAACTATTTCGTCGGGCAGGTCGTCGGCCAGATGAACCAGGTCAAACCGGCCCGCCAGGTGGTCTACGAGATGATCGAGGGGTACGGCGAGGCGGTCGAGCGGCTCCGCCGCATCACCGACGCCTGACGCCTCCCCCGCGCCGTCCCGTCCGACTCCGTGCGCCATCAGGAACACCTGGCTCCCCCGCGCCGTCCTGTCCGACTCCGTGCGCCATCAGGAACACCTGGCTCCCCCACGCCATCACGGACGTCCGCCTGCCGCACCATGACGGACGGCGGATGCCGACCCGCCGGATCGCTGCTTTGATGGGCTCCTGCCCGAGGTCGCCACCGCCCTCCGGCACCGAAGCACAGATCCGTTCGTTGGAGGGGTGATGTTCGCCGCACTCACCGGGCTCGGCCTGTCCACCGCCGCGGGGCTCAACGCCTACATCCCGCTGCTGGTCGTCGGGCTGGTCGCTCACTTCACCGACGCCGTACGGCTTCCGCAGGGCTACGAGTGGCTCTCCAACGGCTGGGTTCTGCTGATCGTGGGTGTGCTCCTGGTCGCCGAGATCGTGCTCGACAAGGTGCCGGTCGTCGACCACGTCAACGACATCATCCAGACGGCCGTGCGGCCCGCGTCCGGCGGCGTGGTCTTCAGCGCCACCGCGGCCGCCGCCGAGCTGGACAACTCGACCTGGATGGCGGAGCACCCCGTCGTCGGTTGGGTCCTCGGCGTCGCCGTCGCCCTCGTGGTCCACGCCGTCAAGGCGAGCACCCGCCCGGTCGTGAACGTCAGCACCGCCGGGGTGGGCGCTCCCGTGGTCAGCACGGTGGAGGACGCGGGCGCGCTCGGCATGAGCCTGATCGCGATCTTCCTGCCGGTGCTGGTCGTGGTGGTGGTCGCGATGCTCGCCTTCGTCGGCTGGCGGCTCCTCCGCCGTGTGCGCCGCCACCGTGGCTCCCGCCGCTCCCGCACGGCACAGCCGACCTGAGGCCGCCCCCTGCCGGATCCCGACCGGAGACAGGACGGTGCGACGCGCTCGCCGGAGTTAACGGATCGGATCGGTCATTTCACGCCGGCCTCGCGCATGTCGCGGAGCTCGCGCTTGAGCTCCTTGATCTCGTCGCGCAGCCGGGCGGCCACCTCGAACTGCAGGTCCGCGGCCGCGGTGTGCATCTGCTCGGTGAGCGACTCCACCATGGCCTCCAACTGGGCCCGGGGCATCTCCCCCGCGATCGCCTTGGCGTGCTGCCCCGCCGTACGCGACGCGAGCCCGGGCACCGGCGCCTTGCCGCGCGACTGCTGGCGCCCTCCGCCACCGAGCAGCTGGGCGGTGTCGGCGTCCTCCCTGGCGAGGCTGTCCAGGATGTCGGCGATCTTCTTGCGTAGCGGCTGGGGGTCGAGCCCGTTCGCGGTGTTGTAGGCCGTCTGCTTGGCCCGCCGCCGGTTGGTCTCCTCGATGGCCCGCTCCATGCTCGGGGTGACCTTGTCGGCGTACATGTGGACCTGGCCGGAGACGTTTCGCGCGGCGCGGCCGATCGTCTGGATCAGCGACGTCTCGGAGCGCAGGAACCCCTCCTTGTCGGCGTCCAGGATGGCCACGAGGGACACCTCGGGCAGGTCGAGACCCTCACGGAGCAGGTTGATGCCGACCAGCACGTCGAACTCGCCCATGCGCAGCTCGCGCAGCAACTCGATCCGCCTGAGGGTGTCGACCTCGCTGTGCAGATAGCGCACGCGGATGCCGTTCTCCAGGAGGTAGTCGGTGAGGTCCTCCGCCATCTTCTTGGTCAGCGTGGTGACCAGGACCCGCTCGTCCTTCTCGGTGCGCACCCGGATCTCGTGCATCAGGTCGTCGATCTGGCCCTTGGTGGGCTTGACGACCACCTCGGGGTCGACCAGGCCGGTCGGGCGGATGACCTGCTCGACCACGTCGCCCTTGCTCCGGCCCAGCTCGTACGGCCCGGGGGTGGCGGAGAGATAGACGGTCTGGTCGATCCGCTCCAGGAACTCCTCCCACTTGAGCGGACGGTTGTCCATCGCGGACGGCAGCCGGAACCCGTGCTCGACGAGGGTGCGCTTGCGCGAGGCGTCCCCCTCGTACATCGCGCCGATCTGCGGCACGGTCTGGTGCGACTCGTCGAGGACGAGCAGGAAGTCCTCGGGGAAGTAGTCGAGCAGGGTGTGCGGCGCGCTGCCCGGCCCCCGGCCGTCGATGTGGCGGGAGTAGTTCTCGATGCCGGAGCAGGTGCCGATCTGGCGCATCATCTCGATGTCGTAGGTCGTGCGCATCCGCAGGCGCTGGGCCTCCAGCAGCTTGCCCTGCTGCTCCATCCTGCTCAGCGACTCGGCCAGCTCCGCCTCGATGTCGCGGATGGCCCGCTCCATCCGCTCAGGACCGGCGACGTAGTGCGAGGCGGGGAAGATGTACAGCTCCTCGTCCTCGGTGATCACCTCGCCGGTGAGCGGGTGGAGGGTGGCGAGCTTCTCGATCTCGTCGCCGAACATCTCGATGCGGACGGCGAGCTCCTCGTACTGCGGGATGATCTCGATCGTGTCGCCGCGCACCCGGAACGTGCCCCGGGTGAAGGACAAGTCATTGCGCGCGTACTGCATGTCGACGAGCCTGCGCAGGAGCTGGTCGCGCTCGATCTCCTGGCCGACCTTGAGCCGGACCATGCGGTCGACGTACTCCTGCGGGGTGCCCAGGCCGTAGATGCACGACACCGAGGCCACCACGACCGTGTCGCGGCGGGTCAGCAGCGAGTTGGTCGCCGAGTGCCGCAGCCGCTCGACCTCCTCGTTGATCGAGGAGTCCTTCTCGATGTAGGTGTCGCTCTGCGGGACGTACGCCTCGGGCTGGTAGTAGTCGTAATACGACACGAAGTATTCGACGGCGTTGTTCGGCAACATCTCGCGCAGCTCGTTGGCGAACTGCGCGGCGAGCGTCTTGTTCGGTTGCATGACGAGCGCCGGGCGCTGCAGACGCTCGATCAGCCAGGCGACGGTCGCGGTCTTGCCGGTGCCGGTGGCCCCGAGCAGGACGTTGTCCTTGTCACCCGCCTTGACCCGGCGCTCCAGCTCCGCGATCGCGGTGGGCTGGTCGCCGGAGGGCGTCATCTCGGTGACCACCTCGAAGGGGGCCACTTTGCGCTGCAAGTCGGTTACGGGCCTCACGTCTGCATAACCTACGCCGGGCCACCGACATTTCCGTACCCGAGTCCGCCGATCACCGGCCGCCGTCGCTCAGGGGCCGCCAGGCGGGCGGAGACAGGGGTTCACGGTGTCCAGGCCCTCGTCACGCGGTCCCGGCGCTCGTCACGTGATTCCCAGGGCTCTCACGCGGTCCCGATGACCGTCACGCGGCCCTGGCGCGCAGGGACTCCCAGAGCTCGGCCACCCGGGCGTCGAGGTCCTCCAGCGGCCCCTCGTTGGCGATCACGACGTCGGCGATCTTCAGCCGCTCCTCCCTGGCCGCCTGGGCGGCGATGCGCGCCCGGGCGTCCTGCTCGGACATGCCGCGATGGCGCCTCAGGCGGCCCAGCCGGATCTCGTCGGACGCGTCCACGACCACGACCACGTCATACATCGGAGCGAGACCGTTCTCCGCGAGCAGCGGAACGTCGTACACCACGATCGCGTCCGCGGGCGCGGCCTCCTGGAGCTCATGCGTCCGCGCGCCGACCTTGGGGTGGACGATCCCGTTGAGCACAGCCAGCTTCCCGGCGTCCGCGAAGACGATGGAACCGAGCCTCTCGCGGTCAAGTGTTCCGTCCGCGCGGAGCACATCGTCACCGAACGCCTCGACGATCTCCTTGAGCCCCTCGGTGCCGGGCTCCACCACCTCGCGCGCGATCTTGTCGGCGTCGATGACGACCGCCCCGTGCTCCGCGAGGCGCCGCGAGACCTCGCTCTTACCCGACCCGATGCCGCCTGTGAGGCCCACCTTCACCACGCCCGCAGCCTATCGGGACGGCTCCGCACCCCGCAGACCCCCTCAGACGGCCTCGTAACCGGCGGGTGGCCGGATCGGGGCCGGCGGTCGTGTGCCCCCGCCGTGCCCAGGTCCCGGGCTTCGTTCGACCAGGCCGGCGGAATCCGCCGGCCATCTGTGTTCGCCCTGCGCCGCTCCGGGTTCGGTGGAGAAACGGGGCTGGGAGTGAGACGACTTAGGCCGGGGCCACCTCGCGGCGCAGGTGGATCAGGGTGAGGTGGTCCTGAACGCGTTCCCTGCGGGTCTCCCGATATCCCAGGCGGCGGTACAGCCGCAGGTTGCCCTCCGAGAGGTGCCCGGTGAACAGGTCGAACGCGGCGGCCTCCGGAACCGCTGCGTGGAGCGCTTCGAGCAGGGCGGTGCCGATGCCGTTCCCCTGCCGGTCCGGGGCGACGACGAGACGGCCCACGACACACGCGGGGCCAGGTGCCCCGGGCTCATGCCCCGGCCTCCGCGCCGAACCCCGTCGCGCACCGCCGCCCATGCCCCTGTCCATGCCCCTGCCCATGCCAGCGTCCGCCCCGCCGTCCAGGGCGCGGCTCGGCAGCCGTCCCCGTACGGAGCCGACGATGCGGGCGCCCTCGACGGCCTTGAGCACCACGCCGGTCTCGATCACCTTGCGCAGCTGTTCGAGCGACTCGACAAGGGGGGCGATGAAGGGGTCGCCGTACATCTGGGCCTCGGTCACGTACGCCGCGCGCTGGAGGGTGAGGATCTCCCCCGCGTCGCCAGGCGATGCCCTGTCGATGTCCGCCACGCCGTCACCTTATCGGCCGCCACATCGGGTGTGCGGGCCGGACGAGGATCGCGGGAGAGGGCCCCGAGAGAGGAGCCCGGAGACGCGAGAAGGCCCCGCCGAAGCGGGGCCTTCTCGTGCTTACTTCACATCCCGAGCGGTCAGCTCTGGCCGCCGGCCAGCTTCTCGCGCAGGGCGGCGAGCGCCTCGTCAGAGGCGAGCGCGCCACCGCTGGGCTGGGACGCGCCGGTGGTCTCGCCGGAGTAGGACGCCGGAGCGGCCTCGTGAGCCTCCGCCTCCTCCTGGCGAGCCTTCTCGACCTGCGACTTGTGGGCCTCGAAGCGGGCCTGGGCCTCGGCGTACTGCCGCTCCCACTCCTCGCGCTGCTTGTCGAAGCCCTCGAGCCACTCGCCGGTCTCGGCGTCGAAGCCCTCGGGGTAGATGTAGTTGCCCTGGTCGTCGTAGGTCGCCGCCATGCCGTACAGCGTGGGGTCGAACTCGACGTCGGCGCCCATCGCGCCCTCGTTCGCCTGCTTCAGCGAGAGGGAGATGCGGCGGCGGTCCAGGTCGATGTCGATGATCTTGACGAAGATCTCGTCGCCCACCTGCACGACCTGCTCCGGGATCTCCACGTGGCGCTCGGCCAGCTCGGAGATGTGGACCAGGCCCTCGATGCCCTCCTCGACGCGGACGAACGCGCCGAACGGCACCAGCTTGGTGACGCGGCCCGGCACGACCTGGCCGATCTGGTGGGTGCGGGCGAACTGCTGCCACGGGTCTTCCTGCGTCGCCTTGAGCGAGAGGGAGACGCGCTCGCGCTCCATGTCGACGTCGAGGACCTCGACCGTGACCTCCTGGCCGACCTCGACGACCTCGGACGGGTGGTCGATGTGCTTCCAGGAGAGCTCGGAGACGTGGACCAGTCCGTCGACGCCGCCGAGGTCCACGAACGCACCGAAGTTGACGATCGAGGAGACGACGCCCTTGCGGACCTGACCCTTCTGCAGGGTGTTGAGGAACGTCTGGCGAACCTCGGACTGGGTCTGCTCCAGCCAAGCGCGGCGGGACAGGACCACGTTGTTGCGGTTCTTGTCCAGCTCTATGATCTTCGCCTCGAGCTCGCGGCCGACGTACGGCTGCAGGTCGCGGACGCGACGCATCTCGACCAGGGACGCCGGCAGGAAGCCACGGAGGCCGATGTCGAGGATGAGACCACCCTTGACGACCTCGATGACGGTGCCGGTGACGATGCCGTCCTCGTCCTTGATCTTCTCGATCGTGCCCCAGGCCCGCTCGTACTGCGCGCGCTTCTTGGACAGGATGAGGCGGCCTTCCTTGTCCTCCTTCTGGAGAACCAGGGCCTCGACATGCTCGCCGACTTCGACGACGTCGGCGGGATCGACATCGTGCTTGATCGAGAGCTCACGCGAAGGGATGACACCCTCGGTCTTGTAGCCGATGTCGAGCAAGACCTCGTCTCGATCGACCTTGACAACGGTGCCTTCAACGATGTCGCCGTCGTTGAAGTACTTGATGGTCTCGTCGATCGCGGCGAGGAAGGCCTCCTCGGAACCGATGTCGTTGACCGCTACCTGCGGGGTGCTCGAGGTGGCCTCAGTGCTGCTCGTCATGTGTGGAATTGCTCCGAACCGGACAGATGTCGTTGTGACCGAGGCGCGGTGGGCTTGTTTGCCGTTCAACCACTTGATGGGTGATCGAGCGCGAGCCCGCTCCGTCCGAGGCGCACGCGAGCCCACAGCGCAGCGATCAGCATATGAGACGACGCGTCCCAGGTCAATCCGGCCGCGGCACTAGTACGCGATGACCTTTTTGGCTGCCTTTGAAATGATATTACCTCGAAGCCTCTTCGGTATGGAGATGTGCTCGGGATCCCCATCCGACGTGTAACGCTCCTTGGGGTGCTTGTCCAGCCAGGCCAGCCAGTAGGCCGAACACCAGCGGCGGCATTCGCCCTGCTTTCCGTTGGACTGGATGCGCCAGATCGCGGAACGGTCAAAGCTTTTCGCGTACGGCGGAACCGAGGGCTCCGCCCCCGCGAGGAAGACCCCCTCGAAGCGGTACGACGTGCCGTCCCACTTGCCCTCGCGGCCGGTCTTCGCGTTCCTCGGGCTGGAGCCGTACGGCAGGGCCATGGTGACGGACGGCGGGGCGCCGAGCTTCTTCAGCAGCCGTTCCTGCCGGGCGATCTGCTCGGCGACCCCCTTCGGCGACAGGCGCCGCAGGTCGAGATGCGAGTAGGTGTGGTTGGCGACCTCGAACCCGTGATCGACCAGCCATTTCACCGCCGCTTCCTGCCGCTTCCGGTCGGACAGGCCGAAGGGGCTCTGGTTCACCCAGAAGGTCGCGACCGGCCGGAAGCTCGGATACTTCGCCGCGACATCGAGGATGATCCCCACCGCGGTGTCGTTCCTCGGCAGCCCGTTCGCGTCGAGGGCGAAGTGCGAGGGATGCCCGTCGTCGAAGGTGAGCACGACCGGATGCGCGCCCGCGGGGATATCGATCTTCCCGGTCACGAACTCGGCCGCCGTGACGGGCACGTAGCCCGCCTTGGCCAGCTTCTCCAACTCGGCCCGGAACTGGGAGGGCGTCCGATCGATGGACGCGATGCGCTTCTTCAGCAGCCGGTGGTACATGATCACCGGCACCAGGCCGAGCTCGTTCGCCCCGACGGCGCGAGCCGACTCCACGGTCGCCGTGACCGGCGGGAGCGCCGAGTGGCTCGGCGCCGCCGGCGCGGCCTTGGCCGGGACCCTCCCGTCTCCGGACCCGCGTCCGGAATCGCCACCTTCCGCGGAGGGCAGCAGCGTCAACGCCACCAGGCCCACCGCGACCACCGCCGCGTTGGCGACCAACGTCACCCGAGAAAGTTTTCGCACAGTAATTTGACCTTACTGCCCGAATCTTGCAGAAGGTCATCTGTGGTCGACTTACGGATGAATTACGGCAAATCCGCAACCGGGTGAGCCTCCGTCAGTGGCCGGCGTCCTCCCAAGTCGGACCGACCCCCACGGACACGTCGAGCGGCACGCGGAACTCGAACGCCGCGCACATCTGCCCGACCACCACGCTCTTGAGCTCGTCCAGCTCGCCCGGGGCCACCTCGAAGACGAGCTCGTCGTGCACCTGGAGCAGCATGCGCGAGCGCATGCCCTCGATCGCCTCCTGCACCCTGAGCATCGCCACCTTGATCACGTCCGCCGCGGAGCCCTGGATCGGCGCGTTCAGCGCCATCCGCTCCGCCATCTCGCGGCGCTGCCGGTTGTCGCTGGTGAGATCCGGCAGGTAGCGGCGGCGGCCGAGGATGGTCTCGGTGTAGCCGTCCTTGCGCGCCCGGGAGACCACCTCCTCCAGGTAGTCGCGGACCCCGCCGAACTCCTGGAAGTACTCGTCCTTGAGCTCTCGCGCCTCCGCGACCGGGATGCCGAGCTGGCCGGACAGCCCGAAGTCGGACAGGCCGTAGGCGAGGCCGTAGTTCATCGCCTTGATCCGGGCCCGCAGGTCGGCGTCCACCTGCTCGGGCGGGAGGTCGAAGACCCGCGCGGCCGTCGCCTGGTGGAAGTCGTGACCGGACGCGAACGCCGCGATCAGCGAATCGTCCCCGGACAGGTGCGCCATGATCCGCAGCTCGATCTGGCTGTAGTCGGCGGTGAGCAGCGTCTCGTAGCCCTCCCCCACGACGAAGCCCTTGCGGATCCGGCGACCCTCCGCGGTGCGGATCGGCACGTTCTGCAGATTGGGCTTCTCCGAGCTGAGCCGCCCGGTCGCCGCCTTGATCTGGTTGAAGGTGGTGTGGATCCGCCCGTCGTCGCCGATCTCCTTGATCAGGCCCTCGACGGTCGTGCGCAGCTTCATCTGGTCGCGGTGCCTGAGCATGATCGTCGGAAGCTCGTGCTCGGTCTGGCCCGCCAGCCACGCCAGCGCGTCGGCGTCCGTGGTGTAGCCCGTCTTGGTCTTCTTCGTCTTGGGCAGGTTCAGCCGGACGAAGAGGATCTCCTGAAGCTGCTTCGGCGAGCCCAGGTTGAACTGCTCGCCCACGGAGGCGTGCGCCGCCTCCACGGCCTGCTTGACCGCCGCGCCGAACTCGGCCTCCAAAGCCGCGAAATATTGCCCGTCGGCGGCGATGCCGGCTCGCTCCATCGTCGCGAGCACGCGCAGCAGGGGCAGCTCGACCTCGGTCACCAGCCGCGTGCCGCCCCGGCTCGACAGCCGCGCCTCCAACTCGTCCGCGAGGTCGCGTACGGCGTGGGCCCGCAACGCGAGCTCGGCCGCGGCGGCGTCGTCCTCCTCGAACAGGCTCGTCTGCCCGTTGGCGGCGGCCTCGCTGCGCAGCTCGCGATGGAGGTAGCGCAGGACGAGGTCGTTCAGCGGGAAGGAGCTCTGCCCCGGCATCGCGAGGTAGGCCGCCAGCGCCGTGTCGCAGGTCAGACCGCGCAGGTCCAGGCCCAGCTCCCAGAGGGCGAGCAGCGGCCCCTTCGCGTCGTGGACGGCCTTCGGCCGCGACTCGTCGGCCAGCCACGCGCCCAGGGCCGCCTCGTCCTCCGGCGTGAGCTGGGTGGGGTCGATGTAGGCCGCGCCCGTCCCGGAGGCGACGGCGATGCCGTCCAGCCGGCCGGTGCCGCTGCCGTAGGAGCCGCGGAACTCCAGGCCGGCGCGGCCCTCGGGCAAGGCGGCCAGCCAGGCCCCGACCTCGCCGGGGCCGAGCACGGTCACGTCGACCTCGAAGCCCTCCCCCACCTCGGGCTCGGCCGTGCCGAGGGTTTTGAAGAGCCGGTCACGCAGCTCGCCGCGGATCTGCAGCGTGTCGAGCAGCTTGTTGATCTCCTCGCGGTCCCACTGGCCGATGGTCAACGCGTCCGGGACTGCGTCGAGGGGCACGTCCCGCCGCAGCTCGGTCAGCATCCGGTTGTGGATCACCTGGGCGAGGTGCTCGCGCAGTTTCTCGCCGACCTTGCCCTTGACCTCGTCGGCCCGGCGGACCAGCTCGTCCAGCGAGCCGTACTCGGAGATCCACTTGGTCGCGGTCTTCTCGCCAACGCTGGGGATGCTCGGGAGGTTGTCGCTCGGGTCGCCGCGCAGCGCGGCGAAGTCGGGGTACTGCGCCGGGGTCAGGCCGTACTTGTCCATGACGGCCTCGGGTGTGAACCGCGTCATGTCGCTGATGCCGCGCCGCGTCATCAGCACCGTCACCCGCTCGTCCACGAGCTGCAGCGCGTCCCGGTCGCCCGTGACGATCAGCACGTTCATGTCGGCGCCCGCGGCCCGCGTGGCCAGCGTCGCGATCAGGTCGTCGGCCTCGAACCCCGCGAGGGACAGGCGCGGGACGCGCAGCGCGTCGAGCAGCTCGAAGATGAGCTGCACCTGGCCGCGGAAGTCCTCCGGCGTCTCCGACCTGTTCGCCTTGTACGCCTCGAACGCCTCGTGCCGGAAGGTCGGCTCGCTCCGGTCGAAGCAGACCACGACGTGGCTCGGCCGCTCATCACGGAGAATGTTGGTCAACATCGAAGTGAAGCCGTACACCGCTTCCGTGTGCTGACCGTCCGTCGTCATGAGATTCGCGTCCTTCAGAGCGTAGAAGGCGCGGTAGGCAAGGGAATGACCGTCCAGGAGCAGGAGGCACGGGCGGTCGGGGGTCGCTTCGCTGTTCGGCACATCCGCAGCCTAGTCTCCATCTACGACAGAAACCGCAGGCTCTTGCGCACAGGAGGCATCCCCTTGACCCTGACCAATCCCGACGAGTCCGTGACGTTCCTCAACCAGATCAGCCGCGGGCACCTCCCGGATCGGATGGGCATCGAACTCCTGGAGGCGACCCCGGAGAAGGTCGTCGGGCGTATGCCCGTGGAGGGCAACACCCAGCCGTACGGCCTGCTCCACGGCGGCGCCTCCTGCGTCCTCGCCGAGTCCGTCGGCTCGATGGGCGCCGCTCTGCACGCCGGTCCGGGACGGATCGCCGTCGGCATCGAAATCAACGCCACCCACCACCGCTCGGCCACGTCCGGCCACGTCACCGCGGTGGCCACCCGCGTCCACGGCGGCCGCAGCCTCGCCACGTACGACATCGAGATCAGCGACGACGAGGGCCGCCGGGTCTGCACCGCACGGCTCACGTGCATGCTGCGCGATGCCGGCTGATCCGCAGGCAGATCGGAACGGATCCTGCCGTTTCTTTGCACGGCAGGCGGTGTCGTCGCTACCGTAGTCCGCTCGGAGCCCGTGGCGCGCCGAGTAGACAACGTGCGGAGCCGGGGAAGCTGTGCACGGTCCCAAAGGCCGCCACGGGCCCGATGAGACGGGACGGCGCCGCCCCGCTCACCTCCGAAGGTCGCGCGGAGGAAACGATCCGGGAACGCCCGATCACATGCCGGTGTGCGGAGCGGCACGCGGGGTTATCGTGCGGTAATGCCGTGGTTTGCCCGAGCCGAACTGCCCGTGCTCGTCGCTGTGGTCACCGCCGGCCTCGCGACCGGGTGCTCGGAGGCGCCGGCGAAACCCGTTCCCGCGCACACCTACGCGCTTCCAGCGGAATCGGCGCGCCCCGGTGAAAAGGTGATCACTCCGTCCCTCGCCGTGGACGGTCTGACGCGGTTCTGGCTCATCGGTTTCCAGGACGGCATGTCGAGCGTGATCGGAAGCCACGCGGAGTGGAACGCCAAGGGCCGGTTCGCGAGCGCCAGGATCGTCGTCCAGAACGTCGACCGGACCAACCAGAAGTTCGAGGCCAAACGCCAGCTTCTCGTCGCGTCGGACGGGCGCGTGTTCCACGTCGACAACTCCACCCAGGCGATCAAGCGCCAGCCCGACGAGGTCATGATCGGCAGCTTCGTGCGCATGGAGTTCGACCTCTGGTTCGACGTGCCGAAGGACGCCGAGATCGTGAAGCTCCGGCTGTTCGGCGAGCCGCCGTTCGGTTCCGTCACACCGCCCAAGGGCGTCGACATCCCCGTCCGCTGAGCGTGTGGACGCGGAAAGGCCGGCCGGGAAACGCCTCCCCGACCGGCCTCCGTTGTCCCGAGCCGTCAGTGCTGTCCCAGCGCTCCGCCCAGGTACGCCTCGCGGACCTGCGGATCGTCGAGGAGGTCGGCGGCCGGGGCGGACTTGACCACCCTGCCGGTCTCCAGGACGTACGCCCGGTGGGCGAGCTGGAGGGCCTGCTGGGCGTTCTGCTCGACGAGCAGGACCGTGGTCCCGCGGTCGTTGATCTCCTTGATGATCGAGAAGATCTGCGCCACGAGCATGGGGGCCAGCCCCATCGACGGTTCGTCGAGGAGGAGCACCTTGGGCTTGCTCATCAGCGCGCGGCCGATGGCGACCATCTGCTGCTCGCCGCCCGACATCGTGCCGCCGATCTGGTTCCTCCGCTCGGCCAGGCGCGGGAACAGCTCGAAGACCTCGTCCAGCTCCTTGGTGAAGTCGCCGCGACGGGTGTACGCGCCCATGAGCAGGTTCTCGGTCACCGTCATGCCGGGGAACACCCCCCGGCCCTCCGGGGACTGGCCGATGCCGACGAGCACCCGCTTGTGCCCCGGCAGGCGGCTGATGTCCTTGCCGTCGAACACGATGCTGCCGGACGACAGCGAGCGCAGGCCCGAGATCGTCTTGAGCGTGGTGGTCTTGCCCGCACCGTTCGCGCCGATGAGGGTGACGATCTCGCCTTCGCCGACCTCGAGAGAGACGCCCTTGAGAGCCTCGATCTTGCCGTAATGGACGTGGATGTCCTTGATCTCAAGAAGCATCTGCCGGAGCTCCCAAGTACGCCTCGATGACCCGCGGGTCGTTCTGCACCTCGGCCGGGAGACCGTCGGCGATCTTCTGCCCGAAGTCCAGCACCGCGATGCGGTCGCTGATGCCCATGATCAGGGCCATGTCGTGCTCGATCAGCAGGATCGTGCGTCCCGCGTCGCGGATGGCCTTGATCAGGTTCTGCAGGTCGATCTTCTCCGCCGGGTTCATGCCGGCGGCGGGCTCGTCGAGCAGCAGCAGCTTGGGCTCCGTCGCGAGCGCCCGGACGATCTCCAGCCTGCGCTGGTCGCCGTAGGGCAGGTTCTTGGCCGTCTCGTCGGCGCGGTGAGCGATCCCGGCGAACTCGAGCAGTTCCATCGCCCGCTCGCGGCCGCCCTTCTCCTCGCGGCGGTGCCACGGCAGCCCGAGGGCCGCCCCGACCGCGCCGGTCCGATGGTGCGCGTCGCAGCCCACCAGGACGTTCTCCAGAGCCGACATGTTGTGGAACAGCCGGATGTTCTGGAAGGTGCGGGCGACGCCGCGCTTGGTCACCTTGAACCGCTTCAGGCCGTTGATTTTCTGGCCGTCGAAGACGATCTCGCCCGATGTCGGCCGGTAGACGCCGGTGATCGTGTTGAACACCGTGGTCTTGCCCGCCCCGTTGGGGCCGATGAGCGCGAAGATCTCCCCTTCGTTGATGGTGAGGTCGACTCCGCCGAGCGCCTGCACTCCGCCGAAGCGCATGGTGACTCCGCGCAGCTCCAGGAGCGGCTTGTCGGGCTGGCTCACTTCGCCACCTCCTCGGCGGGCCGGTCGTCGCCGGCCTCGTCACCGCCCGCGGGGGGCGTCTCCGGCTTCGACACCTCGCCGGTGACGGCGCGACGGCGGCGGGGAGGCAACAGCCCTTCCGGACGCAACGCCATCATGAGCACGAGCGCGGCACCGAAGATGAGGATGCGGTAGTCGGCGAAGCCGCGGAACCGCTCCGGAAGCCACGCGATCAGGAACGCCCCGATGATGACGCCGGGCAGGTTGCCCGAGCCTCCGAGCACCACGGCGGCCAGGATCGTGGCCGAGAGGATGAACGGGAAGTTGGGCGGCTGGATCGCGATGACCTTGCTGGCCCAGATGACGCCCGTGAGACCGCCGATCATGGCTCCGATGAAGAACGCCAGCAGCTTGAACTTGAATGTGGGCACGCCCATCAGCTCGGCGGCGTCCTCGTCCTCCCGGATGGCCTCCCAAGCCCGGCCGACCCGGCTGCGTTCCAGCCGCTTCGCGAAGATCACGACCAGCACGATCGCCGCGAGCAGCAGGTAGTAGTACGGCAGCGGATCGAGGAAGAACTCCACCCCGAAGATCGGCTGCGGGTGGGGGATGTTCGTGATGCCCCGCGCGCCGCCGATGTATTCGGTGTTCTGTGCGGTGATCCGGACGATCTCCCCGAATCCCAGTGTGACGATCGCCAGGTAGTCTCCGCGCAGCCGCAGCGTGGGCGAGCCCAGGATGATCCCGGACACCGCCGTGATGAAGATGCCGACCACCAGTACGCCCCAGAAGTTCCAGCCGTACTTGGTGCCGAAGACCGCCATGGTGTAGGCGCCGATGGCGTAGAACGCGACGAAACCGAGGTCCAGCAGGCCGGCCTGGCCGACCACCACGTTCAGGCCCACCGCCAGCAGGACGAACGTGCCGATCGGGCTGAACAGCAGCGACGCCCAGTGGGAGTGCGGGGACATGAACGACCCGATGGCCGGGTGCGGCGCGATGATCGCCAACGCGATCAGCAGGCCGTAGACGGTCCAGCGCGCCCAGCCGGGAGCGGTCGCCCACCAGTCGCGCACCCGGTCGCTGTAACCCACGACCGTCTGCCTGAGCATCGCCAACGGGTTTCCGTCGCGGATGGTGGAGTTAGCGTTCATGCGCGCGCTCGCTGGAGGGATTCACCGAGGATGCCGGTGGGACGGAACAGGAGGACGAGGACGAGGACGGTGAAGGCGATGACGTCCTTCCATTCGGAGCCGAAGAAGATCGACCCCCAGTTCTCGATGAGACCGAGTGCGAGCCCGCCGAGGAGCGCCCCGCGCAGGTTTCCGATGCCGCCGAGCACCGCGGCGGTGAACGCCTTGACCCCGAGCAGGAAGCCGATGTTGAAACGGAGGTTCTCGAACTCCATGGTGTAGAGCAGCGCCGCCACGCCGGCCATGGCGCCGCCCACCAGGAAGGTGGTGCGCACGATGCTGTCGATGTTCACGCCCATGAGCACGGCGGTCTCGGGGTCCTGCGAGGTCGCGCGGACTCCGCGGCCGATCCTGGTGCGGTTCACGAAGACGTCCAGCAGGATCATCATGATCACCGCTGCGCCGATGATGAGGAGGTGGTCGTTCCTGATGTCGGTGTTGCCGACCGAGAAGACCGTCTCACGGTCGAAGAGCCGTGGGACCGGGACCTGGTTGCGCCCCTGTGAGGGACGGTCGAACACCTCGGGGATGATCACCAGGGCGAAGAGCTCCTGGAGGAAGATCGACGCGCCGATCGCGGAGATGAGCGCCGCGAGCCGGGAGGCCCCCCGCTTGCGCAGCGGACGGTAGGCCACTCGCTCCAAGACGACGGCGGCGCCGCCGGAGGCCGCCATGGACGCGATCAGCAGCAGGAGCAGCGTGCCGACCAGCGCCACTCCGGTGAGCGGCTCGGTGATCCCCATTTGCATGATCACGAACAGCGCGGCGAAGGAGCCGATCATGAAGATTTCGGAGTGGGCGAAGTTGATGAGGCGGAGCACGCCGTACACCATCGTGTAGCCGAGGGCGATCAGCGCGTAGATAGCGCCGCTGGCCAGACCTCCGACGGTGGAGGGACCGACCTGGCTGATGAAGTCGTTGAGCACGGTGGTCGCTTTCGAACCGGGGCAACCGGGGTCGCCGGGCAGTGAGGAGCGGAAGCGGATTCGCTCCCGCTCCTCAGCGTTCTCAGATCGCTTCTCTGCGCGTCAGCTCAGCTGAGCCTGCGAGGTGTCACCCAGCCAGGTCACGTTGCCGTCCTTCACCTGGTAGATGTGAATCACGCTGGCCGCGATCTCACCGTTCGGATTGAACTTGATCTGCTTGGAAACGCCCTTGAAGTCGATCGTGGAGATGTACTCGTTGATCTTCTCCGAGGTGGTGTTGCCCGCCTCGATCGCATTGAGGAACGACGTCATGGCGTCGTAGCCCTCGGTGGCGTAGATGAGGGGGTCGCCGCCGAACTTCGCCTTGTACTTGTCACTGAAGGCCTTCAGCTCCGGCACGTCGGAGCCGAACGGGATGAGGCAGGGGCAGCCGAGCACGGCGTCCTCCGCGGCGGCCTTGCCCGCGCCCTCGACGAGCGCCTTGTCGACCGAGCCGTCACCGGAGGAGACGACCGCGGTCACGCCGCCGTCGCGGAGCTGCTTGAGCAGCCGGCCGAGCGGGGCGTAGTAGCCGCCGAAGAAGATGACGTCGGGCGACGCGGCCTTCACCTTGGTGACGGTCGAGGAGTAGTCCGAGCCCTCGGGGTCGATCTTGTCACGCTCGACCTTGACGCCCTTGGCCTCGAACTCCTTGGCCACCGCGTCACCGAGGCCGGCGCCGTACTCCTGCGCGTCGTCGACGACGAAGGCCTTCTTCGCCGACTTGGCCTGCACCAGGAAGTCGGCGACGGCCGGACCCTGGACGTCGTCGTTCGCGACGACGCGGTGCCAGAACTTCCAGCCGTTGTCGGCCAGCGCGGGGTTGGTCGCCGAGGCCGAGATGCTCGGGATCTTGGCCTGCTCCAGGATGGGGCCCACGTTGCGCGACTCACCGGAGAAGCCGGGACCGACGAGGGCCACGATCTTGTCCTCGGTGACGGCCTTCTGGGCCTGGGTGACGGCCTGGTCGGGGTTGCCCTGGCTGTCGTACTTCACCATCTCGACCTTGACGTTGGTCGACTTGGCGTTGAACTCGTCGACGGCGAGCTGGGCGCCCTGGGACGGCGGGATCATCAGCGCGGAGTTGGCCCCGGTCAGGTCACCCATGAACCCGATCTTGAGGGTGGTGGCACCGTCACCGTTCTGAGCACCGGTCGGCGACTCCTCAGTTCCACAGGCCGCGAGGCCGAGGACAAGCGCTGTACCGGCGGCGACGACGCCACCGAGGCGAGCGATCGTGGATCGCAAGGTTGCCTTCCTTTCGCTTGATCCCCCGAGGGGATCGGATACGCGTCCGCCCCAAGACAGCGGTCAGCCGAGGGGTCGTGTGCGGTAGTACAACTCCAGGAAGTCACAGGTCGGTACAGAGGTCATCACAGTTATGGCTTTGTTACGCAAAGCGATTCGGTTCAAAATCGATCTGGTAACAAACCCGCCAAAAAACCCATTTCGTACTTTTTTGTGGGCATGAACCATCGCCAGGATGGTTGCTTTTACCGGCGTCCCGATGGGTCGTCGCCATACGGGCCGGCGTGTCAGAGGACGCGGAGGACCCGGCGGGCTCGCGCGCGGTTCAGCTCTCGGTCGCGTCCTCGACCACGATCTGGGCGACCTGGCGCATGCTCAGGCGGCGGTCCATCGACGCCTTCTGGATCCAGCGGAACGCCTGCGGCTCGGTCCATCCGTGCTGCGCCATGAGCAGGCCCTTCGCCCGCTCCACGAGCTTGCGGGTCTCCAGCCGCTCGGAGAGGCCGGAGACCTCCTTCTCCAGGGCGGCGATCTCCTCGTGGCGGCTGACGGCCATCTCGATGGCCGGGATGAGATCGCCCTTGGTGAAGGGCTTCACGAGGTAGGCCATGGCACCCGCGTCCCTGGCCCGCTCGACCAGGTCGCGCTGCGAGAACGCGGTGAGGATCAGGCAGGGCGCGATGCGCTCGGAGACGATCCGCTCGGCGGCCGAGATCCCGTCGAGCACGGGCATCTTCACGTCGAGGATCACCAGGTCGGGGCGCAGCTCCATGGCCTTCTTGACGGCCGTCTCGCCGTCACCGGCCTCCCCGACGACCGCGTAGCCATCCTCCTCGAGCATCTCCTTGAGGTCGAGGCGGATCAGGGCCTCGTCTTCCGCGATCACCACTCGCCGCTGCGTAGTCACGCACAAGAGGTTACCGATGTCCACTACAGTAGGACCACGCCAGGAGTCGTGTGGTTGATCGTTCATCCACTAGGCTCGTCGGCGACGGGTCCGGACAAGGCATATAGAGTCCGGATTGAAGCCCCGGTACCCCAATTGGCATGAGGGAGCGGATTCAAAACCCGTACAGTGTGGGTTCGAGTCCCACCCGGGGCACTTTCATCACTTGCGCGAAGCCAGGAACTGTCAGTTCCGCTCGGCGCGATCGAGGGCGTGTACTTTTCCGCCACGCGCCGACGCGCCCCCCGGCTCCTCGAGTCGGGGCTCACGACCAGCGACGCCGCCCGTCGCCTCGGCATCTCCCATGCGGCCGCTGTCAGGCGAGACTGTCGATCCAGGCGCGGTGAAGGCGGGCGAACCGGCCCGATCCGGCGATGAGCCGCTCCGGCGGGCCGTCCTCGACGACGCGGCCGCCCTCCATGACGAGGACCCGGTCGGCGATCTCCACCGTGGACAGCCGGTGCGCGATGATCACGGCGGTCCGGTCCGCGAGGATGGTGCGCAGCGCCCGCTGGACGAGCCGCTCGCTGGGCACGTCCAGGCTGGAGGTCGCCTCGTCGAGGATGAGGACGGCCGGATCGGCGAGGAAGGCCCGCGCGAACGCGACGAGCTGGCGCTGCCCGGCCGACATTCGCCCGCCCCGCTTGCCGACCTGGGTGTCGTAGCCGTCCGGCAGCGCGGCGACGAAGTCGTGCGCCCCGATCGCCCGGGCCGCGCCGACCACGTCCTCGTCCGGGGCCTCGGGGCGGCCGAACCTGATGTTGTCGGCGACGGTGCCCGTGAACAGGAAGTTCTCCTGGGTGACCATGACCACCGAGCGGCGCAGCACGGGCTCGCCGAGGTCGCGGAGGTCCACGCCGTCGAGCAGGACGCGGCCGTCCACCGGGTCGTAGAACCGGGAGATCAGTTTCGCCAGCGTGGTCTTGCCCGCGCCGGTGGTGCCCACGACCGCCACCGTCTGCCCGGCGGGGATCTCCAGATCGAGCGTGGGGATCACCGGCGGGCCGCCCGGGTAGGAGAACTCGACGCCGTCGAACCGCACGGCCCCCTTGGCGTACGGCAGGGCCGCGGGGCGCCAGGGCTCCGCGACGGCGGGCTCCTCCTCCAGCACCCCGGACAGCTTCTCCAGCGCGGCGCCCGCGGACTGGAGGGTGTTGTAGAACTGGCTGATCTCCTGCATGGGCTCGTAGAACTGGCGCAGGTAGAGCAGGAAGGCGGCCAGCACCCCGACCGTGACGGCGTCGTGGAGCGCGAGCCAGCCGCCGTACAGCAGGATGGCGGCCACGGTCACGTTGCCGATCAGCTTGATGCCGGGCATGAAGACGGCGATGAGGCGCATGCCCCGCATGTTGGCGTCGCGGTAGCCGTCGTTGAGCCTCTCGAAGATCTCCTGGTTGCGCGGCTCCCTGCGGAACGCCTGGACCGCGCGGATGCCGGTCATGGACTCGACGAAGTGGACGATGACCAGGGCGACGGCCTCCCGCGTCCTGCGGTAGGTGACGCTGGACTCCCGCCGGAACCAGCGGGTGAACAGCAACAGCAGGGGTAGCGGCAGCAGCGCCACCGCGGCGAGGTGCGCGTCGAGCACGAGCAGCATGACGGCGGTGCCCGAGAGCGTGAGCACCGCCGTGACCAGCCCGTCGATGCCGGAGGCCAGCAACTCGGAGATCGCCTCGACGTCCGAGGTGAGCCGGGAGATGACCCGGCCGGAGGTGTACTTCTCGTGGAACGACAGCGACAGCTTCTGGAAGTGGTCGAAGACGCGGCGGCGGAGTTCGAGGAGGATGTCCTGCCCGATGCGGCCCGACAGCCGCAGGAACGCCTGCCGGGTGAGCGCCTGGACCAGCGCGGCCGTGACGAGCGCCGCGACGGTGACGAGCAGCGTTCCGGGCCCTCCGCCGCGCAGCATCGGCGGGATGCCGTCGTCGATGCCGAGCGCGACGAGGTACGGGATGGCGAGCCCGGCGCCGCTCGACAGCACGATGATCGCGACCAGCAGCGCCATCGGGCGGCGGTGCGGGCGGAGCAGGTCGCCGAGGAGCCGGCGCGACCGGGTCCGCAGCAGGAGCGACACCCTGTCGGAGAGCTGATCCTGGTCTTCGGCGGCGACGCCGCGCCACGTGTCCCCCGCGACTCCCCCGCTCACTGGAGCGCCTCCTCCGGGTCGAGCTCGGCGTCCTGGGCGAGGAGCGCCCGGTATTCGGGCACCCCGGCCAGCAGGTCCGCGTGGCGGCCGATGTGGGTGATGGTGCCGTCTCTCAGAAGCGCGACCCGGTCGGCGAGCAGCACGGTCGACGCCCGGTGCGCGACGACGAGGCCGGTGGCGTCGGCGAGGACGCCGCGGAGCGCCTCCTCGACCAGTGCCTCGGTCTCCACGTCGAGCGCCGAGAGGGTGTCGTCGAGGACGAGGATCCGCGGCCTTCCGAGCACCGCGCGGGCCAGGGCCAGGCGTTGCCGCTGGCCGCCGGACAGGGACATGCCCTGCTCGCCGATCCGGGTCTCCAGCCCCCAGGGCAGGTCGTAGGCGAAGGTGGCCTGCGCGATCTCCAGGGCCGCGCGCACCTCGTCGTCCGTGGCGTCGCGATTGCCGAGGGTGAGGTTCTCCCGGACGCTCATCGAGAACAGCGTGGGCTCCTCGAAGGCGGTGGCGACCACGGAGCGCAGCGACGACAGGGAGAGGTCGCGCACGTCGTGCCCGTCGACGGTGACCCGGCCCGCGGTGACGTCGACCAGACGCGGCACCAGAGCGGTCAGCGTGGTCTTGCCGGAACCGGTCGCGCCGACGAGGGCGACGGTCTCCCCCGGCTTCACGTCGAGCCAGACGTCGCGCAGCACGGGCCGGTCGGCGCCAGGGAACCGGAACTCGACGCCCTCGAACCGCAGGTGCCCGCGCGGGGCGCCGACGACGTCCGTGCCGCCGGTGATCTCCGGCATGGTGTCGAGCACCTCGACGACCCGGTCGGCCGACGTCATGGCCTCCTGGCCCATCGCGAGGATGTAGCCGAGCGAGGTGACCGGCCAGACGAGCTGGAGGACCAGCGTGGTGAAGGCCACGAGGGTGCCCAGCGTCAGCCAGCCGCCGCCGACGGCGAGCGCGCCCAGCAGCAGCACCATCGCGAGGGTGACGTTCGGCACCACCTCGAGGAACGTGAAGAACCGGGAGGACAGCCGCACCTTCACGAGGGAGGTGCGGTGGACCTTCCCGGCCAGGCCGTCGTACGTTTCGGCGACGTGGCGGCGCCGCCCGAACGCCTTGATCGTGCGGATGCCCAGGGCCGACTCCTCGACGAAGGTCGCGAGGTCGCCCTGCTCGTCCTGGACCTGGCGTGAGATGCGGATGTACCGCTTCTCGAAGCGCAGCGACAGGACGACGACGGGGATCGCCGAGCCGGCGACGAGCAGGCCGAGCGGCCAGTACATCCGCAGGAGCACCGCGATCACGGTGGTGAGCTGGAGGATGTTCATGACGAGGAACAGGACGCCGAAGCCGAGGAACCGCCGGATCGTCGACAGGTCGGTGGTGGCGCGGGAGAGGAGTTGCCCGGATTGCCACTCGTCGTGGAAGCGCATGGGGAGGCGTTGCAGGTGGCGGTAGAGATCGTCGCGGATCGCCGTCTCCAGGCCGAGCACCGGGGCGGCCTGGGACCACCTGCGGAGGAAGGTGAGGAGTGCCTCGGCCCCACCGAGCGCGAGCGCGAGCAGCCCGAGCGGGAGGAGCCCGCCCTGCTCCCCGTGCGCCACGGGACCGTCGATGATCTCCTTGCCGACGAGCGGGGTCAGGATGCCGGCCGCGATGCCGAGCACGGCGGCGGCCCACACGAGGACCAGCGGCCAGGTGTAAGGGCGGAGATAGGACTTCAGCCGCCACAGCGAGTTCCACGAGGACTTCCGGGGGCCTGAGGTGGAACCTGATGCTGAGGGCATGGCCGGGCGTGACACTCCTCACTGACGGGGGATGGCTCGCTCCCGCCATGGTTGCCCAGGCGCCACGTTTGATCAACCACTTTTTCGTCACCGAACGTTATTGCTATATAGCAGGACGTAAGAGAAGTGTGGCGCGACGAGGCACTTCTCACGGGATCCGCGAGCCGCGACCGGCCTCGAATCGCCGCACCGCGCCGCCACCAGCCGCGCCACGCCTCGAATCTCCGCGCCGCCACGCCCCTCGCCCGCGCCGGGCCCGGTCCCATACGACGACGACCCGGCGGCCGGGAGGCCACCGGGTCACGTGCCTGTCCGGGGCGCCGGTCAGCGCGGGTGGGCGACCGCGGCGCCGATGGTGTGCACGCGGAGGAAGTTGGTCGAGCCCGGGGTCCCGGCCGGGGAGCCCGCCACGATCACGATCTTGTCGCCCTTCTCGAAGTCGCCGAGCGTGAGCAGAGACGCCTCCACCTGGCGGACCATGTCGTCGGTGTGGTGCACGAACGGCACCTCGAAGGTCTCGACGCCCCAGGTCAGCGCGAGCTGGCCGCGGACCTGCGGGTTGGAGGTGAAGGCGAGCAGCGGGATCGGCGAGCGGTAACGCGCCAACCGCCGCGCGGTCTCGCCCGACATGGTGAACGCGACGAGAGCCTTGGCGCCGACGATCGCGCCGACCTCGGCCGCGGCGCGGGCGATGGCTCCGCCGGTGGTCTCGGGCCGCCGCTCCAGGGTGTGGGTGGCGTGCAGCGTGGCGCTCTCGGCGGCGGTGGCGATGCGGTCCATGGTGGAGACCGCCTCGACGGGATAGTTGCCGACCGACGTCTCGCCGGAGAGCATCACCGCGTCGGCGCCGTCCATGACGGCGTACGCGACGTCGGAGGCCTCGGCCCGGGTCGGCCGGGGCGCGCTCATCATGGAGTCGAGCATCTGGGTGGCGACGATGACCGGGTGGGCCTTGTCGCGGCACAGCTCGATGATGCGGCGCTGGACGATCGGCACCTGCTCGAGCGGGAGCTCGACGCCGAGGTCGCCGCGGGCGACCATGACGCCGTCGAAGGCGTCGACGATCTCCTCCAGGCAGGCGACCGCCTGCGGCTTCTCGATCTTGGCCAGCAGCGGGAGGTGCACGCCCTCCTCTTCCATGATCCCGCGCACGATGTCGGCGTCGCGAGGCGAGCGCACGAAGGACAGCGCGATCATGTCGAAGCCGGTGCGCAACGCCCAGCGCAGGTCCGTCTCGTCCTTCTCGGTGAGCGCGGGCGCGCTGACCGCGACGCCGGGGAGGTTGAGCCCCTTGTTGTCGGAGATCATGCCGCCGATGACGACGCGGGTGGTCACGCGCGGGCCGTCCACGTCGGTCACCTCCAGATGGAGGCGGCCGTCGTCGACGAGGATCGTGTCGCCCGGCTTCACGTCGCCGGGCAGCCCGGCGTAGGTGGTGGAGACGATGTCACGGTCGCCGGGCACGTCCTCGGTCGTGATCGTGAAGACGTCGCCGAAGCCGAGCCGCACCGGACCCGACGCGAAGCGGCCGACGCGGATCTTGGGTCCCTGGAGGTCGGCGAGCACGCCTACGGCACGTCCCACCTCGTCGGAGGCGGCCCTGACCCGGTCCAACACCTCCTTGTGCAGCTCGTGGCTGCCGTGCGAGAGGTTGAACCTGGCCACGTCCATGCCGGCGGCGATGAGCTCGTGCAGTCGCTCCGGCGAGGAGGTGGCGGGGCCAAGGGTGCAGACGATCTTTGCTCGACGACTCACGGTCCTAGCCTAATTGGTACAGACCACTTGATAGTGACGGCACATGGAGCTGTGGCCAAATTGTCAATGACGTAACGCGCTCACCTGGGTGTCCCCCGTCGCCCCGCGTACGGAGCGGTGCGGGACCCGTCGCCCGCCGTCGCGGCGCCGCCCGGCGTGGCACGTGCGCAGCACAGAGTACCCAATCGCCCGGGCCGCAACCCGGTTTTCCGTCAGCGTGTGTACGTAGCGGCGCGCGAGGCGCTGACGACGCCGTGGCCGTAGAAGCCGTTGCGCCCCGCGCCCCCCTCGCAGGTCTGGACGTTGTTCTGGCCGTACTTGTACGTGCGAGGCTCGGGGCAGGACTTCCGCACCGCGGTGGCGTACAGGATCCGCTCGACCTCGGCGGGGTCCATCTGGAGGCCGCCCTTGCCCGGCTTGCCGAAGCGGCCGATGATGATCGCGGCGACGCCGGTGGCGTGCGGCGCGGCCATGGAGGTGCCCTCGAGGTACTGGTAGTAGGCGCAGACCCCGTGCTGGCACTCCCGGATCACGGACGGGTCCTGGGGCATCCCGCGCCTGTCGATGAGGCCCTTCTTTCGCAGCGGGCCGGCGGGGACGGCGGCGAGGACCTCCCTGCGCACTCCCTTGAGCTGGGCGTCCTTGGCGAACAGGTCGCCGCCGGGCGCGGCGACGTCGGTCTGCTCGATGCCGTAGTCGGAGTAGGACGCCTTGCGCTCGGTGGGGCCGACCGCGGAGACCGAGATCACGCCCTCCAGCTCGGCCGGCACGTTGATGCAGGTGTTGTCGACCTTCCGCTCGTGCTCGGCGCCGAGCGGGTAATTGGGGCTCGCGATGTCCTTGACCGGATGGCCGAGGTCGATGCCGCTGTTGCCGATGGCAGTGATCAGGGTGACGCCGTGCCCGCGCGCGTAGGCCACGGCGCGGCGCATGCCCTCGATGATGCCGCGCTGTTCGAGCCGCTCCGCGGGCGAGTCCTGCGGGTTGTTCGTGCAGTTGAACGTCCAGGGGTCCACGTAGAAGCTCATGTTGACCACCGCGATGCCGTTGTCGGCGGCGTAGGCCAGGGCCTCCAGCGTGGGCTTGAGGAAGAAGAAGCCGGAGTCGGTGCCCGCGCGGAGGTTGACCAGCGACACCTCGGGGGCGACCCCGCCGACGCCGATGCCGTTGAGCGGCGAGCCGATCGTGCTGGCGACGTGCGTGCCGTGGCCGTCGTCGTCCACGTCCACGGGGTCCTTGCAGTTCTGGTACTCGCAGGGGCCGTCGAAGGTCCTGCCGTTCGGGTCCTTGGGCCGGTCGGTGACGAAGTTGCGGCTCAGCGCGCGGTTGAAATTGGGCGCGATGTCGGGGTGCTTTCCGTCGATCCCGGTGTCGATGACACCGACGAGCACCTGGCGGCCCCTGGCCGTGGCATACGACCCGTCCGCGGTCGCGCCGATCATCTTCATGTCCCACTGGCGGTCGGAGAGCGGCTCCGGCTGCGTAGCCGCACGGGACGCGGTCCGTACCCCGACGGCCCCGGCGGTCCCGGCGGCCCGCCCCGAGCGGGGGGCCGCAACGGGGAGGGCGGCGGCCTCGCCGATCCGGCGGTCGACGGTGACGCCGACGACCGCGGGGCTCGCGCCGACCTTCTCGGGAGCGGGGGTCCGGGCCAGGAGGTAGCCGAGCCGCGGATCTCCTCCCGTGACGACGCCACCGCTGTCCGTGACGGCACGCGCCGCCGCCTCCCGGGCGCCCTCGGTGTAGAAGACGAGGTACTCCCCCATCTGTCCGGCCGAGGGGTGTCCCGCGGCGGTCGCCGTGTGCTCCCCCGTATGAAGCGGCACGGTCGGCCGCGCGTCACCGGTCCGCGGGTCCGCCCCCGAAGGCGCCGAACACGCCGTGCCCGCCACCGTGCCCGCCAGCGTCACAGAAAGGACCGCGGCGGCGAGACGTCCCCGTACGTTCAACGACCCCTCCTCGTTCCTTCCCATGTTCCTGCCCGTGTTCCTGCCCATGTTCCGGCCCGCGCGACCGGGCGGGGGCCTGACAGCGAGAGCACACCATCGACCATACTGGGATACTTTCCCGTTTTGTCCGGTTTTCGCCAGCGGCGGGCGCGAAGGAGCGGCTCCGGCCCACAACAATAGACGTGATCACGCGGCCGACCGCGTGATCACGCCTGTTCGTACGGGCCTCAGAGCAGCGGACGCGCCGTCGGAGGGATGGCGACCGGCAGGGCGGTGCGCCCGGCGAGGTACTCGTCGACCGCGGCGGCGGCCGAACGGCCCTCGGCGATCGCCCAGACGATCAGCGACTGGCCGCGGCCCATGTCGCCCGCGGCGAAGACGCCGTCCACGGCGGTCTCGTACGAGGCGCCGCGGGCCACGTTGCCGCGCGCGTCGAAGAAGTCACGCGAGGCGAGCGCGGCGAGGCCGGTGAGCAGCGGACCCTTCTCCGGGCCGAGGAAACCCATCGCCAGGGTCACCAGCTCAGCGGGGATCTTCCGCTCGCTGCCCGGGATCGGCGCGAAACCGGCCGCCGGGCCCTCGACGTCGACCAGGCGCAGGGCCCGGACGTGGCCGTCCTCGTCGCCGAGGAACTCGGTGGTGGAGGCGGCGTAGACCCGGTCGCCCGCGCCCGCCTCCAGCTCCTCGTGCGCGCTCTCCATCTTGAACAGCATCGGGTACGTCGGCCACGGCTGGGAGCCGGGGCGGGCCGCCGGCGGCCTCGGCATGATCTCCAGCTGGGTGACCGAGGCGGCCCCCTGCCGGATCGCCGTGCCGACGCAGTCGGCGCCCGTGTCGCCGCCGCCGATCACGACGACGTGCCTGTCCTTGGCCGAGATCGGCGACTCGGCCAGGTCCCGGTTCGCGGGCGGGAGATACTCCATGGCCTGGTGGACGCCCTTGAGGTCGCGACCGGGCACCGGCAGGTCGCGCCAGGCGGTGGCCCCGCCCGCCAGCACGATCGCGTCGAACTCCTCGCGGAGCTCGTCGGCCGAGACGTCCACGCCGACGTTCACCCCGGTGCGGAACTCGGTCCCCTCGGCCTTCATCTGCTCCAGACGGCGGTCGAGGTGCCGCTTCTCCATCTTGAACTCGGGGATCCCGTAGCGGAGCAGGCCGCCGATCCGGTCCGCCCGCTCGAACACGACCACGTCGTGCCCGGCGCGGGTGAGCTGCTGGGCGGCGGCCAGCCCGGCCGGGCCCGAACCCACCACGGCGACGCGCTTGCCGGTCTTCGCCTCCGGAGGCTGGGGGGTGACCCAGCCCTCCGCGAAGGCGCGCTCGATGATCTCGACCTCGACCCGCTTGATCGCGACGGGGTCGGCGTTGATGCCGAGGACGCAGGCCGCCTCACACGGGGCCGGGCACAGGCGCCCGGTGAACTCCGGGAAGTTGTTGGTGGCGTGCAGCCGCTCGACCGCGTCCCGCCAGTCGTCCCGGTACACCAGGTCGTTCCACTCGGGGATGAGGTTCCCGAGCGGGCAGCCGTTGTGGCAGAACGGGATGCCGCAGTCCATGCAGCGCGAAGCCTGCTTGGTCAGCGCGGGCTTGGGGAAGTCCTCGTAGACCTCCCGCCAGTCGCGGATGCGCACGTCGACCGGGCGGCGCGCCGGCAGCTCGCGGTCGTGCGTGAGGAAACCCTTCGGGTCAGCCATCGGTGTACCCCCCTTATCCGTGTGCGGTGGTTGTGTCGCAGCCCATGACGGCCTGGCCGTTGATCACCGGCGTCACCCCTGTGCTGCGGCCATGACGGCCTCGTCGATGTCGCGGCCTTCGACGCGGGCGGCCTCGGCGGCCTGGAGCACCCGCTTGTAGTCGGTCGGCATGACCTTGCCGAACCGCTCCAGGGCGGCGTCCCAGTCGGCCAGCAGCGCCTTGGCGACGGCCGATCCGGTCTCCGCGAGGTGCCGGCCCACGATCTCCCTGAGGAACTCGGCGTCCTCCTCGGTCAACGGCTCGATCGCGACCATCTCGCGGTTGACCCGCTCGGCGTTGAGGTCGAGCACGTACGCGACGCCGCCGGACATGCCGGCCGCGAAGTTGCGGCCGGTCGGCCCGAGGACGACGGCCCGGCCTCCGGTCATGTACTCGCAGCCGTGGTCGCCGACGCCCTCGACGACGGCGGTCGCGCCGGAGTTGCGCACGCAGAACCGCTCGCCCACAATGCCCCGGACGAACACCTCGCCGGAGGTGGCTCCGTAGAGCCCGACGTTGCCGGAGACGACCTGGGTCTCGGCCGCGAACGGCGCGTCCGCGTGCGGCCGCACGACCAGCCGGCCGCCGGACAGGCCCTTGCCGAGGTAGTCGTTGGCGTCGCCGTTGAGCCGCAGCGTGATGCCGCGCGGCACGAAGGCGCCGAACGAGTTGCCCGCGGAACCGGTGAAGGACACGTCGATCGTGCCGTCGGGCAGGCCCGCGCCGCCGTAGCGCCTGGTCACCTCGTGGCCGAGCATGGTGCCGACCGTGCGGTTGACGTTGCGGATGGGCAGCTCGAGCGTGACCCGGTCGCCGTACTCCAGCGCACCCTCGGCGAGTTGGATGAGCGTGTTGTCCAGGGCCCGGTCGAGGCCGTGGTCCTGCCCGACGACCCTGCGCCGCGGGGTGCCCTCGGGCAGCTCCGGCTGGTGCAGGATCGGCGCCAGGTCCAGGCCCGCGGCCTTCCAGTGGTCGACCGCCTCGGTGGTGTCGAGCCTCTCGACATGGCCGACGGCCTCGTCGAGCGTGCGGAAGCCGAGCTGGGCGAGGTACTCGCGGACCTCCTGCGCGATGAACTCGAAGAAGTTCACCACGAACTCGGGCTTGCCGCTGAAGCGCTTGCGCAGCTCCGGGTTCTGCGTGGCGACGCCGACCGGGCAGGTGTCCAGGTGGCAGACCCGCATCATGACGCAGCCGGACACGACGAGGGGCGCGGTGGCGAAGCCGAACTCCTCGGCGCCGAGCAGCGCGGCGACGATCACGTCACGGCCGGTCTTGAGCTGGCCGTCGGCCTGGACGACGATGCGGTCGCGCAGGCCGTTGAGCAGCAGGGTCTGCTGGGTCTCGGCCAGGCCGAGCTCCCACGGCGTCCCCGCGTGCTTGACCGACGTCAGCGGCGAGGCGCCGGTGCCGCCGTCGTGACCGGAGATCAGCACGACGTCGGCGTGCGCCTTGGACACGCCCGCGGCCACGGTGCCGACCCCGACCTCGGACACCAGCTTCACGTGCACGCGGGCCCGCGGGTTGGCGTTCTTGAGGTCGTGGATGAGCTGGGCCAGGTCCTCGATCGAGTAGATGTCGTGGTGCGGCGGCGGCGAGATGAGGCCGACGCCGGGCGTGGAGTGCCGGGTCTTGGCGATCCACGGGTAGACCTTGTGGCCGGGAAGCTGGCCGCCCTCGCCGGGCTTGGCGCCCTGGGCCATCTTGATCTGCAGGTCGTCGGCGTTCACCAGGTACTCGCTGGTCACGCCGAAGCGGCCCGAGGCCACCTGCTTGACCGCGCTGCGCCGCGCCGGGTCGTACAACCTCTGGGGTTCCTCGCCGCCCTCACCGGTGTTGGACTTGGCGCCCAGCCGGTTCATGGCGATGGCGATGGTCTCGTGCGCCTCCAGAGAGATCGAGCCATACGACATGGCGCCGGTGGAGAACCGCTTGACGATCGACTCGACCGGCTCCACCTCCTCGATCGGCACGGGAGTGCCCGGACGCAGCCGGAACAGACCGCGCAGTGTCATGAGCCGCTCGGACTGGCCGTCGACCAGAGAGGTGTACTCCTTGAAGATCTCGTACCGCCGGGTGCGGGTGGCGTGCTGGAGCTTGAAGACGGTCGTCGGGTTGAACAGGTGCGGCTCGCCCTCGCGACGCCACTGGTACTCGCCGCCGACATCAAGGCGCCGGTGCGCGTTCTCCGCGCGCGGATAGGCCCGCTGGTGCCGCTCGAACGACTCGCGAGCGAGCACGTCGAAGCCGACGCCGCCCAGCCGGGAGGTGGTCCCGGTGAAGCACTCGTCGATGACCTCGGCGCCCAGGCCGAGCGCCTCGAAGATCTGCGCGCCGGTGTAGGAGGCGACCGTGGACACGCCCATCTTGGACATGACCTTCAGGACGCCCTTGCCGTACGCCTTGATGAGGTGGCGCACGGCCGCCCGCGGCTCGATCCCGGCGATTTGCCTGGTCCCGACCATGTCCTCGACGGTCTCGATCGCGAGGTACGGGTTGACGGCGCTGGCGCCGTACCCGACGAGGAGGGCCATGTGGTGGCACTCGCGGGCCTCGCCGGTCTCGACGACCAGGCCGACGCGGGTTCGGGTCTTCTCCCGGATGAGGTGGTGGTGCACCGCGCCGGTGAGCAGCAGCGACGGGATCGGCGCCTTCTCGCGGGAGGAGCCCCGGTCGGACAGCACGATGATCCGCGCGCCGTCCTGGATGGCCCGCGAGACCTCCTCGCGGATCTCCCGAAGCCGCCGCAGCAGCGCGTCACCGCCCCCGCCCACGTGGAACAGGCCCGAGACGACGTACGGCTGGAAGCCCGGCAGCGCGCCCTCGTCGTTGATGTGGACGATCTTGGCGAGCTCGTCGTTGTCGATCACGGGGTAGGGCAGCACGAGCCGGCGGCAGGAGGCCGGGCCCGGGTCGAGCAGGTTGCCCTCGGGGCCGATGGTCGACTGCAGCGAGGTGACGAGCTCCTCGCGGATGGCGTCCAGCGGCGGGTTGGTGACCTGGGCGAAGAGCTGGCTGAAGTAGTCGAAGAGCAGGCGCGGCTTCTCGCTCAGCACGGCGACGGGCGTGTCGGTGCCCATCGACCCGATCGGCTCGTAGCCGTGGCGGGCCATCGGCGCGAGGAGGATCCGCAGCTCTTCCTCGGTGTAGCCGAAGGTCTGCTGCCGCTTGACGAGGGCCTCGTGCGTCGGGTGCTCGTGCTCGCGCGCGGGCAGCTCCTCGAAGCGGACCAGCCCAGCGTGCAGCCACTCGGCGTACGGCTCGGCCGCGGCGAGCTCGGCCTTGATCTCGTCATCCTCGACGATCATGCCGCGGGCGGTGTCGACGAGGAACATCCTGCCGGGCTGGAGGCGGCCCTTGCGCACCACCTTCTCCTGCGGGATGTCGGCCAGGACGCCGGCCTCGGAGGCCAGCACCACCAGGCCGTCGTCGGTGACCCAGAACCGCCCGGGGCGCAGGCCGTTGCGGTCGAGCACGGCGCCGACGAGGGTGCCGTCGGAGAAGGTGATCGACGCGGGGCCGTCCCATGCCTCCATCAGGGTGGAGTGGAACTCGTAGAACGCCCGCCGCGCGGGGTCCATCTCGGTGTGGTTCTCCCACGCCTCCGGGATCATCATGAGCACGGCGTGCGGGAGCGACCGGCCACCGAGGTGGAGCAGTTCGAGCGTCTCGTCGAAGGACGCGGTGTCCGAGCCGTCGGGGTGACAGATCGGGAACAGCCGCTCCATGTCGCCGGGGATCAGACCGCTGGACAGCATCGCCTCGCGGGCGCGCATCCAGTTCCTGTTTCCCCTGACGGTGTTGATCTCACCGTTGTGGGCGATGTACCGGTAGGGGTGGGCGAGCGGCCACGACGGGAACGTGTTGGTGGAGAACCGCGAGTGGACCAGGGCGATCGCGGTGGCGTACCGCTCGTCGGACAGGTCGGGGAAGAACGCCTCAAGCTGCAGCGGGGTCAGCATGCCCTTGTAGACGACGGTGCGGCTGGACAGCGAGGCGAAGTAGACGTCGGCCTCGTGCTCGGCCCGCTTGCGGAAGGCGAACGCCAGCCGGTCGAGGGCGATGCCGGTCTCGCCGTCGGGAGAGGCGATGAAGAGCTGCTTGAAGTCCGGCATGACCGCGCGGGCGCCGGCCCCGGGAAGCGCGGCGTCGATCGGCACGTCACGCCAGCCCAGGACGGTGACGCCCTCCTCGGCGGCGATCTCCTCGATCAGGCGGACGGCCACGCCGCGCGCCTGCTCGTCGTGTGGAAGGAAGGCGAGACCGGCGGCGTACGCGCCCTCGGCGGGGAGGGGACTCCGCCATCCCAGCTCGGCCACGACCGCGCGGAAGAACGCGTCCGGGACCTGCGTCAGGATGCCGGCTCCGTCGCCGGTGTCCGGCTCGCTGCCACTCGCCCCCCGGTGATCGAGGTTGCGGATCGCGGTCAGGGCCTTCGCGACGATGTCATGGCCGCGGCGTCCGGCGACGTCCGCCAGCATGGCGACACCGCAGGCGTCGTGCTCGTTCGCGGGGTCGTACAGGCCCTGAGGCTGGGGAAAGCCTCCAGGATGGCCGAAGCGGGCAGCAGGCATGAATCCCTCCCGTCGTCATCTTCTGCTCGAAACAGAGGGACGACGTTGGCCCTGCTGCAGTTATAGGTGCGTAAAGGCTACCGCATCCTGCCCGATTAGTCCCAACCAGGTCCGCTTCGCGCAGCTTTCCGGTCTCGGAGTGGGGTGACGGCGGGCACCGGACACACCCGGGAAGACCGCCTCGTCGCGGCCTGTGGAGCCGCCTCGTCGCGGCCTGTGGAGCCGCCTCGTCGCGGCCTGTGGAGCCGCCTCGTCGCGGCCCGCACCCGAACGCCGCGGCCCCGCTCCCCCTTGAGCGCCGCGGCGAGCACGCACATCCGGGCTGTCCGGCTCGCACACTACAACACCATGATTCATACCCATATTTCGGCATCCGGCATGGATGCATAGGCATTGCAGCGATATGTCATTAATTGGGGGCTTCATGGGCCGGGACGGCGCGGGCGGCCAGTTCGCCTTCGGGGACGACGAGTTCGGGGCGGGCTTCGGTTGTGTCGCCAACCGGGTGATCGGCCATGGCGAAGCGCGCGCCAACCGGCTCGTCGCGGCGGTAGGGGGGTGCCTGGCCGACGGGTGAGCCGTCGAACGCCCCGGCGGCCTATTGGGACGCCGGAGAGGGCGAAGCCGAGGGCGACGACGACGCGTCCGCCGGAGCGGGCTCCGCCGGCTGGGCCGTCTCCTCCCCCGGTGCGGGCTTGACGGTGATCGTGGGAACACCGGCGACCGCGACGACCCGCTTGTAGATCGCCCGCTCGACCTCGCGTACGGCCAGGCCGAGCGTCACGAAGTCATCTCCAGGGCCCGGCTCGGCGCCGTCGGTGCGGCCGATCCAGACCAGGCCGACGTAGTGGCCCATCGCCTGGCCGCTGGACTCGGTGTAGCCGGTGAACTTGGCCTTGGCCGACTCGATCGGCAGCACCCAGCCGCCGAGGTGGAGCGCTTTCAGTTGCTCCACCAGACCGTCGGCCGCCGTGACGTCCGCGAGGTTGAGCATGGCGTATTGGGCGACGTACGCACCGTCGGCGCTGGTGTAGAGACCGCGCGCGATCTGCGTGCATCCGGCCTTGGACAGCTCCTCGACCAGATCGGCGCCCCACACGGCCTCGCGGCACCCCGGGTCGAGGTGGAAGCCGACCCGCCTGAGGGTGATCTTCCCGGCCGTCACAGTGCGTGCCCCAAACAGCTCCTTCGGAGTGAGGGGCTGAGCGTCGGCCTTGCGGTAGGCGATGGGCGCGAACTGCTTCAGCGACCGCCAGGCCTGGTACTCGGCGGGCCGGATCCCCCCGAGGGATCCGGCGCCCGCCCGCGCGGGCGGGACGTCACCGGCCCCGATCATGTTGACCACGAAGGTCAGGACGAGAGCGGAGGCGATGAGCGCCACCGCGGATCCGACACCGATGACGATCCGCTGCTTGGTGACGCTCATCCCGAGCTCGGCCAGGGTGTCGCTGGTCCAGCGTTCCGATGACGCTGTTGAACGACGCTTGCGCTTCGTCACAGACCGCTTGCTCCGACCGCCGTCCCGAGGCCCCAGGTGAGAGCCGCCGCCACCGCGCCGACCAGGAGCTGGCGCAGCCCGCTGTACCACCACGTGCGCGCCGTCACCCGGGACACCACCGCGCCCGCGCCGAACAGCGCCACCGTCGACGCGATCACCGACACCAACAGCCCCTGCACGCCCAGCAGGTACGGCAGGAGCGGGATCAGGGCGCCCACGGTGAAGGACAGGAACGAGGACACCGCGGCGAGCAGGGGCGAGGGCAGGTCGTGGAGGTCCACGCCCAACTCGGCCTGCGCGTGCACCTCCAGCGCGCTCTGCGGGTTCCTGGAGATCTGCCGGGCGACCTCTCTGGCCGTCTCCGGATCGACCCCGCGCTGCACGTAGAGCTGCGCGAGCTCGTCCTCCTCGGCCTGCGGGTTGCGTTCGAGCTCGCGGCGCTCGATGTCGATCTCCGCCTGGGCCAGCTCACTCTGGCTGGCGACCGAAACGTACTCGCCGCCCGCCATGGAAAAGGCTCCGGCCGCGAGCCCGGCCACCCCGGCGAGCGCGATGATCTTGGTGTCGGCCGTGCCGCCCGCCACGCCCGCGATGAGGGCGAAGTTGGAGACGAGGCCGTCCATCGCCCCGAACACCGCGGGACGCAGCCAGCCGCCGTTGACGTCCCGGTGTTGGTGGTGGATCTCGGCGCGAACCCCCGAATCGGCGCTCATCGCCGGCTCCCTCCCTGATCCGGCGCGACGAACGTCTCGCCGGAAGGATCGGAGCCGGCCGCGCCACCGCCCGTGCCCTCGCCCGTGCCCTCGGTCGTGCCGTCATCCGCGGCACCGCCGGGGACGCCGCCGCCGGAACCGCCGCCCGCGGCGTCCGCCTCGGCCTCGGCCCCGGACTCGTCCGGATCGGCCTGATCCTGGGGATGCGCGGGGTCGGCGTGGCCGTCGGTCGGGCCGTCATCCGCGCCCGGCTCGGCCCCGAGGGGCTCCTCGCCGGTCTTGTTACGGGTGAGCCAGAAGTAGGCGATCGCCAAGACGAAGATCACCACAGAGGTCCACTGGTTCAGCCGGAGCCCGAGGATCTGGTGGGCGGGGTCGACCCGCATGCCCTCGATCCAGAACCGGCCGAGCGTGTAGCCCGCGACGTACAGCGAGAAGAGGCGGCCGTGGCGGAGGGCGAACCGCCTGCCCGCGAGCACCAGCAGCCCCGCGAGAGCGAGGTCCCACAGCGACTCGTAGAGGAAGGTCGGGTGGTAGGTGTCGATGCCGGGAACCGTGCCGGGACGGCCCGGCTCGATCTCCAGGCCCCACGGCAGCGTGGTCGGGCCGCCGAACAGCTCCTGGTTGAAGTAGTTGCCCCAGCGGCCGATGGCCTGGGCCACCGCGATGGCCGGGGCGAGGGTGTCCGCGACCGCCGAGAACGAGATGCCCCGGCGGCGGCAGGCGATCCACACCCCGAGGGCGCCGAGGGCGATCGCCCCCCAGATGCCGAGGCCGCCCTTCCAGATGAAGAGGGCGTCGATCGGCCGGTTGGGCGCCTCGGAACCGAAGTAGAGCTGCCAGTCGGTGATGACGTGGTAGAGCCGCCCGCCGACGAGGCCGAACGGGACGGCCCAGACGGCGAGGTCGGTGATCGCTCCCGGCTCGCCGCCACGGGCGCGCCAGCGGCGCTCCCCTATCCAGACGGCGACGATGACGCCGAGCACGATGCACAGCGCGTACGCCCGGATGGGGAGCGGTCCGAGGTTCCAGACCCCTTGAGACGGGCTGGGAATCGAGGCGAGGGGCATGTCAGTGGACGTTACCGTAGACTAGCCCGCCCCGACGCAACGCTGTGGAGAACGGGCCACGGGGATCCCGGGCCCGATCTGTCCTACTTGGCGCCTGCGGCATCGAGGATCTCCTTGCGCAGCGCGCTCGGCACGAAGGTCGTGTTGATGTCGATCTGGGTGCCGTTGAGCTTGAGCGTCGGCGTCCCCTCGAGCTTCTGGTCCGTCATCGTCTTCGTGGAGTACTGCTCGTGGGCCGCGGTCTGCTTCTGCTCCTTGACGCAGCTCTCGAAGCCGGGCGCCGTGACGCCGACGTCCTGGCCCCACTTCACCAGTTCGTCGACCTTGAAGCCACCCTCGACGGTCTCGCCGGGCTGCTCCTTGAAGATCTTGTCGTGGAAGGCGAGCCACTGCTTGCCGTCGGGCACGCAGCGGAGCGCGGAGGCAGCACGCAGGGAGTTCGAGCGGGTCGGCTCCTGCGAGAAGATCGTGAGCGGGTGGTAGACGACCTTGACCTTGCCCTCGGCGGCGAGGTTCTTGATGGTCGGCCCGCTGACCTCCTCAAGCTGCTTGCAGACCGGGCACTGCGGGTCCTCGTAGACGTCCAGCACCGGCGCGGTGACACCGTCCTTGGCCATCACGACGGAACCGTCGCTCTGCACCGTCACGGGGGCGAGCCCCCCGGCGACAGTCTCCGATTTGGTCTGCTGCGCGGCGTACCACCAGCCGCCGCCGATCACGGCCAGCACGACTACCACGACAGTGATGATGGTGGCTAGACGCTTGCGTTGCTCCTGCTTGCGCTGGGCTTCACGTTGCGCCGCGATGCGCTCTCGCACCGAAGCGTCCCTCGCCGCCTTGCTCATGGGTCTCTCCCTATGCGTTGGGCTCGTCGCCCTGGAATATGTCGCCTTCCGGCTGATGCGGCTCGCGTGACCCGGACAGACCGAGTGCGGAGTCCATCGCGAGGCGGCCCGGTGGGCGGATGAAGATCCACGCGGCGACGATCACCAGACCGAAGTCACGAAGGATCTCCCAGAAATAGTTGGGATCCTGACCCGCGCCCAGCTCGCCCCCGCCGCCGAAGCAGCCGCAGTCGATCCGCAGGCCGCGTGCCCACGCGGAGGCGATGCCGACGACGAACGCCAGCATGAGCAGCCCGGCGACCACGGCCGAGACCCTGGTCAGCAGACCGACCGCCAGCAGCACGCCAATGACGATCTCAAGGATGGGCAGGCCGTACCCGATGGCGGTGGCCAGCGAGTCCGGCAGGAGCTGGTAGGCCTTGACTGCCTGCACTGAGAGCGCGGGTGCGCCGATCTTGAGTCCGCCCGCGACGATCAGCACCGCCCCGAGGACCAGCCGAGCAGCGGTCGTCACCCAGGGTAACGCGGGATGTTCGGCTCGCGATCGATCCGGTGCGGCCTTCTCATAAGTCAACACCATCGTCTCCTGGCGGGGTGAGCATCGTTGCCGTCACGATGTCTGGCCGCGACTCGGAAAGCCGCGGCCACGTTCTCTGCAGATTACTTGGAGCCCACCACATCATGGACGGCATAAGCATCGGTTAAGCGCGCGGCCCCCCTGTTGAGGCGGCCCCAGCCGGCCCCGCCGGCCCCTGCTCGCCGGCCCCTGCTCACCGGTCCTCACCCGACCGTGGCGGGCTCGACCGGTCAGCGGCGGACGCCCGCGGCGAGCTCGGCCGCGAGCTCGCGCACCGACGCGAGCCCGGACGCCTCGTCCGGGGCGTCGAGGAGGCGGCGGATGAACGCCGAACCGACGATCACTCCGTCGGCGTAGGCGGCCACCTCGGCGGCCTGCGCGCCGGTGCCGACGCCGAGGCCGACGCAGACGGGCAGGGAGGTGTGCTGGCGGGTCCGGGCGACCAGGCCCTCGGCGGCGGAGCCGACCGAATCGCGCGCGCCCGTGACGCCCATCAGGGACGCGGCGTACACGAAGCCGGTGCAGATCTTGGCCACCTTGCCGATCCGGTCCTCGGTCGAGCTGGGCGCCACCAGGAACACGGTGTCGATGCCGGCGTCCTTGCTCTCCTGGAGCCACGTGCCGGACTCCTCCGGCGTGAGGTCCGGGGTGATCGTCCCGACGCCGCCGGCGTTCGCCAGGTCGCGCGCGAAGCGGGCCGCGCCGTACCTGTCGATCGGGTTCCAGTACGTCATGACGAGGGTCGCGGCGCCGGTCTTGGCGACGCCCTCGACGGTGCGCATCACGTCGGCGATGCGGGTGCCGTTGGCCAGGGAGCGGTGGACCGCGTCCTGGATGGTGGGGCCGTCCATCAGCGGGTCGGAGTACGGCAGGCCGATCTCGATCACGTCGCACCCGGCCTCCACCATGGCGGTGGCGGCGGCGACGGCCCCGTCCTTGGTGGGGAAACCGGCCGGCAGGTAGCCGACGAGGGCGGCCCGGTTCTCGGCACGCGCCTTCGAGAAGACCGTCTGAAGAGTCGTCATCGGATTTCCGTTCGTCTGGGTCGGATCCACCTCGCCCTGCGTGGGGGCCGCCGTTCACCGCTCCCGCCGTCGCCGGCTCGGCTCCCTGCCGCGCTGGAGGGTCGGCTTGGTCGGCTTAGAGGTTGAAGTACTTCATCGCGGTGCCCATGTCCTTGTCGCCGCGGCCGGAGAGGTTCACCAGGATGGTGGCCTCGGGGCCGAGCTCACGCCCGAGCTTCAGCGCGCCGGCGAGGGCGTGCGAGGACTCGATCGCCGGGATGATGCCCTCGGTGCGGGCCAGCAGGGCGAACGCCTCCATCGCCTCGGCGTCGGTGATGCCGTGGTAGACGGCCCGGCCGGAGTCCTTCAACCAGGCGTGCTCGGGGCCCACGCCGGGGTAGTCGAGGCCGGCCGAGATGGAGTGGGACTCGATCGTCTGGCCCTCCTCGTCCTGCAGGACGTAGGTGCGCGCGCCGTGCAGCACGCCGACCGACCCCGCGGTGAGGGTGAGGGCGTGCTCGCCCGTCTCCAGCCCGTGCCCGCCGGCCTCGTAGCCGTGGAGCTGGACCCCCTCGTCACCGATGAAGGCGTGGAAGATGCCGATCGCGTTGGAACCGCCGCCGACCGCCGCGCACACCGCGTCGGGCAGGGCGCCGGTCAGCTCGATCACCTGGCGGCGGGCCTCGACGCCGATGATCCGGGCGAAGTCGCGGACGATCTCGGGGAACGGGTGCGGCCCGGCGACCGTGCCGAACAGGTAGTGCGTGCGGTCGACGTTGGTGACCCAGTCGCGGAACGCCTCGTTGATGGCGTCCTTGAGGGTCTGGCTGCCGTTGGTGACCGGCACGACGGTCGCGCCGAGGAGCTTCATCCGCGCGACGTTGAGCGCCTGGCGCTCGCAGTCGACGGCGCCCATGTAGATCACGCATTCCAGGCCGAGCAGCGCGGCGGCGGTCGCGGTGGCGACGCCGTGCTGGCCCGCCCCGGTCTCGGCGATCACCCGCGTCTTGCCCAGGCGCCGTGTCAGCAGGGCCTGCCCGAGCACGTTGTTGATCTTGTGAGCGCCGGTGTGAGTGAGGTCCTCGCGCTTGAGGATGATCCGGGCGCCGCCCGCGTGCGTCGCGAACCTCGGCACCTCGGTGATCGTGGTCGGCCGGCCCGCGTACGTGCGCAGCAGGTGGTCGAACTCGCGGAGGAACTCCTCGTCGTTCTTGGCCTTCTCGTATTCCGCGGCCACCTCGTCCAACGCCGGGATCAGGGCCTCGGGCACGAACCGACCGCCGAAGACGCCGAACTTGCCGTTGCCGTCCGGGTCGTCACCGTAGACGCCGTTGCCGGCGAGGTCCGCCGCGGTGAGGATGGGTCCTTCTGTCAGACTCACGACTGCCTCTCCTGCCGTGACGATGGGTGGGCGCCGGCGGTCACCAGGTCGTTCACGGCGGCCCTGGGGTCCTTGCCCGTGACCAGGCTCTCGCCGACCAGCACCGCGTCCGCCCCGGCCCGCGCGTACGCGAGCAGATCGTGCGGGCCGCGCACGCCCGACTCGGCGATCTTGATGATGCCCTCGGGGATCTTGGGCGCGATCTTTGCGAAGACGTCCCGGTCGACTTCCAGGGTCTTGAGGTTGCGCGCGTTGACGCCGATGATCTTGGCTCCCGCGGCGAGCGCGCGGTCGAGCTCCTCCTCGGTGTGCACCTCGACCAGCGCGGCCAGGCCGATCGACTCGGCTCGCTCGATGAGCGAGACCAGCGCGTTCTGGTCCAGGGCGGCCACGATCAGCAGCGCGATGTCCGCGCCGTACGCCCGGGCCTCCCAAAGCTGGTAGGAGGTGACGATGAAGTCCTTGCGCAGGATGGGGATGTCCACGGCGGACCGGACCGAGGCCAGGTCCTCCAGGGTGCCGCCGAACCTGCGCCGCTCGGTCAGCACGCTGATCACGTGCGCGCCGCCGGCCTCGTAGTCCGCGGCCAGGGCGGCGGGGTCGGCGATGGCGGCGAGCGCGCCCTTGGACGGGCTCGAACGCTTCACCTCGGCGATCACCGAGACCTTGTCGCCGCCGAGCGCGGCGTAGGCGTCCTTCGCCGCCGGCGCGCGTCCGGCGCGCTCTTTGAGAAGCTCGATCGGCACGGCCTTCTGCCGGGCCTCCAGGTCCTCACGGACACCGACGATGATCTCGTCGAGAACGCTCATGAGCCCTCCTCGCCATCGGCTCGGAGCCCGCATGAGTGAACACTGCCGCGCAAACCTGTTCGCTCGCTACGCTCGCTCACGAGAAGCGGTCCCTCCGGTCGCTGCTGTCGCTACCTTGCCCTGCCGATGCTATCGGCCTCGCCGGGGCCGCTCGGCCATCGGGTGTCGTCAGGGTGCCAGGACGCGGCCGAATGGGAGGTTCCGCACCACCCAATAAACGATCACGAGGGCGAGGAAGGCCCACAGATATATGGGCCGCGCCAAGGTGGTGCGCACGGGCCGCCCCTGCCACGAGCGCAGCGTCCAGCGCCCCCACCAGAACAGCAGGAACGGGACGGTGGCCATCGCGAGCGGGTTGAACCCGAGGGCCGTGAGCGGGTCGGCGTGGGCGAGCGCGTGCATCGCGCGCAGCGTGCCGCAGCCGGGACAGTAGAGCCCGGTCAGGAAGAGGAAGGGGCACGTCGGGTAGTGCCCGGGCTGGTTGGGGTCCACGGAGCCCACGAACGCGAAGGCCGCGCCGGTGACCGCCGCGACGCCGAGCGGCGCGAGCACCGACCGAATCCGGTCCGCGCCGCGCCGCTCACGCGTTGTCGCCGTCATGGCCCTCAGTATGACGAGCTGCTCATGCTGGCGCTGAACACGCCCAGCACGACGACGAGAACGATGTACAGCACGAGGAGGACGGCGGCCGTGATCATGGATGCGATCCACCACTTCTTGGCCGACTCCGAAGCGGCCATGGCGCCCTGGAAGTCACCCATCGCCCACTTCGAGTTGACCTGGGTCGCGAAGACGATCGACACGACACCCAGCGGGAGGCAGCACAGGACCGTGGTGATGATGGCCATCACGAGGTGGTTGTTCGGCGGGGTCGGCGCGCCGCCGTACCCGCCGGGCGGCGGGTACCCACCGCCGGGCGGCGGATAGCCGCCGTCACCGGGAGGCGGACCGTACCCGCCACCAGGCGGCTGGGCCCCGTAGCCCCCCGTGTCGCCCGGCTGGTTTCCGTAGCTCATTTAATGACTCCTAATTGGTCATGAGTTGCGGTCGGGAAGCTTAGCGACATATGAGACGAACGTTCGTTGGTTATCCAGTTCGTGGACAACTTGTGATGTTGTCGCAAAGGCGGAAACCACCACGTCATGTGATGGTTTTCCACTATTTTCTGTCATTTCCAGAATGATCATCGTGATCGAGTGTGGGATCGGTGCCGTCGTCGATCGCGTCCCACAACGCGCGATCGCCCGTGACCTTCCGTCCTGGCCGGCCCGGCCGTTCCGGCCGCCCGCCGGCCCCGGCGCGACCCGCGCCGCCCGGCCGGCGCTCGTACTTGCCCGACATGCCCGGCCAGCCGCCGCCGAGCAGCACGGCCACCACGCCGCCCGCGGCGAGCACGCCCCCGCCGGCGACCCCGGCCCACGGCCACGCCGACACCGTGACGTGCGCCGCCTGCCCGGCGAGGGAGCGCATGCTCTCGGCGTGCTCGATCGCCCTGGCGGGCAGCCGCGACGGCCAGGCCAGAGCGGCGACCGCGGCGCCGCACACGGCCAGCACCACACCGACGAGGCGGCGCCACACGCCTCTGGTCGCGAAGACCGCGAGGACCGCCGCCAGGGCGGCCAGCGCGAGAGGCGTCAGGCCGGGGACGGCGTCGCCGCCGTTCACCGGGACGGGCGCGCCGCCCGCGCCTCCATAGTCCACGACCGCCCACTCGCGGCCCGCGGCCAGGAGCACCAGGCCCGCGCCGGCCGCGCAGCCGATCAGCCACGCCGCCAGCGAGCTCCGTGCCGTACGCGGGCGGGAAGCGGGAGCGGCCAGTCCTGCCCCGGGCATCCCGGCGGCGGGGCCTCCGGCGCCTGCGGGCGACGTCATGACCGGTCGCCGTCCCGCGCCGCCGCGCCGTCGTCGTCACGTCCCTGGACGACGTCGAGGAACCCGGCGTCGAAGCAGGTGCGGTCACCGGTGTGGCAGGCGGCGCCCACCTGGTCGACCTTCAGCAGGATCGTGTCGCCGTCGCAGTCGAGGCTCGCCGACCTCACCCACTGGACGTTCCCGGAGGTGTCGCCCTTGATCCAGTACTCCCCCCGGCTGCGCGACCAGTACGTCGCGCGGCCCGTGGTGAGCGTGCGGTGCAGCGCCTTGTCGTCCATCCAGGCGAGCATCAGCACCTCTCCGGTGTCGTGCTGCTGGACGATGGCGGGCACCAGCCCGTCCTGAGTGCGCTTGAGCCGCGCGGCGATCTTCGGGTCGAGGGCCATGCGCCAATTCTGCCGCAGGCGGGCGACGGTCTACCGGCCGGTGCCCTCGACGAGCGACAGCGGCAGGCCCGGCACCGGGCGCACGGCGAAGCCCTCGGCCCCCCGGTAGACGGACCCGGCGATCCACCGGGCGGTGTTGGAGGCGACCACGCGTCCCTGGGTGTTGACCAGGAGCGCCGGGACGGGGACGTCCCTGAGCGCGGGGACCACGGCGGCCTGGAAACGGCGTACGAAGACGTCGGCGGCGGCCACCCCGAGGAACACGCCGTCCAGCGTCACCGGCACCGACAGGGTGAGGCTGTACTCGTCGGTGCACAGATAGTCGACGTACGGCCCGCAGATCGTGCGTTCCACGCCCGACTCCGGTCCGGTGTACCAGTCCCAGTGGGTGTAGTCGTAGAACGCGCTGCTCGACGGGTCGAGGTCGCGCAGGAGCTGCACCGGCGTCCCTGTGGGGTTCTCCTGCCACCACTCCAGATACCAGGGCGCGTCGGCGAGGAGCCCGGGAGCGGCGATGAACCCGATCCCCGCGATGATGGCGCCGAGATGGCCGAACAGCAGGGGGCGCAGCGCGGCGAGGTCGTCGCTGGCCAGCCCGCGCCCGTTCCGTCGTACGGCACGGGCCCGGCCCGCGGTCGCCGCGCGCACGTCGCCGAGGGCCGTGAAGACCTCCTCGGCGGTGTCGCGCACCCGCGCCAGGACTCCGGCGACGGACACGGCGGTCGCGGCGCTCGTGGCGCTCGTGGCGGTCACGGCAGTCGCGGCGGGACGGGCGCCCGGCGGCGCGCTGTCCGACAGCACCGTGTCCGACCTTGTGATCATTGTCTTACTCCCGGAGCCGCAGCCGAAGCTCGATCAGGTGGTCCGTGGCGTCGAGCACGTGCCGCTCGGCGAGGGTGCGCGCCCGGTCGGCGTCGCCCGCGCCGATCGCCTCGGCGATGGCGCGGTGCTGTGCCGCCGTCTCATCGTGCCCTTCGAGGTCCTCGCGCGAAAGCCACAGCAACGGTCCGATGTCGGCCTGTAACCGGATCTCCTCCCGAGTGAGTCGCGCGGACTGGGAGGCCGCCGCGACCTCGATGTGGAAGCGGCCGTCCAGGCGGCGCAGGTGCGCGCTCGACTCGGCGGCGGCCATCTCGTCGAGCGACCGCCACAGCGGGGCGATGTCGGAGGGCAGCGACCGCTGCGCCGCGAGCCTGGCGGCGGCCCCGGCGATGGCGGCGTAGTGGTCGCCCAGGTCGCGCAGCTCGTCCACGGCGAGTGCGCCGAGCCGCTCGGTCATGTCGAACTCCGATGGGGCGCGGGCGAAGCTGCCGCCGCCCCTGCCGCGCCGGGTCTCGACCAGCCCCTGCTGCCGCAGTGCCATGAGCGCCTCGCGCACGGTCACGGTGGAGACGCCGAGGCGGCCGGCCAGCTCGACCTCGCTGGGCAGCTGCTCGCCGTCCGCGACCAGGCCGAGGGCGATCGCGTCGGTCAGGCGCCGGACCACCAGGTCGACCCGCGCGGTGCTGTCCACCGGGGAGAAGACCGCCAGCCGCGCGACGCTCACGGCCACGCCCAGTCGGTCACTCGCCCGCCGGGTCCCCTGTGTCGCGCCGCAGCCATCATGCCGACCTGCCCGCTTTCCTGTATTCGATCATGTTCGCCTGATAGTTAACACAGTGATACCGGATAGCCGCTTTACTAAAAACATTTAAACCCATATGTTTCCGGTCATGCCACACCAAGCAGTGACATCCGTCACCATCCCGGCCTCCGACCACGCGGTGCGCCTGCGTGGGCTGCGGAAGAGCTTCGGGAGCATCGTCGCGGTCGCGGGCGTGGACCTCGACGTCGCCGACGGCGAGTTCTTCGCGATGCTGGGGCCGTCCGGTTCCGGGAAGACCACTGTCCTGCGGATGATCGCGGGGTTCGAGTCCCCCACCGGCGGAACCGTCGAGCTGGGCGGCCGGGACGTCACCCGGCTCGCGCCGTTCGAACGGGACGTGAACACCGTCTTTCAGGACTACGCGCTGTTCCCGCACATGAGCGTGCTGGAGAACGTCGAGTACGGCCTGCGGGTGAAGAAGGTCCCCAAGGCTGAGCGGCGGGCGCGCGCCATGGACGCGCTGAAGTCGGTCCGGCTCGACGGCTTCGAGAAGCGCCGTCCGGCGCAGCTCTCCGGAGGCCAGCGCCAGCGGGTGGCCCTCGCCCGCGCCCTGGTCAACCGGCCGCGCGTGCTGCTGCTCGACGAGCCACTTGGCGCGCTCGACCTCAAGCTGCGCGAGGAGATGCAGGTCGAGCTGAAGGCCATCCAGCGCGAGGTCGGCATCACGTTCCTGTTCGTGACCCACGACCAGGAGGAGGCGCTCACGATGAGCGACCGGGTGGCGGTGTTCAACCAGGGTGTGATCGAGCAGGTCGGGACCCCCGCCGAGATCTACGAGCGGCCCGCGACCGCGTTCGTGGCCGGATTCGTCGGCACCTCCAACCTCATCTCCGGCGCGGCGGCGCGGACCGTGCTCGGCAAGGACGGCACGTTCAGCGTCCGCCCGGAGAAGCTGCGAGTGGTCCTCGGCGACTCCGGCGACCCGGATCCGGTGGGCTCCGACGAGCACAGCGCCGAGGGCACGGTCTCCGAGGTCGTGTACGCCGGCCCGGCGACCCGGTTCGTCGTGGAGCTCGACGCCGGCGGCCGGCTCATCGCGCTCCAGCAGAACCAGGAGGTCTCGTCGATGGACGTGATGGGCCTGCGCGGCCACCGGGTGCGGCTCGTCTGGCAGCGCCGCCACGAGTTCGCGATCACTTCCTAGCGCCTTCCCCGCCACATCCCCGCCACGTCCCCGCCACGTCCGAGCCGGTCCCAGCCACTTCCCGGCCGGCCCTGAGCCGGTCCCACCCACTTCCCGGCCGGGCCCCGGCCACGCCGGCGGATCCTTCCGGCGACCCCGCCCGTCACCAAGCGCAACGACCTGTAATCACACAGCAAGGAGAGACAGCATGCGGCCCACCTCCCCCCGGCCGGTGTTCCTGACACGCGGCCTCGCCGTCACGGCCGCGCTGGCCCTCGCCGCCCTGACCGCCTGCGGCGGCTCCTCGACCGGTGCCGCCGGCGGCACCGCGACCGCGCCGGGCCAGAGCGGCTTCAACCCGCCCGCGATGGAGGCGGCGAAGTCACTCGGTTCCGGCGAGGGTCAGGTCAACCTGATCGCCTGGGCCGGATACGCCGAGGACGGCTCCAACGACCCCAAGGTCGACTGGGTCCACCCGTTCGAGAAGGCGACCGGGTGCAAGGTCAACACCAAGGTCGCCGGGACCTCTGACGAGATGGTCAACCTGATGAAGACCGGCGAGTACGACGCGGTGTCCGCCTCGGGCGACGCCTCGCTGCGGCTGATCGCCTCCGGAACGGCCGCTCCGGTCAACACCGACCTCATCCCCAACTACAAGGACGTCTTCGACGGCCTCAAGCTCAAGCCGTGGAACTCGGTCAAGGGCGTCGCGTACGGCGTCCCGCACGGCCGCGGGGCCAACCTCCTCATGTGGCGGACCGACGCGGTCACGCCCGCGCCCGACTCGTGGGGCGTGGTGTTCGACCCGGCCTCACCGCACAAGGGGAAGGTGACGGCGTACGACTCGCCGATCTACATCGCCGACGCGGCCCTCTACCTGATGTCCGCCAAGCCCGAACTCGGCATCAAGAACCCGTACGCGCTGGACGACAAGCAGTTCCAGGCCGCGGTGGACCTGCTCAAGCAGCAGCGGCAGATCATCGGCGAGTACTGGTCGGACTACACCAAGGAGATCCAGGCGTTCAAGGGCGGCGACACCGTCGTGGGCACCACCTGGCAGGTGATCGCCAACCTGGCCAAGGCCGAGAAGGCGCCGGTCGAGGTGACCCTGCCCAAGGAGGGCGCCACCGGCTGGTCCGACACCTGGATGATCGCGGCCAAGGCCAAGAACCCGAACTGCGCCTACAAGTGGCTCGACTGGATCATCTCCCCCACCGCGAACGCGCAGGTCGCGGAGTGGTTCGGCGAGGCCCCGGCCAACGCGAAGGCGTGCGCGAAGACCTCGGACGCCTCGTTCTGCGACACGTTCCACGCCACCGACGAGGAGTACTTCTCCAAGGTGCACTTCTGGACCACTCCGATCGCCCAGTGCCTTGACGGCCGCACGGACGTGACGTGCAAGGACTACTCGGAGTGGACCCGCGCCTGGACCGAGATCAAGGGCTGACCGTCCCCCGGCTTCCCGCCCCCGGCGCGGCTCGGTGCCGCCCGGGGTGCGGGTGGAGGGTTTTGGGAGAGATCACATGACTACTTCGGCCGCCGTCGGCCGTACCGGTCCACGCGCGCGGGTGGCCGCCTTCCTGCACCGCCACGCGCGGGTACGGCTGTCGCTGCTGCTCTCAGCGCCGCTGGCGTGGCTGGGACTCGCCTACCTGGGCGCGCTCGCCGCACTCTTCGTGACGGCGTTCTGGTCGACCGACACGTTCACCGGCGATCTGATCAGGACGTTCACCTGGGCGAACTTCCAGGACCTGGTGACAGGGGACGTGTACCGGACGATCGCCCTGCGCTCCCTGGGCGTGGCGGTCGCGGTCACGCTCATCGACCTGATCGTCGCCTTTCCCATGGCGTTCGCCATGGCCAAGCTCGCCTCGCCGCGCGCCCAGCGCTGGCTGGTGATCCTGGTGCTCACCCCGCTGTGGGCGTCCTACCTGGTCAAGGCGTACGCGTGGCGGGTGATGCTGTCCGCGGACGGCGTGCTCGGCTGGGGCTACGGCCTGGGCGCCACCATCGCGACGCTCTCGTACCTGTGGCTTCCGTACATGATCCTGCCGATCTACGCCGGGTTGGAGCGCCTGCCGTCCTCGCTGCTCGACGCGGCGGGTGACCTGGGCGCGCGGGGCTGGCGGACGTTCCGCACCGTGGTGTGGCCGCTCAGCTTCCCCGCCGTCGTGGCGGGTTCGATCTTCACCTTCTCGCTGTCGCTGGGCGACTACATCACCGTGAAGATCGTGGGCGGGAAATCGCAGCTCATCGGCAACGTCGTCTACGACAACATCGGCGCGGCGAACAACCTGCCCTTCGCCGCGGCCGTCGCGACCGTGCCGGTCGTGATCATGCTGGTGTACCTGGCGGCGGTCCGCCGTACCGGAGCCCTGGAGAATCTGTGAGAGAGCGAAGCGAACGAACCAGGAAGCGCGGCGACCTGATTCACCTGCCGACGAAGGAGGCCCGGTGAATCTGTCCCGTACGGCTCGCGCGTCGCTGTGGGCGGCGCTGGCCCTCGGCCTCGGCGTCATCTACGTGCCACTCGGCGTGGTCCTGCTGAACTCCTTCAACTCCGACCGGACCTTCGGGTGGCCTCCCCAGGGGTTCACGCTCCAGTGGTGGAGCGCGGCCTGGCGGTCCACGGGCCTGCGCGACGCGCTGTGGACGTCGGTCCAGGCGGGGCTGGGCGCGACCGCGATCGCGCTGGTTCTGGGGACGATGGCGGCGTTCGCCGTGCAGCGCTACCGGTTCTTCGGCCGTGACACGGTGTCGCTGCTGATCGTGCTACCGATCGCGCTGCCCGGCATCGTGACCGGCATCGCGCTGAGCAACACGTTCCATTCGGTGCTCGGCATCCCCCTCGGGCTGTTCACCGTGATCGTCGGGCACGCGACGTTCTGCGTGGTGACCGTCTACAACAACGTGCTGGCGCGGCTGCGCCGCATGGGCCTGAACGTGGAGGAGGCGTCGGCCGACCTCGGCGCGGACACGTTCACCACGTTCCGCCTGGTGACGTTCCCGATGATGCGCTCGGCGCTGCTGGCGGGCGGCCTGCTGGCGTTCGCGCTGTCTTTCGACGAGATCATCGTGACCACGTTCACCGCGGGCGCCGGGGTCAGGACCCTGCCGATCTGGATCTTCGAGAACCTGTTCCGGCCCAATCAGGCTCCGGTGGTGAACGTCGTCGCCGCCGCGCTGATCGTCGTCTCCGTCGTCCCGATCTATATTGCCCAGCGCCTGTCCGGTGGTGACCCCCAGACACGGTGACCGGTCAGGGCTGGAAGATGTCGGCCGCCGTGATGGGGAGGACTCCCTCCCCCGCGTGCGTGACCTCCTCGCGGGCGCAGATCGCGTACGTCAACGAGTCCACGTTCCCCGTGAGATTGGCCGCCTTTCGCGCGAGGTGTGATCGCAGACGGGCCGCGTTGACACTCCTTGTCCATAGTCAACGTGGTCAGGAACGGGTGGCGGAGGTCCAGGAGGCGTAGAGGTCGGCGTAGACGCCGGGCTCGTTCACCAGATCGGCGTGCGGGCCGCGCTGGACGATCCGGCCGTGTTGGAAGACGAACACCTCGTCGGCGGCCTCGGCCGTCGAGAGGCGGTGCGCGATCGAGACGGCCGTGCGGCCCCGGGTGACCCCGTCGAGGGCCCGCGCCAGCCGTACCTCGGTGGCCGGGTCCACGGCGGAGGTGGCCTCGTCGAGCAGCAGCAGGTCGGGGTCGGCGAGGTAGGCGCGGGCGAGGGCGACGAGCTGGCGCTCCCCCGCTGACAGGGACTCGCCGCGCTGGCCGACCGGGGTGTCCAGGCCGGCGGGCAGCCCGTCCAGCCAGTCGGCGAGCCCCAGCTCGGTCAGCGCCAGCCGGATCTCCTCCGTGGTGGCGGACGGCCGGCCGAAGCGGATGTTCTCCTCAAGGGTCGCGTCGAAGAGGAACCCGTCCTGGGGCACCATGACGATCCGCTCGCGCAGCGAGGAGAAGCGCACGTCCCGCAGGTCGATGCCGTCCACGAGGACCTGGCCGGACACGGGGTCCATCAGGCGGGTGAGCAGCTTGGCGAATGTCGTCTTGCCCGACCCGGTCTCCCCGACCACGGCCACGCGGGTGGACGGCGGGATGTCCACCGAGACGTCGTGCAGGACCGGGGCGCCGCCCGGGTAGGAGAAGCCGACTCCCTCGAACGCGACCGAGATCGGCCCGCGCGGCAGCGTGACCCCGTCCGCGGGGTCGGCCACGTCGGCCGGGGAGTCGAGGACGCCGAGGATGCGGCGCCATCCGGCGATCGCGTTCTGCGCCTCGTTCAGGACCTCGGTCGCGGTCTGCAGCGGGCTGATGAACAGCGTGATCAGGAACAGGAAGGCGACCAGCCGTCCGGCGGTGATCGAACCGTCCAGGCCCAGCCGCACGCCGAGGACGACCACCCCGGCGATGGCGATCGACGCGACCAGTTCGGTGACGGGGAAGGTCAGGCCGACCATCTTCTGGGCTCGCGTCTGCGCCGCGCGCTGGCCGTCGACCGCGCTGTCGATGCGCACGGCGGTCCGGTCCTCCGAGCCGTACGCCCTGATCACGGCGCTGCCGACGACCGACTCGCTGACGGCCGCGAGCACGTCGCCGGTCCGCTCGCGCACGGCGGTGTAGCTGCCGGCCACGAGCCGCTGGAACCGCGGCAGTGCGAAGACCAGCGGCAGGAAGCAGGCCCACACCACGAGCGTGAGCTGCCACGAGTAGACCGCCATGAGGATCGTCGCGATCACGAGCTGCCCGGCGGCGACGATGATCATCAGCCCGCCCCACTGCATGAACGTGCTGATCTGATCCACGTCGCCGGTCACCCGGGAGACCATGGAGCCACGCCGCTCGCTGTTCTGCGTCAGCACGGACAGGTCGTGCACGTGCCGGAACCCCTTGGTCCGCAGCGTGGCGAGGCCCGACTCGGTGGCCCGGTAGAGCCGGACGTTCATGAGATATCCGGCCAGCGCGGTCAGCAGCACGGCCAGGGCGCACAGGACGACCGCGTTCCTGATGAACGCCATGTCGGGCGCGCCGCCGCGCAGGCCGCGGTCGATGACCTGCTGGACCGCGATCGGCACGATGACCTTGCCGAGGGTGGCGAGCACGGCGAGGACCACGGTCCCACCGAGGCCGCGGCGGAACTCCGGCGACAGCCGCAGGCCGTGCCGTAGGGTCTCCAGGGCGGACCGCTCGGCGGCCCGCATGGCGCCGCCCGGCCCCTGCGCCCCGTTCTCCCGGACCTCTCGTTCCTGCGTCACGGCGGTCACGCCACGACCTCCTCGTCACTGTCGATCGCGGCCCGCTCGGCCTCTTCCCTCTCGTACGCGGTGACGAGGTTGCGGTAGCCCTCGCAGCGGACGATCAGCTCCTCATGGGTGCCCTGGTCGGCCACCGCTCCGTGTTCGAGGTAGACGACCTCGTCGGCCATGGCGATGGTGGCCATCCGGTAGGCCACCACGATGACCGTGGACCTGGACGAGCCCTCGCGCAGGCCGTACAGGATGCGCTTCTCGACCTGCGGGTCCACGCTGGAGGTCGAGTCGTCGAGGATGAGCAGGCGCGGCTCGCGCACGAGCGCGCGGGCGAGCGCGATGCGCTGCCGCTGGCCGCCGGAGAGCGTCGCGCCGCGCTCGCCGACCCGGGTGTCGAGGCCCTCGGGGAGCGCGGCGACGAAGCCGTCCGCCTGCGCGAGCCGCAGCGACGCCCACACCTCGTCGTCCGCGATGTCGCGGCCGAGCGTGATGTTGCCGCGCACGCTGTCGTCGAAGAGGAAGGTCTGCTGGGGGACGAGCGCGACCGAGTCGCTCACCGCGCCGCGCGCCGCCTCGCGCAGGTCGGTCCCGTCGAGGCGCACGGCGCCGCGGTCGGGGTCGATCAGGCGGGCGAGGAGCTGGGTGAGCGTGGACTTGCCCGCTCCGGTCGGGCCGACGACGGCGACGGTCCTCCCCGGGATGACGTCGAGGCCGACCTCGCGCAGCACGGGCGCCTCGGGGTCGTAGCCGTAGGTGACGCCGCTCACCTCGATCGAGGCGGGGCCGTGGCCGTCCAGCCGGGCCGTGCCGTACTCCATGGAGCCGGAGGCGTCGAGCACCTCCTGGACCCGGGTCCAGCCGACGACGCTGCGCGGCAGCTCGGCGAGGACCCAGCCGAGCGCGCGGATCGGGAAGGCGAGGAGCGTGAACAGGTAGGAGACCTCGATCAGCTCGCCCGCCACGACGCCGCCGCTCCGCAGCCGGATGGAGCCGACGAGGAGGACGGCGAGCACGCCGAGGGTGGGCAGTGCCTCCAGCAGGGGATCGAACAGCCCGCGCACCTTGCCGACCGCGATGTTGGCGTCGCGCAGTTCCTCGGCCTTGGCCTGGAATCTGGCGGTCTCGGCGTCCTCCCGGCCGAGCGTCTTGACGACGAGGGCGCCGTCGAAGCTCTCATGGGCGATCTCGCTGACCTCGGCCCGGAGCTGCTGCGCCCGGGTCGCCAAGGGCGACAGCTTGCGCTGGTAGATCAGGTTGAGCACGGCGATGGCCGGAAATATCAGGAAACCGACGATGGCGAGGATCGGGTCCGTCACGAGGATCGCCACGGCGGCGGTCACCAGCATGACGATGACGCCGACGGCCATCGGCAGCGGCGCGAGCGGCGCCCACGCGGCCTCGGCGTCGGAGCTGGCGTTGGAGAGCAGCTGGCCGGTCGGATGGCGGTGGTGCCAGGCGAGCGGCAGCCGCAGGTACTGCCGGGTGACGGCGCGCCGGGACGCGGCCTGCATGCGGTACTGCATGATCCCGGCCAGGATGCGCCGCCCCATGATGCCGAGGGCCTTGAGCACGGCGACCCCGATGATCAGTAATGCCGCGGCGGTCAGAGCACCCGCGCTCGTCCGTCCTTCGTGGAAGGCCGGCAGCACGACCTGCTCGGTGGCCCGGCCCATGGCCCAGGAGGAGGCGACCGTCATCACGCCGTAGAGGGCGCTGGAGAGCACCGCGGCGGTGAAGACGCGCGGCTCGGTTCTGATCGCGACACCGATGACCTTGAGACCCTGGCGCATGACGGCGGTGGACACCTGAGACGGCACGCGTGCGGTCCTCTCGATCGTGGCGGCGCGGTCCGGCCGGACCGCCTCCTGCTGCTTCCGGGTCCTGCCGCTTCCGGCCCGAACCCTCTTTCCGGCCCGAATCCGGCTGTTCCCGGACGGGCATCCGAGACGTTACCCGCCCGCGCGGCACCCCGGATCCGTCCCCGGACCGACACCTTCCCAGGTAATTGGTCCTAGATACTCCATATCATCCTGATCGACCGGAATATTCCGCGTGGAGCAGATGATCCATGCGGGCCGCCAGGGGTCCGTTAGGCTCGGGGCGTGACCCACACCCGCGCGGAGCGTGCCGCGCTCTGCGACCTGCTGGACGAGCTCGGGCCCGCCGCGCCCACACTCTGCGAGGGCTGGGCGACCGCGGACCTCGCCGCCCACCTCGTGCTCCGCGAGCGCCGCCCGGACGCCCTGGGCGGCATCGCGGTCAAGGCGCTCGCGCCGTACACCGCGTCCGTGCAGGATCGGCTCAAGGCCCGGCACCCCTACCCCGAGCTGGTCGACCTCGTACGGCAGGGCCCCCCGAGGTGGACGCCGTACGGCCTGATCCCGGGAGCCGACGAGCTGGTCAACACGGTGGAGCTGTTCGTCCACCACGAGGACGTCCGCAGGGCGCAGCCGGACTGGGAGCCCAGGGAGCTGTCCGCCGGCCTGGACGAGGTGCTGTGGAAGCGGCTGCGCACCATGGCCCGGGTGTTCTTCCGGAGGTCGCCGGTCGGCGTGGTGCTCCGCCGCGCGGACGGGGAGAAGGTCGCGGCCCGCATGGCCGAGCCGGCCGTGGTGGTCTCCGGCGAGGCCCAGGAGCTGCTTCTGCTGGCCTTCGGCCGCCAGGCGCACGCGTGGGTGACCTTCGAGGGCGACCCGCACGCCGTGGCCGCGCTGCGCAGGGCACGCCTCGGCGTGTGACACGGGGCTTCGCCACCCCGTTTCCTCCGATACCGGGCACTCCTCGTGAAACACGCACATGTCACGACGTGATGCGGCAGCATGAGGGCCAGCGATCGGAGAAGAAAGGAGGGTGGCGCCGCCTCCCCGGCCACGGCGAGAGTCGCGCCAGAACTCTGATGAACGTGAAGAAGCTGTTGACCTACGCCGCTGTCGCCTTCGTGGTCTTCTACCTGTTCACCCAGCCCGCGGGGGCCGCCGCGGCGGTCAAGGGCGTCTTCGGCAGCATCGGCACGGGCGCCGAGCAGCTGTCGGCGTTCTTCACGTCTCTGTTTTCTGGCTGAGTCCCTGATTTCTGGCTGAAGAGTTAGGCCCCCGGAAGAGCCTCGTGGCTTCTGGGCTAGTTATGATCATTCGCGTCGGTGGGTATGTATTGCCGGGAAACTGACTGCAGGAGGCCCCCCAATGCAGGTCAAGAAGGTTCTTACGTACGCGGCCATCGCGTTCGTGGTCTTCTACCTCTATAGCCAGCCAGCCGCCGCCGCAGGTGCCGTGAAGGGTGTCTTCGAGACGGTGAACACGGGTGCCAGCCGATTGGCCACATTCTTCACGACTGTTCTGAGGTGATGTGACGGCATTCCGTTGACGCCCGGCCCCGACGATGCGGCCGGGATGGCGCGGCGCCACTTCCACGACGGCGCCCAGCGTGTTACGCAGGCATGATGAGGGATCGCCACAACGTCACCGACGTGCGGCAGCTCGAACCCGCGGCACTGCGCGTCCTCGAACGCGCCGAGGTCGAGAACGTCGAGCTGGCCCGCTTCATCTATGTCGACCATGGCGGGGTGATCCGGGGTAAGGCCGCCGCACGGGCGCGCCTGGCCGAACGGATCACCACCGGCATCGGGCACACGGTGGCGATGATGGCCATGTCGATGCTGGACCACCTGCAACCGGTGGAGGGCATGGGCCCGGTGGGCGAGGTGCGCATCGTTCCCGACCCCACGACCTTCGTGACCCTCCCGTACGCGCCGGGGGCCGCGGCGATGCTGTCCGACCTGTGCGATCTGGACGGCTCCCCCTGGGCGGCCTGCCCGCGTTCCTTCCTGAAAGACACGATCGCCACGCTCCGCGACGAAGGGTTCACCCCCGTGGCGGCGTTCGAGCCCGAGTTCACGCTCGGCCGGCGGCTGCCCGACCCGACCGGCGGTCCCGACCGGCTCGTCCCCGTCGACGACAGCCTTTGCTACGCCACCACGGGGTTCGACCTGGCCCACGACTACGCCATACGGCTCGTGCGCGACCTCGACGCGCAGGGGCTGCGGGTGGAGCACTACTACCCGGAGCTCGGCGCCGGGCAGCAGGAACTGTCCATCCGGCACACCACCGCCCTGAAGGCGGCCGACAACCACGTCCTGTACCGCGAGACCGTGCGTGGGGTGGCCTTCCGCATGGGACTGTGGGCCTCGCTGGCGCCGAAGCCGATCCCGGCGCAGGCGGGCAACGGGACGCACCTGCACATCTCCCTGTGGGACGAGGGGCTCCAGCGCAACCTCTTCGCCGGCGGGCCGGACGGCCTGTCGGACACGGCCCGCCACTTCATCGGCGGCGTCCTCCGCCACCTGCCCGGCCTCGTCGCGCTGACCTGCGCGAGCGTCAACAGCTACCGGCGGCTGGCCCCACGGGCGTGGGCCAGCGCGTACAGCTGTTACGGCTGGGACAACCGGGAGGCGGCGGTCCGGATCTGCTCGCCCATGGCCGGGAACGTCGAGGCGTCCACCAACCTGGAGATCAAGCCGTCGGACTCGACGGCGAATCCGTATCTCTCGCTCGGCGCGGTGCTGCGCGCCGGGCTCGACGGGATCCGGCGGCGGCTCGATCCGGGCGAGGCCGTCGACGTCGACCCGGCGACGCTCACCGACGAGGAGCGGGCCCGCCTCGGCTGCGCCCGGCTGCCGGGATCGCTCGACGAGGCCCTGGACGCGCTGGAGGCCGACGAGCTGCTCATGGAGGCCCTCGGTCCCCTGCGGCGCCGGGCCTACCTCGCCGTCAAGCGCTCCGAGGCCGCGGACTTCGCCGGGCACGACGCCGCGTACGAGACCTTCCACCATTTCCGGGTGTTCTGAACCAGGGGCACGAACGTGGTCCCGGTGATCCGCGAGTCCACGCGCCGGTCACCGAGCGGGCGGTGTGACACTGGACAAATGACCTCTGATCTCATCGCTGTGACCGGGGCGACCGGTCAGCTCGGACGGCTCGTGACGCGCCGCCTCGCCGCCGCCGGCGTGGACCAGCGCCTCGTCGTCCGCGACACGTCCCGAGCGCCGGACCTGCCCGGCGCCCACGCGGTCGCCGCGGAGTACGAGGACACGGACGCCATGCGGGCCGCGCTCGACGAGGTGCAGACGCTGCTGCTGATCTCCGCCACCGAGACGGCGGGCCGCGTGGCGCTGCACACCTCCGCCGTGGACGCGGCGCTCGACGCGGGCGTGTCCAGGATCGTGTATATCTCGTTCCTCGGCGCCGCACCGGACGCGACCTTCACGTTCGCCCGCGATCACTGGCACACCGAGCAGCACATCCGCGAGAGCGGCGTCGCGTTCACGTTCCTGCGCAACAACCTCTACATGGACCTGGTGCCGTACTTCGCCGACGACGACGGAGTCATCCGCGGCCCGGCCGGGCAGGGCCGCGTCGCCATGGTGGCGCGGGACGACATCGCGGACGTGGCGGCCGCCGTGCTGCGGGAGCACGGTCATCAAGGCGCGACCTACGACGTGACGGGGCCGCGGGCGCTCACCCTGGGGGAGGCCGCGGAGGCGATCACCCGCGTCACCGGGAGGCCGACCCGCTACCACGCCGAGACGATCGAGGAGGCGTACGCGTCCCGGGCCCGGTACGGCGCGCCCGAGTGGGAGGTGGCGGGATGGGTGACGTCCTACGCCGCCATCGCCGCCGGGGAGTTGGACGTGGTCACCGACACCGTCGAGAAGATCGCCGGGCACCCGCCGATGAGCTTCCCCGAATACCTGCGCAGGACCTCGGCCGGGTGAGCGGCCGAGGTCCTGCGGCGGGTCAGCGTACGGGGTGGCCGGCCGCCCGGAGGGTGTCCTTCACATCGGCGATCGTGAGGTCGCCGAAGTGGAAGACGCTCGCCGCGAGCACGGCGTCGGCGCCCGCCTCGACCGCGGGTGGGAAGTGCTCCAGCGCCCCCGCGCCACCCGAGGCGATCACCGGGACGGTGACGGCGGCGCGCACGGCCCGGAGCATCTCCAGGTCGTAGCCGTCCTTGGTGCCGTCGCCGTCCATGGAGTTGAGCAGGATCTCCCCCACGCCGAGATCCTGGCCGCGGCGAGCCCACTCGACCGCGTCGATGCCGGTGCCGCGGCGGCCGCCGTGAGTGGTCACCTCGAAGCCGGAGGGGGTGGGCGGCCCGTCGACGACGCGGCGCGCGTCGACGGACAGCACGATGCACTGGGCGCCGAACCGCTGGGAGAGCTCGGTCAGCAGCTCGGGCCGCGCGATGGCGGCGGTGTTGACGCTCACCTTGTCGGCGCCCGCGCGCAGCAGCCGGTCCACGTCCTCGACCGTGCGGACGCCACCGCCGACGGTCAGCGGGATGAAGACCTGCTCGGCCGTGCGGCGCACCACATCGAGCATGGTGTCCCGCCCGCCCGACGACGCGGTGATGTCCAGGAAGGTCAGCTCGTCGGCGCCCTCGGCGTCGTACCGGCGGGCCAGCTCGACCGGGTCGCCCGCGTCGCGCAGGTTCGCGAAGTTGACACCCTTGACCACCCGCCCGGCGTCCACGTCCAGGCAGGGGATGACGCGTACCGCGACCGTCATGGCGCCTCCTCGCTCGGGTTCTCGCGCGTCCCGTCGCCCAGGTGCGCCTCGACCTCGATCTCGACCAGCATCCTGGGGTCGACCAGACCGGCCACCTGGACGCTCGTGCAGGCCGGCCGGACCACGCCGAAGACCTCTCCGTGTGCCCGGCCGACGGCGTCGAAGTCGTCGGCGTTCACCAGGAAGATCCGGGTGCGGACGACGTCCTGCAGGCCGCCGCCCGCCTTGCCGAGCGCGTCGAGTGCGATGGAGATCGCGGTGAGCGTCTGCTGGTAGGCGTCGCCGGCGTGGCGGACCTCACCGTCCACGGTAGCGGTGCATCCGGAGATCCACACCCGGGGCCCGGCGACCACGGCGCGGGCGTAGCCGTACCGGTCCTCCCACGGTCCGCCCGAGAAGATCCTGGTGCTCATCGGGTGCTCACGGCTGCCAAAGCCTCCTCCAGGGTGAACGCCTGGGCGTACAGCGCCTTGCCGACGATGGCGCCCTCGACGCCCTCGGGGACGAGGGTCGACAGCGCGCGCAGGTCGTCCAGCGACGACACACCGCCACTGGCGATCACCGGCTTGTCCGTGCGGCGGCAGACCTCGCGGAGCAGGTCCAGGTTGGGCCCGCGCAGCGTGCCGTCCTTGGTCACATCGGTGACGACGTAGCGGGGGCAGCCCTCGGACTCCAGCCGGTCGAGCACCTCCCACAGGTCGCCGCCCTCCTGCGTCCAGCCGCGCGCCGCCAGGGTGGTGCCCCGGACGTCGAGCCCGACGGCGATGCGGTCGCCGTGCTCGGCGATGATCTTGGCGCACCAGGCCGGATCCTCAAGGGCGGCGGTGCCGATGTTGACGCGGCGGCAGCCGGTGGCCAGGGCGGCCTCCAAAGAGGCGTCGTCGCGGATCCCTCCGGACAGCTCCACATCCACGTCAAGGGCGCCCACCACCGACGCCAGCAGCTCGCGGTTGCTGCCGCGGCCGAACGCGGCGTCCAGGTCCACCAGATGGATCCATTCGGCGCCGGCTTCCTGCCAGGCGAGCGCCGCGGCGAGCGGGTCGCCGTACGAGGTCTCCGTTCCCGCCTCACCCTGCACCAGGCGAACCGCCTGGCCGTCGGCGACATCCACTGCGGGAAGCAAAACGAGCGACATCAGTCACGACCTCCGGTCAAAGACAACGGTGACGAGCACCGGGATCAGCAGAATCGACAAGATGAGCACGCCGAGCCTGGCCGCCCAGCCGTCGAGCAGCAGCCAGGCGAGGACCTGCGTGAGGAGCCACAGCACGGCGAGCACGGCGTTCTGCTCGCGGCGCCTGCGGGCGAGGAGGCCGCCCGGCCTGGCCACGCGTACGCGGCGCGGCAGGACGGCGGTCAGCCGTCCACGCAGCTTCCTCCGCCGGGCCACCCGCGCCTCGCGGAGCGCGTGTTCGGCGGCGCGACGTTCCCGCTCGGCCTCGCGCTCCGCCCGGCGCCTGGCTCGCTCCTTGCTCACGTGGCCTCCCCACGCGGCGGTCCGGGGCTCCCGCCCGGGAGGCCCCGCAGGTTCACAGTGTGCTCAGCCAGTTGGAGAGGAGGACGGCTCCAGCATCCCCGGACTTCTCCGGGTGGAACTGGGTGGCCATGAGGGGACCGTTCTCGACGGCCGCGACGAACCGCACACCGTGCTCGGCCCAGGTGACCAGCGGGTCGGTGAACCCAGGCCCCGCGGTGAGCTCCCACTCGCGCACGCCGTACGAGTGGACGAAGTAGAACCGGGTCTCGGGGTCGAGCCCGCGGAACAGGACGCTGCCCTCCGGGGCGGTCACGGTGTTCCACCCCATGTGCGGCAGCACCGGGGCATCCAGGCGCTGGACGACGCCGGGCCACTCGCCGCAGCCCTCGGTGTGGACGCCGTGCTCGACGCCCTTCTCGAAGAGGATCTGCATGCCGACGCAGATGCCGAGGACGGGACGCCCCGCGGCCAGCCTGCGGCCGACGATGCGGTCGCCGTGGACGCTCTTCAACCCCGCCATGCACGCCGCGAACGCGCCGACGCCCGGGACGACGAGGCCGTCGGCTTCGAGTGCCGCGTCGTAGTCGGAGGTCACCGTGACGTCGGCGCCCGTGCGCGCCAGCGCCCGCTCGGCCGAGCGCAGGTTGCCCGACCCGTAGTCGAGGATCACGACCCGCTTCGCTACTGCCACCACAACACTCCCGCGGTCAGCGCCAGCACCGCTCCGGCGCCGGTGATTATGGCGAGCCCCTTCAGCCCCTGGCGCACGGCGGAGATGACCCCGCCGATGAGGAAGAGCCCCACGAAGATCATGCCGACGGACGCGAAGGTCATAGCACGCCCTTGGTGCTCGGCACGCCGATGGCGCGCGGGTCCCGCTCCGACGCCTCGCGCAGCGCGCGGGCGAGAGCCTTGAACTGCGCCTCCACGATGTGGTGCGCGTTGCGCCCGTACGGCACGTGCACGTGCAGGCAGACCGCGGCCTGGGCGACGAACGACTCCAGGATGTGCCGCGTCATGGTGGTGTCGTACTCGGGGCCGATCATCGGCGCCATGCCCTCGGGCTCGGTGTGCACGAGGTACGGCCGGCCGGACAGGTCCACCGTGACCTGGGCGAGCGACTCGTCCAGGGGGCAGGCCGCGGTGCCATACCGCCGGATGCCCGACTTGTCGCCCAATGCCTCGCGGAACGCGGCGCCCAGCGCGAGCGAGGTGTCCTCGATCGTGTGGTGGGAGTCGATGTGCAGATCGCCCTGGGTCTTGACGGTCAGGTCGAACAGGCCGTGCTTGCCGAGCTGAGCGAGCATGTGGTCGAAGAACCCGACCCCCGTCGCCACGTCGACGACACCGGTGCCGTCGAGGTTGACCTCGACCAGCACGGACGTCTCCTTGGTGGCGCGCTCCACCCGGCCGACGCGCCCAGCGCCAGCAAGCCCAGTATCAGCGAGCCCCGTGCCCGCAACACGCGCGTCACTCATCCGAGGACCCCCTCCAGCGCGGCCCGGAAGGCCGCCATCTCTTCACCGGTCCCGATGGACACCCGCAGCCAGCCGTCCGGACCGGTCTCCCTGATCAGCACGCCGCGTTCGAGCACGCCCTCCCAGACCGCGCGCCGATTCGGAAACCTACCGAATAGCACGAAATTGGCATCGGAGTCTGCGACGGACAGGCCACGTTGCCGTAGCCAGTCCACGATCGCGTCCCGCTCGGCGCGCAGCGCGTCCACCGTGCCGAGCAGCTCCGCGCGGTGCGCGAGCGCGACCCGGGCCGCGGCCTGCGTCAGCGTCGACAGATGGTACGGCAGGCGGACCAGCAGCAGGGCGTCGATCACGGCGGGGTCGGCGGCGAGGTAGCCGAGCCGGGTGCCCGCCATCGCGAACGCCTTGGACATGGTGCGCGTGACGATCAGCCGGGGGTTGCCCGGGAGCAACGACAGTGCCGACGGGGTGCCGGTCCGGGCGAACTCGGCGTACGCCTCGTCCACCACGACCATGCCGGGCGCGGCGGCGAGGATCCGCTCGATCACGCCGAGGGGCAGCGCCGTGCCCGTGGGGTTGTTCGGCGAGGTGAGGAACACCACGTCGGGCCGGTGCTCCTCGAGCATGCTGACGGCGCGCGTCTCGTCGATCGCGAAGTCCTCCTCGCGCGCGCCGTCGATCCAGCGGGTGCCGGTGATGCCCGTGATGATGGGGTGCATGGAGTAGGACGGCTCGAAGCCCATCGCCGAGCGCCCCGGGCCGCCGAACGCCTGCAGGATCTGCTGGATGACCTCGTTGGAGCCGTTGGCCGCCCACAGCTGCCGGGCGGTGAGGCCGTGGCCGAGGTAGTCGGCGAGGTCCTTGCGCAGGTCGAGCGCGTCCCGGTCGGGGTAGCGGTTGAGCGTGGCCGCGCTCTGCCGTACGGCATGGGCCAGGTCCTCGACCAGGGCGGGCGACGGCGGGTAGGGGTTCTCGTTGGTGTTGAGCCGGACGGGCACGTCGAGCTGGGGTGCGCCGTAGGCGGTCTTCCCCCGCAGGTCGTCCCGGATCGGCAGGTCGTCGAGTGTCGTCACGGTCGGAGTCACGGTCGTCGTCGCGGCCGGAGTCACGGTGGGAGTCACGCTGCTCTCTCGCCGGCCGGGCTGTCGGGCGGGATCCGTCATGAGGGGATCCCCCAGTCGAACCGGGCGCGGATCGCGGCGCCGTGCGCCGGGAGGTCCTCGGCGTCGGCGAGCACGCAGACGTGCGGTGCGGCCGCGGCTAGCGCCTCGCGGGAGTAGTCGACGACGTGGATGCCGCGCAGGAAGCTCTGCACGGACAGTCCGGACGAGTGGCAGGCGCAGCCGCCGGTCGGCAGCACGTGGTTGGATCCGGCCATGTAGTCGCCGAGCGACACCGGGGTGTACGCCCCGACGAAGATCGCGCCCGCGTTGCGCACCCGGGCGGCCACCTCGGGAGCGTCCGCCGTCTGGATCTCCAGGTGCTCGGCGGCGTAGGCGTCGACGACGCGCAGGCCGTCGTCGAGGGTGGAGACGAGGACGATGCCGGACTGCCGGCCGGAGAGCGCCTCGGTGATCCGCTCGGAGTGGCGGGTGGCGGCGATCTGGCCGGGCAGCTCCTTCTCGACCGCGTCGGCCAGCTCGACACTGGTCGTGACCAGCACGGAGGCGGCGATCACGTCGTGCTCGGCCTGGCTGATCAGGTCGGCGGCGACGTGCACCGGGTCGGCGGTCTCGTCGGCCAGGATCGCGATCTCGGTGGGACCGGCCTCGGAGTCGATGCCGATGATGCCCTTGAGCAGGCGCTTGGCCGCGGCCACCCAGATGTTGCCCGGGCCGGTGACCATGGTGGCCGGCGCGCACTCCTCGGTGCCGTAGGCGAACATCGCCACGGCCTGGGCGCCGCCGACGGCGTAGACCTCGTCGACGCCGAGCAGGGCGCAGGCGGCGAGGATCGTCGGGTGCGGCAGCCCGCCGAACTCCTTCTGGGCGGGCGAGGTGACGGCGAGGGATCGGACCCCGGCCTCCTGGGCGGGCACCACGTTCATGACCACGCTGGAGGGGTAGACGGCCCGGCCGCCCGGCACATAGAGCCCGACGCGGTCCACCGGGACCCATCGCTCGGTGACCGTGCCGCCCGGCACGACCTGTGTGGTGGTGTCGACGCGCCGCTGGTCGCGGTGGACCAGGCGGGCCCGCCTGATCGACTCCTCCAGGGCGGCACGCACCGCCGGATCGAGGCCGTCCAGTGCCCGTCCGAGCTCCTCCACCGGAACCCGGGTGGACTCCAGCTCGACGCCGTCGAATCTCGCGGTCAGCTCCCGTACGGCTGCCGCGCCGCGATGGCGCACGTCCTCACATATGGGCCGCACCTTTTCCAGGGCGGCCTCGACGTCGAGCTCGGCGCGGGGCAGCACATCGCGCAGGTCACCGGGCAGGGATCCGCGCAGATCGATACGGGAAATCACCCTCCCAGTCTACGGACGGCGAGGAGCTGATCCCGTTCCGTCCAGCATGCGGACGGCGCGTTTCGTCCAGGTGACCGACTCTTGACATCTTTCGGGCAGTAATCCACACTTTCGGGCAATAGTAGTCAATTTCGGTCAACTGGATGGTGTCCATGCTCCCGGCCCAGCGCCACCAGCGCATCGTCGAGGCGCTGTCGCAGGCCGGCACGCTGCGCACCGAGGACCTGGTCGAGCTGCTCGGCGTCTCGCACGAGACCGCCCGCCGCGACCTGGCCACCCTCGAACGGCGCGGCCTGCTGGCACGGGTGCACGGCGGGGCCACCGCCGTCACCTCCGGCACCGGCGAGGAGTCCTCCTACCTGGAGCGCTCCACCGCGCAGGCGGAGGCCAAAACGGTCATCGGCGCGCTGGCCGCCCAGGTCCTCCGGCCGGGCCAGACAGTGATCATCGACGTGGGCACCACGGCCGTGCAGGCGGCGCGGGCGATCCCGACCGGGTTCCGCGGGGTCGTGGCGACGTGCTCGCTGCTGGTCGCCGCCGAACTGGCCGGGCGGCCGGGCATCGAGGTGCTGGTCGCGGGCGGCCGGGTCAGGCAGGGCGACCTCGCCGTGTCCAACGCCCAGACCGTGGCGTTCTTCCAGGACCTGAGGGCCGACGTGGCGCTCCTCGGCTCCGGCGGCCTTACGGCGCTGGCGGGGCTCACCGACTACTACCTCGACGAGGTCGCGACGAAGCGGGTCATCCTCGCGAACACGGCGCGCACCTACGTGCTGGCCGACAGCACGAAACACGGCAAGGTCGCCGCCTACCGGGTGTGCGGCCTGGACGGATTCTCCGGTCTCATCACGGACCGGGAACCACCACCCGAACTCGCATCCGCCCTGGTCAGGGCGGGTGTGGAGGTAATCAGGCCGTAAGCTCGGCCCGGCGGCGCGGCCACGCCGCCGGACCCGGACCGCTCACTTTCTTCGCAGCAGGAGACGATCCATGTCCCATAGTTCCACGCCCGCACCCGGGGTCACGACCGGGAGCGACAGCGCCGCCGACGAGGCGATCTCGCACGCGGGTTACTCCCAGCAGTTCAAGCGCACCCTGAAGTCGTTCGAGTCCTTCGCGGTCGCCTTCTCGTTCATCTCGATCACCACCGGCCTGTTCTCCACGTACGGCACCGTGCTCGGCAAGGGCGGCCCGGCCGGCATCTGGACCTGGCCCATCGTGGGCGCGGGCACCGTGATGGTGGCCCTGGTCTACGGCATGCTCGCCAGCCGGATCCCGCTGTCCGGCTACAGCTACCAGTGGGCGAGCCGGCTGGCCTCGCCGGTGCTCGGCTGGTGGTTCGGCTGGGTGTCGTTCGCGTTCCTCGCGATCGTCGCCGTCGCGGTCGACTACGGACTCGCCCAGACGGCGCTGTTCCCGCTGTTCGGCTGGACCTACACCCCGCTGAGCGGCGCGCTGGTCACCGCGGTCGTGCTCCTCGTGCAGATGGTGCTCATCATCTGGTCCACGCCCATCACCACCAAGATCAACAACCTCGCGGTGAGCGCCGAGATCGTCGCGATGATCGGGCTCACCCTGCTCATCGCCGGGTTCGCGATCTTCGGCGGGCACGCCGAGTGGTCCAACCTGACCTCGACCGGCGTCGCGTCGCAGGACGGCTACTTCGGCTGGCTCGGGCCGTTCATGCTTTCCGCCCTGCTCGGCGCGTTCACCCTGGTCGGCTGGGAGTCGGCGGCCAACCTCGCCGAGGAGACCATCAACCCCAAGAAGGTGGTCCCCCGGGCCATGGTCCGCGCGATCCTGCTCAGCGTCGCCATCGGCATGGTGTTCCTGATCGTGGTCACCGCCGCGCTCGGCACGGACGTCGCGGGCATCACCGCCTCCTCCGCCCCCGTCGCCCAGGTCATCGCGAACGTGGTCGGCGCCGGCGTGGCGCGGGCCTTCCTCGTCGTCGTGAGTGTGGCCATCTTCGCCTGCGGTCTGGTCATCATGGTGAGCTGCAGCCGGCTCGTGCACGCCATGGCCCGCGACGGCCGGCTGCCGTTCTCCGGCGCGCTGAGCCGGGTGCCGCGCGCCACCGGCGGCCCCACCTGGGCCACCGTCGTCGCCGCCGGCGCCTCGCTGCTGATCGTCCTCACCTTCTCCGGCAACGCCGACGCCCTGGGCGAGCTGCTGGGCGCGGGCACGCTGATGCCCGCCATCCTGTACGCCGGGACCGTCGCGCTCTACCTCGGCACCCGGCGCAAGTACCGCCCGCAGCCGGACGACTTCCGGCTCGGGAAGTGGGAGAAGCCCGTCGTCGCTGGCGCCGTCGTCTGGCTGATCATCGAGCTGAGCATCTTCATGATCCCGTCCGACTTCCGCATGGCGCAGCTCTACGCCCTCGGCTCGCTGGTGCTCGGCGCCGTCGTGTTCGCCGTCGTCTGGGCCACCCGCAGGGACCGGCTGACCGCCGAGCCCGGCATGGGGGTGGAGGCGCTGTGACCACCGTCTTGGCCATCGACCAGGGGACGTCCGGCACCAAGGCCATCGTCGTCGGGCCGGACGGCGCCGTCCTGGCGCTCGCCGAGGTGCCCGTACGGCCGGCGTACCTGCCCGGGGGCCGGGTCGAGCAGAACCCGCAGGAACTGCTCGACTCGGTGCTCGCGGCGGGCCGCCAGGCGGTCGCGCAGGCAGGCCGGCCGATCGACGCGGTGACCCTGGCCAACCAGGGCGAGACCGTGCTCGCCTGGGACCCCGACACCGGGCGGCCGCTGACGACCGCGCTGGTCTGGCAGGACCGCCGCGCCGAGGACGTGTGTGCCGATCTCGCCGACCACGCCGGCCGGGTCGCGGAGCTGACCGGACTCGTGCTCGACCCGTACTTCTCCGCGCCCAAGATGGCGTGGATCCGCCGCAACCTCACCTCCGAGGGGGTGGTGACCACAACCGACTCCTGGCTGGTGCACCACCTCACCGGTGCGTTCGTGACGGACGCCTCCACCGCGAGCCGCTCGCTGCTGCTCGACCTGGACGCCGTCGACTGGAGCCCCGAGCTGCTGCGCCTGTTCAAGCTCGACGGCGAGCGGCTGCCGCGGATCGTCGCCTGCGACGAGGTCGTCGGCGCCACCCGGGCGTTCGGCGGGGAGATCCCCGTCGGCGGGCTCATCGTGGACCAGCAGGCCGCCCTCCTCGCCGAGGGCTGCCTGCGGCCCGGCGAGGCCAAGTGCACCTTCGGCACCGGCGCGTTCCTCCTGGCCAACACCGGCGAACGCGCCGTACGGTCCACCTCCGGCCTGACCACATCCGTGGCGTGGCGGGCCAGAGGCGGCACGCCGTACTGCGTGGACGGGCAGGTCTACACGGCGGCGTCGGCGGTGCGCTGGCTCGGCGACCTCGGCTTCATCGGGGGCGCCACCGACCTGGACGCGATCGCCGCGCCGGACAGCCAGGGCGCGCTGTTCGTCCCGGCGCTCGCCGGGCTCGCCGCGCCCTGGTGGCGGCCGGACGCGACCGCCTCGTTCCTCGGCATGACGCTGTCCACCCGTCCGGGCCACCTGGTCCGGGCGGTCCTCGAAGGGGTGGCCGCCCAGGTGGCCGACCTCGCCCAGGTCGTCGCCCGCGACCTCGGCTCTTCCCTGACCCGGCTGCGGGTGGATGGGGGGCTCACGCGTTCGGCGACGCTGATGCAGGCGCAGGCCGACCTCGCCCAGATGCCGGTAGACGTCTACCCGTCGCCGCACGCGACCGCGCTCGGCGCCGCCGCCATGGCCCGGCTCGCGGTGGATCCCGCGCTCGGCCTGGAGGAGGCCGTGCCGGCGTGGACGCCGTCCACGACGTACGAGCCGCGCTGGACGGGTGACCGTGCCGCCGAGTTCCTGGCCCGATGGCGCCGGGGCGTGGACGCGGCCATGGACAGGGCGGATCTGACGGGGAGCGAAGCATGAACACGCGGCAGATGAGGTACGGCCCGCTGCCGGTCGAGAGGGTCGACGTGGCGGTGATCGGCGGCGGGGTCGTCGGCGCCGCCGTGGCCCGCGCGCTGTCCGGGCACGACCTGACGGTCGCCCTGGTGGAGGCGCGCTGCGACGTCGGCGACGGCACGAGCAAGGCCAACACGGCGATCCTGCACACCGGGTTCGACGCCAAGCCCGGAACGCTGGAGTCCCGGCTCGTGCGGCGCGGCTGCGAGCTGCTCGGCGACTACGCGGCCACGACCGGCATCCCGGTCGAGCGGACGGGAGCGGTGCTGGTCGCCTGGACCGACGAGGAGCTGGCCGCGCTGCCGGGGCTGGCCGCCAAGGCGGTCAAGAACGGCTACGACCGGTGCGAGATCATCGGTGCCGAGGAGGTCTATCAGCAGGTCCCGGCGCTGGCGCCGGGCGCGCTCGGCGGGCTGACCGTGCCCGACGAGTCGATCATCTGCCCGTGGACCACCACGCTGGCGTTCGCCACGGAGGCGCTGTCCCGCGGGGCGTACCTGCTGTTCAACACCAGGGTCGAGGGCGTCGAGCCGCCCTCCGGCACGGCAGGGGACGCGGCGGACACCGTGTTGCGGACCAGCCGGGGCACGCTGCGCGCGGGCTGGGTGGTCAACGCCGCCGGGCTCGGCTCGGACGTAATCGACGGCCTCTTCGGGCACACGCGGTTCACGGTCACCCCGCGCCGCGGCGAGCTGTTCGTGTTCGACAAGCTGGCGCGGCCGATGGTGAACAAGATCGTGCTGCCGGTGCCCAGCTCGCGGGGCAAGGGCGTGCTGGTCAGCCCGACAATCTACGGCAACGTCATGCTCGGCCCGACCGCCGAGGACCGGGACGACCGGACGGACACCTCCACCTCGGAGCACGGCTTCGCGTTCCTGCTGGAGAAGGGCAGGAAGCTCATGCCCGCCCTGCTGGACGAAGAGGTGACCTCCTCCTACGCGGGGCTGCGGGCGGCCACCGAGCACGGCGACTACCAGGTGTTCCTGGACGCCGGGCAGCGTTACCTCGTGCTCGGCGGCATTCGCTCCACGGGGCTGACGTCGGCGATGGCCGTGGCCGAGCACGCGCTCGGCCTGCTCGGCGAGGCCGGGCTGCGGCTCGACGCGAAGGCGACGCTGCCGGACCCGCCGCGCATGCCCAACATCGGCGAGGCGTTCCCGCGCCCCTACCAGCGCGCGGACCTCATCGCCGAGGACCCGGCGTACGGCACGGCCGTGTGCTTCTGCGAGCGGGTCACCGAGGGGGAGATCAGGGACGCGCTCGCCTCGCCCATCCCGCCCGCCGACATCGACGGGCTGCGCCGCCGTACGCGGGCGCTGATGGGCCGCTGCCAGGGCTTCTTCTGCGGAGTCGAGGTCGAGGGGCGCCTGTGCGCCGGGGTCGCGCGGGCGAACAGGGAGCACGGGGAGCACGGGGACACCGAGAAGACGGGGGAAGCGCAGTGAGCGGCACGAACGGCGTCGCGCCGGACGTCACGACCGAGAGCCCGGACGTCGCCGTCGTCGGGGCCGGGCCGTCCGGACTGACCGCGGCACGGGAGCTCGCGGCCTCGGGTCTGGACGTGCTGGTGCTCGACCGGGAGTGGGAGGCCGGGGGCATCCCCCGGCACAGCGACCACACCGGGTACGGCCTGCGCGACCTGCACCGGGTCATGAACGGCCCGGCGTACGCGCGGCTGCTCGCCGAGCGGGCGGTCGAGGCGGGCGCCCGCGTGCGGACATCGGCGATGGTCACCGGCTGGGCCGGGGAGCGCTCCCTCGACGTCACCACCCCCGAGGGCCGGATCCGGGTGGACGCCCGCGCGGTCGTGCTGGCCACCGGCGCCAGAGAGCGCCCCCGTACGGCACGGCTGGTGCCGGGCGACCGGCCGCCCGGCGTGATGAACACGGGCCAGCTCCAGAACCTCGTCCACCTGCACCACCGCGAGGTCGGCACGCGGGCCGTGATCGTCGGCGCGGAGCTGGTGAGCTGGTCGGCGGCGCTGACGCTGCGCGAGGCCGGGTGCCGCACCGTGCTGATGACGACGGAGCACCCGCACGCGGAGTCCTACGCCGCGTTCAGCGTGCCCGGCCGGGCGGTGCTGCGGGTGCCGGTGGCGACGCGGACCCGGGTGACCCGGATCATCGGGCACCACGCGGTGGAGGCGGTCGAGGTCGAGGACCTCGCCACCGGGGCGCGGCGCACGGTGCCGTGCGACACGGTGATCTTCACCGGCGACTGGATCCCCGATCACGAGCTGGCCCGCGCCGCCGGCCTCGACCTCGACCCCGGCAGCAAGGGGCCGCTGGTGGACAACGCCCTGCGCACCAGCCGTCCGGGCGTCTTCGCGGTGGGCAACCTGGTCCACCCCGTGGATACCGCCGACATCGCGGCGCTGGACGGCCACCACGTGGCCCGGCACGTACGCGACTACCTGACGGGCGTCCTGCCGCAGGGGCCGGGCATCCCGCTGCGTGCGGAGGCGCCGTTCACCTGGGTGTCCCCCGGCCTGGTACGCCCCGGGGCGGGGACACCGCCGCGCGAGCGGATCCTGCTGTGGTCGGCCGAGCAGCGGCTCGTCGCCCGGATCGAGGTGACCCAGGACGGACGGCGGATCGCCCGCCGGACACTCCCCTGGCCGGTCTCCCCGGGCCGGGTCTTCCGCGTGCCGTCGTCGCTGCTGTCCGGCGCCGACCCACACGGCGGCCCCATCACCATCTCACTCGCCTGACCTCGGCGGGGACCACGGCCCGCCTTCCGAACCATGCCCGTGCACGGTCCGGGAGGCGGGCCGTCGGCCGTGTCACGGAATCCGCGCCAGGCGGCGAACCCCGCTCAGCCCAGGCTGTGCCGTACCCAGACGTTGGGTTCGACGTAGGTGGCGTAGTCCTGTTCCGGAACGCAGCGGACCGGCACCAGGGCCCCGGGCACCTCCACCCAGCCGTCGGCGTCGAACGGCAGGCCGGTCCACTCGCGCCACTGCGCGAGCGAGCCCGGGACCGCCATCGAGGCGGGAGCCACCGAGTGGATCACACCGCCCGCCCGGACGTGGGTGCGCAACCACGGGTCGACCGGCAGCCCGTCGTCGCGGGTACGGAGCGCGTACTCGGCCATCGGCGTCGACGGCTCACGGTGCTTCCCGTTGGGGCGGACGGGGGCGACCAGTTCGGTGAAGCCCCGCGCCCTCACGTTCTCCCGCATCGCGGCCAATATCGTCCCGGACAGGCCCCTCCCCCGCCGGTCGGGCCGGACCATGATCTCGATCGCGCTCACGGTGTCGCATCGGACGCCGCGGCGGTGGTCGGAGAAGGCCCACAACAACGCCTGGTCCCACCCGTTCGGCGGCAGCTCCCCGCGTCCCGGCGCGCCGAGGACGAACGGAACGGCGTATGCCCGCGCCACGGCGACACCCTCCTCGTCCGTGGCGATGAGCGTGAACTCCGGGAAGGTTCCGGCGAGCCGCGGGAAATGCGCCCAGCCGACCGGATCGTTCTGGACGAACTCCGGCCAGTCATCCGGCATGTCGTGAATGGCGTCGCCGAGTTCGGGACGCTCCTCAAGCGTGGTGATCTTGACAGCCATCACGGCAGGCTACCCAGGAGCCGTGGGGAGGGCCAACCGGTTTCCGGCCGCCGGAACGGGATGCCCTACCCTTCGAGAGGTGAGCAAGACCAAGAGCAAGGGTGGGCAGGGCACGCCGGCGACCGTGGCGCTGGCGAAGGCGGCGGTGGACTTCACGCTGCACCCGTACGAGCACGACGCCAACGCGCAGGCGTACGGCGAGGAGGCGGCGGACGCGCTCGGCCTGCCGTACGAACGGATCTTCAAGACCCTGGTGGCCGAGACCGAGGGCGGACTCGCCGTGGCGGTCGTCCCGGTCTCGGGCAAGCTGGACCTCAAGGCGTTCGCCTCCGCGCTGAAGGGCAAGCGGGCGGCGATGGCGGACGCGGCCAAGGTGGAGCGGGTCACCGGATACGTCGTCGGCGGGATCAGCCCGCTCGGGCAGCGCAAGAAGCTGCCCACCGTGGTCGACGAGTCCGCGCTGGGCTTCGAGACGATCTACTTCTCCGCCGGGCGGCGCGGCCTGCAGATCGAGACGGCACCGGCGAACCTGATCGAGCTGACCGGGGCCGTCACCGCCCCGATCGGCAAAACCGGCTGAGCCGCCTCGGCGAACCTTGCCATCGCGGTCCGGCGACGGCTCCGCGAGACTCGGAGGGCCAGCCGTACGAGCGCTCCTGGGGGCAGCACCGATGACCGACCTGCACTACCTGACCGCGACCGAGATGTCGGAGCTCCTGCTGACGAAGCAGGTCAGCGCGGTCGAACTGGCCGAGGCCCACCTCCGCCGGATCGGCGAGGTGAACGACCGGGTCAACGCGATCGTCACGCTGACCCCCGACCAGGCGCTCGACCAGGCGAGACGGGCCGACGCCGCGCTGGCCGGAGGGGAGGTCCTCGGTCCGCTGCACGGGCTGCCGGTCGCGCACAAGGACCTGGTCGACACCGCCGGGGTCAGGACCACGTACGGCTCCCGCCTGTTCGCCGACCACGTTCCCGACGCGGACGACCTCCTGGTCAGACGGGTCCGGGCGGCGGGCGGCGTCATGATCGGCAAGACGAACACACCCGAGTTCGGCACCGGGTCGCACACCGTCAACGAGGTGTTCGGCGTCACCCGCAACCCGTACGACCCGGGAAGGAGCGCGGGCGGCAGCAGCGGAGGCGCCACGGCCGCCCTGGCGTCCGGCATGGTGCCGCTCGCCGACGGCTCCGACATGGGCGGATCGCTGCGCAACCCCGCCTCGTTCTGCAACGTGGCGGGGCTGCGCCCGACGCCCGGCCGGGTGCCGTCCAGGTCGCCGCACGCCGCCTGGTTCACGCTGAGCGTTCCGGGACCGATGGCCAGGACCGTCGCCGACCTCGCGCTCTTCATGCGCGCCATCGCCGGCTTCGACCCCTGCTCCCCGTACGCGGTGCGAGAGGACGGCGAGCGGTTCGGCGCGGGGCTGGAGATGGACGTCACCCGGGCCAGGATCGCCTACAGTCCCGACCTCGGGGGCCTGCCGGTGGACACGGAGACCGCCCGGGTGACCGCGGAGGCGGCCGGGACGCTGTCCGAGATGGGGGCCCGGGTCAAACTGGTCGATCTCGACCTCTCCGACGCCGAGGACGCGTTCCGCGTCCAGCGGGCGTGGTACTACGCGCTCAGCTACGGCGACCTGCACGGGGTGGGACCCAACGTGGCGTGGAACGTCGAGGAGGGCCGCAAGCTCACCGGCGACGACCTCGCCCGCGCCGAGCGGCTCCGCACCGGCCTCTACCACCGGATGAACGCCTTCTTCGACGAGTACGACTTCCTGATCGCCCCGGTCAGCCAGGTGCCGCCGTTCCCGGCGGACGATCCGTACGTCAGGGAGATCAACGGGCGGCCGATGCCGGACTACCTCGCGTGGATGCGGTCCTGCTACTGGGTCAGCGTGTTGTCCGCCCCGGCGATGTCGGTGCCCTGCGGGTTCACCTCCGGAGGGCTGCCCGTCGGCCTGCAGATCGTCGGCCGCCCGTGGGCCGACTTCGACGTGCTGCGCCTCGGCCACGCGTTCGAGCGGGCCACGGCGTTCGGCCTCCGGCGGCCGCGGCTCTGACCCGGGCCGGCAGGACGGGTGGGCCGGCCGAATGGCCCGCTAGTCGGACGCCTCGCGGTAGCTCAGCACGAACTCCAGCACCCAGAAGATCGCGGCGGCGAGGAGCGCCCAGATCAGCAACACCCCGTGCGCGGTCAGGCCGAGCGACTCGGTGGTCCTGAGCCCGCCGGGCGGAGCGGCCTGGATCATGGTCCCCGCCGTCGCCGAGCCCACCTGAAACGCGATGTACGCGCCGAGCAGCCCGCCTCCGGTCACCCCGAGCACGGCGCCGACGGGGGCGCGTCGGTGCGTCAGGAAATAGGCGGCCGCCCCCGAGGTCAGGCCGAGCACCCCGGTGATCACGGCGAACCAGCCGTCCGCGGCGATGAGCGTCTGCGACTCCGGATCGGCGAGGTGCGGGCCCGAGTCGGTCAGGACGAACGTGGACACTGGCGCCACCGCCGACCACACGAGTCCGGCCGCCACGCCGAGCGCGGCCAGCGCCAGCACCGTCACCGCCAATGTGACCAGTTCGACTCTCATATGCCGCACCGTCCCGATGCTACCTACGCGGAGCGGCGGCGGAACGCCGTTAGTCTTGCCACGTGAGTGAAGAGGTGTGGCAGATCGAGCCGTCCGGACCGTTGCGCGGCGACGTCGAGGTCCGGGGGTCCAAGAACGCGGTGTCCAAGCACATGGTCGCGGCCATGCTCGGGACCGGCCCAAGCACGTTGCACAACGCGCCGGAGGTCGGCGAGGTCGGCCTGACGGCGGCCATGCTGGAAGCTCTGGGCATCCACGTGGAGATCTCCCCCGGAGAGATCACGATCGAGCGTGGAGCGGAGATCCGGCCCCGGGTCCCGGAGGAGTACACCGGGCTCAACCGCATCCCGATCCTCATGCTGGGGCCGCTGCTGCACCTGGCGGGCGAGGCGTTCGTGCCCCTCGTCGGCGGCGACCCGATCGGGCGGCGGCCGGTGAACTTCCACGTCGAGGCGCTACGGATGATGGGCGCCGAGATCGAGGTCGGCGACACCGGCATCACCGCGAAGGCGACCCGGCTGCGGGGCAACCGGATCACCCTGCCCTACCCCAGCGTCGGCGCCACCGAGACGATCCTGATGACCGCCGTGCTCGCCGAGGGCAAGACGGTCATCAAGGGCGCCGCGATGGAGCCCGAGGTGGTCGAGCTGGCCCTGTTCCTCCAGCGGATGGGCGCGATGATCGAGCTCAGCCCCGACCGGCGCATCGTGATCGAGGGCGTCGAGCGGCTGCGCGGCGCCTCCACCTGGCTCGCCGGGGACCGCATCGAGGCGTTCTCCTACCTGGTGGCCGGCCTGGTGTCCGGAGGCGAGGTCCGGGTGCACGGCTGCCCGCAGGACCGGCTGGTCACCGCGATCACCACGCTGGCGCGCATGGGGGCGCGGTTCGACATCACTGACGAGTGGCTGACCGCGTCCGCCCCCGGCGGCCTGCGCGCCGCCGCGGTGCAGACCGACACCCACCCGGGGTTCATGACGGACTGGCAGACCCCGCTCATGGTGCTGTTCACCCGCGCCGACGGCATGTCCGTGCTGCACGAGACCGTCTTCGAGAACCGGCTCGTGTACGTGCCCGCCCTGCAGAAGATGGGCTGCGAGATAGAGGTGTTCGCGCAGTGCCTCGGCGGCCCGGCCTGCCGCTACCACGACAGCAACGCCAAGCACTCCGCGGTCGTGCGTGGCGTCTCCAAGCTGCGTGGGGCGGACGTCACACTGCCGGACATCCGCGCCGGGTTCTCGGCGGTGCTGGCCGCGGCGGTCGCCGAGGACACCTCGACGCTGCGTGGCGTGCACCACATCGAGCGCGGCTACCACCGCCCGTTCGAGCAGTTCACCTCCCTCGGGTTGAAGATCAGCAGGGGTATGTAAAAGCTTCCGCGCGGCATCGTGTGGAAAGTGGCGCGTGGTCGTAGTCATTACCTCGTGACCTTTCGACTCGCGTACGCCGGCGCGCTCGGAACGGCCGGCGCGCTCGGCGGCGTCCTGGTCGCCACCCTGGTCCTTCCGGTGGTCGGCGGCGTCGGTGTGGCCGCCAAGGAGGCGGCGCGCACCTTCACCGACCAGTTGCCCGCCCCGCCCGAGGACCCGCTGCCGGAGATGACCCGGGTGCTCGACCGCCACGGCAAGCAGATCGCCCAGTTCTACATTCAGAACCGCGAGTCGGTGCCGATCGACCGGATCGCCCCGGTCATGCGGCAGGCGATCGTCGCGATCGAGGACGCGCGCTTCTACGAGCACGGGGCGCTCGACGCCAGGGGCACCTTCCGCGCGCTGGTGACGAACGCCCAGGCGGGCGGCATCCGGCAGGGCGGCTCCTCGCTCACCCAGCAGCTCGTGAAGAACCTCCTGGTCAACCACGCCGAGACGGACCAGGAGCGGCAGCTCGCCCGGGTCCAGAACCTCGACCGGAAGATCAACGAACTGCGGTACGCGCTGGCTCTGGAGCGGAAGTACACCAAGGACCAGATCCTGGAGCGCTACCTCAACATCGCCTACTTCGGGGCGGGCGCGTTCGGCATCCAGGCGGCGGCCCAGCGGTTCTTCGGCGTGAACGCGTCCCGGCTGACGCTCCCCCAGGCGGCGACGCTGGCCGGGGCGGTGCGCACGCCGTACAACACCGACCCGACTCTGGGGGCGAAGCAGCGGCAGGCGCTGCGCGAGCGGCGCGATCTGGTGCTGGAGCGGATGGCGGAGCTCGGCGTGATCCGCCCGGCCGCCGCGAGGACGGCCAGGTCGAAGCCGCTGGGACTGAACATGCAGGCAGCCGGCGGAGGCTGCGGCCAGAGTCGCTACCCGTACTTCTGCCTGTACGTGCAGCACGAGATCCTGACGAACCCGGCGTTCGGCTACACCGCGGCCGACCGTGAGCGGACCCTGCGGCGCGGGGGGCTGGTGCTGCACACCACCCTGGACCCGCGGACGCAGCGGTCCGCGGAGCGGGCCATCGCGGCGCGCGTCGCCCCCGCGGACACCGAGGTCGCCGCGGAGGCCATGGTGGAGCCCGGCACCGGCCGGATCCGCGCCCTCGCGGCCAGCAAGGGCTACGGCCGCAACCCGGGCAACCGGAAGAACGGGCCGAACACCACCTACAACCTGCCCGCGGACCAGGCGCACGGCGGCGGCCTCGGTTTCCAGGCGGGATCCACGTTCAAGGCGTTCACGCTGGCGACCGCGCTGTCCCAGGGCTGGCGGTTCGGGGAGGGGTTCGAGACACCGGGCCGGTTCGTCCCCCGCGAGGGGTACACCAACTGCTCCGGCAAGCCGGTGAACGACCCGCGCGCCAGGATCTACAACGCGGGCGGCGAGGGCAGCGGCGGCGGGCCGTACAGCCTGGAACTCGGCACGTGGAACTCGGTCAACATCTTCTTCATGAAGCTGGAGCGCAAGGTCGGGCTGTGCAACGTCGTCAACACGGCGCGCAAACTCGGGATCACCCGGGCTGACGGCGCGCCCCTGCAGGAGGTGCCCACGTTCACGCTCGGTGTCAACGAGATGGACCCGACGACCGTGGCCGGGGCGTTCGCCGCCTTCGCCGCGCGCGGCCGCTACTGCCGCCCGGTCGCCATCACCGAGATCGTCGAGCGGGACGGCACCCGCGTCCCGATCCGGCGGAGCTGCTCGCGCGCGCTGCAGCCGGAGGTCGCCGACGCCGTCAACCACGTGCTCCAGGGCGTCTTCGCCAGGGGCACGATGCGCGGGCAGTCGATCGGGCGGCCGGCGGCGGGCAAGACCGGGACGAACAACGGCTACACCTCGGCGTGGTTCGCCGGGTACACGCCGGATCTGGCCGCCGCCGTGAGCGTCGGCGACATGCGCGGCTCCTACCGGTACCCGCTCACCGGGGTGACGATCGGCGGGGAGTACTACGGATCGGTCCAGGGGGCCTCGCTCCCCGGCCCCATCTGGGTGAACTCCATGATCGGCTCGCTCAGGAGGACCCCGCCGAGCCAATTCGTCCGGCCCGACATGGCGAGGTTCGGCGGCGGCTTCACCCCGGGGCTCAAGGAGCTGCTGGAGGCCCAGCGGAAGAAGGCGCGCGAGGCCCGTCTGAAGGCGCGGCACCGGCGTCTGCACCAGCGCGGCGCCGAGCCGTCCGTCCCGGACCTCGTCGAGCTCCTCCAGGGAGCCCAACCGGCCATGGCTGATGGGCAGGATCCGGCCACCGGGACCGGAACGACGACCGTGCCCATGACTGAGACCGGGCAGCCCGACCTGGCGGAGCCGCCGCCCCGCCTCATCTCGGGCAGGTAGCCCTCCTCGTCCGGCTCGTCAACCGATACCGGGCCTGATGTCGGGCCCGGTGACCTCCATCGCGATGATCTTCGCGCTTCTTGTGGTGGCGGGACGCCGGCGCAACGTACGCCTCGCAGTTGTGAAGAATGAAGTCCGAGACGTAGGAGTTGTCATCCTCGACTTCGAAGTTGAAGACTTCGCAGTCGAGGTCGACAGTCTCGACGCTCTTGATCGGTCGGTAGAGGTAACTGTTGTCCTCAAGCGTGCGGGCGTAGACACGCTCTGGCATGTAAGCGACCTGAAACCAGCGGTATTCGCGATCGGTCGAACCCTGCGGGAAGTTTCCTCGCTCAATTCCTGTAGATACTGTGACCCAATGGCCAAGGTCCGCAAGCAGGGTGCGGACTCCCCATGCCAGTGACCTGGAAGCGACCTTGACGTCGCGTCGTCCCGTGGTGTTGGAAGCTCGACCTGGGTTCCTGCCGTCGCCAGCGAGAAACCCTTCAAGAAAGCCATTTTTCGCATCGGCCGGTCCGTTGAGGATGCATGTTGGCACACGCTTAGACTTCGCGCCCATGCCAACAACGGACGCGAACACGTATGCCAGCGGAACGCTTGATGTCCTGAGTTCTCGCGCACCCCTCCCATCACGGATGTAGGTCTGTACGTTCGCGCCGTACTTGGCGAAGATTCGGCACACGCGCTGGGCCAAGGCATCCTCACTCTCACTGAGAGTGATCCCGATTTCCCCGTTCAGCTTTCCGGAGTTCACCTGCAGGTGGCCCTCGGCCGCGTAAATGCCGAGAAGATAACCGAAGTCGTAGTCCAGCGACACCCGGCGTGGCACATGGATCCACTGCTGGTCGGCTCGATACTTGGACTCGTACGAGCAGACCAATCCCCCGTCCGGACTCTCGGCGAAGGATTCGGGCAGATGGGGGAGCAGATCGAGCTCCGCTGTCTCTTCGGCCAGCTTGGGCAGGCATGCCCAAGAGTTCCAGCTCTCGATCCCCCCGTGCGCGTTTCTCCGTCCGAATGGGATGTCGCTGGGCTTCTTCCAGTTGACCCGTCCGTCTGGAGTTCTGACTAGAACGGGGTGCTCTTCGGTCAAAGTCAGTGTGCGTCCGTACCTTCCGGCAAGGCTGATGGTAAGCATTCACGCTGTACGCGGTGCGTGATGAGACGCTTGGCCGTGTGACAATCCGTCACTTTGATCAGACCGGGGCTGCATGGTGAGATCATCCGGTGTCCGCCCTGGAGGAGATGTCACGCGAGGAGCTGATCGCTCTGACGCGTGCGCTGCTGGCCGAGAATGCCCGGCTGACCGAGCGGGTGGGAGCGCTTGAGAAGGAGAACGCTCAGCTCCGCGAGCGAGTTGTGCGGCTGGAGCGGCTGATCTCACGTAACAGCGGCAACTCGGGGATGCCCCCCAGGCAATGACGACCAGCCGGGCAAGCCGCAGCCCAAGGACAGGCCCGCCCGGGGCGGCAAGCGTCGTCCGGGCAAGCAGTCCGGTGCGCCAGGAACCACACTGGCCTGGTCGCAGGACCCCGACGAGATGCTGGATCACTTTCCCGCCGGAGCCTGCGGGTGCGGCGCAGACCTGGCCGAGGCCGTTCATCTGGGCGTCACCGCTGCTCACCAGCAGGTCGAGGTGCCGCTGATGACCGCGCAGACCTTTCAGCACAACCTGCACACGGTGGAATGCCGGTGCGGGAGAGTGCACACCGCACCGCGCCCGCAAGGCGTATCGCCGGCGCCGGTCAGCCTCGGGGTCAACCTGCAGGCGTGGTGCGTGTACCTGATGGTGGCGCACGCGATCCCGGTGCACCGGTGCGTCGAGCTGATCGCCTCGCTGACCGGTGCGACGCCGTCGGCGGGGTTCGTCCACGGCATGATCGCCCGGGCCGCGCGGGCGGTCGCGCAGACCAACCTGCGCATCCGGACGCTGCTCACCTTGGCTTATGTGGTGTGCTGCGATGAGACGCCGATCCGAGTGGGCGCGGGCAAGGCCAAGAGGTATCTGCTGGTCGCCTGCACCGACCGCTACACCTGGTACATGCTGGGCGAGCGCACGCTGGCCAGTTTCAAGAAGTTCATCGTCGCCGACCTGACCGGTGTCGTGGTGCACGACCGGGATCAGAACTACGACTCGCCCGAACTCGGCGAGCGTGACCATCAGCTGTGCGTGGCCCATCTCCTTCGTGACCTGGAGGACTGCGCCGAGACCTACCCGACAGCCGCCTGGCCTGCTCAGATCCAGACCGCGCTGCGCGGCCTGATCCACGCCGCCAACCTCGCCCGCGAGCAGGGCAAGCAGAACATGGACGCGGGCACTCAGGCGATGTGGATCACCAGTTTCCGGCACGGGGTGCGGATCGGCCTGTCGGAGGTGCGCCGTATTCCCGGGCCCGCCAAGACCGTCACCCAGCCGATCGGCCGTGTCCTTTTGGAGGTGCTGCGTGACCGCGAGGCCGACGTGCTGCGTTTCGCCCGCGACCTGCGGGTTCCACCCACCAATAACCAGGCCGAACGCGATGTCCGTCCGGCCAAGACCCAGCAGAAGATCTCGGGACGGCTCCGCTCGGAGGTCACCACCGAACACCGGTATGCGATCCGCGGTTACCTGTCCACCGCCGCTAAGCACGGGGCCGATGTCATGACCGCGATCCGTGACGCGCTTGTCGGCCGAGCCTGGATGCCACCCGACCCGATTCCGGCCTGATTCCCGGCCACGATCCGCGGCGACTTGCGCCTGAAAGCGATCACTCCCTGCGATCATCCAGCGCCGGAACGCGCTGGACGTGAATGCTTACGGCTGATGGTGTAGGCCCGTCCGATGTAGGGGCGCCTCATCGTTCGCACAACACGACGGAACCGACCGCGGTGCGTGAGCACCATGTCGCCGGTTCGAATCTCTTCGACGCCCTTTACTCCTTCGGATGTGATGATCTCCTGGCCTGATAGCAGGCAGCCGATGATGGGCTTGACCCCGGCGCCGGTGGCCTGCTTGTAGAAGTCGTACGCGCCGTGCATGTTGCCGTGGTCGGTGATCGCGATCGCGGGCATGCCCAGCTCGCCCACGAGTTTGAGCACCTGCTTCAGGCGTGCCGCACCGTCGAGCATCGAGTACTCGGTGTGGACGTGCAGATGCACAAACGAATCACCCATGTGACCCCCGACTTCCCGGCGTTCCCCTTCCCGCGCGTCAGAGCCTACGCGCGATCGCGGGCACGTCAGGAGCGCCCGCGTTCCTCCTCGGCCAGGTGGAGACCTGCCTCGATCACGGCGTTCATCACGGGCGCGAGCCGGACCTCGCCCAGGCGGGGGGCACGGTGCGCCATGGCGGCGACCAGGCGGCGCTCCCTGTCCATGTCCCGCCCGGCGAACCCTCCGACGGGCTTGAGCCGCTGCACCGTACCGGCCAGCACCGCCCGGCGCTCCAGGAGCGTGGCGAGCGCCGCGTCCACCCGGTCGATGGCCTCCCTCGCCCGCCCGACGCTCTCCGGGGCCTCATGCCGTACGAGTGCGGCCAGCACCGTGGCGGCCTCCGCGGCGGCGGCGACCACGTCGGCGGGCGCGTCCGGGGCGAGCAGCAGGCCGTCCGCTCCGGCCGCGACGGCGGCGGCGGCGAGCGTGACGTCGCCGCCGAGGTCGGCGAGGACCGGCCGGCCCGACCGCTCGCGCGCCGCGCGCATCAGCGCCATGTCGAGCACCGCGACCGAGCCGTGCGTACGGCTCCCGTTCTCGCAGAGCACCACCCGGTCGTTGCCCTCGGCGACGCAGTAGTCGGCGATCGCGAGCCACTCTTCCAGCGTGGCGGCCGGGCCGCGCTGCACGACGATCGGCAGGCCGAGCCTGGCGGCCGCGCGGACCAACTGGAAGTCCTGCATCCAGGCCGCTCCCACCAGAACGCCGTCCGCCCCCGCGGCGACGGCGTCGAGGTCCTCGGCCGAGAACGGCTCCACGAGCAGCGGGCCGGACCACTCCGCGCGCGCCTCCGCGACCGCCTCGGCCGCGGACCGGCGGCCGTGTAGGGCGCGCAGGCTCAGCCATCGGGCGTCGTCACCGCCGATCACCGCGACCGGCAGCCCCTCCCCCACGGTCAGGGTCCCGATCCGTACGGCGGCGCGGCCGCCTGCATCGAAGACACCGGAGACATCGGAGACGTCAGGCTCCGCGGCCGGATCGGGCGGCGTGGCGGCGAGCTGGGCGGCCTGGGACATGTCGGCTCCTCGGTTAGGCCGGCCCCTCGACCGGCTCGTTGAAAACGAAAAAGGCAGAGACGATCGTCTCTGCCTCAGCCGGCTCCGGATGGTCGCTAGATCACGCGCCTGCGACCGGCCCTCCCGGAACCGGCTGCGTAAACGTGAAATACCGAGCCATGCATCGACCCTACCAGGCGTGCTCCACCGGTCGGAACGATCTGTCTCAGATAGCGGACGTGGTGCCATCGCCCGGGTTGATCCCTTTGTCATCCATGGGACGATCTATGCGTCCAGGAGGGGATTTGATGGCGCACGCGGAAGGCCGGCTGGTGGGCGGCCGGTACCACCTGATCGAACCCATTGGCCGAGGTGGCATGGGAATCGTCTGGCGAGCCCACGACGAGCTGCTCGATCGGACCGTTGCGGTCAAGGAGGTTCGTTACGACAGTGCGATGGGCGACCAGCTCGACGAGCTCAACCGCCGGACCATGCGCGAGGCGCGTGCGGCCGGGCGACTCACCCATCCGAACGTCGTCGTCGTCCATGACGTGATCGAGGAGGACGACCGGCCCTGGATCATCATGCAGCTCGTCCCTTCCCGTTCCCTCGGGCAGGTCATCCGCGAGGACGGCCCGCTCTCCCCCGAACGGACCACCGAGATCGGGCTGCAGGTCCTGGACGCACTGAAGGCCGCCCACGCGCAGGGTGTCCTGCACCGTGACGTGAAGCCGGAGAACGTGCTGATCACGGACGAGGGGCGGGTGGTGCTGACCGACTTCGGCATCGCGCGCCTGGAGGCCGACAACACCATGACCAGGACCGGGCTCATCGGCACGCCCGCGTTCATCGCCCCGGAGCGGCTGCGGGGCGACCCGGCCCAGCGCGAGTCCGACCTGTGGTCGCTCGGCGCCACCCTGTACGCCGCCGTGGAGGGCAAGCCGCCCCATGATCGCGGCATGCCCATGGCGACCATGCACGCCGTGCTCAACGAGGCCCCCGCCCCCGCCGTACACGCCGGGGAGCTGAGCGTCGTCCTCGAGCGTCTCCTGGAGAAGGAGCCGGCGGACCGGCCCAGCTATGACGAGACCGCCGAGCTCCTGCGGCGTTCGATGACCGGTACGGCACGGCCCAAGCCGGGAGGCGCGGCGGCCAAGGGCGCGGCGTCCTCCACGCCGGGAGCGCCGGGGACGCCGGGGACGCCGGCCTCGCGCAAGGAGCCGGCCGATTCTGGAGAGGGCGCGCGCCCGATCCCCGAGACGGGTCAGCGCTCCTGGGACGGCGCGGGTGGAGCCCAGGCGGGCGCCGACTCCCGGCGACGGCCGTACGAGCAGCCCGGGTCCACTCCCGGGTCTACGAACCAAACGGCGGTGGACGGCGACAGCGACACCGAGCCGGAGCTTCCGCTGCCGCAGCTCCCGCAGCCGGGGGCGGAGAAGCCCGCCGGTTCGGCGCCGGGATCGGGCGCCGTCCCGACGGGAACCGGTGCCGCGAAGCCCGCACCGGAGACCACGAAGGTCAGGGGAACCGCCGCCAAGCCCGCGACCGCGAGCGGGACGTCCGGCACGGAGACGTCCGGAACCGGCACGTCCGGGACCGGGAAGCCCGGCATCGGAAGCGCGAGCGTGACGTCAGCCGGCGGGGCAGCCTCGCCGGAATGGGGCGTCGAGCACGGCTCATCGGGCGCGGCGGAGCCGGACGCCGGGACGGCACGGCCCGAGCCGGACGCCGCCCGGCCCATCTCCGAGGCCCCGACCGCCTACTCCGCGCGGCGTCCGGGCGGTTCCATCGACCTCTCCGACAACGGTCCGATGGCCCGGTTCTTCTCCGCCGAGCAGGAGGAGGCCGTACCCGCCGGGCAGGCAGGGCAGTTCGGGCAGGCGGCAGGTGGCCACGCGGCGACCCAGCCGAGCGCCTCGTGGGGCGACACGCCGGCCGTGCCGGCGAGGTCCCGCCCGGTGCCGATGCTCCGAGCGGCCCTGGTGATCGTCCCCGCCCTCCTCATCGTCGCGGCCGTGGCCGGGTACATCGGCCTGCAGCAGGGCGCGAAGGAGACCCCCGCCGACGGCGCCGCGCAGAACTCCGCCGCGCCGGGGAAGGGCTCCGCGACTCCCAAGGCGTCCGCGAGTCCCGCACCGTCCACCGCCTCGCCCTCACCGAGCCCCTCCACCTCGGGCCCCGCGGAGATCCCCAAGGGCTGGCGTCGGTACAAGGACAAGACGGGCTTCTCGATCGCGCTGCCCAAGGGCTGGAAGGAATTCAGGCGGGACAGCGGCAACGTGTACTTCCGGGGCTCCGACCGCAGCCAGTTCGTGCAGATCGGCATGACCAGTACGCCCGGAAGCGACGCGGAGAAGGACTGGAGGAAGCAGGAGAAGACCGCCAGATACAAATTCGGCGGCTACGACCTCATCGACATCAGGAAGGTGAACTACTTCCAGGACGCCGCCGACTGGGAGTTCACCTGGCGGACCTGGAGCGGCAAGGCGCACGTCATCAACCGCGGCTTCGTCACCGACAAGCGCCACGGTTACGCCATCTACTGGCACACCCGGGACAGCCGCTGGAAGAAGGAGTACCACTACTTCGAGACCTTCACGGCGACCTTCACGCCCGCGAAGTGACCGCCGGCCGCGCGCCGGCCGGCGGTCCACTGACCCGGCCGGCGGGCCCTGAGGGAGGAGAAGGGCGCCGCCGGCCGGGACAGGCTCTCACCAGGAGGCGGGCTTGCCCTTCTGGAAGACCCACACGTCGAAGAAGGCGGTCAGGTCCATGCCCGACGCCTTCTCCGCGCTACGGATGAACGCGGCCGTGTCCGCGTTGCCGTGCCGGTGCTCGGCGGCCCAGTCCTTGATCAGCTTGAAGAAGGCCGTGTCGCCGATCTTGCCGCGCAGCGCGTGCAGCGTCATCGCCCCGCGGTTGTACGGCACGCTGCCGAACATGTCCACCGGTCCGGGGTCGGACAGCACGGTCTGCCAGAACGACGACGTCGCCGCGCGCCCGTAGTTGCTGCTGCCGTTGAACGTCTGCTGCGCCGTGGCGCCGCCGGTGTGCTCCGTCCAGAGCCAGGTGGCGTACGTCGCGAAGCCCTCGTTGAGCCAGATGTCCGACCAGCGGGTGGGCGTCACGCTGTCGCCGTACCACTGGTGCGCGAGCTCGTGCGCCATCGTGCCGATGCTCGGGGAGCTGGAGAAGATCGGCTTGGTCTGGGTCTCCAGGGCGTACCCGACGTTCGGCGCCCGGTCGATGATCGCCCCCGTGGAGGCGAACGGGTACGGCCCGAAGATCGTGGAGAAGTACTCCATGATGTCCGGGATCTTGGAGACGGTGTTCGCCGACTGGGCCACCAGGCGCGGGTCGACCGCCGTGTAGATCGGGATCCCGCTCGGGGTCTTCGACTCGGTGACGGTGAAGTTCCCGATGGTCACCGTGGCGAGGTAGGTCGCCATCGGCTCGGTCGAGTCCCAGACGAAGGTGGTCTTGCCGTCCTCGGTCGCCTGCGAGAGGAGCTGACCGTTGCCCACCGCCGTGACGCCCTCCGGCACGGTCACGTGGAAGGTGAAGGTCGCCTTGTCCGTCGGGTGGTCGCTGCCGGGGAACCACGCGGGGGCTCCCTGCGGCTCGCCGGCCACGAACGCGCCGTCGTCAGTGGGCACCCAGCCCTCGAGGGAGCCGTCCGGGTCGGTGATGACCGGCGGCGTCCCCGCGTACTTCACGGTGACCGTGAAGACCTGCCCGGACTTGAGCTTCGGACGCGGTGTCACGGCGAGCTCCTGCCCGTCCCGCGTGAACGCGGCCGGGTGCTTGTCCACCTTGAGTTCCGTGATCTCCGGGCCGCGGAAGTCCAGGTTGAACTGGTCCATGTCCTGCGTCGCGACCGCGGTGATGGTCGTGGTGGCGTCCATGTGCCGGCTCGCGGGGTCGTACGAGAAGGCGATGTCGTAGTGCTGCACATCGAAGCCGCCGTTGCCCTGGTCGGGGAAGTACGGGTCGCCGACGCTCGCCGCGCCCGCCGAGTACCGGGGCGCGCCGGGAGCTCCGGGGGCGGCGAGCGCGGGCTGGGCCGCCGGGACGCCGATCAGGGCGCCGGCCGCGACGGCGAGGGCCGCGCCGCTGATACGGGAGATTCGCATTGAGGGTCCTTCCAGGCGGTTCCGGCCGTTGGGGGGACCGGCCGGAACCGCGCGTACTCGGGGATACGGGATCAGGACGGTCCTGATCCGGGAGAGGGTGATCGGTCCTCGGGCCGGGATCCCGGCCCGAGGACGGGAGCTAGCCGACGACGGAGCGCAGCGGGATGCCCGCCCCGTTCAGGTCGTGGACCATGTCGCGCAGGAAGGGGTGCTCGTCTGCCGCAAGCCCCTCCGGGTTCGGGATCGTGATGTACGACGACCCGTCCGCGGAGGCCGTCCGCGCGGTGTCGGTGTACGTCCGGACCACGGCCTCGGCCCGGCCCGCGTCGGCGTCGGCGACCTGGATGACGATGGGCCGCCATTCCCCGGCGAGGTCGTCCGCCGGGGCCGCCTTGGCCGCGTCCGCGCGCAGCGCCTCCACCTTGCCGGCCGGCGTCGCCGCGAGCGTCCGCGCGGCCCCGGTCTTCGAGGAGGGAAGGAGCAGCGCGTTGGCGACCAGGTGGATGCCGTTCTCGTTGTACGCGCGGAACAGCGGGTTGTAGGCGAACAGCACGGCGTGCCCGGCGCCGGTGGGCTCGTCCACCAGCGCGACCGAGCCCTTCAGCGCGTCGGCATTGGTGGTGTAGCCGTTGGACCAGAACGCGCTGTCGGACGGGTAGGTGAGGACGTTCGCGCCGGTGACGCTCGGGTTCAGGATCGGGTCGCCGTTGTTGAACTGGAAGTCCTCCACCGGGCGGCCGAGGGCGACCTGACTCGTGGTGTCCACGTTCACCCGGAAGTGCGAGCCGATGACCTGGTATCCCGTCGGCTTGGTCTTCTCGGTGGTGGAGGTCAGCCCCGCCGTCCTGGCGACCCGGGTGCCCTCGTTGCGCAACCCGACGTACGTCCCGCCCGCGGCCACCCACGCCTTGAGGTTCGCCAGGCCCTGGGCGGTCAGGCCGCCGTTCGCGCTGCTGCCATCCGGCACCAGCAGGACGCTGCGCTCGGTGAACGCCGGGGTGTTGCCGTTGACGTCCGCGGTCGTGACCGCCTTGACGTCGAGGCCCCAACGCTCGCCGAGGACGTAGCGCGCCTCGCCGTACGAGCCGGAGGTGGTGGAGACGCCCGTGCCGGCGAACAGGCCGACGTCGGGGACGCGCAGCGGCGTCCCGGAGGCGTCCCCCGCCCGGCCCTCGACCGCCACGCCGTACGAGCGGGCGAGCTTGTCGAGGTCGCCCCGGTTCACCGCGCGGGCGGGCAGGCTGACCACGCCGGTGGCGAGGTCGCGCGAGAGCGCCGTGCCCTGGCCGAGAAGGCGGAACGTGAGCTCGGAGGCGGCGGCCGAGTCCATCGGGTAGGAGTAGGAGCCGTTCGCCGGGGCGGCCGATACGACGCCGCCGTCCATGCCCTTCACCGCGTCGGCCTTCGGCGACAGCGCGTCGCCGGTGGAGACGGTCGCGACGCCCATCAGCAGCGGGTTGCTCCAGGACGACACGTCATAGAAGTACGGGAACGGAACGTACGGGTCCTGCGCGATCAGCGCCTGGATCCAGTGCTTCTGCGGCTGGTCCATCGGGATCCAGTACGCCCCGGCCGGTACGGACAGGTTCTTGACCGTGCGGCCGCCGAAGACGTCAGCGTTCGGCACGGTGACCGACTGCTTGAGGCGGTAGACCTCCACGTCCATGTCGCGCAGCCGTTCGACCAGCCTGCGGACGTCGCCGATCTGCCGGTCCGGCAGCAGGAAGTACGACCGGACCTTGACGTCAGGGACCGGGAACTGAACGGTGTTGGTGGGCTGCACGACCTCGTTCGGCTCCAGCGTGCCCGCGGCACCCTGCTCGATCGCGGTCTGCCAGATCTTGTAGTAACCGTCGAGGATCTCGCGCTTGTTGTCGGAGGCCCAGCCGATGGTGGCCCACTGCGTGTTGAACTGCTGCTGCACGCGGTCCTCGACGGCCGACGAGCTGCCCTTCTCGAAGGTCATGCCCGCGGCGCCGAAGCCGGTGGCGGGCACGGTGTCGCCGTACCCCATGTAGAACATGTCGTACGTCGCGTAGTTGAAGTAGCACTCCACGGTGACCGCGCCGCCGCAGGCGCCGTTGTAGCCGAAGCCCGCCGCGTTGGCCGCGCCGATGCGGTTGATCCAGTCCACCGGCTGGGCCGCGATCTCGTGGTGGATCGGGTCGGCGTTCGGCGGGAAGAAGTACTGCCGCCCGCCCATCTCGTGGGCGTCGACGAAGACCTGCGGCGGGTACTCCCGCAGCATCTCGATCTTGCCGCCGGTCTCCGGCTGGGTGCGGGCGAACCAGTCCCGGTTGAGGTCGAAGCCGTAGTCGTTCTGGCGGCGGTTCGCGTCCCGGCCGTCCGGGTTCTGGGTCGGCACGATGACGGTGATCAGGTTCTCGTTGCGCGTCGCGACGTCGCAGGAGAGCCCGTCGGCCAGCTCGTACAGCGTCTTGAGCGCGGCGTCGGCCCCGCTCTTCTCACCGCCGTGGACGTTGCCGGCCACCCACACGATGGCGGGCGAGTCGTCGGCGAGGCGCGCCGCCTTGTCCGGGCGCAGGGACCTCGGGTCGCGCAACGACCGGATCTGCGCGGCGATCTTGTTGAGCTGCCCCGGCACCATGTGGTGGCTGTTGGACACGATGGCGTACGGCAGCTCCTGGCCGGAGACGCTGTGGGCGATCGTGCCGGTGACGACGCGGTCCGACGCGTCTCCCACGGCCTTGACGTACTTCCCGATCTCGTCGGTCGTGAGCGTCCGGGGCTGGCCCTTGCCGAGGGGGAAGCCGAAGAACTGGTCGGGGCTCGGCACGGAGGCCGCGTGGGCGTTCGGGTCGGATACGCATTGCCCGTTGCCCGGGTCCGCGTACGCGGGCGGGCCGAGCGGCGCCACGAGGGCGGTCAGCGCGAGCGCCGCCACTCCCGCGATCTTTCCGTACGGAGATCTTCTGCACGTCGTCGTGCGTGGCCGCATGATCTTTGCCTCCTGGGGGGGGTAAGAGGGATCGTTTTGCCGGCGATGGCGTCCTGGCAGGAATCGATGCGACGAAAGTGAAAGTTGCTGCGGATCGTATAAGTTCGGAATAAAGCGGGCAAGAGATAACAAAACTTGAAATTCGGGATGTCCGAATGTATGGACGCGTGGTCATCGCGCCCGTGAAGCCCCGCACCGGGACGCGGACGAGCTCACGCGCTGGAGCGGTCCAGAGCACGGATCTGGGCTGATCCGAGGTGCCGCCCCCTCCGCAAACGGAGGCGGCCCCGCCGGCTCCTCCACGGCCCGGAATCCGCCGGTCGGCCCCGCTCGCTCCTCCGCCGGTTCCCTCGATCTTCCGACTGCTGGGGCGCTCGTGAGCTGTGGGACGATTCAGAGGTTTTGAGGAGGGAGCCTGGTGGAGGCGGGGCATCGTGTGGCGGGCAGGTACCACCTACTCGAACCCATAGGCCGCGGCGGCATGGGGGTCGTCTGGCGTGCTCACGATGAGCTGCTCGATCGCGCGGTGGCGGTCAAGGAGGTCCTCTACCAGCCGATGAGCGAGGAGGACCGGGCGGCGTTCAACCGCCGGACCATCCGCGAGGCACGAGCCGCCGGCCGCATCTCCCACCCCAATGTCATCGTCGTCCACGACGTGATCGAGGAGGACGGCCGCCCCTGGATCATCATGCAGCTCGTCCGATCCCGCTCCCTCGGCCAGGTGATCCGCGAGCACGGCCCGCTCGTTCCCGAGCGCGTCGCGTCCATCGGCCTCCAGGTGCTCGACGCCCTGTGCACCGCACACGCCGAGGGCGTACTGCACCGCGACGTCAAGCCGGAGAACGTGCTGCTCGCCGACGACGGCCGGGTCGTTCTCACGGACTTCGGCATCGCGACCATGCCGGAGGAGGCCGGGCTCACCATGACCGGCGTCGTCACCGGCACCCCGGCGTACCTGCCTCCGGAGCGGCTCAACGGCGATCCCGCGACCCCCGAGTCCGACCTGTGGTCGCTCGGCGCGACCATCTACGCCGCCGTGGAGGGCAGGGCGCCCTTCGACCGGACCTCGCCGATCGCCACCATGGCGGCCGTGCTGCACAACGAGCCCGACCCGGTCCGGCGCGCCGGTCCGCTCGCGCCCGTCATCGAAGGGCTGCTCGACAAGGATCCCGGGCGGCGCATCGACGCCGTCGAAGCCGCCGAGCTGCTCCGCGCGGCGGCGTCCGGCACGCCCGGGGCCACCCGCGACCGCCACGCCGTACACCGGCCCGAGCCGTTCCCGCCGGCCGCGGCCTCTCCCGGAGCCGGAGCCTCTTCAGGCCCCGGGGGATCCGCGGCTCCTCCCTCGACGGGCGCCCATGCCCTCGACCTCCCCGGATCCGGTGCTCACGGGTCCCACGGGATGGCCGGTTCCAGCGGCGTTCAGGGGACGGGCACCGTCGTTCCCCCCTGGAACGACACGGCGACCGCCCTTCCGTCGTCCCAGCGGCCCGCGCCTCAGAGACCCGAGAAAAGCGCGTCCACAGCCCGGGTGGTCCTGCTCATCCTCCTCCCTGTGCTGCTCGTCGTCACCGGAGTCGGCGGCTGGTACGGCTATCAGGCCCTCGTGGGGGATGCCGGCAACGGGTCGTCACCATCCCCGTCCGCGACCCCGACGACCGGCAACGGGTCGCACACGCCGACGGCCTCGCCGTCGTCCGGCGGCAGGCTGCCGCGCGGCTGGGCGATGCGCCACGACAGGCTGGGCTTCTCCATCGCGGTCCCCCAGAGCTGGACGGAGGAGCGAGACGCGGCCTGGGTGCGGTTCCGTCCGCCCGGGTCCAAAAGCACGTACCTGATGGTCGACTTCACCCGGTGGGTCGACACCGACCAGGACCCGATGCTCCACTTGCAGCAGTTGTCGGAGAACCCCAAGACCCAGAGCGCCTTCCCCGGTTACGAGAGGACCTCGCTGCAGTCGGTGGTCTTCCAGAGACTCCCCGCCGCCGACTGGGAGTTCACCTGGCAGTCGCAACAGGGCGTGATGCACGTTCTCGACCGCTCCTTCCTCACCTCCGACAGGCGAGATGTGGCGATCTACTGGCAGACCTCCGACAGCCGATGGGCCCAGGAAGGCCAGTCCTACTTCGCCTGGTTCGCCAAGACGTTCCGGTCCACCCAGTGACGCCTCGCTGGCGATACCCGGCCGGGCGTGTCCATTGTGGAGCATGAGCGATCCTTTGCACGAACGCGACCAGGCCACCGCGGCGCTGGACATGGTGGCCAAGGCCGTCGGACCCTATCTCGACTCGCTCGGCGACCGTCCCGTTCACGACCACCGCGCCGACGTCCTCCTCGACCTGCTCGACGGCTCGCTCCCGGAGCACGGCGAGGGCACCCTCAGCAGCGTCGAACTGCTGCTGCGCGTCGGCACCGAGGCGGCGACCCACTCCTCGGGGCCGCGTTTCTTCCACTTCATCGTCGGCGGCTCGACACCGGCGGCCCAGGCGGGCGACTGGGTGACCTCGCTCCTGGACCAGGCCGCCGGGCTCTGGCTGACCTCACCGTTCGCCGCCCGGGCGGAAACCGTCGCGCTGCGGTGGCTGAAAGACCTGTTCGGACTCCCCCCGTCCTACGGCGGCGTGCTGACCCCGAGCGCGACCTTCGCCAACCTCACCGGGCTGGCGTGCGCGCGGCAGTGGTGGGGCGAACGTCACGGCCGCGACGTGGCGGCCGACGGGCTCGCCGGGCTGCCGCGGATGCCCGTGCTGGCCGGAGGCTACCTCCACCCGAGCAGCCGCAAGGCGCTGCTTACCCTCGGCTGCGGCCGGGACAGCGCCCGGATCTTCGCCAGGGACGACGCCGGGCGGGTCGATCTCGAGGCCATGGAGCGGGAGCTCGAACGCATCGACGGCCCGGCGGTGATCGTCGGTAACGCGGGCGAGGTGAACACCGGCGACTTCGACCCCATCGGCGACCTGGCGGACCTGGCCGAACGGCACGGTGCCTGGCTGCACGTGGACGGGGCCTTCGGGCTGTTCGCGGCGGCCTCCCCCCGGCTCTCGCACCTGGTCGAGGGGGTGGAACGGGCGCACTCGGTGACCGCGGACGGGCACAAGTGGCTCAACGTCCCCTACGAGAGCGGATTCGCGTTCGTCCACGACCAGGGACTCATGGGCCGGACCTTCGGCCCGTGGGGCGCGGCCTACCTCCCCGCCGGGGACGACCCGCATCTCAACTACAACTGCCTGGGCCCGGAGTCCTCACGGCGGGCCCGGGCCCTGCCCATCTGGGCGACCCTGCGGGCGTACGGCAGGCAGGGCCACAGAGAGATGGTCGAGCGCCACCACGAGCTGGCCCTGCGGCTGGGCGGCATCGTCGAGAACGCTCCCGACCTGGAGTTGCTCGCTCCGGTACGGCTCTGCGTGGTCTGCTTCCGCTATCGCCCGCCCGGCGTGCCCGAGGAGGAGGTGAACGCGCTGAACGCGTGGATCGGCGAGGAGTTGCTCGCCGACGGCCGCGTCTACGCCGGGACCACCACCTACCGAGGGATGACCGCACTGCGCCCCGCCATCCTCAACTGGCGAACCACAGAGGCCGACATCGATCTGCTGGTCTCGGTCGTCCGGGAGATCGCCGCCCGCCGCACGACCTAGCTCTCGTCGCTGACGATCTCCAAGGCGCGGGCCAGGTCTTCGGGATAGGGGCTGGTGAAGGAGACCCACTCCCCTGACGCGGGGTGTTCGAAGGCCAGCGAGACCGCGTGCAGCCACTGCCGGTTTACGCCGAGACGGGCGGCCAGCGTGGGGTCGGCGCCGTACATGAGGTCGCCCACGCAGGGGTGCCGTAGCGCGGACATGTGCACCCTGATCTGGTGCGTCCTGCCGGTCTCCAGCTTGATGTCGAGCAGCGACGCCGCGCGGAACGCCTCCACGGTGTCGTAATGGGTGACCGACTCCTTGCCGCCCGCCACGACAGCGAACCGGCCGTCACCGGACGGATGGCGGTCGATGGGCGCGTCCACGGTGCCGCGCAGGGGGTCCATGTGGCCCTGCACCAGGGCGTGGTAGCGCTTGTCGACGGTGCGTTCCTTGAACGCCCGCTTGAGGTGGGAGTAGGCGAACTCGCTCTTGGCGACGACCATCACGCCAGTGGTGTTGGCGTCGAGCCGGTGGACGATGCCCTGGCGTTCGGCGGCGCCGCTGGTCGCGACCGTGTGCCCGGCCCCCAGCAGCCCGCCGATCACGGTGGGCCCGGTCCAGCCGACCGTGGGGTGGGCGGCCACTCCGATGGGCTTGTCCACCACCACGATGTCGTCGTCCTCGTAGAGGATCGTCATGCCCGGCACCGGCTCCGCGACGGGCATCGGCGCGGACGGCGGTGGCGGGATGGTCACGTCGAGCCAGGCACCCGCGTGTACACGGTCCGACTTGGCGGCGATCGAGCCGTCGACGAGCACGTCACCGGTGGCGATCAGCTCGGCGGCCCGGGTGCGGGAGAAGCCGAACAGCCGGGCCAGGGCGGCGTCCAGGCGTTCGCCCTCGAGTCCCTCCGGCACCGGCAGGCTGCGCTGCTCACCCATCGGACGCCTCCCCCGTGTCCCGCGTACCGTCAATCTGGTAGCCGCGCCAGGCGAGGAAGACGGCGAGGATACCGCCGCACACGATCGCCGAGTCGGCCACGTTGAACACCGGGAAGCCGGTCGCGGGGAAGACCTGGAGGAAGTCGACCACGTGTCCCTGCAGCGGGGCCGGCGCGCGGAAGACCCGGTCGGTCAGGTTGCCGAGCGCGCCCCCCAGCAACAGTCCGAGAGTGATCGCCCACGGCAGGCTGCGGAGCTGCCGTGCCGTGCGAAGGATGGCGATGACGACACCGAACGCGATCACCGTGAAGACGATCGTCATCCCGGTGCCGATGCTGAACGCGGCTCCGGAGTTGCGGATCACGTTCAGCAGCAGCACCTCGGGGATGACCTCCACTGGAGGCTTGTGCTCCAGGAAGACCACCACGAGGGTCTTGCTCACCAGGTCGAGAACGTACGCGAGGACCGCCACGACGCCGAGGATGGCGATCCTCCGCGTGCGGACGGGGCCGTCGGCGATCCTCGCGTCGGTCTGGTCGCTCAGCGGCGCTCCTCCCGCTGCTTGCACGCTACGCACAGCGTCGCCCTCGGGAACGCCTGAAGACGCTCCTTGCCGATCGGCTTGTGGCACGATTCGCACACTCCGTAAGTCCCTGCGGCGATGCGGGCGATCGCCCGCTCGTTCTGCGCGAGCAGGTCGCGCGCATTCAGGGTAAGGGCGATCTCACGCTCACGCTCATACGTCTTCGCGCCGGCGTCCGCCGGATCATCGCCGGCGCCCTCGCTCACGTCTCCTGACGCGAGCTGCTCCTCGGCCCGTGAGATGTCGGCGACGAGCTCTTCGGTCTCGCGCCCTAGCCGCTCCCGCACGTCGGCGAGTTCGGCTTTGGACCAGGTCTCGTCGCTGGTGGCGGGTCTCGCCGCACGCGTCGTCATGAGGGCCTCCCGTTGTAAGGCGCAGTGATCAAACACATGAGCAGTCCGGGCAGCTTAGGTTGCACAAAACGGCTCGGCAAACGACGCGCCGGGCATTTTACCTGCCCCATAAGCGAACGATGCCCCCGTTCCCGCGGCGAACGGGACATCCGTCCGGCGAGCGAATTCCACCCGTACGCGGACGGCTCACCCGGCCCGCAGGCGAGCGGCGCGCTCCGCGATCTCCTCATCGTTCCCCTCGATGTCCACGACCTTGTCGCGACTTGTCGTACCCGAGACAAGCCGCACCGCGCCCCTCGGCACCCGGAAAGCGGAGGCGACGGCCCTCAGGGCCGCCTCCGTCGCTTTCCCGTCCACCGCTCGGGCGCACACCCTGACAACAATCGCGGTGTCTCCGTATGTTCCGCCCACACCCTCACGGGATGAACCCGGCTTCACCCTGATCGCCAGCCGCATTTCGGGAAGCTCCCATCGTGTCTCTGCGTTATCGTTTTAGTTTGCAAGGCGCTGATGGGGACGAGTAGCTCCGTTCCCACTCGCAGGAGCGACCCGGGGACGGTGCGAGCCCGGGGCGAGTCACGGAGCGAAGATCACCCCGGAGCCGCCGGAAGAAAGGCGCACAGCCGAGTAGACCCGGCCGCAAGACGAATGAGAGGGCTCGCCCAGGGGGCGGGTCAAGAAGGGTGGTACCGCGGAGCCGTCCGGCTTCGTCCCTTCACGCAATGTCAACCACGCGTGGAGGTCCCGCCCGACGATGTCTTCCCATTATTTCCGCTCTCTTCCCGCGCAGGTGGACCTGCCCGCCGTCGAACGCGATGTCCTCGAACGCTGGCGGGACGGGAAGGTCTTCGAACGCTCCCTCGAGCAGAACGCCGACGGCCCGTCCTGGGTGTTCTTCGAGGGCCCGCCCACGGCGAACGGCATGCCCGGCGTCCACCACATCGAGGCGCGGGTCTTCAAGGACGTCTTCCCCCGATACAAGTCGATGCGGGGCTACCACGTCCCGCGCAAGGCCGGCTGGGACTGCCACGGCCTGCCCGTCGAGGTCGCCGTCGAGAAGGAGCTCGGCCTCTCCGGCAAGCCCCAGATCGAGGCGTACGGCATCGCCGAGTTCAACGCGAAGTGCCGCGAGTCCGTCCTGCGGCACGTGGACGCGTTCGAGGAGATGACCGAGCGGATGGGCTACTGGGTCGACATGTCCCAGGCCTACCGGACGATGGATCCGCAGTACGTCGAGGCCGTCTGGTGGTCGCTGAAGACCATCTGGGACAAGGACCTGCTGTTCCGCGACTTCCGCATCACGCCGTACTGCCCGCGCTGCGGCACCGGGCTGTCCGACCACGAGCTCGGCCAGCCGGGCGGGTACGAGACCGTCTCCAGCCCCTCCGTCTACGTGCGGATGCCCGCGACGTCCGGCCCGCTGGCCGACCTGGGCGCCGCGCTGCTGATCTGGACCACCACGCCGTGGACGCTGGTGTCCAACACGGCCGTGGCCGTGCACCCCGACGTGACCTACGTCGCGGCGCGTACGGGCGGCGAGGTGCTCGTGGTCGCCGAGCCGCTGCTGGCGCAGGTTCTCGGCGAGCACGCCGAGGTGCTCGCCACGTTCAGCGGCAAGGACCTGGAGCGGACGTCCTACCGCCGGCCGTTCGACCTGGTCGAGATCCCCGGCGCGCACTACGTCGTCCTGGGCGACTATGTCACGGTCGAGGACGGCACCGGCCTGGTCCACCAGGCGCCCGCCTTCGGCGCCGACGACATGGCCGTCTGCAAGCGGTACGGCATGCCGGTCGTCAACCCTATCGGCCCTGACGGGCGTTTCCTGGCAGATGTCCCGCTTGTCCGCGGAATGTTCTTCAAGGACGCCGACGAGCCGCTGACGGACAGCCTCCGCGAGCGCGGCCTGCTGTTCCGGGGCACCCACTTCGAGCACAGCTACCCGCACTGCTGGCGCTGCCACACGGCACTGCTGTACTACGCGCTTCCGTCCTGGTACATCCGGACGACCGCGATCAAGGACGAGCTGCTCGCCGAGAACGAGCGGACCAACTGGTTCCCCGGCACGATCAAGAACGGCCGGTACGGCGAGTGGCTGCGGGGCAACGTGGACTGGGCGCTGTCGCGGTCCCGTTACTGGGGCACGCCGCTGCCGCTGTGGGTCTGCTCCGCGGACGACTCGCACGTCACGTGCGTCGGATCGCTCAAGGAGCTCGGCGAGCTGGCCGGGCAGGACCTGTCCGCGCTCGACCCGCACCGCCCCTACGTGGACGACATCGCCTTCCCCTGCCGCGAATGCGGTGCCGAGGCGAGGCGCGTCCCCGATGTCATCGACGTCTGGTACGACTCCGGCGCCATGCCGTTCGCGCAGTGGGGCGCGCCGCACGTCGGCAAGGAGATCTTCGAGCAGTCCTACCCCGGACAGTTCATCTGCGAGGCCATCGACCAGACCCGCGGCTGGTTCTACTCGATGATGGCGGTGGGCACGCTCGTCTTCGGCCGCTCCTCCTACGAGAACGTCCTGTGTCTCGGCCTGATCCTCGCCGAGGACGGCCGCAAGATGAGCAAGCACCTGGGCAACGTGCTCCAGCCAATGCCGCTCATGGACCAGCACGGCGCCGACTCTCTCCGCTGGTACATGACCACCTCCGGCTCGCCCTGGGCGCCCCGCCGGATCGGCCACGCCGCGCTGGAGGAGATCATCCGGAAGGTCCTGCTGACCTACTGGAACACCACGTCGTTCTTCACGCTGTACGCCAACGCCGAGTCGTGGTCGCCGTCCATGCTGGCGGAGGCTCCGCCCAGCGCCGAGCGCCCGCTGATCGACAGGTGGGCGCTGGCCGAGCTGCACCGGACGGTCGCCGAGGTGACCGCGTCGCTCGACGAGTTCGACACCGCGAGGGCCGGTCGTCGGCTGACGGAGTTCCTCGACGATCTGTCGAACTGGTACGTGCGGCGCTCCCGCCGCAGGTTCTGGTCCGGCGAGGCCGCCGCGTTCGCCACGCTCTACGAGTGCTTGGAGACCGTGACGCGGCTGATGGCGCCCATCGTGCCCTTCCTCACGGATTACGTGTGGGACGTGCTCCGCGGGGTCGACGCTCCCCAGTCGGTGCACCTGGCGGCGTGGCCCACGGTCGACGAGGCGGCGCTGAACCCGGCGCTCTCCGACCAGATGGCGCTGGTCCGCCGTCTCGTGGAGCTCGGCCGTTCGGCCCGTGCCTCCTCCTCGGTCAAGACCCGCCAGCCGCTGGGCCGTGCGCTCATCGGGGCTCCCGGCTGGGCCGCGCTGCCCAGCGAGCTGCGCGAGCTGATCGCCGACGAGCTGAACGTGCAGTCGCTCCAGGACATGTCCGGTTTCTCGGCCGACCTGGTGACGTTCACCGTCAAGCCGAACTTCCGGTCCCTGGGCAAGCGGTTCGGCTCCCAGACCAAGCTGGTCGCCGCCGCCGTCGGCGCCGCCGATCCAGCGGCGCTCGCCCAGGCCCTCAGGTCCGGTACGGCCGCCACCGTCGAGGCCGGTGAGCTGGGCACGGTCGACCTCGGGCCGGACGACGTGATCGTCACCGAGCAGCCGCGATCGGGCTGGGCCGTGGAGACCGGGGCGGTGGACACCGGCACCGGCGAGACCGTCGCGCTCGACCTGGAGATCACCGACGAGCTGCGCCGCGCGGGCCTGGTCCGCGAGGTCATCCGTCTCGTCCAGGACGCACGGAAGTCCACCGGCCTGGCGATCACCGACCGGATCGAGCTGTGGTGGTCGGCAGACGGCGACGAACTGGCCGAGGCTCTCCGGGCCGGGGGCCGACTCATCGCCGAGGAGGTCCTCGCCTCCGAGTTCACCGAAGGCTCCGAGGACGGCCTGCCGCGGCACGAGGACGCCGACCTCGGGCTGGTCTTCCAGCTCCGCCGCGCCTAGCGCCGTGTCCCTCTCGTCGTACGGCCGCCCGGCCGCAGGATGAGAAAAGCCCGGCAGCGGAACCCGTACGCGGGTCCTGCTGCCGGGCGAGGTCCGGAACCTACGCGGTGCACACGGGGCAGGGAGTGAGCCCGGCCTCCTCCGCTTCGGTCCTGGTCTTCGTCTCGACGCTGCCCTCAGGGGCGGCCTTGATCAGGGGGCATCCGGACAGGTGGTACCTGCGGGTGCCGGTCATGAACATCACGACGTCCGGCGACGCCATGTCCGCCGTATCCCCCGTGTCCGCCGTATCCTCCGGCCGCACCATGGGGTCGAAGAGGGAACGGGACACGGTCGCCGTGGTGGAACCGGCCGGGTCCGCCGACCCGGCGCGCCCGGGATCCGCGGTCTCGGCCGGTTCCGCCGGCTCCGTGTTCTTCGTCATGCTCTCAACCGATGGGACGGTCTCCCCGGCGGGCGCCACGGTCTCCATGACCGCGGTCTCACCGGCGGTGATTCCATCTGCCGCGGTTTCCTCTGAGGCGGTTGCCTCTGATGTGGGCTCACTCGGCGTGATGCCGCCTGAAGTGGTCTCACTCGCCACGGCCTCGCTGGGAGTGGTCTCGCTGGAGGCGGCCACTCCCGCCGTACCCTCATCAGGCTCCGCGGCGACCCGTGCGGCCCCTTCCGGAACGCAGGAGGTGCAGGGCGTGAAGCCTTCCTCACGCGCCTCCTCGTGCGTCAACTCCTCGACCTCACGCCCGTGGAGCTGACGGCAGTCCGCCAGGTGGAACCGCTTCCTGCCGGGGACGACCAGCACGATCGCGTCGGGTCCGAGCTCCCGTCCCGCCGAAGCCGAGGCCGGCGGTCGAGAGAGCGGCCGCGCCGGCTGCTGCGGGAAGGCAGACGGCGGCTGCGCCCCGGGAGGCGGAGCGGGCGGAACTCCCATCATGGGGTGCGCCACCGGATGCGCCGGGGCCCCGCCGAACGCGGGATGCCCGACGTGTCCGGGAAGACCCACCTGCCCGGGCACGCCCGGATGGCCAGGGATGCCGGCGTGCGCCAACTGGGGAACCGCCGCGCCCTGAGGAGCCTGAACCGGTTCCTCCGCGGCACGTCCGCCGGCGGGGAACAGCTCATGGCGCCTCAGCAACGCCCCGATCAGCAGGCAGACCGCGGACAGCACGCTGACCACGATCGACCACATCACGAGGAACGGTTTTGCCAGGACCACACCTGCGATGAGCAGGCCGATGGCGACGAGCACCAGCGCGGCACTGATAAGGATCACGGGGGGATCTCCGAGAAGCGGGTCGCGAGGAGGATGCGACCCCTCGCCTTACCGGCGGTCGTTGTGGGGGCCGTCGGGGGTCGGGAACGCGCCAGAGTGCTGTACGGGCTCCTGGCCGAAGGGGTTGGGGCTGCCCGGCATCGGCTGAGGGCCCGGGGCGACGGCGTGCGCCATCGCCGGGGCCGCGCCCACGATCGGGAAGCCGCCGCTGTTCTCTGCCGAGACGTTCAGATCCGCGAGCTGCTGCTCCAGGTAGAGCTTCAGGCGGCTGCGGTACTCCCGCTCGAAGCTGCGGAGCTCCTCGACCTTGCGCTCGAGCTCGTCGCGGTTCTGCACCAGCGAACCCATGGCCTGGCGGTGGCGCTCCTGCGCGTCGCGCTCGAGCGTCTCGGCGCGGGCACGGGCGTCACCGATGATCTGCTCGGCCTGGCGGCGGGCCTTGCCGAGGATGTCGTCGGCCTCACGCCGGGCGCGGGTCACGGTCTCGTCCGCCTCGCGGCGGGCGTCGGCGATCGCCTGGTCGGCGGTCTGCTGGGCGAGGGCGAGCACCCGGGCCGCGGTGTCCATGTTGTCCTCGGCGGGCGGCATGCCCATGCCGACGGGGACGGGCTCGGGACGGACGGGCTCCGGAGGCTTGATGGGCTCGGGCTGCGGCACCATCATCTCGGGCTTCGGCTCGGCGACCGGGGCGGGGGCCATCTGCATGCCCCCGGCCATGTTCATGCCACCCGGCACCTTGCCGCGCATGCACTCGGCCAGCTTGGCGCGAAGCTCCTCGTTCTCCTGGATGAGGCGGTCGAGCTCTGCCTCAACCTCGTCTAGGAAGGCATCGACCTCCTCCTCGTCGTACCCCGGCCTCAGCCTGGTGGTACTGAATTGCTTGTTCCGCACATCGGCGGGCGTCAGCGGCATTTGAGTCTCCTTGGCGCGCTTGGAGTCTGTCCGGAGGGACGGTTCCCGATCAACGAAGCGCGGACACGACTTGGATCAAGACCAAGACCACAATGAACAGCACTGTGAAGCTTAGGTCAAAGGCCACCGTACCCAACCTCAGGGGCGGAATAAAACGGCGGAGAAATTTGAGAGGCGGGTCGGTCAGTGTGTAAGTGACCTCCGCCACTACCAGGACGACCCCTGAAGGCCGCCAGGAGCGGGCAAAAAGCTGCACCGTATCAAAGATCATTCTGCCGATCAACAGAACGAGGTAGAGGGAGAGTGCAGCGACCAAGATCTCACCGACGATCCCCACGGCCGAGCCTCACCTCCGTCCTGTTCCGCAGTCTCCGGTCCCTTTGGGCACCGCTCAGCCGATCACTGTCCATACATGGAACTCTAGCTCTGGTTGAAGAAGCCACGTTCCGCGATTCTGGCCTTATCCTCGGCGGTCACCTCTACGTTGGCGGGGGACAACAGGAACACCTTGTTGGTAACACGTTCGATGCTGCCGTGTAGGCCAAAGACGAGACCTGCCGCAAAATCGACAAGACGCTTTGCGTCGCTGTCGACCATCTCCGTAAGGTTCATGATGACCGGAGTGCCCTCACGGAAGTGCTCCCCGATCGTGCGCGCCTCGTTGTACGTGCGGGGATGGAGGGTCGTGATCCGCGCCAGATCGGTCGTACGCCGCTCGAGCACGGTGGTCGAGGGTCGGGGCGCGGGGACCGATGCGTCGCCGTCCTCGTCGTGCTCCTGGGACGCCGCGTGTCCGCTCTGCCCCCCGGCGGAGAATCCCCGGCGCGCCGACTCGTAGTCATCGTCGGCGTAGTCCTCGTCGTTCGCGTACTCGGTCACGTACCTGTCGTCGTAGCGGTCGTCCTCCACGAGACCGAGGTAGACCGCCATCTTGCGCATCGCGCCGGCCATCTCTCGTCGTCCTCCGTGTCACCGGGTCGGTCACCGCGCCACGCGCCGGTCGGTCCTGCCTGGCAGTCCCGGCCGGTTCCGGCCCGGCTCCCTCCCCCTCATGCCTTCTAGGTCCCTTTTGGAAGGCCAGGGCGGTAGCCGTACCCCCGTGGAGCTGACCGCTGATCGACCTCTACCTGGTTGCGGACACCAAGGTCCACTTGGGGGACATTACCTGACGAAGGGCTTCCTGCGGCCGAGCAACGCCGTACCGACACGCAGGTGTGTCGCGCCATTGGCTATCGCTTCGTCGAGGTCACCACTCATCCCCGCCGATACAACGTCCGCACCGGGGTGATCGTTCCGGAGCGCGCGTGCCAATTCCGCCAGACGGGCGAACGCCGGGCCCGGCTCCTCCCCCAGCGGCGCGACGGCCATGAGACCGCGAATCCGCAGGTTGTCGGCTCGGGCGATGGCGTCGGCCAGCTCGGGAACGGCGGCGGGAATCACCCCACCACGCTCCGCGACGCCGCCCGAGGTGGGCGGCGCGGTGTCCAGCGACACCTGGACGAGGCAGCCGATCTCCCGGCCCGCCTTCACTGCCTCGCGGCTCAGTGCGTCCACCAGCCGGGGCCGGTCCACCGAGTGGACCAGATCGGCGTAGGAGACCACGGAGCGGACCTTGTTGGTCTGCAGCTGGCCGATGAAATGCCAGGTGAGGCCGAGGCCGGCGCATTCGGCCGCCTTGGGGGCGGCCTCCTGGTCCCGGTTCTCACCGACGTCTGTCACCCCGAGCTCGGCGAGCAGCCGTACGTCGGAGGCGGGGTAGGTCTTTGTCACCGCGATGAGCGTGATCTCGGAACGGCCCCGGCCGGCGGCACGGCACGCATCGCGGATGCGCGCCTCCGTCTCGGCCAGGCCCGCCGCGAGCTCCTCGCGTCGTGCGTCGTTCACATGTACTCGCGTGTGGGAAGGGTCACTTGAGGAAATCGGGCACGTCGAGCTCTTCCTCCTGCTCCTCGAACACCACCGGCCGGCGGGTGGCCGGCTGGCTGACGCGCGAGGTGATCGGAGTGGGCGGCTCGGGTGTGGGGCGCGGAATCGAGAAGGGGCCCGTGTTCGACGGGCTCTGCTCGGACCGCGACGGCTCCGCCGCGCCCTCCCGGGAGAACGACGCGGAAGGCTCCGGCATCTCCGGCGCCCGCTCGGGAACCGGCGTCACCGGGGGCTTGGGCGGCTGGACCGCCTCGGGCTGCGGGGCGGGCGCCACCGGGGTGACCGGAGCGGACGGGCTGGACACCGGACGGACCGGCGCGGGCTGCTCCGCCCGCGGCTCGGGCTTGGCTGGAGCGGGGGACGCGGCGGGCCGTGCGGGCGCCGGCGCGGCCGGGCGGGCGGGCTCGGGACGGGCGGGCTGCGGCCGCGCCCCGGCCTGAGCCGGCGCGGCCGCCGGCTTGACCGGCGTCGGCTCGTCGAAGCCCGCGGCGATGACCGTCACGCGCACCTCGTCGCCGAGCGCGTCGTCGATGACCGTGCCGAAGATGATGTTGGCGTCAGGAGCCGCCGCGTTGGACACGAGCTGGGCCGCCTCGTTGATCTCGAACAGGCCCAGGTCGGAGCCGCCCGCGATCGAGAGCAGCACGCCGTGCGCGCCGTCGATGCTCGCCTCGAGCAGCGGGCTGGACACCGCCATCTCGGCGGCGGCGACCGAGCGGTCGTCGCCGCGGGCGTGACCGATGCCCATGAGCGCGGAACCCGCGCCGGACATGACGGACTTCACGTCGGCGAAGTCCAGGTTGATCAGTCCGGGGGTGGTGATCAGATCGGTTATGCCCTGCACACCCGAGAGCAGCACCTGGTCGGCGGCCTTGAACGCGTCCAGCACGCTGACCTGCCGGTCGGAGATGGAGAGCAGCCGGTCGTTCGGGATGACGATCAGCGTGTCCACCTCCTCGCGGAGGGTCTCGATGCCGGCCTCTGCCTGCATCGCCCGGCGCTTGCCCTCGAAGCTGAAGGGCCGGGTCACGACTCCTATGGTCAGGGCGCCGAGCGAGCGGGCGATGTTGGCCACGACCGGCGCGCCGCCGGTGCCGGTGCCGCCGCCCTCGCCCGCGGTGACGAACACCATGTCGGCACCCTTGATGACCTCCTCGATCTCCTCGCGGTGGTCCTCGGCGGCCTTACGGCCGACCTCGGGGTTGGCGCCGGCGCCCAGGCCGCGAGTGAGCTCGCGGCCCACGTCAAGCTTTACATCGGCGTCACTCATCAGCAGCGCCTGGGCGTCGGTGTTGATGGCGATGAACTCGACGCCCTTGAGTCCCTCCTCGATCATCCGGTTGACGGCGTTCACTCCGCCGCCGCCGATGCCGACGACCTTGATGACCGCGAGGTAGTTCTGCGGTGCTGCCACGACGAGGGGCCTTTCCGCTCGTTTACGTTGGATGCGGGCAGTGCCCGCGCTGTCTCAAAACTCTTACCCTCAAGTTGAGATTTAGAGTTATGTCAACCTGAAGATTGATACGGACAGTAGGGTTGCCCCTCCCCCAGGGTCAACTAACCTCGCCACAAGCGCCGTCCGGCGTGTCGCGGCCTGTCCGATTCGCGCGCGCCTCTGATCACGCCTGTCCAGCGTGATCGCGTGTGCCGTGAGAAATGTCACTTCACCGTCACCACGTCGGGCGAGCTCACGTCATAGCTGTCCGCCGGGGTCCTGAGGAGGGGCTGCAGGATCCGCGCCTTCTCCGCCGACCGCTCGGAGTCCCCCCACGTGACCGTACGGCCGTCGGCCAGGATCAGCGAGATGGACGCGGGTGACGGCGCGCGAACCTCGCCGACACGCGCCCCCAGACCTTCGGGAAGGGCGCTCAGCACGGTCAGTGCGGCCCTGGTGGCGGCGTCGTCGGGAGCGGGCCGCTGGACGCGCAGCAGGGGCAGCCGGACGGTCACGGCCGCGTCGCCCAGGAACACGCCGTAGCGGTCCACGGTCACGGCCCTGCCGTTCACCTTCGCCACGGCCACCGGAGTGCGCTCGACGACCGCGACCTGGAGCGTCCCCGGCCAGCCGCGCTCCACGCGCACTGACTCCACCTGGGTCAGCGCGGCGACCCGTCGCCGCACCTCTTCCAGGTCGACCCGGGCCAACGGTGTGCCCGGCGTCACCTCGGAGGCGCGGCGCACCTCGTCCGCGGGCACCCTCACGCTGCCGCTGATCCGCACGTCCCGCACCCCGAGCACGGAGGAGTAGAAGACCAGCCACGTCGCCGCCCCGACCACGCCACCCGTAAGCAGGGTCGCCAGACCCACTCGCCAGATGGTCGTCCTCACGTCTCACTCCGATCGGCGGGCGGCAGCCCTCAGGTGGCGTACTCGCTGGTTCGGCTCCCCACCTTGGCAGCCCAGAGGCCGTCGGACGCCGCGACTCGCCGCGACTCGCCGGGAATCAGCGGGACCCGCCAGGCCGGCGCTCCGCGATCGCCACCACGGCTCACTCGGCGGACAGTGCCTCGACGATCCGCGGGCCGAGCTCGGTCACGTCCCCCGCGCCCATCGTGAGGACGATGTCCCCCGGCCGGGCCCGCCCGGCCACCAGCGCGGGCACCGCGGACCTCTCCGGCGCGTACGCGACGCGATCCTGCGGCAGCGGCACCTTCCCGGCCACCAGCGCGCCGGAGACACCCGGCTCCGGGTCCTCGCGGGCGCCGTACACGTCCAGGACGATCGCCTCGTCCGCCAGGCCGAGTGCGGCGCCGAACTCGTCGGCGAAGAAGCGGGTGCGGGAGTAGAGGTGCGGCTGGAAGACCGCGATCACCCTGCCGCCGTCCGCCACGACGTCACGCGCCGCCTGCAGGTCGGCCGCCAGCTCCGTCGGATGGTGGGCGTAGCTGTCGAACACGGAGACGCCGCGCGCCTCGCCCTTGGCCTCGAACCGCCGCTTGGCTCCGGTGAACACCGCGAGTCCGTCCCTGACCTCGTCGAACGGCAGGCCGAGCTCCAGGGCCACGGCCAGGACGGCCGTCGCGTTGAGCGCGTTGTGCCGGCCCGGGACGGCGAGCCGCACGGTGCCGTGGCCGACCACGGTGAACTCCAGGCCGAGGCCTCTCGGAACGATGTCGACGGCGCGGAAGTCGACGCCCTCGGCCTCGCCGTACGTGAGGACCTTGAGGCCGCGCTCGCGGGCGATCGGCGCGAGCGCCGCGGCGCCCGGGTCGTCGGCGCAGAGCACGAGCACCGAGCCGACCCGCTCGACGAAACGCGCGAAGCTGTCGTAGACGGCCTGCGGCTCGCCGTAGTTGTCCAGGTGGTCGGGCTCGACGTTCGTCACCACCGCGATGCGCGGCGCGAGCATGAGGAACGACCCGTCGCTCTCGTCGGCCTCGGCCACGAAGACCTCGCCGTTGCCCTCGTCCGCGCCGAGTCCGGTGGTGACGAGCTGCCCTCCGACGCAGTACGACGGGTCGGCGCCGCACTTCTGCAGGGCCACCGTCAGCATGGAGGTCGTCGTGGTCTTGCCGTGGGTGCCGGCGACGGCGATGCCGTTCCGCCCGGCCATCACGGCGGCCAGCGCCGCGGCCCGCGGGATGACCCGCAGGTTCTGCCGCAGCGCCTCCCCCAACTCGGGATTGGAGTCCCGGATCGCGGTGGAGACGACGACGGTGTCGACGTTCTTGATGTGCGAGGCGGCGTGGCCCACGTACACGACGGCGCCGAGATCGCGGAGCTCGCCCAGCATCTCCGAGGTGCGGGCGTCGCTGCCCGACACGGGCACGCCGCGCTTCAGCAGGATGCGCGCGATGCCGGACATGCCCGCGCCGCCGATGCCGATGAAGTGCACCCGTCCCAGCTCATCCGCCGGGACGTGTCCTACGAGCTTGACAAGACTCACTGGTGGTTCCCCGCTCCTCGGGCCGTCTTCGTTCTCATCGGGAGGCGATCTCCAGGACCTTGCGGGCCAGGACGACGTCGGCGTCCTTGCGGCCCATCCGCGACGCGGCCTCGGACATCATCGCGACCCGCTCCGGGTCCTGCAGGATGGGCAGGAGCATCCGGATGATCCATTCCGCCGACAGGTCGGCGTCGTCGACCATCAGGCCGCCGCCCGCCTGGACGATCGGCTGGGCGTTGAGCCGCTGCTCGCCGTTGCCGTGGGGCAGCGGGACGTACGCCGCCGGCAGCCCGACCGCGGTCAGCTCGGCGCAGGTCATCGCGCCACTGCGGCACAGCACGAGGTCGGCCGCGGCGTAGGCGAGGTCCATTCGGTCCACGTACGGAAGGATCACGTACTGCGGGTCGCCGGGCGGGGGCTCCACCTCCACCGTGTTCTTCGGGCCGATCACGTGCAGCACCTGAATGCCCGCGGCCCGCAGCGTGGGCGCGGCGTCGAGCGCCGCCCGGTTGACCGAGCGGGCTCCCTGCGAGCCGCCGAACACCAGCAGCGTGGTGCGGTCGGACTCCAGCCCGAAATAGGACCTCGCCTTGTCTCCCAGGGAGAAGCGGTCCATCGTCACGACGTCGCGGCGCAGCGGGATGCCGACGCACTGGGCGTTCGGCAGCGCGGTGTCGGGGTGGCCGGTGAAGACATGGTCGGTCAGCCGGGCGCCCAGGCGGTTGGCGAGCCCGGGCCTCGGGTTGGCCTCGTGGACGACGATCGGGACGCCGCGGCGGCGCGCCGCGAGGTAGCCCGGGGTGGCGACGTACCCGCCGAATCCCACCAGGACGTCCGCCTGGACGCGGTCCAGGACGCCGGCCGCCGCGTTGATCGCCCCGGCGAGCCGGCCGGGCACCGCGAGCAACTGCGGCGTCAGCGCGCGGGGCAGCGGCACGGCGGGGATCAGCGCGAGCTCGTATCCCCGGGCGGGCACGAGGCGGGTCTCCAGGCCTCTCTCGGTGCCGAGACAGGTGATCCCGATCGACGGATCCAGCTGGCGAAGCGCGTCGGCCAGCGCGAGCGCCGGCTCGATATGGCCGGCCGTGCCTCCGCCGGCGAGGACCACTCTCATGTCACTCCCTGCCCTCGGGTCGGATCGAGCGCCGGGGTCATCGGCCCGCGCGGCGAGATCTCACCGCCGGACGACCCAGGCCAAGCCAGCTTAGAGCCCGAGCGGCCGGTCCCGGTCCACGAGCGGCGAGGGCCTCGGCCGCTCCCGGCTCCTGCTTGGCGAACGACAACAACATGCCAAGCGCGGCGAGGGTCGGCAACAGGGCCGATCCTCCGTAGGACACCAGCGGAAGCGGGATGCCCGTGATGGGCAGCACCCCGATCACCGCGCCGATGTTGACTATCGCCTGACCGGCGATCCACGCGACCGACGCGGCGGCGGCCAGCCGGATGAACGGGTCATTGGCCCGCGACGCGATCCGCAGCCCGGCGTAGCCGAGCAGGCCGAACAGGGCGATCACCACGAGGGTGCCCATCAGGCCGAGTTCCTCGCCCAGGATCGAGAAGATGAAGTCGCTCTCGGCGTGCGGCACCCAGTCCCACTTCGCCCGGCTGCTGCCCAGGCCGAGACCGAACCAGCCTCCGGTTCCCATCGCGATCTGTCCTTGGACCGCCTGGAAGCCCGAGGTCTGCGGGTTGTCCCACGCATGCAGGTAACTCGTGATGCGGTCCATCCGGTACGGCTTCACCGTGATCATGATGACCGTGGCGAGCACGAGCAGCCCGAGGACCCCACCGAACAGTTTCACCGGAGCGCCGACCACCCACAGCAGGGTGAGGAAGATCAGCATGAGCACGATCGTCGTGCCGAGGTCGCTACCGAGCATGACCAGGACCGCGACGATGGCCACGCCCGGCATCAGGGGGACCAGCAGGTGCCGCCACTCGATCAGGCCGCCGCGCGCCTTGCGCGCCAGCATGTCGGCGCCCCACAGGACCAGCGCGAGCTTGGCCGGCTCCGACGGCTGGACGGTGAAGCCGCCGATGTAGATCCACCGCTGCGCGCCGAGCTCGGTGGCACCGATGAAGATCACCATGACCAGGCCGATGATCGAGAGCACCAGCAGCGGATAGCCCGCGAGCTGGAAGATGCGCCGCGGCAGCCGGGAGCAGAGCCACATGAGGGGAAGCCCGATGGCGGCCGCGCCGATCTGCCGCAGGAACAGATCGAACGGCGAGCGTCCTTGACTGATCTGCATCGACTCGATGCTGGACGCCGACAGGACCATCATCAGCCCGAGCGCGAGGAGCAGCGCGCTGCACCCGAGGACCAGGTAGTAGGAGACCAGCGGCCGCCCGAGGAGCTCCCGGAGCCGGGCCCGCCATCGGAGCATGTCGTGCGCGTTCGCGGGCTTCTCCGCCGCCTCAGTTGTCATGTGCGCTTTCGTCCTCGAATCTCCCGGCGTGACGTCTAGCCGGAAAGCCGGTGAACCGCGCGTGCGAAGGCGTCCCCCCGCGCCCCGTAACCCGGCCACATGTCCAGCGACGCCCCGGCGGGCGCGAGGAGCACGGTGTCCCCGGGAGATGCGAGCCGCCGGGCTTCCCCGACGACGCGGTCCATGACCCCAGTGTCTTGCCCCGGAACGTCAACCACCGGAACATTCGCCGCGTGTCGCGCCAGAGCCTGCCGAATTCGCTCGCGGTCCTGGCCGAGGAGCACCGCTCCGCGCAGTCGCGGGGCGGCCCGGTGGACCAGGTCGTCGACGTCCGCGCCTTTCAGCTGGCCTCCGGCGATCCACACGATAGACGGGTACGCCGCGAGCGAGGCGGCCGCGGCGTGCGGGTTGGTGGCCTTGGAGTCGTTCACGTAGTCGACCCCGTCCACCGTGGCCACGTGCGCTATCCGGTGCGGGTCCGGGGTGAAGGTCCGCAGGCCACGTCGTACGGCGTCCGCGGGCACGCCGTACGAGCGGGCGAGCGCGGCGGCGGCGAGCGCGTTGGCGACGTTGTGCGGCGCGAACGGCACGATGTCGTGGAGGTCGGCCAGCTCCTCGGCCTCGTGGACTGGATCGGCCACGAAGGCCCGGTCGACGAGGAGCTCCTCGACCACGCCGAGCTGTCCGGGCAGGGGCGTGCCGAGCGTGAAGCCCACGAGCCGGGCCCGTCCGCCGCGGACCTCGCCCGGCCGGTACGGCGCGGCCAGGCGCTCGCACCACTCGTCGTCGGCGTTGTAGACGATCACGCCCGCGTTCTCGAAGATCCGCGCCTTGGCGGCGGCGTACTCCTCAAAGGACCCGTGCCAGTCGATGTGGTCGGGGGCGACGTTCAGCAGCGCGGCCGCGTGCGGCGCGAGGCTCGACGACCAGTGCAGCTGGAAGCTGGACAGCTCGACCGCCAGGACGTCGTACGGCTCGCGCACGGCCGTGGCGATCGGGACGCCGACGTTGCCGACGGCGACGGCGTTGCGGCCGGCCGCGACCAGGATCGAGGTCAGCATCCGGACGGCGGTGGTCTTGCCGTTGGTGCCGGTCAGGGCGAGCCACGCGGCGGCGGAGCCGTCGGGGCCGTCGGAGCCGCGAAGGCGCCAGGCCAGCTCGACCTCGCCGATCACCTCGACGCCGGCCCGCGCGGCGGCGACCAGCAGCGGATGGCCGGGTCGCCACCCGGGCGAGGTGACGAGGAGCGACGTCCCCTCGGGCAGGACCGGCTCGCCGAACCGCACCTCGACGCCGAGGGGGGCCAGCTCGGCGGCCGCCGCCCGCTGGCTCTCCCCCGCGTTCGCCTCCAGCACGACGACCCGCTCGCCGCTCTCGGCCAGGCCGCGGGCGGCGGCGGCGCCGGAGACCCCGAGCCCGGCGACGACGACCACGCTCACTGCTTGGGCATCCATTCGAGGTAGAAGAGGCCCAGGGCGGCGGCGGCGCAGAGCGCGGCGATCAGCCAGAACCGCACCACGATGGTCGTCTCCGCCCACCCCTTCAGCTCGAAGTGGTGCTGGAGCGGGGCCATCCGGAACACCCGTTTCCCGGTCATCTTGAAGAAGCCGACCTGGATGATGACCGACGCGGTGATGATCACGGGCAGGCCCGCCAGGACGACCAGCAGGAGCTGGGTGCGGGTGGTGACGGCCAGACCGGCAATCACGCCGCCCAGGGCGAGCGACCCCGTGTCACCCATGAAGATCTTGGCGGGCGGGGCGTTCCACCACAGGAAGCCCACCAGCGCGCCGAGGACGGCGGCGGCGACGACGGCCAGGTCCAGCGGGTCGCGGACGACGTAGCAGTTGGGGCCTAGTGCCGCGGTGCAGCTGTTGCGCAGCTGCCAGTTGCCGATCAGCACGTACGACGCCAGCACGACACCGGTCGCGCCGCTGGCCAGCCCGTCCAGACCGTCGGTGAGGTTCACCGCGTTCGAGAAGCCGACGATGATGAACAGCACCCAGATCGTGAACGCCACGATCCCGATGGACGCCGGCCCGAAGTCCCGCAGGAACGACAGCCTGGTCTCGGCCGGCGTGATGTCGTACGCGTTGGGGAACTGGACGCAGAGCACGGCGAAGACCGCGCCGACGATGAGCTGGCCGAGGGCCTTGGCGCCGCTGCGCAGGCCCAGGCTGCGCTGCTTGTAGATCTTGATGAAGTCGTCCAGGAACCCGACGAGGCCGAGGCCGGTCATCAGGAACAGCACCAGCAGGGCCGACACGGTCGGCGGTTCCGGCGTCGAGGAGAAGAACGTCATCAGGTGCGCAGTGAAGTACCCGATCAGCGCGGCGATCACGATCACGGTGCCGCCCATGGTGGGGGTGCCCCGCTTGTCGTAGTGCCCCGACGGGCCTTCCTCACGGATGTTCTGGCCGTAGCCGCGCCGCGCGAAGAGCCGGATGGCCAGCGGCGTGCCCGCCATGGAGAGCAGCAGCGACACCGCGGCGGCGATGAGGATGTTCCTCACCGGTCGTCACCTCCGAGCAGGGCCTCGGCGACCCGTTCCAGCGCCTCGGCCCGCGGCCCCTTCACCAGCACCACGTCTCCGGGGGCGAGCCGCGCCGACAGCTCGGCGGCGGCCGTCTCCACGTCGGGCACGTACAGCGCGCCCGGCGCGCCCGCCAGGACCGGCCCGGCGTCCTCCCCGACGACGATCAACCCCTCCAGCCCGGCGCCCGCGGCGAGCCGCCCGAGCTGCTCGTTCAGCGCCGCGCTTTCCTCTCCCAGCTCGCGCAGCGCGGCGATCACCGCGAATTTGCGCCGCCCCTCGCCGATCACGGCGAGGCTGCCGAACGCCGCGCACATCGAGTCGGGGTTGGCGTTGTAGGCGTCGTTGACGACGGTGACGCCGTCGGCCCGCTCGGTGACCTCCATGCGCCAGCGGCTACGCGGCTCGGCCTCCGACAGCTCCTCGGCGATCGTCCCGACGGGGAGCCCCAGCTCGTAGGCGGCCGCGGCCGCCGCCAGGGCGTTCTCCACGGCGTGCGCGCCGTACAGGCGGAGCCGTACCGGGGCGGCGCCGGACGGCGTCCGCAGCGTGAAGGACGCGCGTCCCCGGCCGTCGAGCGTCACGCCCTCGGCCCGGATCCCGGCGTCGGCGGACCGGCCGAAGAAGGTCACCCGGGCGCGGGTGCGGGCGGCCATGGCGGCCACCAGGGGGTCGTCGGCGTTGAGCACGGCCACGCCGTCCTCCGGCAGCGTCTCCACGAGTTCGCCCTTGGCCTGCGCGATGGCCTCCTTGCCGCCGAACACGCCGAGGTGGGCGGTGCCCACGTTCAGCACGACGCCGATCCGCGGCGGCGCGATCCGCGCCAAGTCGGCGATGTGGCCGATGTTCCTCGCGCCGAGTTCCAGGACCAGGAACCGCGTCCCCTCGTCCGCGCGCAGCACGGTCAGCGGGTAGCCGATCTCGTTGTTGTACGAGCCGACGGTGGCGACGGTGGGCCCCATCCGGGCGGCCAGCCTGGCCAGCAGGTCCTTGGTCGTGGTCTTGCCGGCCGAACCGGTCAGGCTGACCACGGTCGCGTCCCGTAGCTCGGACACCACAGTCGCGGCCAGTGCGGCCATGGCGGCCAGGACGTCTTCGACGATCACGGCCGGCGCCTCGACGGGCCGGGACGCCAGGACGGCCACCGCGCCGTCCGCGCACGCCTGCGCGGCGAAGTCGTGCCCGTCCGCACGCTCGCCCTTGATCGCGACGAACAGCGATCCCGGCGCGACGGCCCGCGAGTCGATCACGACGGGACCGCGGACCACGGCCCGGGCGTCGGCCATGCCGGTGAGCGCACCCGAGGTGATCTCGGCGACCCGGGCCAGCGGCAACGGGATCATGCGTCTTTCCTGCTCTCTATCACGTTGATCGGTCGACTCCGCCTCGCCTCACGCACGGTGCGGCGGCGCTTCCCGCCCCGCGTCATGCCCGGCTCGGCTTCCTCTCCTGGAGATGGCCTCGGCGACCACCTCGCGATCGTCGAAGGGGATGACCCGCCCCTCGACGTACTGCCCCTGCTCGTGGCCCTTGCCGGCCACGACAACCACGTCTCCCGCTCCCGCTCCCGAGATCGCGAGGTCGATCGCGGCGGCCCGGTCGGGCTCCACGATCACGTGCGCTCGCTCGCCCTTGGGCACCCTGAGCGCTCCCTCCATCATCGCGGCCAGGATCGCGAGCGGGTCCTCGGTCCTGGGATTGTCGCTGGTGAGGATCGCGACATCGGCCAGCCTCGCGGCCGCCTCTCCCATGATCGGGCGCTTGCCGCGGTCACGGTCGCCGCCGCAGCCCAGCACGACGACGAGACGGCCCTGGGTCACCTCGCGCAGCGAGCCGAGGACCGACTCTACGGCACCGGGCTTGTGAGCGTAGTCCACGATCGCCTGGAAGCCCACCGCTCCGGGCACGCGCTCCATCCGTCCGGGCACGCCGACGAACGAGCCGATGCCGCCCACGGCCGCCTGGAGGCCGACACCGGCCTCGACGAGCGCGACGATCACGCCGAGGGAGTTCGCCACGTTGAACGGGCCGGGCAGGGCCACCGAGGCGTCGGCCTCGACTCCCCCCGGGCCCACCACGCGGAAGGTGCTGCCGTCGGCGTCCAGGCGTACGTCCTCGGCCCGCCAGTCGGCCTCGGCGTCCCCCTTGGCGGAGAACGTCGTCGTCGGGACCTTGGCCCGGCCGAGGAGTTCGCGGCCGTACGGGTCGTCGATGTTGACCACGCCCACGCGGGACAGCTCGGGGGTGAACAACTTCACCTTGGTGGCGAAGTAGTCCTCGAGGTCGCTGTGGAAGTCCAGATGATCCTGCGACAGATTTGTGAATATCGCGACATCGTAGAAGATTCCGTCCACGCGCCCGAGGGCGAGCGCGTGGCTGGACACCTCCATGGCCGCGGCGGTCACGCCCTGCTCCCGCATCAGCCCGAACAGCCCGTGCAGGTCGGTGGCCTCGGGGGTGGTGAGCTCCGGTGTGAACCGCAGGTCGCCCGCGCGGATCTCCACGCCGCCGACCAGGCCGGTGCGGTGACCGGCCGCCCGGAGTCCTGCCTCCAGCAGGAAGGTGGAGGTCGACTTGCCGCTGGTGCCGGTGACGCCGATGACCATGACGTCGCGGGCGGGCCGGCCGTACACCCAGGCGGAGACCTGCCCGAGCAGGGCCCGCGGGTCGGGCACGACCAGCACCGGCAGGCCGGTGGCCGCGGCGGCGTCGCGGCCCTCCTCGTCGGTGAGGATCGCGACCGCCCCCGCCGCCATGGCGTCACGGGAGAACGCGGCACCGTGGGCGTTCCTGCCCGGGAGGGCGACGTACAGGTCACCGCGCTGGATGCGGCGGGAGTCGATGCTGACGCCGGTCACGGCGCCGCGCGGCGCCTTGGCGCCTGGTGAGGGCACCACGGAGGACGTGCCGAGAAGGGCCGTCAGGCCGGACAGCGGACGGGCCGGAACGGCCTCGGGGCGCATGGAGAACGGGGGACGCACGGCGAGAGCGTACCTTCCCCGGTCACTCTCCGGCGCGAAGGACGGCCTTGGGCGCCTTCGTACCGGTCGGCGGGATCTTCATGGTCTTCAAGGCGAAGCTCATGACCTCCTTGAAAACGGGCGCGGCCACCATGCCACCGTAGTGGCCCTTCTTCGGGTCCTGGATGACGGCCAGCGCCATCAGACGCGGCGCGTCCGCCGGAGTGAATCCGACGAACGTGGCCGTGTAACCGCAGTACCCACCGCACTTCTGGTCATACCGCATGGCCGTGCCGGTTTTACCCGCCACACGATATCCGGGGATCGCCGCCTCCGTTCCCGTGCCGTCGTTGCCCACGGCGGCTTCGAGCATCCCGGAGATCTGCCGGGCGGTCGTCTCGCTGATGACCCTCGTCTGCTTGGCGGTGGGGGCCGGGACCAGCCGTCCGTGGTCGTCGGTGGTGCCGGCGACCAGCGAGGGCGTCACCCGCACGCCGCCGTTGGCGATCGTCTGGTAGACGCTGGCCATCTGCAGGGCGGTGACCGAGACGCCCTGGCCGTACGCGACGGTGCAGCGCTGGCTGCCGGACCAGGACTGCCACGGGGGCAGCAGCCCGGCCTGCTCGCCGGGCAGATCCGCGCCGCTGGTGGAGCCGAATCCGAATGCCCGGATCGTGTCGTACAACCGCTGGTCACTGATCTTGCGGGCGGCGAGGATCGTGCCGACGTTGCTGGACTCCGCGATGACGCCCGTAAAGGTGAGCCGCTCCGGCGCGTGCGGGTGGGCGTCCTTGAGCGTCCGGTCCGCGCACTGGATCTGGTCGGGCACCCGGAAGACGGTGTCCGGCGTGACCCCGCCGTGCTCGATCGCGGCGGCGGCGGTGATCACCTTGTTCGTGCTGCCGGGCTCGAAGACCTCGGACACCGCGCGGTTGCTCCGCTCCGTCTCGGAGACGGCGTCCCAGTGGTTCAGGTCCACGCCCGGGGAGTTCGCCATGGCGATGATCTGGCCGGTCTTGGTGTCCATCACGATCACGCTGCCGCTGAGCGCCTTGCTCGCCCGGACCTGACGGTCGATCGCCTGCTCGGCCGCCCACTGGATGTCCCGCTCGATGGTGAGGCGCACGCCGCGGCCCGGCACCGGCTCCTTGCGGGTGCTGCGCGTCATCGGGATGCGCTCGCCGCGCCGGCCGATCTCGATGCTCTGCTGGCCGTCCTGCCCGGCGAGGACCTTGTCGTACGTGCGCTCCATGCCTTCGAGCCCGTGCCCGTCGAAGCCGACGAAGCCGATCAGGTTGCCGGCGAGTTTGCCGCCGGGATACAGGCGGCGGTAGGTCGGTTTGGAGCCGACGCCCTTGAAGCGCAGACTCATGATCCTTTTGGCGCGCAGTGGCTCGACGTCCCGGTCGAGGGGGATGTACCGCTGGTCGGTCTTCGCCAGCGCGGCGGCGACCTTCTCCTTGGGCAGGTTCAGCTCCCTGGCCAGGGTGGCGCCGACCAGGTCCCGCTTATTCGGGTCCACCTCGTGCGGGTCCACGTAGATCTCGGCCGCGTCGACGGTGAGGGCCAGCTCGTGGCCCTTCATGTCCGTGATGGAGCCGCGCTTGGCCGGCAGCGTCTCCGGCTGGACCCGATACTGGGCCGCCTTCGCCTGGAGCACCTTCGAGTCCAGACCCTGGAGCTGGACGAGGCGCCCCGCGAACAGGGACAGCACGAACGCCATGGCGATCAGCCCGGCATGCAGCCGCCGCTCCGGGTCGCCCAACCGGAGCACGGCGGGCGGCCGGGGCGGCTGGTTCCTGGGTGGGGTGTTTCTGGGCTGCTGGTTTCTGGACGGCTGGCCGCCCGGAGGCCGACCGGGCGGGCGGAGACCGCGCGAGCGCATGGTCTCCTGCCGGTCGTCCCCTCTCGGGGCGCGTGCGCCTTCGGAACGCGACTCAGCGCCCTGGCGGCCCGTTCTGACCGGGTCCTCACTCGTACGGCGCGGCCCGCCGGGACGTGCGTCTCTGGACGGGCCGCCGGAAGCGCCGGGGCGGGGTTCCCTCGGCGGCCCGCCGGACCGGCCGTTGGGGGAGCCGGACCGGCCTCCGGAGCCGGGTTTGCCGGAGCCGGACCCCGGCTTGCCGGAGCCCGGAGCGGATTTACCGCCCGAGGCGGGTTTTTCGGAGCCCGAGGCGGGCTTGCCGGAACCGGACGTGGGCCTGCCGGAACCGGACGTGGGCCTGCCGGAACCGGACGTGGGTCTGCCGGAACCGGGGGTGGCCCTGCCACCGCCTGGATTCTGCGGGCCGCGCCGGCCCGAGCTGTTACCGCCCGGTCCCTGGCCGCCGCGCCCGCCGTAACCACCACCGGGGCCCTGACCGCCGCGTCCACCGGAGCCGCGGCCGGGCCCCGGGTTCCGGCCGCCGCCCTCCCTCACCGGCCCGCGCCCTCCGCCTCACGCTTACCCGCGCTGCTGGTAGGGCTGCCGGGCTGCGGATCGGCGGAGACGAAACTCGGGGGTGAAGAGGGGGCGGGGCGCACGTCGGTGCCGCCGCGGGCCTGCTCGGCGAGCGCGCCCGGCTGGGTCAGCGTGCGGACCCGGTTGCCGAGCTCGTCCGCCTGCTGGCGCAGCCGCTCGGTGCCCGACCGCAGGTCGTTCAGCTCGAACGAGTCCTGCGCGAGCACGGTGTTCAGCAGCAGCAGGCTGACCAGGCCGCCGCAGAGCAGGCCGACGACGAGCAGCACGAACGGCGCGCGGGGCGGCCGCCTGCCGACCCTCGCGGCCGCGGCGGCGCTGTTCGAGACGGCCGTGCGCCTTGCCGGACGCCGGGTCTGCCGGACGACGACCGGCTCGGCCGTGGCGGGCGCGGCGGCCGCGGAGGCCCTGCCTGCCGCCGGGGCCGTACCCGCGATGGGCGCCTCGGCCGGCGCGGTCTTGGGCGCGCGCCCGGTGGGACGCGCCGACGGCCGCGCGGCCGAACGTGCGGACGGGCTCGCAGCCGAACGTGCGGACGGGCTCGCAGCCGAACGTGCGGACGGGCTCGCAGCCGGACGCGCGGACGGGCTCGCGGCCGAGCGTGCGGAGGCCGAACGCGTCGCCGTGCCGTTCCTCACACCCGTGCCGTTCACCGCGCTCCGGCCCTTGGGGGCACTCTCGCTCCGCGGAGCGCCGACGGTCCTGGGAACACCGGCGCCCTTCGTGACACCGGTCCCCTTCGACGCGCCCGCGCCTCTGGCACCGCCGGGGGTCTTCGCGGCGTCGGTGGCGGTGACGCCACGCCCGCCACGCCCTACCGGAGACTCGGCCCGAGGGACGGCCTGCTCCGCGGCGGCAGGCCCGCGGGTCCCCCGCGTGAGCGGATCCCCGGCCTCCCCTCCGCGAACCTGCCGTCCGTCGCGACCGCTCTGCGCGCGGTTGGTGGTGTTCGCCGCCGTGCGCCCCCTCGCGGGAACGCGTCGCGCCGCCTGCCGGTTCTCCTGCTCAGTCCTCATCCCTGGCGGATCCTCTCTGCCGCCCGCAACCGGGCCGACGCCGCCCGCGGGTTGCGGGCCAACTCGTCTTCGTCCGGGAGCTCCGCTCCCCTCGTCAGAAGGCGGAACCGGGGCTGGTGGGCCTCGAGCGGGACGGGCAGCCCGGGTGGGCTGGTGTCCCTGGTTCGCGCCGCGAGGACCTGCTTGGTGAGCCGATCCTCCAAGGAGTGGTAGGCGAGCACGACCACGCGCCCGCCCAGCGCGAGCGCGTCGAGAGCGGCGGGCAGTGCCCGCTCCAGAGCGGTCAGCTCCTCGTTCACCTCGATGCGCAAGGCCTGGAAAGTCCTTTTCGCGGGGTTGCCCCCCGTCCGCCGGGTCGCGGCGGGGATCGCCGACCTGACCAGGTCGGCGAGCTGCTTGGTGGAGGTGATGGGCTGCTTGGACCGTTCCTTGACGATCAGGCTCGCCACGCGTGCGGCGAAGCGTTCTTCGCCGTAGTCACGCAGGATGCGGGTCAGTTCCGCCGCGGAGTACGTGTTGACGACCTGTTCCGCGGTGAGGTCCTGGTCCCGGTCCATCCTCATGTCGAGGGGGGCGTCGTAGGAGTACGCGAAGCCGCGCTCTGCCTCGTCGAGCTGGGGCGAGGAGACGCCGAGGTCGAACAGCACGCCGTTGACCCGCGGCCGCCCGATGCGGTCCAGGACGTCGGTCAGCTCGTCGGAGACCGCGCGCACGATGGTGGTGCGCTCCGCGTAGGGCGCGAGGCGCGCGGTGGACCGCTCGATGGCGGTCGGGTCGCGGTCGATGCCGACGAGGTGCAGGGAGGGGTGGGCGGCGAGCAGTGCCTGCGCGTGTCCGCCCAGGCCGAGGTTGGCGTCGACGACCACGGGCTCCGGCCCGGACAACGCCGGAGCCAGAAGATCCAGAACGCGATCGAGCATGACCGGAACGTGACCGGCCGGCTGCTCGGAGAAATCCGACAACGCTGTAACCCCCAAATAAAGCTGCCGCTGCAAAGCTCGCGGATGTGCGGCTGCCGCCGGTGATCTTCTTCTGGATCCCCCACCCAAAGGGCCGGTCCCGGATGGAGCCGACCCGCCCGGCCAGGTCCCCATCCGCGTCGCCTGCCGCGGAACCTGACACCGGGGAAGGTGCATCAGGTGCCGCTGGGAGCGGGTGGAGACCTCGCCGAACGTCACCGACGGGTCTTTCCTGATCTCTCGCATTCGGCGGGAGACCATCTGTCACGAATTCACAGGACTCCGGGCAACACCTCCTCGGAAAGGTCGGAGAACGCCTGCTCCTGATCCGCCAGATAGACCTCCCAGGCCGCGGCGTCCCAGATTTCCAGGCGGGTGTTGGCTCCGATGACGGCGCAGTCACGTTCCAGGCCGGCGTATTGCCGCAGGCTCGGGGGAATCGTGATCCGTCCCTGCTTGTCCGGCGTCTCGTCGGACGCGCTCGCGAAGAAGACCCGGCTGTAATCCCGGACCGCCTTGGCGGTCACCGGCGCGGTGCGCAGAGCCTCGGTGATGCGCTGGAACTCCTCTACGGGGAAGACGTAGAGGCAGCGCTCCTGGCCCTTGGTGATCACAAGACCCTCCGCCAGCTCCTCGCGATACTTCGCCGGCAGGAACAGCCGTCCTTTGTCGTCCAGACGCGGTTGGTGGGTGCCGAGGAACACCGGCTCCACCTCCCGTGCCTTGCGGAGCGCTCAGCGCTTTCGCCCCTGCCCTCCACTGCGCACCACCATACTCCACTTCTCCCCACCGTCAACTGATTCCGGCCCTCGTCGCGCCGTATTTCCTTCGCATTCCCGCAGGTCAATTGAGGTGGTGCGGAGTGGGGCGCTCCGAGGCCCCGCAACCCCCGCACTGGCGTGTCGGAACCGCCGTCCGGCGACCCGGAAGCCCGGCGCGGGCGGGCTTCCGGCGCGCGGTGGCCGCTTGGTGGAGGAAAGTGGAGCGCGTAATGTCACCGGATTCGGACGATCGCGCGACCTCAACGAGAAACGGATTCATAACACTATGGGCAGTTCAACCGGATTTCCGGACAAAGTCGCCCAGGAACCTGAGCCGTCATAAGGTCGGTACACAGAATGGATAAGGAACGCCAAACGCCCCATTCATGGGGGCTCATCCTCATGGAGGCCAGGTGGCAGTAACTCCCGACGTCGCCCCCGACGCTGGCAACCGGCTGGAGGACCTGGTCGACACCGCACATCGGATCGGCCGGGCGATCAAGTCGGTGATCGAGGGCAAGGCCGACGTCATCCGGCTCACCCTCACCGTTCTCCTCGCGGAGGGCCACCTCCTCATCGAAGACGTACCGGGCGTCGGAAAGACGATGCTGGCCAAGGCGCTGGCCCGATCCATCGACTGCCCCGTCAGGCGCGTCCAGTTCACTCCCGACCTGCTGCCGAGCGACATCACCGGCGTCAGCGCGTACAACCAGCAGACCCGGGAGTTCGAGTTCAAGCCGGGACCGGTCTTCGCCAACATCGTCGTCGGCGACGAGATCAACCGCGCCTCCCCCAAGACGCAGTCCGCGCTGCTGGAGTGCATGGAGGAGCATCAGGTCACGGTCGACGGCGTCACCTACGCGCTCGAGTCGCCGTTCATGGTGATCGCGACCCAGAACCCGATCGAGATGGAAGGCACCTATCCGCTCCCCGAGGCGCAGCGGGACCGCTTCACCGCGAAGATCGCGATGGGGTATCCCGAGCCGACGGCCGAGCTGGAGATGCTCGACGTGCACGGCGCCGCCCAGCCGCTCGGAAAGCTGGAACCGGTGGCGACGACCGCCGAGGTGCGCGCGCTCATCGAGGCGGTCCGCGCGGTCTACGTCTCCCAGGCGGTGAAGAAGTACGCCGTGGACATGGTCACCGCGACCAGGCGCTCCCCCGACCTGCGCCTGGGCGCCTCGCCGCGCGCGACCCTCCATCTGGTGCGCGCGGCCAGGGCGCACGCCGCGCTGTCAGGCCGCGACTACGTGATCCCGGACGATCTGCAGGACCTGGCGGTGCCCGTGCTCGCGCACCGGCTCCTGCCCAGCCTCGAGGCGCAGGGGCAGCGCCGCCACCCCGAGCAGGTGGTGGCCGAGCTGGTGCGCCGCGTCCCCGTGCCGGACACGAACTGACGTCCTTCCCGGGCCCGCGGCCCGGGAGCTCCGTTCCAGGAGAGTTCAAGGAGATTCGATGACGGGGCTCAAGGCGCTGACCTCACGCGGCAGATCCTTCCTCGCGTCCGGGGTGGCGGCGCTGCTGTGCGCCCTCGTCCTCGGCGAGCAGGACCTGCTGCGGATCGCCGTGTTGATCATCGCGATGCCGCTCCTGGCCGCGATGGTCGTGGCCAGGACCCGCTACCGGCTGACCTGCGCCAGGCGCCTGGACCCCGCCCGCGTCGAGGCGGGCACCGGCAGCACGGTCACCCTCCGGCTGGAGAACGTGACCCGGCTGCCCACCGGGCTGCTGCTCGTCGAGGACAACCTGCAGTACGCGCTGGGCACGCGGCCGAGGTTCGTCCTCGACCGGGTGGAGTCGCGTGGCGTCCGGGAGGTGGACTACAAGGTCCACTCCGACCTGCGCGGCCGCTACCCCATCGGCCCCCTGTCGGTTCGGATCACCGATCCGTTCGGGATGGTCGAGCTCGCCCGGTCGTTCACCATCACGGACACGCTGGTGGTCGTCCCCGAGGTGGTCCCCCTCCCCCACGTGCGCCTTTCCGGCGAGTGGAGCGGCGGCGGCGACAGCCGTACGCGCTCGGTGGCGGCGGCCGGAGACGACGACGTGGCGCCGCGCGAGTACCGCCAGGGAGACGACCTGCGGCGGGTCCACTGGAGGTCCACCGCCCGGCGCGGCGAGCTGATGGTGCGGCGCGAGGAGCAGCAGTGGCAGAGCAGGGGCGCGCTTCTGCTGGACACCCGGCGGCACGCGCACCGGGGCGACGGACCACGCTCGTCGTTCGAGGTGGCGGTCTCCGCCGCCGCGTCGATCGGCGTACACCTGGCGCACGAGGGCCTCGGCCTGCGCCTGGTCACCGATCAGGGCCCGCAGCAACTCGTCGAGGGCGGCCTTTCGTGGTCGCTGCCCGACACCCTTTCCGTCGTACGGCAGAGCTCGGCGCGTTCCTTGGAACACGGCGTCGCGGCCCTGCGGCAGGGTGGCGGTGACGGGCTCATCGTGGCGGTCCTCGGGGCGATCGACGTCGAGGAGGCACAGGCGTTGGCCCGGCTGCGGCACCCCGGCGTGACCGGGGTCGCGGTCCTGCTCGACGTGACGAGCTGGGACGGCGCCCCCGACGGGTCGTTCGAGGCGGCCCAGGGCGTACTGGCCGCCGGCGGGTGGCGGGTGCTCCGGCTTCCCTCGGGCACCTCCCTCGCCACGGTCTGGCCGGAGGCGGCGTACAAGAGGAGCGCGGCGTGAGGAGTGGTCCGCGAGGAACGAGC
>NZ_BSSE01000003.1:0-327411 GCF_030268965.1 Microtetraspora sp. NBRC 16547 | reverse complement strand
GGCCCGCGCAACGAGCGAGGAGCGGTGAGCGACCAATGAAACGGAGCGAACCCGACGCAGCGAGTGAAGTGGTCCGCGAGGAACGAGCGGCCCGCGCAACGAGCGAGGAGCGGTGAGCGACCAATGAAACGGAGCGAACCCGACGCAGCGAGTGAAGTGGTCCGCGAGGAACGAGCGGCCCGCGCAACGAGCGAGGAGCGGTGAGCGACCAATGAGGCTGCCGATCGCGGCGGGGCTGGCCACCGGCTCGGTCGCTCTGACGCTCTACGCCCTGTTCGAGGGCGGTGCCTGGTTCTGGGCCGGCGTGGGCACGCTTCTGGTCACGACGACGGTGGCGTCCCTCGCGTCGCGGTTCGTCCTGCCGAAGTGGGCGGTGCCGCCCGTGCTGCTGCTCGCGGTGGCGGTGTTCCTGTCGGCCACGTTCGCCAAAGAGGAGACGTGGGCGTGGGTGATCCCGACCAAGGCGTCGCTGCTGCGGGTGGGCGAGTTGCTCGCGGAGGGGTTCGCGGACATCCAGCATTACGCCGCACCGGTGCCCGCCGAGCCTGGCGTCAGCCTGCTGACGGCGACCGGCATCGGCCTGATCGCCATCCTGGTCGACCTGTTCGCGGTACGGCTGCGCCGCGCGGCGCTGGCGGGCCTGCCCCTGCTCGGCCTGTTCACCGTGCCCGCGGCCGTGCTGACCGAGCCCGTCGCCTGGCCCGCGTTCGTGATCGCGGCGATCGGCTATGTCGGGCTGCTGGTGGCGGACGGCCGTGAGCGGCTCAGCCACTGGGGCCGCACGGTGCTCGTACGGCGGTCGCGTATGGCGGGCGCGGACAAGGCGGACTCGGGGCGGCTGGCGCTGACCGGCAAGCGGATCGGCGCGACCGCGATCACACTCGCGATCGTCGTTCCCGCGTTGATCCCGGCGCTGAGCCCGGATCCGCTGTTCGGTTTCGGCGTGGGCAACGGCTCCGGGCGGGGCGGCGGCAGCATCGGCATCCCCGACGCCATCGCCAAGCTGAGCGGCCAGCTCTCGCAGCAGCAGAACGCGACGGTGCTGACCTACACCAGCGCCGACGACCTGCCGCGCTACCTGCGGATCTACTCGCTCGACGTCTTCGACGGGACGAAGTGGACGGTGAGCCCGCTTCGCGGGCGTCCCGAGGATCGCGTGTCCGAGGGACCGCTGCCCCCGCCGCCGGGCCTCGGGCCCGGGATCGCGACGAAGCAGGTGGAGGGCCGGATCAACGTGAGCGAGGACATCGACTCGCTGCGCTTTCTTCCCCTTCCCTATCCTGCGGTCCAGGTCGACGCCGACGGCGACTGGCGGGCCGACCAGGCGTCGCGGATGGTGTTCTCCACGAGGGACGAGGCCGCGGGACTGGAATATCGGGTGGTCGTGGACGAGCCGCGCCTCTCGCGCGCCCAGCTGGATGTGATGGGGACGGCCACGCCCGAGGCCCGCTATCTCGCGCTCCCGGAGCAGCTCGACCCCAAGATCGCGGCCATGGCGAAACGGGTGACGTCACAGGGCGTCACGCAGTACCAGAAGGCCGTCCTGTTGCAGGAGTGGTTCACCAAGAACGGCGGCTTCACCTACAGCCTGCAGACGAAGGGATCGGGTGGTGACGCGCTGTCGCGGTTCATCCTGACCGACCGCACAGGGTACTGCGAGCAGTTCGCCAGCGCGATGGCCGTGATGGCCCGGATGGTCGGCATTCCGGCCCGGGTGTCGATCGGCTACACGGGCGGCACGAAGATCGGGAACTCCTGGTCGGTGCGCACGCACGACGCGCACGCCTGGCCGGAGCTGTACTTCGAGGGCGCGGGCTGGCTGTCTTTCGAGCCGACGCCGACCGGCGCCGCAGGGCAGGGCACGGCCCGTGTGCCCGACTACGCCCTGCCCCTCGCCCCTGAGACCACGCCGTCGGCCGGCCCGTCCACGGGTTCGGTGTCGGATGACGACGACACCACCGGCGCCCACGCCCCGATCCGTCGCAATCCGCGGGACTTCGACCGCGATCTCGGGGCCGTTCCGGTCACCGTGGACCCGGGGCCGCCGATGTGGGCCAAGATCGCGATGGGAGTGGCCGCGGTCCTGCTGCTGGCGCTGATCCCGGCCGGGGTGCGGCTGGTGGTGCGCCGGCGGCGGGGCGCGCTGACCCGGCGCGGGAACACCGGCCGCGGCGGGGTGGAGCCCGCGATCAGGGCGGCCTGGGCGGAGCTCTGCGACACGCTGACCGATCTCGGCATGTCCCGGGAGCAGAGCGAGAGCCCGCGCGCGCTCGCCAGAAGGCTGACCGAGACGTACGAGTTCGACGCGGAGACGGGGAACGCGATCACGAGCATCGCGACGGCGGAGGAACGGATGCGCTACGCGGCGTCTCCGCCGTCCGCCGGGCCGGGGGCGGCTGATCTGGCGAGGGTACGGCGGGCGTTGGCGGCCGCGGTTTCGAGGAAGAGCCGGACCAGGGCGGTGCTCGCCCCACGATCGACGCTGCTGCGGCTCCGGTCGGCCGGCACAAGGGTCCTGGATGGGTTCGACCGCCTGGAGGGAATCCGGTTCCGGCCCCTGGGCAGGGGCGGGGCGGGCACCCGGATGGGCACGCGGTAGTCGGGCCGCTTGCCGGGGAACGGGTCACGCGCGACCGCAGTCCCCGAGGGAGCGTCGGTGGCGGCTCACATCGCGTGAGTCGCCACGACCGACTCCCCTGCGAACGTCGTCACCGGGAGGCGGTCACCGCTCGTCGGTGCGGCGGCGCCAGCGCTCCTCCATGCGGTCCATGAACCCCCTCCGCTGCGGGCGCCGGCCCCGCGGCTGGGCGACGCCCGGGCTCTCGCCGCCGAAGCCGTTCATGCGCTTCCAACTGGACAGGCCCCACAGGCAGGTCGCCAGCATGACCACGAATCCGGCGACGCCGAGCCAGATGTTGTTCGCCACGACGCCGACCATCAGCAGGACGATGCCGAGTACGAAGCCGATGGACGCCTTCACCAGGCGGCGCTTGTAGTGGCCGCGCGGATCACTGATCCGAACGGCGTTGGCCCACTTCGGGTCCTCGGCGTAAAGGGCCTGCTCGATCTGGTCGAGCAAGCGCTGCTCGTGCTCAGACAGCGGCACGGCGCCTCCCAAGGACGGCCCCATTTCGGGGAAGACGGCAACGAACGACACGGGGTGTCCGGACCTCGCGGTCGGTTATCCCCAGAATACGAGGCTGTAGACGTAGACGAAAGAAAACGTCCAACGTGGTCCAAACCGGAGGTGACGTCATAGATCCATTGGACCAAACGGACGCTGAACAAGCGAGGCCGGACGGACCGCATCGGGGCCGAAGCGCCGGATCGCCTTGTCCATCGCCTGTTCGGCCTCCCGCCAGCCCGTCTCCCGCTCGCCGAGGCTGAGCTGGCGGGCGGCCGAACCGGCGGGGCGGAGGTTCTCCACCCGCACTCCGACCAGCCTGAGCCGGACCCGATCCAGCCCGGCGGCCTCGAAGAGCTCGCATGATGTGGTGAATATCTCCTTTGCGACGTCGGTCGGCTCGCGCAGCGTGCGGGACCTGGTGATCGTGGTGAAGTCGGAGCGGCGCAGCTTGACGCTGACCGTCCGGCCGACGTTCCCGCTCGCCCTGAGCCGGGCGGCGACCCGCTCGGACAGCCGCAGCAGCTCCCGCCTGATCGTCTCCGGATCGTCGACGTCGAAGGGGAACGTCTCCTCGTTGCCGATGCTCTTGTCCGGGGTGTGCGGCACCACCGGGCGCTCGTCCCGCCCCCAGGCGAGGGCGGCCAGGTGGACGCCGGCCGCACCGAACTCGCGCTGGAGGGTGGCGACGGGCACCTGGGCGAGGTCGCCCACGGTGCGGATGCCGAGCCGGACCAGCGCCTGCTCGGTGCGCTCGCCGACACCCCACAGCGCGGCGACGGGCAGCGGATGGAGGAAGTCCACCACGCCGTCCGCCGGGACGACGAGCAACCCGTCGGGCTTGCACTGACGGGAGGCGAGCTTGGCCACGAACTTGGTGCTCGCGACGCCGACCGAGCAGGTGATGCCGTACCGCTCGGCCACCTGCTCGCGGATCATCGCGGCGATGGCCGCGGGACGGCCGAGCCGGCGCAGGGCGCCGCCCACGTCGAGGAACGCCTCGTCCGAGGCGATCGGCTCCACCTCTGGGGTGATCGACCGGAAGATCTCCATGACGCCCCTGGAGACCTCGGCGTACTTCCCGTGGCTGGGCGGGATGACCGTCGCCCGGGGGCAGACGCGCATGGCCCGGGTCATCGGCATCGCCGAGTGCACACCGAAGCGCCTGGCCTCATAGGTGGCGCTGAGCACCACCCCGCGGGCCCCCGCGGCGCCGACGATGACCGGCAGGCCGCGCAGCTCGGGCCGGTCGAGGAGCTCGACGCTGGCGAAGAAGGCGTCCATGTCCACGTGCAGGATCGGGCAGCCGCTGTCGTCGGCCAGCCCGCCGCCGCCTTGGGGGAGCATCTGCTTCCGGGACACGTCTCTGATCCTATCCGAACGTCCGTTCTATTGATAGGCGATGACGTGCACCTGCGTGGCGATGTCGCGTAGCACCGGGTGGGCCGCGGCGGCCTGCTCCAGCTCGATCAGCGCGGCCGGGTCGGCCTCGGCGAGCCGGCTGGGCACCAGGTCGGCGAAGACGCGGACGCCGTGCACCGCTCCGACGGTGAACCCGGCCTTGGCCAGGAGGCCCGTCACGGCCTCGCGGGTGTACCTGCGCGGCGTCGGGTCGCGGTCGCCCCAGCGCCCGGCCGAGTCGGCGAGCACCTGGCGCGCCTCGCCGAAGTTCCCCGACAGGGCGCGGTGGATGGCGGTGGCGACCGGGTTGGCGGCAAGGACGCTGACCACGCCGCCCCGGCGCAGGATGCCGGCGGCGGCGGTGAGCGCGGCGGCGGGGTCCTCGACGTACTCCAGGACGCTGTGGCAGAGCACCAGATCGGCGCTGTCCTGCTCCAGGAGGTCGCCGAGGTCTCCGGTATCCCCTTGCAGACCCTTGACGCTCACGCCCGTCTCAGCGGCCCGGCGCTCCAGAGCCGCCAGCGAGTCCGGTGTCGGATCGACCACGGTGACGGCGTGCCCGAGGCGGGCCAGCGGCACGGCGAAACCGCCCGTGCCACCCCCCGCGTCCACAATGTCCAGCGACCCACGGCCCGTGGCGGCCATCCGCTCCGCCAGGACCGCGCGGAGCGCCTCCCAGACGACGGTCTGCCGCGTGGCGTCACGCACTTTCGCCCCTCCCTCGTACGGCTCCAGCCAGCCTAACGGCACGGCCGAGCGCCGCCGGGCGGAGCCGGGAACGGCGCGGGAGCCGAGACCGTACGCGGGCAGCCCGCAGGGCGAGAGCGCACCCTACGCGGGCGGCCATCAGGGCGGACGCCGCGCGGGCGACCGTCAGAGCGAGAGCGACGGCTTGAGCTGCTTGAAGCGGGCGAGCAGTCCGTTGACGAACTGCGGCGACTCGTCCGTGGACAGCTCCGCGGCGAGATGGACCCACTCGCTGATCACGACGCCCTCGGGCACCTCGGCCGACCAGAGCATCTCGTAGGTGCCGCCGCGCAGGATGTTGCGGTCGACGGCGGGCATGCGCTCCAGCGTCCAGCCCTCGGCGTACGTCGCGAGGAGCTCGTCGATGCGGGTCAGGTGTCTGGCCACGCCCTCGACGAGGGTGGAGGTGTACTCGTTGACCGGCGGCTCGGCGCGCTCGACGCGCTCGGCCAGGACGTTCAGCGGGCTCTCGTCACGCGCCTCGGCCTCGAAGAGGATGTCGAGCGCGCGCCGTCGGGCTTTGCCCCGAGCTGACACGTCAGGCCCGACCGAGGTATTCGCCGCTGCGGGTGTCGACCTTGACCTTCTCGCCGGTCGTGATGAACAGCGGAACCTTGATCTCGGCGCCGGTCTCCAGCTTGGCCGGCTTGGTGCCGCCGGTGGAGCGGTCGCCCTGCAGGCCGGGCTCGGTCTCGGCGATGGTCAGCTCGACGGCGGCGGGAAGCTCGACGTAGAGCACGTTGCCCTCGTTGATCGCCACCGTGGCCAGCATGTTCTCCAGCAGGTAGTTGGCGGTGTCGCCGACCGCGGCGCGGGAGACGTGCAGCATGTCGTACGTCTCGGTGTCCATGAAGACGTAGTCCTCGCCGTCGAGGTACGAGTACTGCATCTCGCGCTTGTCGACGTTGGCCACCTCGACCTTGACGCCCGCGTTGAAGGTCTTGTCCAGGACCTTGCCGGACATGACGTTCTTCAGCTTGGTGCGGACGAACGCGCCGCCCTTGCCGGGCTTGACGTGCTGGAACTCCACGACGGTCCAGAGTTCGCCGCCGTCGAGCTTGAGCACCAGTCCGTTCTTAAGGTCGTTCGTCGTCGCCACGTGGTTCTCCTGAGTGCGGCTGCCCTAGATGACGAGCAGCTCCTTGGTCGTCAGTGTGAGGAGCTCCGGACCGTCGGCACGAGCTACCAGCGTGTCCTCGATGCGCACCCCGCCCCTGCCGGGCAGGTATACCCCCGGCTCGACGGTGAGCGGAACCCGATCGTCTATTCTACCGGTCTTGCCGGGGCCGAGGAACGGCAGCTCGTGGATCTCCAGGCCGACCCCGTGTCCCAGTCCGTGGCCGAAATGCTCGGCGTGCCCGGCCTCTTCGATCACGGCGCGCGCGGCCGCGTCCACGTCGTGCACCGTCACCCCTTGCCGTACGGCATGGCGGCCCGCGCGCTGGGCCTGCCGTACGAGCTCGTAGAGGTCGCGGAGCCAGTCGGCGGGCCGGCCGACGGCGACGGTGCGGGTCATGTCGGCGTGGTAGCCGTCGACGCGGGCCCCGAAGTCCATGGTCACCAGATCGCCCGGCTCGATCGCGCGGCCGGACGGCGTGTGGTGCGGGATCGCGCCGTTGGGGCCGCTCGCCACGATCGAGTCGAAGGCGGGCTTCTCCGCGCCGAGCTCCGCCATGGCGGACTCCAGCCATCGGGCGACCTCGAGCTCGGTGACGCCGGGCGCGATCCGCTCGACCACCCGGGAGAACGCCTCGTCGGTGATCGCGCAGGCCCGGCGGAGTGCCTCGATCTCGCCCTCGTCCTTGACGATCCTGACCTCCTCGACGAGGCCGCTGACAGGGGCGAGGTCCGGGTGGGCGTCGAGGAGCCTGTGGTACTCGGCCACCGACATGTCGTGCGCCTCGATCGCGATGCGCCCCGAACCCTCCGGACGCCCGGCAAGCGCTCCGCTGACGTCGCGGGCCTCGACCTGCTCGACGTCCGCGCACTCGCGCCTGGCCGTCTCGATGTAGCGGGAGTCCGTGGCGAGCACGGCCTCCCCGTCGGCGGTGACGAGGACCGCCGCGTTGGAGCTGGACAGACCGGTGAGGTAGCGGACGTTGACCGGCCGCGTGACGAGCAGCGCGGTCACGTCGTGCTGGGGCAGTGCCGCGGCGACCCTGGCGCGGCGCGAGGCGAATGGCATGGGAGTCCTCCGATCCGACGGCATGGACTCTACGCGCTCCGCGGATCATCATGCCCATGCCCGCCTTCTCGCGCGCTGATCAGGCCTCGCGTGGGCATGGCGGGCGCGGTCCGCGTGAGGGGGACGCGGCGGCACGAGATCCACGGCGTGATCACATCGGTCAGCCGGGCAGCACGCTGACGTCACCGGAGCCCGCGGTCATCGTCACCTTGTGCGGCGAACTCGCGTCCTTTTTCACGGAGACCCGTACGTCACCTGATCTCACGCTGGTTTTCACGTCATACGGCCCGTCGGGGACGTAGAGGGTCGCATTGCCCGAACCGCTCTTGGTCTCGACGCTGTCAGGGGCGGCGGTGTACCTCAGCTCGGAGTCGCCCGACCCGGTCCGGGCGAAGATTTTCTTCCCGGCCAGGCCGGTGCCGCTCACGTCACCGGAACCCGCCGAGACCTCGATCGGCCCCGTCAGGGATCTGAGCGTGATGTCGCCCGAGCCGCTGGTCACGTCCACCCGCAACCCCTGGGGTATCTCGATCTTGTAGTTCACGTAGCAGTTGTCCCATTTCGCCGGGCAGTTGTAGCTCATGAGCAGCAGGTCGCCGTCGACCTTGTGCACGGTCTCGGGCTTCTCGCCGCGCCACCGGAGCGTCTCGACGACCCGGACGGCGCTGCCACCGGTCTCGCTGATCACGATGTCGCCCGCGCCGCCCTTGACGTTCAGCTCCGCCACCTTGTCCGTGACCTGGTAGGTCACGGTGTCCTCGCTGGTGGGGCCGCCGATGCCCGTCAGCCCGCATCCCGTCAACAGCGCCGCGGCGGCCAGCGCGCCGCCCGCCATCATGATCCGCTTCATACCGCCGATCGTTCCACGCGCACGGCGGGCCGCACATCGGGGATGCCCCTGAGAGGCCCCTCGATGAGCACCGACCCACGCTCCGGGAACGGACCGCCCGGGCCGTACGGCTCAGGCGCTCTCGGCTCCGGCGCTCTCGGCCCGTGCGGGCCGCCGGGACCGGGTCCCGCCGGAGGACCGCAGGGGGACCTCGCGCAGGAGCAGCACCGCCGCGAACCCGAGGAGCGCGGCGGGCACGCCGACGAGGAAGACCGTCTGCATGCCCCGGGCGAACGCCTCCAGCACGATCGCGTGTATGGGGTCGGGGAGCGTCGCGATCGCGTCCGGGGTGCCGAGGCTGAGCCCGGACCCGGAGGGCCGGATGTGCGCGTCCGCCATCAGCGAGGTCATCTCGCTCTTGACCTTGTTGGTGAGGATCGCACCGTAGGCGGCCACGCCGATCGCGCCGCCGAGGCTGCGGAAGAACGAGACGCCGGAGGTCGTGGAGGCCATGTCGCGCGGCTCCGCGGCGTTCTGCGCGGCGAGGATGAGCATCTGCATGGTCAGGCCGAGACCGAGGCCCAAGACCGCGATGTCCAGGCCGATCACGACCCCGCTGGAGTCGACGTGCAGCCGGGAGAGCAGGCCGAGGCCGACGGCGACCAGCAGCATTCCGGCCACGGGGTAGGCCTTCCAGCGACCGGTCCTGGTGACGATACGGCCGGAGACGACCGAGGCGAGGAACAGGCTCACGACCATGGGCAGGGTCATCAGGCCGGAGGCCGTCGGGGACATGCCCTTGACGATCTGGAGGTACTGCGGCAGGTAGATCATCGCGCCGAACATGGCGATGCCGACGAAGAGGGAGGCCACGCTCGTCAGGACGAAGGTCCGGTTACGGAACAGCCGGGGCGGGAGAATCGGCCCCGCCGCGCGGCGCTCGGCGACCACCGCGAGCAGGGCCAACACCACGCCGAGCACGCACAGGCCGTACGTCCAGGGGGAGTTCCACTCGAACTCGTGACCGCCGAGGGAGAGCACGAGCATGAAGGCGGTGGACGCGCCGGTGATCGTGAAGGCGCCCCACCAGTCGATGCGGGCGTCGCGGTGCTTGTGGTCGAGGCGGAGGACCTTCTGGATGACGGCGAACGCGACGACGGCGAGCGGGACGCAGACGTAGAAGCACCACCGCCAGCCGAGCCAGGACGTGTCCACGATGAACCCGCCGAGCAGCGGCCCCGCGACGGTGGAGACGCCGAACACCGCACCGACGTATCCGGAGTAGCGCCCCCGTTCCCTGGGCTCGACCACGTCGCCGAGGATCACCTGGGTGAGGGCGGAGAGGCCGCCCGCGCCCACGCCCTGCGCGGCTCTCGCGGCGATCAGCATGCCCATGTTCTGCGACAGGCCGGCGATCACCGAGGCGGCCACGAACAGCACGAGGGCCGTCTGGAACATCAGCTTGCGCCCGAAGATGTCGGAGAGCTTGCCCCACAGCGGGGTGGACACCGTCATCGTGAGCAGCGTGGCGCTGGCGACCCAGGACAGCTGGTCCTGGCCGCCGAGCTCGCCGACGATCGTGGGGAGCGCGGTGCCGACCACGGAGGTCGAGATCATCGAGGTCAGCAACGCGAGGAGCAGTCCCGAGAGGATCTCCATGACCTCTCGGTGGGTGTACGTGCGCCGGGTCTCCGCCCGATTCGCCACGTCAGTCACGGAGTCCCCCAGATTAGTTAGTTACTCTAAGAATTAGTAGACGCTTGTTTACATGTCAAACCAGTTAGGGTTGCGCGTCATGAGAGATCGTGCGGCGACCAGCCGGCGGATCCTGGAGGCGGGCAGGGAGCTCTTCGCCGAGCACGGCTACGAGCAGGTCACGATGCGGATGATCGCCGCCGCGGCCGACGCCAACGTCTCCCTGATCAACCGCTACTTCGGCACCAAGGCGGGACTGTTCGCCCAGGTCGTCGCGACGGGCTCGACCCTGGAGGCCGTCATAGAGGGGGACCCCGAGGGACTGCCCGCGCGGCTGGCGGCGAGGATGGCGGCGCGACTGCACACCGGGACCGTGGAGCAGCTCGCCCGCACGATCGACCGGGCCGGGACGAGCCCGGAGATCAGGGCGGTGCTCCGGGCCCGCGTCGAGGACGCCATGATCGGCGCGATCGCCGAGCGCCTGAGCGGACCGCGCCCAAGGGAGCGGGCCGCGCTGGCGGTGACCTTCATCCTCGGCGTCAGCTCGCTGCGCCGCCTGCTGGGCCCCGAGCCGCTCCGCGACTCCGACCGCGCGGCCGTGGAGGCCCGGCTCACCGCCGTCTTCACCGCGTGTCTCCGCCCCTGAACAGCGATTTGTTCCGTTTGTTCCGTTTGCACGAATATGTTCATGCCCATGCTCCGGCGGGTCTCACCTGTCGCGGCCTGGCACGGAAGATGAGACCCGCCGGAGCGGAGCGGCCGGGCGGGGGTGGCCGGACCGCCAGGCCGCGGGGGCGCCAGGGGCGTGGGGACGGCAGCGGTGCGGGGACGGCAGGACCGCCATTCCGGAGGGCAGGTCCGCCATTCCGGAGGGCAGGACCGTCAGGCCGCGATGTCCCTGATCTTCTCGATCAGGGCGAGGCGCTCCTCGTGGGTGTGCGCGATCGGCGAGATGTTGATCGTGGTCACCCCTGCCTCCCGCATCGCCGCAATCCGTTCGCGGACGTGACCCTCGGAGCCGATCAGGGACATCCGCTCCAGCAGCTCGCCCGGAACCAGGGCGGCGGCCTCCTCCTTCTTGCCCTGGAGGTAGAGCTCCTGGATCTGCTCGGCCTCCTTCTCGTAGCCGTAGCGGCGGGCCAGGTCGTTGTAGAAGTTCTTGCCCTTGGCCCCCATGCCGCCGATGTAGAGGGCGGCCATCGGGCGGCCCAGCTCGCGGAGGCCCTCCACGTCGTCGCCGATCGCGAGGAAGGCCTGCGCGATGACGTCGAGCTCCCCGAGCGCCGGGTCGCGCCTGGCCTTGCCCGCGGCCAGCGACGGGCCCCACACGTCGGCCGCCTTCTCCGGCATGAAGAAGATCGGCTCCCAGCCCTCGGCCAGCTCGGCGGCCAGCTCGACGTTCTTCGGGCCGATCGCGGCGAGCACGATCGGGATGCGCGGGCGCACGGGGTGGTTGATCAGCTTCAGCGGCTTGCCGAGCCCGGTACCGCCCTCCAGCGGCAGCGTGTAGTGCTTGCCGGAGTACTCCAGCCGCTCCCGCCTCCAGACCTTGCGGCAGATCTCGATGATCTCGCGGGTGCGGCCGAGCGGGGCGGTGTACGGCACACCGTGGAAGCCTTCGATGACCTGGGGGCCGGAGGCGCCGATGCCGAGCGTGAACCGCCCGTCCGAGATGTAGTCCATCCCGGCGGCCGTCATCGCGAGCAGGGCGGGGGTGCGGGAGTAGATCGGCAGGATGCCCGAGGCGATCTGGAGGCGCTCGGTCCTCGCGGCGATGTAGCCCATCTGGCTGACCGCGTCGAAGCTGTACGCCTCGGCGACGAAGACGATGTCCAGCCCGGCCTTCTCGTAGTCGGCCAGCTCGGCCACCGTCTCCTTGAACCCTCCCGAGTAGTTGAGGGCCATCCCGATCCGCATCCCGTACGTCCTTCCGCGCGCAGCACCGGAACCGAATGATGTTCCGTTTCCTTGGGCCTTCAAGGCTAACGATCGGACCGGCGGCGGCCAACTCACGGGGTTCCGGCGCGACGCCGCCGGCGGGCGTCGAACTCGCGCAGGTCGTCGGGGGTGTCGAGGTCCGCCGGGTCGCCCACGTCGTCGCAGGCCACGCGGACGACCAGCTCGGGATGCGCGCGTAGGAAGGGGCGTGCCCCCACGTCGCCCTCCGCGAGCGCGGACACCGCCGCGAAGTGCTCACGCGCGATGAGCACGGGGTTGCGTGGCGCGCCGCCGTACGCCGCCACGGCGACCGTGGCGCCCGCGCGGAACGCCTCGACCAGCCGGCGCACCGCTTCGGGGCGGACGAGCGGCTGGTCCACGAGGGCGATCACCGCCGCTGAGGCGGAGGTGGGGAGCGCGCCGAGGCCCACGCGCAGCGACGAGCCCATGCCGGTCGCCCAGTCCGGGTTGCGCACGGCCACCGCGCCCGTGACTCCGACCTCGGCGGCCCCGACCACGATCAGGACGGGGTCGCACCCGCCCTCGGCGAGCAGCCGCACGCCCCGGTCGGCGAGCCGCTCGCCCTCGAACTCGACCAGCGCCTTGGGCGTGCCCATCCTGCGTCCCGATCCCGCCGCCAGCAGCACGCCCGCGACGGCGCCGCGGTCAGGCGTGTCCACCGGGCACCTCGCCGTCGCCGTGGATCCGGCCCGTGGTCTCGGTCAGGGCGCGGCCGGAACCGCCCCAACGGAGCTGGATCAGCTCGGCGGCGATCGACACCGCCGTCTCCTCGGGCGTACGCGCGCCGAGGTCCAGCCCGATCGGCGAGCGCAGCCGGGCCAGCTCCGCCTCCGCGATACCGGCCTCGCGCAGCCGCCGGAGCCGGTCCTCGTGGGTGCGCCGCGACCCCATGGCCCCCACGTACGCCGCCGGAGTGCGCAGCGCCACCTCCAGCAGCGGGACGTCGAACTTGGGATCGTGGGTGAGGACGCAGATCACGGTCCGCTCGTCGACCACGGCGGTGGACAGGTAGTCGTGCGGCCACTTCACCACGACCTCGTCGGCCTCGGGGAACCGCCTCGACGTGGCGAAGACCGGCCGGGCGTCGCAGACCACCACGTGGTAGCCGAGGAACTTGCCGATCCTCGCGACGGCCGCGGCGAAGTCGATGGCCCCGAACACCAGCATGCGCGGGGACGGCGCGAACGACTGCACGAAGACCTGGAGGTCGTCCAGCCGCCGCTCGCCCTCGGGGCCGTACCTGCGGACCCCGGTGAGTCCCTGCGCGAGCATGCCGCGGGCGTCGTCGTCCACCGCGTCGTCGAGCCGGGAGGAGCCGAGCGTCCCCGAGGCGCGGTCGGCCCGGACGACGCGGCGCGCGCCGATCGGGCCCGGCCCGGAGACGATCGTCGCGACCGCGACCGGTTCGCGCCGCTCGATGGAGGCCGCGATCTCCCCCAGTTCGGGATAGGTCTCGCGCGAGACCGGTTCGACGAACACGTCGATGACGCCGCCGCAGGTCAGGCCGACGGAGAAGGCGTCGTCGTCGCTGACGCCGTATCGCTGGAGCACGGGTGTGCCGTCGCCGACGACCCGCTGGGCCAGGTCGTACACCGCGCCCTCGACGCAGCCGCCGGAGACGCTGCCCGCGGCCTCGTCGCCGAGCACGGCCATGGACGCGCCGGGCGGGCGCGGCGCGCTGCGGAACGTGTCGACCACCGTGGCCAGGCCGAACCGCTCATCCGCCTCCCACCACCGCATGATCTGGGACAGCACGTCACGCATCCGGCATTCCTCTCCCATCACCGGCCGGAATCCCATCACCGGCCCGAACCGCGTCGCCGGCAGCCCGCACCGCGTGGCCCCCTGGTCGCGATCCGCCCTCGCCGAGGAGGCGCGCGAGCTCCTCGTACGCCGCCAGGCTGTGCCCGGCGACGAAGTCCGTGATGTGCGGCAGCGCCGCCCGCATCCCGGCGGTCAGCGGCCGGTAGGCCGGATCCCCCTTGTGAGGGTTGACCCAGATCACCCGGTGGGCGAGCCGCGACAGCCGTTCCATCTGCCGTCCGAGCAGGCTCGCGTCGCCCCGCTCCCAGCCGTCGGAGGCGATCACCACGATCGCTCCCCGTACGTCGGAGAGCCGGAGCAGCTCCTTGAGCTCCTCCCCCAGCCGGGTGCCGCCGCTCCAGTCGGGAATCGCCGCGGAGACGGCGTCCATGGCGACGGCGGGGTCACGGTGGCGCAGCTCGGCGGTCACCCTGGTGAGGCGGGTGCCCACGCTGAACACCTCGGTGGCGCGCGGCTCGGCGCGGACGAGGGCGTGCGCGAAGCGCAGCAGCGTGTCGGCGTAGGCGGCCATCGAACCGCTCACGTCCACCAGCATGACGACCCGCCTGGGCTTCTCCTTGCGATCGCGGAAGCGCAGCCGGGCGGGCTCGCCGCCGCGGCGTACGGCCTCGCGCACGGTCCCTCGGCCGTCCAGCGCACCCCGGTGCGACGGCGCGCGGCGCCGCGACCTGCGCTGCTCGCGGGCGCTCCTGAGCATGCCGAGCAGCCGGGCCACCTCCCGGCGCTCGGCGGCGGTCATCCGGGCGACGTCCCGGTGGCGCAGCACCTCGATCTCGCTCGCCGTGGCCGCCGCCGCGTCCGCTTCGTGCCTCTCGTCCTGGTCCCCGGTGTCGCCCGGCCGCGCGACGAAACGGGTCACCGTCACGGCCGGCACGCGGTGGGCGGGGCCCGGCCGCTCGCCGCCGAAGTAGGCCGCGAAGCACCGGTCGTACCGGTCGAGGTCGTCGGGGCCCGAGCACAACGTGAGGCGTCCGGCCCAGTAGACGTCGCGCCGCTCGCGCACGTCGAGCTCGCGCAGCGCGGCGAGGAAGCCCTGGGTCCGCTGGTGGTCCGCCGCGACCCCGGCCGCGCGCAGCGTGCGGGCGAAGCCGGTCAGCGTCGACACGAGGGCGGCCCGGTCGTCGCCCGTCCCCCCACCGCGGAGCTCAGGCACGGCCGCCTCCGCCTCCCCCGCCGCCCGGGGACGCCGCGCCCAGCAGGCCGTCCCGCCATACGGTCTCCTGGTCCTCGCGGTACTTCAGCAGCGCGCCCAGGGTGACCGCGGCCAGGCCGGGGTCGAGCCGGGCGGCGCCGAGCGTGAGCAGGGCCTCCGTCCAGTCGAGCGTCTCGGCCACGCCGGGCGGCTTCACCAGGTCGGCCCGGCGCAGGCGTCCCGCCGCGTCGGCCACCTCGGCGGCGAGCTCCTCCGTACAGGCGGGCAGGCGCCGCAGCAGGATCGCGACCTCGCGCTCGAAGGCGGGGTGCTCGATCCAGTGATACAGGCAGCGCCGCTTGAGCGCCTCGTGCACCTCGCGGGTGCGGTTGGAGGTCACGACCACGACCGGGGGCGTCTCGGCCCTGATCGTGCCGAGCTCGGGCACGGAGATCGTGAAGTCGGACAGGACCTCCAGCAGGAACGCCTCGAACTCGTCGTCGGCGCGGTCGACCTCGTCCACCAGCAGCACGCACGGCCAGGTCTCCAGGGCACGCAGCAGCGGCCGGGCGACCAGGAACCGCCGGTCGTAGATCTCGCCCTCCAGCGCCCGGACGTCGGTGACGCCGGCCGCCTCGGCGGCCTTCAGGTGGAGCAGCTGGCGGGCGAAGTCCCAGTCGTAGAGCGCCTGGGCGGCGTCGAGCCCCTCATAGCACTGCAACCTGATGAGCGGGGCGTCCAAGATCGACGCGAGCGTCTTGGCCAGCTCGGTCTTGCCGACCCCCGCCTCTCCCTCCAGGAAGAGCGGGCGCCCCATCCGCAGCGCCAGGAACGCCGCCGTCGCCAGCCCCTCGTCGGCCAGGTAGTCGTGCTCCTCCAGGAGCGTGGCCAGCTTCGCGGGCGAGTCGATCTCCGCCGCCCTCCCGGTCAGCCGATCGATGCCTGCCGCCGTGCCGGCCACCGTGCCCGTCCGCGGGTTCGTCCTATGCGACACACAGTCAGGCTACGTCTCCCGCCCCTCGCACCGCTGTGGCCGATTTCGCCAAACAGGGGGCGGATTCCTATGAGTTCGCCGGTCGGATCCGACGATGGGTTCCTCGACATGAACCAGCCCGTGCGGCCCCCCGATCAGTCGCGGTCGGGGGCCTCGCCGTGGGCGTGGATGAGGGCGCGCAGCTCGGAGACCGCCTTCCGGGAGCGCGCCTTCTCCGCGCCCTGGATGCCCATCGCGCCGACGCTGTGGCCGTCGGCCAGGTCGAGCTTGGGCCAGGGGTCGCCCTCGACCAGGTTCACGTCGAGCACCTGCGCCCACTCGAAGCGGTGGGTGCGCAGCGCGTTGACGACCTTGATGCCCCGCTCGTCCGCCTCGACGCGGAGCCGGCCGAGCAGGTGCAGCACGGCCGCGACCGCGCAGCCGAAGAGCACCATGCCGATCCGGTCCGGAAGATGGAACTGCTCGGGCAGGATCACCGCGAGGATCACCGAGCCCACTACCATCACCGCGGCCATGGCGTACGCGATGACCCGGGCCTGCCGGGGACGCCAGATCACCGGCAGCGGGGGCGGCGGCACCTCAGCCATCATGTCGCACCACGCGATCGTCGACGTCGTGGCCGGTCGGAGGGATACCTGAGAACTTCTGCATGATCACCGAACTGCGTTGGTCGGACGGGTCGCATGCAAGCTAACAGGATCCCGCGGTGCTCCGGCCTTCGGGCCGGGGGTGAAGCGGACTCTCCCGCGTAATGGGGTCGCGGAGGAGGAGCGCGGTCTCCAGTGCCGCGACCGTGGCCTCGTACCCCTTGTCCTCGTGGCCGCCCGGCACGCCGGAGCGGTCGAGGGCCTGATCGAGCGTCTCGCAGGTGAGCACCCCGTTCCCGACCGGGGTGGACTCGTCCAGCGACACCCTGGTCAGACCGGCCGTCACCGAGTCGCAGACGTAGTCGAAGTGCGCGGTCTCGCCGCGGATCACCGCGCCCAGCGCCACCACCGCGTCGTGTTTGCGCGCGAGTGCCTGCGCCACGACGGGGATCTCCAGCGATCCGGCGACCCGGAGGACGGTCGCCTCCGCGCCGCAGTCCCGCGCCGCCTGCTCCGCACGTGCGACCAGCCGGTCGGTGATCTCCGCGTGCCAGCGGGCCGCCACGATGCCGACGGTCAGCCCGCGCGCCTCGACCGGCGCCGCCTGCGGACGCCCTTCGCCACTCATGCCTGCTCCTCCCTGGGGATGTCGTGGCCGAGCCGGTCGCGCTTGGCCGTGAGGTACTTCTCGTTGTACGGGTTGACCGCCACGGGCATGGGCTCGCGGCCGAGCACCTTGATGCCGTAGCCGTCCATGCCGCGCACCTTCGCGGGGTTGTTGGTCAGCAGCCGCACGGACTTCACGCCGAGGTCGGCGAGCATCTGGGACGCGTTGGAGAACTCCCGCGCGTCCACCGGCAGGCCGAGCTCCACGTTGGCGTCGACGGTGTCGCTCCCGTTGTCCTGCAGCCCGTACGCACGGAGCTTGGCGAGCAGGCCGATCCCCCGGCCCTCGTGCCCGCGCAGGTAGATCACGACGCCCCGGCCGTCCTTGGCGATGGCCTCCATGGCGTGGTCGAGCTGCACCCCGCAGTCGCATCGGAGCGAGCCGAGCACGTCACCGGTGAGGCATTCCGAATGCGCCCGCACCAGAACGTTCTCGCCGTCGTCCAGGTCGCCGTAGACGAGCGCGAGGTGCTCGCCGCCGTCCAGCGCGCTGGAGTAGCCGTAGGCCCGCCAGACGCCGTACCGGTTGGGGATGCGGGTCTCGGCGACCCTGGAGACCACACGCTCGGTCCGCTTCCGGTGGTCGATGAGCTGCTCGATGGACACGAGCGCGAGGTCGTGCTCGTCGGCGAACTCCCGCAGGGCGGGCAGCCGCTTCATGGTGCCGTCGTCGTTGACGACCTCGGCCAGGGCGCCCGAGGGGGCCAGCCCCGCCAGCCTGGCCAGGTCAACCGCCGCCTCGGTGTGGCCGGGGCGGACCAGCACGCCGCCCTCCCGGTACCGCAGCGGGAAGATGTGCCCGGGCCGGACCAGTTCGTACGGCTCGGTGGCCGAGTCGCAGAGGGTGCGAATCGTCCGCGCCCGGTCGGCGGCCGAGATCCCGGTGGTCACCCCGTCCCTGGCGTCCACGCTGATCGTGTACGCGGTGCGCAGGCGTTCCTTGTTCTCGTGGACCATCAGCGGCAGGCCGAGCCGGTCCAGCTCGCCGCCCTCCATGGCCACGCAGATCACGCCGCTGGTGTAGCGAATCATGAAGGCGACGAGCTCGGGCGTGGCCTTGGCGGCCGCGAAGATGATGTCGCCCTCGTTCTCGCGGTTCTCGTTGTCGACGACCACGACCGGCTTGCCCTCGCGGATGTCGGCGACGGCCCGCTCGATCGGGTCCAGGCGGATGGTCATGCTGTCACTGCCTCCAGCGTGCGGGACTGGCGCAGCCAGTCGCGGAACCCGATCAGAACCATGACGAAGAAGACGGCGTAGACCGCGCCGGAGACGACCAGTCCCGACCGGAACGCCAAGGGGACGCCGACCAGGTCGACGGCGACCCAGAGCAGCCAGAAGTCGACCAGCGCCCGTCCCTGCGCCCAGGTCGCCACCGCGCTGCCGACGAAGATGTACGCGTCCGGCCACGGAGCCCACGACACGTCCAGCCCGCGTGAGTTGAGGAACTGGAAGAGCAGGGCGACCACGACCGTCCCGGCGGCCAGCACGGCGAAAAGCGCCGCGCGCTCCCGCGGGGTGGCCGAGCGGATGGCCAGGGGAGCGCCGTCGCGGAGACGGCGCGACCAGCGGATCCAGCCGTAGATCGCGAGCACGCCGAACAGCGCCTGCTTCAGCGCGTTGCCCGTGATGTGGGCGCTGATCGAGGCCGCGAACAACAGCACCGCGCCGGCGAGCTGGACCGGCCAGGTCCAGATCGTCTTCCTGATCGCGAGCCACACGGTGGCCAGCGCGCACACGTTGCCCACCAGGTCGGCCCAGCGGACGTGCTGCCCGAGAACGGCGAACCCCGCCTCGGCCCAGTTCACGGCCGGGTCCCCAGACCGTGCGCGCCGATGAGCTTCTCAACGTATTTGGCGATGACGTCGACCTCGAGGTTGACCGGGTCGCCCGGCTGCTTGCGGCCGAGGGTGGTCAGCTCCAGCGTGGTCGGGATCAGGCTGACGGCGAAGCCCCCCGCGTCCACTCCCGCCACGGTCAGGCTGACGCCGTCCACCGCGATCGAGCCCTTCTCGACGACGTACCGGTCCAGCGCCGCCGGAAGCGAGATCCGTACGATCTCCCAGTGCTCGGCGGGCTCGCGGGAGAGCACCACACCGGTGCCGTCCACGTGCCCCTGCACGATGTGGCCGCCCAGCCGCTGGTCGGCGCGTACGGCGCGCTCCAGGTTGACCCGGGAGCCGGGCACCAGCACGCCGAGGCAGGAGCGGTCCAGGGTCTCCTTCATCACGTCGGCGGTGAACACGTCGCCCGCGACGTCGACGACGGTCAGGCAGACGCCGTTGACCGCGATGGACCCGCCATGGACGGCGTCGGCGGTGACGACCGTGCCACGCACCGACAGGCGGGCCGAGTCGGCCAGCGGCTCGACCGCGGTGATCTCGCCCAGTTCCTCGACGATTCCGGTGAACATCTCAGTTCTCCTTCGATGGTGCCGGCCGGGGGGACGCGGTGGCGCCCCCGGAGCCCTGGCGGCCTCCGGGGCGGAGCACGACCCGCAGGTCCGGCCCGATGGGGGTGACATCCTCGATTTCGAGGCGGTGGATCTCGCTGATCGTGGCGACTCCGGCCGGGCCGAGCGCCGCCGATCCCGCGCCCAGCAGCGCCGGGGCGAGATAGCCGACGACCCGGTCCACCAGGCCCTCCCTGACGAAGGACCCGGCGAGGCTCGGCCCGCCTTCCACCAGCACGCTGACGACCTGCCTGCGGTGCAGCTCGGCCAGCAGCGCGTGCAGGTCCAGTCCGTACGGCGTGCGCGGCAGCCGGACGACGTCGTGAAGGTGCGGCGGGACGTCGGCGTCGAGGGCCACCGCGACCAGGGTGGGCGCGTGGCCGGAGAGGACCCGGGCCGCGGCCGGCGTGCGCGCGCCGGAGTCGACGACGACGCGCAGCGGGAGGCGCTCCCGTGGCTTCTCTTCCTCGGGGGTTCTGGCGGTGAGCAGCGGGTCGTCGGCGAGGACGGTGCCGATCCCCGCGACGATCGCGTCGCACTCGGCCCGCAGGCGGTGGACATCGGCGCGGGCCTCGGGAGAGGTGATCCACTTGCTGGTGCCGTCCTCCGCCGCGGACCTGCCGTCCAGGGTGGCCGCGAACTTCCAGGTCACGTACGGCCGGCGGGCTCGGACGGAGGTGAGCCAGGCCGCGTTGACCCGCTCGGCCTCCTCGGTCAGCACGCCGACGTCGACCTGGACGCCGCGTTCCCTGAGCCGTTCGACGCCTCCGGCGGCCATCGGGTTGGGGTCGGCGACGGCGATCACGACCCGGGCGACGCCCGCGTCGAGGAGCGCCTCGGCGCAGGGGCCCGTCCTACCGGTGTGGTTGCAGGGTTCCAGCGTCACGTACGCCGTGCCGCCCTTGGCCCGCTCCCCGGCCTCGCGCAGTGCGACGACCTCGGCGTGCGGTCCTCCGGCGTAGGCGTGGAAGCCCTCCCCCGCGACGGCTGCGGCGGCGTCGAGGACGACGCAGCCGACCACGGGGTTGGGGCTGGTGGTGCCGAGGCCGCGGGCCGCGAGCGCGATGGCGCGCCGCATGTGCGGGACGTCTCGGGGGTCCGCGGGGTCCGTGGGATCCCTGGGATCCGTGGGAATGGCCTCACCGGCACGTGCGGGGATCTGCTCGCTCACCCCGGTCATTCCTCCTCGCCTGTGTCGCCAGGCGGGCCCCGGGGTGGGATGGATGCGGCCATGCGGCCACATCGACGGGTGACGACGCCGCCGACCTGTCCGGCCATGCCGGACCGGCCGTGAAACGGCCCTGCCACCCGTTCGCGCGCTTCCTCCCATCCGGACTATGACCGTCGGTCCTGGAATCACACCAGGTCCACCGGCCGATGGCTTCGGCCGGGTCGCGGACTTCACCGCGTTCCCGTGAGGAAACGGATGTCACCGCCGGTTCGGAATTTCACCGACCCCGGAGCACGCTTTGCTCTCTGTTGTTCAGTGGTCGCGCGCCCGATGCCGGGTTCGCTCCCGCTATCAGTGTGCCATGGCCTGGCAAACCGCTCCCAACCCACCCCCCAAGGGCGTCCTGGTCAGGTGCGGGCCTCGCCGTACGCGGCCGTGACCTCCCTCGCCCGCAGCGCGGAGGGCGAGTAGCGCACCTGGGCGGGCACCAGGCCGAGGCCCAGGTGCAGCGTCTTGAGCGTGGCGCTCGCCCACAGGTCGCCGAGCGGCGTGGCGGGCAGGCCGTACAGGCGGCGGGCCCAGCGCGGCAGCGAGGCGAAGGCCAGCATCATGATCGCGGGGAACGCGGGCTTGAGCGGGGCGAGGCGCAGCGGCAGCGGCGCGTTGAGCGAGAGCCGCAGCGGATGCGACGCCTCGGGAACGAAGTAGAGGCCGGGCCGCTGCGCCTCCACGTAGTCACGCAGCTCGGCGACGGACCCCGGCACGTCGCCTGGGCGCAGCCCCACGACCTCGGCCGCGCGCCGCCACTCGGCCACGAACCGGTCGGCGTCGGCGTCGCTCAGCGGGACGCCCGCCCGGCGGGCCACCGACAGGTAGGAGTCGACCTCGCCCACGTGGACCCAGCGGAGCGCGTCCGGGTCGTCGAGCCGGAACCGCTCGCCTCGGTCGGGGTCGAACGCCGTCAGGGCGGCGTGGATCCGCCGCACCCTGGCTCCGGCCCTGGCCACCTCGGCGGTGGTGCCGAACGTCCGGACGCGCACGAAGTCGGTGGTCCGCTGGAACCGGGCCCACGCCTCGGCCGCGTCGAGGAGCGCGGAGTTCTGCAGCACACCGCGCATCGCGCGCGGGTGTAGCCCCTGCAGCAGCAGCGCCCGGAACCCGCCGATGAGGAGGATCGGCTCGCCCATCACCCGCCAGGTCACCGAACCCGGCCCGAAGAGCCCGTGGTCCGCGCTCTTGCCAGGGCCCTTGCCGGTGCCGCCGCCCGTGCCTTCGCGCGCGCTCGTGGCGCCGTCCGTGCCGCCCGTGCCTTTGCGCGCGCTCGTGGCGCCGTCCGTGCCGCCCATGCCGGCCTCCCACCACCGCGCCGAGAACGGGCCGCGGGCCCGGTACGGCCACCGGCCCGTGATCGGCCTCCGATAGCTACCCCGGTCAGGTGACGGCGACACACGCCCTGACCGGACATCTCATGCCACACAGCACAATGTCTTGATTCTGTGCTGATCCCGTCACCGTTCCACGATCTATGGTGATCAGGTTGTCACATATTTGGACAAGTCATTACAGATCGTCGTAATCCTGACATCAGATCGGCAACGTCTGTTCTCCTGCTCTTCCTCCGGGATTCCAAATGGTGCTAGTTATCCCGGAAGAGTTGTGACAGGTCATGCCAATGAGGAGAATTTTCGTGTCATACGCACGGAGGACCGGTAGGTTCCTCGCGGCCGCCACCGGAGCGGCGATCCTGCTGACCGCCTGCGGCACCGGCGAGGAGAAGCCCGCGGCCAAGGACTCCGGGTCTGCGAGCAGCGCCCCGGCCGCCGACGCCACCGTCATCCACGCCCACGAGCAGGAGCCGAACTCCTACAACGGCTTCACCGCCGAGGAGTACTCCTCGCAGAACCACATCGTGTTCAACACCCGGGTCCTGCAGGACGTCTGGGGCTACAGCACCGACGGCGGCGTGGCCCGCAACACCGAGGTCGCCACCTACGAGAAGGTCTCCGACGACCCGCTGACGGTCAAGTACACCTTCAACCCGAAGGCCGTCTGGTCCGACGGCGCCGACCTCGGCTGCGCCGACGTGATGCTCACGTGGGCGACCGGCTCGGGCAAGTTCACGGACTTCTCCTACATCAGCACCGAGCAGTGGGGCCTGGTCGAGCTGCCCGACTGCAAGGTCGGCGACAAGGAGATCACGCTCAAGTACAAGTCGCCGTTCGTCGACTGGGAAGCCCTCGATGTCGTGACCATGCCGGCGCACATCGTCGCCGAGCAGGGCGGACTCACCGTCGAGGAGATGGTCGACGCCATCAAGGGCGGCGACAAGGCCAAGCTGAAGAAGGCCGCCGAGTTCTACAACAAGGGCTGGCTGTTCAACGGCAAGCTGCCGGACAAGAAGCTGATGCCCGCGAGCGGTCCGTTCATCATCGACTCCTACTCCCCCGGCCAGTCCATCACCCTGGCCAGGAACGAGAAGTACTGGGGCGAGCCGGCCAAGTCGGCCAAGGTCACCATCCGCTTCATCCCGCAGGACGAGCAGGTCCAGGCGCTGCAGAACGGTGAGACCAACATCATCGAGCCGCAGTCGAACCCGGACATCGTCGCCCAGCTCGAGGGCCTGAACGGCGTCACGGTCAAGACGGGTGACCAGTTCCTCTACGACCACCTGGACTTCAACTTCAACAAGGGCCCGTTCAAGGACGCCAACCTGCGCAAGGCGTTCGCGCTCTGCGTGCCGCGTCAGCAGATCGTCGACAACCTGATCAAGCCGCAGAACCCCGAGGCCAAGACGCTGGACACGCGCAACGTCGTCGGGTTCCAGTCGCAGTACGCCGACACGGTCGCCTTCGCGGGCGGCGACAAGTGGGGCACCGTCGACATCGAGGGCGCCAAGAAGCTGCTCACCGACGCCGGCAAGTCCAAGCTGAAGGTCCGGATCGGCTACAACCAGCCGAACCCGCGCCGCACCCAGGTCGTCGAGCTGATCAAGGCCTCGTGTGACCAGGCCGGCTTCGACATCGTCGACACCGGCAGCGAGAAGTTCTTCGCCGACGGCGGCGACCTCGCCAACGGCAACTTCGACGTGGCGCTCTTCGGCTGGGCGGGCTCGGCCCTCAACAGCGGCTGGACCTCCACCTACCACACCGTCGAGAAGTGCACCCCGTCCGGCAAGGGCAACAACAAGGGCTGCTACTCCAACAAGGAGCTCGACAAGGTCCTCGAGCAGATCCTCGGAGAGACCGACCCCGCCAAGACGATCGAGCTCGTCAAGCAGGTCGAGAAGACCCTCTGGGACGACCTGGCCACCATCCCGCTCTACACGCAGCCGGCGCTGACGGCCTGGAGCGAGACCGTCCAGAACGTCGTGCCGAACGCCTCCCAGGCCTCCGTCACCTGGAACATGCACGAGTGGTCCATGCAGTAATCCCGAAGACAAGCCGGGAGACCGTCTGACGACCTCGGGGCCGGGTGTCCGCCCGGCCCCGTCCGGCGCCTGACGGCACTCTCACATCTCATGAACACGGGGCCGCCGCGTTCCGCCTCACCCCAGGCGGGCGCGGCGGCGCCCGGCCTACCGGGTCCGCGCCCCGACACCCCTCTATGGCCGGCCCGTCACCGTAGGAGGTCGGGGGGAATGCTCGCATTCATCGCGCGGCGGCTGGCCATATCAAGCCTCGTCTTGCTCGCCGCGACTTTCATCATGTTCGTCCTGGTCGCCCTGTCGGGGGACCCGCTCGGCGACCTGCGTGAGCAGTCGACTCCGCAGGCGCAGGCGCAGATGGCGGCCCGTATCAAGGCCCTGAGACTCGACGTGCCGATCCCGGTGCGCTATTTCGGCTGGCTCGGCGACCTCTTCCGAGGCGACCTCGGCGTCGACAAGAGCGGCCACGCCGTGAGCTCCCAGCTCGCCCTGGCCACCACCGCCACCATGCAGCTCGTCATCGTGGCGACCCTGCTGGGTGCCTTCATCGGCATCACGATCGGTGTCGTCTCCGCACTGCGGCAGTACAGCAGCTTCGACCATGGGATCACCTTCGCAGCCTTCGTCTGCTTCTCGCTACCGGTTTTCTGGGTGGCGACCATGCTCAAGCAGTACCTGGCGATCGAGTTCAACGACTGGCTGCGCGATCCGGTGATCCCGCTCTGGGTCATCGGGCTCGTCGCCGTGTTCGCCGGGCTGGTCTGGGCCTCGATCTACAAGGGCCGGTGGAAGGGGAAGCTCACCACCTTCGGCATCGGGTTCGCCGTCACCGCCGTCGTCCTGTACGCCCTGTCCGCGAGCCACTGGTTCGCCGACCCCGGTCTCGGCTTCCCCTTCGTCCTCGTGGTGTCGCTCGCCGCCGCGGCGGGCGCGAGCGCGCTGATCGCCGGCTGGGAGAACCTCCAGCCGATGTACGCGGCGCTGGCCAGCGCCGGTGTGGGCGCGCTGCTGTACTACCCGCTGCAGCAGGTGCTCTCCGACGCGAACCTGCTCTCCATCCTGGGGCTCGCCCTCCTCACGATCGTCGTGAGCTGGGCGCTCGGCCACACGCTGGGCGGGCTGCTGCGCCGCCAGGCCATCCCGTTGGCCGTCTTCAGCGGGCTGCTCACCGGCGGCCTGATCTTCGTGGACCGGATCCTGCAGGCGTGGCACAGCTACACCGTCTCGGTGCGCAACCGCCCCATCGCCACGATCGGCTCGGAGACCCCCAACTACTCGGGTGACTTCTGGCACGTCTCGCTGGACTCGGCGATGCACCTGCTGCTGCCCACGTTGGCGCTCATCCTGATCGGCCTGGCCGGCCACTCCCGGTACAGCAGGGCCAGCATGCTCGAGGTGATGAACCAGGACTACGTCCGCACCGCGCGCGCGAAGGGCCTGCCGGAGCGCACGGTGATCGTCAAGCACGCCTTCCGCAACGGGATGATCCCGATCACCACGATCGTCGCGCTCGACTTCGCCGGGGTCTTCAGCGGGGCGGTCGTCACCGAGCACGTCTTCGGCTGGCGGGGACTGGGCGCGATGTTCACCAAGTCGCTCAGGGAGGTCGACCCCACCCCGGTCATGGGCTGCTTCCTGGTCGCGGGCGCCGCCATCGTGATCTGGAACATGATCGCGGACATCGCCTACGCCTACCTCGACCCGCGTATCCGGCTGTCGTGACGGAGCGGAGACACATTCCATGACACTGAACACAGAGCAGGTCGAGCCCGCCGAGCCCAACGTCGGCACGCAGGGCATGACCGTCACCGCCCGCACCCAGCGCCAGCTCGTCACCCGCAGGTTCTTCCGGCACAAGGGCGCGCTGTTCGGCCTGGTCCTCTTCGTCTTCGTCTTCGTCCTCGCCTTCTCCTCGATCGGCTTCGGGCCGATCCCGGGCTGGTGGGACAAGCCGTGGACCGGCAGCGGAACCCTCCTGGACCGCGGACGCCCCACGCTCAGCGTGATCCCCGAGTTCCTCGGCGGCTCGGGCATCCACCTCGGCGAGCACCCGTTCGGCCAGGACAACCTGGGCAAGGACTACTTCGCGCTCACCATGCGCGGCGCGCAGATCTCGATCATCGTGGCGCTGACCATCGGCCTCGTCTCCACCGTCGTGGGCACCGTCATCGGCGCCCTGGCCGGCTATTTCCGCGGCTGGGTCGAGTCGGTGCTGATGCGGCTCACGGACGTGATGATCACCATTCCGGTCCTCATCATCGGCGCCGTGGTCGGCCAGATGGCGGGCAACCTCGGCCCCTACTTCCTGGCCCTGATGCTCGGCGTCATCACCTGGACCAGCGTCGCCCGCCTGGTACGCGGCCAGTTCCTGTCGCTGCGGGAGAAGGAGTTCGTGGAGGCGGCGCAGGCCGTGGGCACGTCCGCCAAGCGGATCATCTTCAAGCACATCCTGCCCAACACGCTCGGCGTGATCATCGTGAGCGCGACGCTCGCGGTCTCCTCCGGCATCCTGCTGGAGACGGCGCTGTCGTTCATCGGATTCGGTGTCAAGCCCCCGGACACCTCGCTTGGACAGCTCATCGAGACCTACCGCAGCGCCATGGTGACCCGGCCGTGGCTCTTCTGGTGGCCCGGCATCTTCATCATCGCCATCGCGCTGTCGGTCAACTTCATCGGCGACGGCCTGCGCGACGCCTTCGATCCTCGACAGAACCGGGTGCGCAACTGATGACGACCACCAACCCGCAGGGTGTCCACATCGGCAGGCGCCTGTCGGATTCCAGGCGCCCGGGCGAGACCGAGATCCTGAAGGTCGAGAACCTCCAGGTCTCCTTCCCCACCGACGACGGCCTCGTGCAGGCCGTACGCGGGGTGTCCTACACGGTGCGCGAGCGCGAGGTGCTCGGCATCGTCGGCGAGTCCGGCTCCGGCAAGTCGGTCTCGTCGATGGCGGTCATGGGCCTGCTGCCCAAGAGCGCCAGGATCAGCGGCAGCATCCGCTACCGGGGCGAGGACGTCCTGACCATGAGCGAGCGCAAGCGCCGCGGGCTGCGCGGACGCAAGATCGCGATGGTGTTCCAGGACCCGATGACCGCGCTCAACCCGGTGCACACCATCGGCGACCAGCTCGCCGAGGCGGTGCTGGCCCATGAGCTGATCCCGCGCAAGGACGCGCTGGCCCGCGCCAAGGAGATGCTCGACCTGGTGGGCATCCCCCAGGCCGAGGCCCGGCTGCGCAGCTACCCGCACGAGTTCTCCGGCGGCATGCGGCAGCGCGCGATGATCGCCATGGCGATCATCAACAACCCGGATGTGATCATCGCCGACGAGCCGACCACGGCCCTCGACGTGACCGTCCAGGCCCAGATCCTGGAGAAGCTGCTGGAGGTCAAGGACGCGGTGGACGCCGCGATCGTGCTCATCACGCACGATCTGGGGGTCATCGCCGGAATGGCCCACCGCGTCCTGGTGATGTACGCCGGTAAGCCGGTGGAGATCGGCGAGGTCGACCAGGTCTTCACCCGGCCCCGCATGCCGTACACCGTGGGCCTGCTCGGGTCGATCCCGTCCGCGGCCGTCTCCGGCGAGCGGCTGCAGCCGATCAAGGGCACGCCGCCCTCGTTGATCAACCTGCCGCCGGGCTGTCCGTTCTCCCCGCGCTGCCCGCTCGCCGACGACCGGTGCCGTACGGCGGAGCCGGCCATGGAGGAGACCGGCAGCGGCACGCAGCAGGCCGCCTGCCATCACTGGTCACGACTGGCCGACGTCACAGACCCGACCGCGTTCTTCCGCACGAACAGCGAGACCTCATGACCGAGAACACGCCCCTGTTGGAGGTCAACGACCTGGTGATGCGCTTCCCCGTCAGGGGGACCGGCCTCATCCGCCGGGTCGTCGGCCACGTCCAGGCCGTCAGCGGCGTCTCCCTGCACGTGGACACGGGCGAGACGCTCGGAGTCGTCGGCGAGTCCGGCTGCGGCAAGTCCACGACGGGCCGGGCCATCCTGCAGCTGCACCGGCCCACCTCGGGCTCCGTGCGGTTCGACGGCAAGGAACTGACCACGATGACCGCCCGGCAGATGCAGGCTGTACGGCGGGACGTCCAGATCGTCTTCCAGGACCCCTACGCGTCGCTCAACCCGACGATGCCGGTCAACGACATCATCGCCGAGCCGCTCAAGGTCCACGGCCTGTGGAGGTCCACGGGGCCGGAGAAGGTCGCCGAGCTGCTCCGCATGGTCGGGCTGAGCCCCGAGCACGGCAACCGCTACCCGCACGAGTTCTCCGGCGGCCAGCGCCAGCGCGTCGGCATCGCCCGGGCGCTGGCGTTGGAGCCGAAGCTGCTGATCCTCGACGAGCCGGTCTCCGCGCTGGACGTCTCGGTCCAGGCCGGCGTGGTGAACCTGCTCGAGGACCTGCAGGACAGCCTCGGCCTCGCGTACGTGTTCATCGCGCACGACCTGTCGGTGGTCCGGCACATCTCCGACCGGGTCGCGGTGATGTACCTGGGCAAGATCGTGGAGACCGCCTCCCGTGACGATCTCTACGAGCGACCGATGCATCCCTACGCCCAGGCCCTCCTCTCGGCCGCCCCCGTGGCCGATCCGGCGGTCGAGCGGCGCAGGGAGCGGATCATCCTCACCGGTGACGTGCCGAGCCCCATCGACCCGCCGAGCGGCTGCCGGTTCCGCACCCGCTGCTGGAAGGCGCAGAGCATCTGCATCAACGAGGAACCCCCGCTGACCGACCGCGGCGACGGCCACCACGTGGCCTGCCACTTCGCCGAGATCAGCACGGCCGTCGGCTAGCCGTCCGCCGATCTCGGGCCCCCGGCCGCTTCCCCCCGGCCGGGGGCCCGTTCCGTCCGCGCTCGGCGAGGGCGGCGAGCGGTTCCCGGCACGGAGCCGGTGACCGGACCGCACCCGGACCGCACCCGGACAACGCCGCCGAGCGTCAGGGCTCGCACATCGGGCGCGGCAGGGGGTCGATGCCGTCGGCCAGGTCGCGCATGGCGACGGCCAGCCGGTGGCGCACGCCCTCGAGAAGGCGCGCCGCCTTCCGGTCGCCGTCGTCGCCCGCACGGACGCTCCGTGCGGCGCGGAGGCGGCGGCGCAGGTCGGTCTCCGCGGCGAGTTCGGCGTGGGCTCGGTTGATGTCGGCCAGCCCTATCTCGGCGGCCTTCAGCATGTCGTCCATCGTGCTCATCTGCTTTCGATCGGGGGGTCGGATACGGGGCCGCCGCGGCTCGGCGCGCTATGCCCGCGCGGCGGTGTCGTCGGTCACTCCGTCTCGGCGTCCTTCTCGGGGCCGTCCTTCCCCGGATCGTCCTTCTCCGGGGTGTCGGCGGTGGAGGGAAGCGGAGACCCGTTCGTCAGGATCCGGACGAAACGCGCGCCCTCCGGGGCCGGAGCGCGCCCGGCGATCCGGTCGGCGTACGGCTCCAGGAGCTTCCTGAACGCGTCGCCCAGTTCGTCGAGCTCCTCGGCCGTCATGGGAGCCGTGACGGTGGTGGAGAATCCGGCCTTTCGCCACTCTTCCGGGGCATGCTTGCGGCCTTCGATCCACTCCAGCATGCGGACGGCCTCACGTTCGATGAAGACCCGCTCGAACTCGGCCGCCGCCGGGCTGCCCGAGGAAAACTGCTGCTCGACATCGACGATCTTCCACGGCCGCTCCCGCTGGTCGGTCGACGAGGGGGCCTCGGCCACGAAGCCGTACTTGGCGAGCTGACGCAGATGGAAGGAACAGGACGCCTGACTGGTGCCCAGGTGCCGCGCGCAGCTCGCCGCCGTGGCGGGTCCGACGCGGCTCAGGAGGTCGAGCAGGTCCAGTCGCAGGGGGTGCGCCATCGCCCGCATGGCGCGAGGATCGGTGACTCGCATATGCCAAAGCTATCTTTGACGATCTGAGGTGTCAAACACTTCTTTGGCATCGACACGGAGGGGCGCGGCAAGCGGGGGCGGCGTCGCGACGCCGCGAACTCTCGGCAGACGATTTCGACCAGAAAGATGGATGTCCGAAATGCCATGCAGTAACAAAATGTGACCTTTCAATGGAAAGGTCGCTCCGGCCACCCGTGCCGCAATTGCGTCCTGATTGCGTCACAACATCGTGACACAAATTGATACGCGTACGGACATGATCGCCCCGCGCATCGGCCCAGGTCAACGGTTTTCCGGGACACAAGCTGATTTACTTTGGAGCACGAAGTAGGCAAAAAATCGATGGTGGCGACCCTCGCATTGACCTACGGAAAATAACTTGCGAAGGTTCCCTCAAGTCGGGATTACTCCCGATCTTTAATGTCGCTCCCGGGAGCACCTGCACGATGACGATCCCTTCAGAGACCACCGATCCGCCCGTGGCCACGGCACCCGCCGCATCCGGCGGAGAGCTGGTCGGACGGTCCCCCGGCCAGCTGATGTGGCGGCGCTTCCGCCGGGATCCGACGGGCATGATCTCGGCGGTCATCGTCCTGTTCTTCATCCTGGTCGCCGTCGCCGCTCCGCTGATCTCCACGCTGTACGGCAAAGACCCCTACACGACGTACGGCCAGGACCGGCCGGGCCTGCTGAACGACTTCGGCTTCCCGCTCCTGCCCAACGGCGGCATGAGCTCGGAGTTCTGGTTCGGCATCGAGCCCGGACTCGGTCGCGACGTCTTCATGCAGCTCGTGTACGGCATCCGCACCTCACTGCTGATCGCGCTGGCGGCCACGATCGCCACGACGCTCATCGGCATCGTGGTCGGCATCGTCGCCGGCTACGTGGGCGGCAGGACCGACTACTTCATCGGCCGTGTGATCGACGTCCTGCTGTCGTTCCCCTCGACGCTCTTCATCATCGCGTTCATGCCGGTGCTGGAGAACCTCATGGTCAAGCCCGAGGAGGAGACGCCGGTCTGGCTGCGCGCAACGGCGCTGATCATCTTCCTGACGGTCTTCGGCTGGGCCGGACTGGCGCGCCTGCTGCGCGGCAACGTCCTGTCCCTGCGCGAGCGGGAGTTCGTCGAGGCGGCCAGGGTCACCGGCGCCTCCCCCGCGCGGATCGTCTTCAAGGAACTGCTGCCCAACCTGTGGACCCCGATCCTGATCCAGTCGACGCTGCTGCTGCCGGCCCTCGTCACCTCCGAGGCCGCACTGTCCTTCCTGGGCGTCGGCATGATCGAGCCGACCCCCGACTGGGGGCGCATGTTCCTGCGCGGGACCGAGGTCTACACCGACGACATCACCTACCTGATGTTCCCCGGCATCGCCCTGCTGATCTTCGTGGTCGCCTTCAACCTGCTCGGCGACTCCGTCCGCGACGCCTTCGACCCGAAGATCAGACGCTGACCATCTCCGCCGCAGATCCCCCAGATTGGAGCGATATGTCCATCCGAAAGCGGTCGACAGTGGCCGTTCTCGCCGTAGGCGTCCTGGCCCTCACCGGCGCCTGCGCCAAGGGCGGAGGCGGCGGGGCTCCCGCCGACAACGCCGGGCCCAGCGCCGCCTCGACCCAGGGACCGTCCGCCGATTCGGCCCCGAAGGTCACCATCGGCACGGCCGACGACTCCAAGGGTCCCGCGATCGAGCCGGAGGGCGTCGTCAAGGGCGGCACGATCACCATGATCGACCGCGACGACTACGCCCACCTCGACCCGGGCCGCATCTACGTCAACGTCGACTCCACCTTCGCCCTGCTGTACGCCCGCCAGCTCACCGGCTACAAGCGGATCGCGAAGAACGAGTTCCAGCTGGTCGGCGACCTCGCCACCGACACCGGCGAGGTGTCCGACGGCGGCAAGACCTGGACGTTCACGCTGAAGGACGGCGTGAAGTGGCAGGACGGCAGCCCGATCACCTCTGCGGACGTGAAGTGGTCCATCGAGCGCCTCTTCGCCTCCTACAGCACCGAGGGCGCCCCCTACGTCCAGCAGTGGCTGACGAAGGAGGACTACAAGAAGGCCTACAAGGGCCCCTACGACGGCAAGCACCTCGACAACATCGAGACTCCCGACGACAAGACCATCGTCTTCAAGTTCAAGGAGCCGCACGCCGACGCCAACTACGCGCTGGCGATGACGACGTACGGCATCGTGCCGAAGGCGAAGGACACCAAGGAGAAGTACGACAAGGAGCCCTTCTCCAGCGGTCCCTACATCATCGCCGGCCACGTCACGGACAAGACGATGGAGCTGGAGCGCAACCCGAACTGGGACGCGGCCAGCGACCCGATCCGCGGCGCCTACCCGGACAAGTGGCACCTGGAGTTCGGCTACCAGTCCCTCCAGGTCACCGACCGGTTCATCGCCGACGCGGGTGACGACAAGAAGACCTTCAGCTTCTACAGCCACGTCGCGCCCGAGCGGATGCAGCAGGTGCTGACCGACCCCAACCTGAAGCCGCGCCTGATGGTGCAGTCGTCGCCGTACGCGAACTACTACTACTTCAACCTCGACCGCGTGACGGACATCAAGATCCGCCAGGCCGTCAACTATGCGTGGCCGACCAAGCAGATCCAGCAGATCACGGGTGGCCCGGCCGCCTCAGTGATCGCCACCACGATCCTCAACCCGACCGTGTCGGGCTTCGAGGACTACGACCTCTTCGGCAAGAAGGCCAAGCCGGAGGGTGACATCGAGAAGGCCAAGGAGCTGCTCGCCCAGTCGAGCAACCCGACGCCGACCCTGGTGTACGCCTACAACCAGACGCCCACGCAGGAGCGCGCGACCGTCGCGATCAAGACCGCCCTCGAGAAGGCCGGCATCAAGGTCGTCGCCAAGCCGCTCAACACCAAGACCTGGTACGACTCGGTCACCACGGTGAAGAACGAGTTCGACATCTACTGGGGTGGCTGGGGCGCCGACTGGCCCACCGCGGCCACGGTCTTCCCGGTGATCTTCGGTCCGGTCGTCGACGGCGGGCAGAACATCTCCCACCTGAAGGACCCGGCCATCACGGCGGAGATCAAGCGCATCGAGGGCCTGAGTGACGCCAACGAGGCCAACAAGGCCTGGGGCGCGCTGGACAAGACCATCATGGAGACGGTCACGCCGGTGGTCGTCGACCTGAACAACATCGGCCAGATCCTGCACGGCTCGCAGATCGGCGGCGCCGAGATCGACCCGATCAGCTGGGTCGTCTCCCCGAACACCATCTTCGTGAAGCAGTAACCCACGCCTCCGGGGCGCTCCTCACGGGGCGCCCCGGAGCACCGCACAGGAGCTCCAGTGCTTCGTTTCCTGACTCGTAGAAGTCTCGGCGCGGCGTTCATCCTGCTGATCGTCGCCGCCGTGACGTTCTTCCTCTTCTTCGCCGTGCCCGGCGACCCTGCCCGGCTGGCCTGCGGCAGGGTCTGCCCGCCGGAGACGCTCGCCCAGGCCAGGCACAACCTCGGCCTGGACCAGCCGATCTTCGTCCAGTTCGTCGAGTGGGTCTTCGGGATCTTCGCCGGCCGCGACTACGAAGGGCTGGGGCACTGCCCGGCACCCTGCCTGGGCTATTCGTTCGTGAACCGGGAGCCGGTCTTCAACACGATCGTCGACCGGTTGCCCGTGACGCTCTCGCTGACCATCGGCTCGGCGATCGTCTTCCTGATCTTCGGCATCGGCACCGGCATCATCGCCGCGCTGAAGCAGGGCAAGCCCCTCGACAAGATCGCCAGCGTCTCGTCGCTGATCGGCGCCTCGGTGCAGATCTACTTCGTCGGCACCCTCGCCATGTACTTCCTCGTCTTCCAGTGGCAGGTCATCGAACGGCCGCGCTACGTACCGATCACCGAGGACCCCATCGGCTGGGCATACGGCCTGATGCTGCCGTGGGTCGTCCTGGCGATCATCTTCACCGCCAACTACACCCGTATGACCCGCTCGACCATGGTCGAGCAGCTCGGCGAGGACTACGTCCGTACGGCACGGGCGAAGGGCCTGTCCGCGCGCACGGTGGTGATGCGGTTCGCGCTGCGCGGCACGCTCACACCCATCGTGACGATCTTCGGTATCGACCTCGCCGGTCTCATCGGCGGCGCGATCATCACCGAGACGACGTTCAGCCTCCAGGGCATCGGCCGCCTGTCGATCCAGTCGGTCCTCAACAGCGACCTGCCCATGCTGATGGCCACCGTCCTGCTCGCCGCCACCGCGATCGTCGTACTCAACGTCATCGTGGACGCGCTCTACGCCGTCATCGACCCGCGCGTCCGCCTCAGCTAGGAGCCATAGCTTGACCGCCGTCACGCTCACCGAGACAGGCCCGGGCCGCCGGGGCGACTCCTTCCTGTCCGTCCAGGACCTGCACGTCTCCTTCTCGACCGAGGACGGGACCGTCAAGGCGGTCGACGGGCTCTCCTTCGAGGTCGAGAAGGGCACGACGCTCGGCATCGTCGGCGAGTCCGGCTCCGGCAAGTCCGTGACCAACCTGGCGATCCTCGGGCTGCACAACAGCGAGCACGCCGAGATCGGCGGCGAGATCTGGTTCGAGGACCGGGAGCTGGTCGGCGCGAGCCGTACCACCCTGGAGCGGCTGCGCGGCAACCGCATCGCCATGATCTTCCAGGACCCGCTGACCGCGCTGTCGCCGTTCCACACCGTGGGCCGCCAGATCGGCGAGGTCTACCGCAAGCACAAGGGCGCGAGCAAGCGCGAGGCGCGCGACCGGGCGATCGAGATGCTCGACCGGGTGGGCATCCCCAACGCCAAGGTCCGGGTGGACGACTACCCGCACCACTTCTCCGGCGGCATGCGGCAGCGCGTGATGATCGCGATGGCGCTCGTCTGCGACCCCGCGCTGGTCATCGCCGACGAGCCGACCACCGCGCTCGACGTGACGGTGCAGGCGCAGATCCTCGACCTGCTCAAGGACCTCCAGGACCAGATGGGCACCTCCATCATCCTGATCACGCACGACCTCGGCGTGGTCGCCCAGGCGGCCCACAACGTGCTGGTGATGTACGCCGGGCGGGCCGCCGAGCGGGGCACCGTCCGCGAGGTGCTCGGCGCGCCCCGGCACCCGTACACGTGGGGGCTGCTCTCCTCGGCCCCGCGGCTCGGCTCGGCGGTCGACGTGCCGCTCAAGCCGGTACGCGGAACGCCTCCCAGCCTGCTCAACCCGCCCTCGGGCTGCCGGTTCCACCCGCGATGCGACTACGTGAAGCAGGTCGGCCCCGACCTGTGCGCCGCGGAGCTGCCGGAGCTGTCGCCGGAGAGCGGGCACGGCGACGCGTGCTACCTCACGCTGAAGCAGAAGCAGGAGATCCACACCCAGCTCATGGAAGGCCGCTGATGGAACCGCTGCTGGAGCTCAAGGGACTCACCAAGTACTTCCCCGTGACCGGCGGCTTCGTCATCAAGCGCCAGGTCGGCAACGTGCACGCCGTGGACGGCGTCGACCTCAAGGTGGGCGCGGGCGAGACGGTCGGCCTGGTCGGCGAGTCGGGCTGCGGCAAGTCGACGCTCGGCCGGCTGGCCGCCCGGCTGTACGAGCCGACCTTCGGCAAGGTGCTCTACCGGGGCCGGGACATCAGCCACGCCTCCCGGCGCGCGCTGAAGCCGATCCGCCCCGAGATCCAGATGATCTTCCAGGATCCGTACAGCTCGCTGAACCCCCGCCAGACCGTGGGCACGATCATTCGCGGCCCGATGGAGATCAACGGCCTCAACCCGCCCGGCGGCCACGAGAAGCGGGTCAGGGAGCTGCTGGAGATCGTCGGGCTCAACCCCGAGCACTACAACCGGTTCCCGCACGAGTTCTCCGGCGGCCAGCGGCAGCGCATCGGCATCGCGCGGGCGCTCTCGCTGAACCCCAAGCTGATCATCGCGGACGAGCCGGTCTCCGCGCTGGACGTGTCCATCCAGGCCCAGGTCATCAACCTGCTCCAGGAGCTCCAGCGCGACCTCGGCATCGCGTTCCTGTTCATCGCGCACGACCTCGCCGTGGTCCGGCACTTCTCGCAGCGCGTCGCGGTCATGTACCTCGGCAAGGTCGTGGAGGTCGGCGACCGAGAGTCGATCTACGAGCGGCCCCGGCACCCGTACACGCACGCGCTGCTGTCGGCGGTCCCCGAGGCCACGGTGGACGGGGAATCGCGCCAGCGGATCCGGCTCGCGGGCGACGTGCCCTCGCCGATCAATCCGCCCACCGGCTGCCGGTTCCGCACCCGCTGCTGGAAGGCCCAGGAGCGGTGCGCCGAGGAGGCTCCACCGCTGATCCAGATCGCGGGCAACCGCGAGGGGCACCTCACCGCCTGCCACTTCCCCGAGGCGCCCATGACGCACGGAGAGGACGTGGTCCTCGACCCCGCCCTCGCCTGACCGCGTGGGAAAGGGCCCCGGACAACCGCCCAGGGCCCTTTCTCATGCTGCGCATGCCCGCCGCGCTGCTATGCCTGTTGCGCGCCGGCGGCGAGGGCCCGCAGGTCGCGTACGGCCTGGGCGGCGTCGTGCGCCCCGTAGACCGCGCTCCCGGCCACGAACACGTCGGCTCCGGCCTCGGCGCAGCGCTCGATCGTCTCCGCCGAGACGCCGCCGTCCACCTGGAGCCACACCTCGCCGCCGTGCTTCTCGATGAGGGCGCGGGCGCGGGACAACTTGGGCAGCACCACGTCCAGGAACTTCTGGCCGCCGAATCCCGGCTCGACCGTCATCACGAGGAGCATGTCGATCTCGGGCAGCAGATCCTCGTAGTAGTCGATCGGCGTCGCGGGGTTCAGCGCGAACCCCGAGCGGGCGCCCGCCGACCGGATGGCGCGCAGCGTACGCACCGGCGCCTTGGCCGCCTCGGCGTGGATGGTCACACTGCCCGCGCCCGCCTCCGCGTACGACGGCGCCCACCGGTCCGGGTTCTCGATCATGAGGTGGCAGTCGATCGGGAGCGACGTCGCCTTGAGCAGCGACTCCACGATGGGCAGGCCGAGGGTGAGGTTGGGCACGAAGTGGTTGTCCATGACGTCCACGTGCAGCCAGTCGGCGATGCCCTCCACCCGCGTCGCCTCGTCGGCGAGCCTGGCGAAGTCTGCGGACAGGATGCTGGGCGAGATCTGTACGGCCATGATGCCCGAGTTTAGCTGGGACGGGCCCTGGCCCCGCCGACGGTTCCCCTCGGCGGGACCTGCTGCGGCCGCCCGCGCGGCTCAGCTCACCTGCGGCGGAGCAGCGCGAGGAACATCGCGTCCGTGCCGTGGCGGTGCGGCCAGAACTGGGCGTACGGGCCGTCGCCGAGGCCGGGGACCTCAGGGAGGTACTCCCTGGCGTCCAGGAGCTCGGCCCGCCCGGCCCCCTCCCCTGTGAAGTCGCCGACCACCGCGCGGGTCTCGGCGAGATGCGGCGAGCACGTCACGTAGGCCACCACCCCGCCGGGCCGTACGGCGTCGAGCGCGGTGGCCAGCAGCCGGCGCTGCAACGCGGTGAGCTCGGGAATGCTGCGCGGGTCGCGCCGCCAGCGCGCCTCGGGCCGGCGGCGCAGCGCGCCCAGCCCGGTGCACGGGGCGTCCAGCATCACCCGGTCGAAGGCGCCCGGCCGCCACGGCGGCTCGGTGCCGTCCGCCACGATGACCTTGGCTTCCGCGGTGGTCTGCCACACCAGCCTGGCGCGGTGATACTGCACGTCGGCGCCGAGCAGGCGCGCCCCCCGCTGGGTGGCCACCGCGTCCAGCAGCCCGGCCTTCCCACCCGGCCCCGCGCACATGTCGAGCCACCGCGTGTCCTGCTCCAGGGGAACCCTGGCGAGGGCGAGGGCGACGAGCTGGCTGGCCTCGTCCTGCACGGCCGCCCGCGCCTCACCGATCGCCGGGATCGCGCCCGGGTCGCCCTCGCGCAGATAGGCGCCGTACGGCGAGTACGCGGCGGGCTCCGCCCCGGCGGCGACGAGCTCGTCCAGCGAGCACCGGCCGGGCCGGGCCACGAGCGCCACCCTGGGCCGGTCGTTGTCGGCGGCGAGGAGGGCGGCGGTCTCATCGAAGTCGCCTCCGACGGCGTCCCGCAGGGCCGCGACGATCCAGCCGGGGTGGCTGTAGGTCACCGCCAGGTTCCCCACGGGGTCGTCCTCGCGCGGCGGCGCGACGATGGGCAGCCACTCGTCCAGGGTGCGGGTGGCGACCTTGCGCAGCACGGCGTTGGCGTACCGGGCGGGGCCGCCGCCGACGCGGAGCCGTACCAGGTCGATCGTCGCGCTCACCGCCGCGTGCGCCGGGATGCGGGTCCGCAGGAGCTGGTGGACTCCGAGCCGGATCGCGTCCAGCAGCGGCGGGTCCACGTCCTCGGGCGCGCGGTCGCTGCACATGGCGATGATCTCGTCGTAGGTGCCGAGCCCGCGCAGTGTTCCGTACGCCAGCTCGGTGGCGAGCGCGGCGTCCCTGCCGGTGATCTTCCGCTGCCTGAGCAGCGTCGGCATCAGCAGGTTGGCGTACGCGTCACGCTCGTCCACCGCGCGCATCAGGTCGTAGGCGGCGTTGCGCGCCTCGTCCCTGACCGGTCTGCCCGGGCCGCGCCGGCCGCCTTGGCCTGCGCCGCCGCGCCGCTGCGGGCCGCCTCGTCCCTGCCCGGCCCTGTCCTGCCCGCCGCGGCGCTGCTCGGCGGGGCCGCCTCCGGCGCGGTTCTGCCCGGAGCGGTTCTGGCCGCCGCGGTTGTCGTTGTTCACGGTCGCTCAGCCCAGCCGATCCTCGTCGGTTACGCGCACGCCGCGCGCCCACTCCGCCGCCGCCATCAGGCGCTTGCCCTGCGGCTGCACCTCGCCCAGCTCGACCGGGTGGCTCCCGGTGCCCACCAGGACGCTGTTCTTGGCGGCTCTGACCTCTCCGGGGCCGAGCCGGTCGGCGCCGGGCGCGAGCCGTACCGGGCCGAGCTTGACCCGCTGGCCGCGGAACTCGGTCCACGCGCCCGGAGCGGGCGTGCAGGCGCGCACCAGGCGGTCCACCCGCATGGCGGGAGCCGTCCAGTCCACCCGCGCATCGTCCACGCCGATCTTCGGGGCGAGGCTGATGCCGTCCTGCGGCTGCTCGCGAGCCTCCAGCGTGCCGTCCTCGATGCCGTCCAAGGTCGCGAGGAGCAGCTCGGCGCCCGACTCGGCGAGCCGGCCGAGCAGGTCGCCGCTGGTGTCGTCGGAACGGACCGGCTCGGTGACCACGCCGAAGACGGGCCCGGCGTCGAGCTCCTTGACGATCCGGAAGGTCGCCGCGCCGGTGATCTCGTCGCCGTGCAGGACCGCATGCTGGACCGGCGCCGCGCCGCGCCAGGCCGGCAGCAGGGAGAAGTGCAGGTTGACCCACCCCTGCGGGGGGATGTCGAGGGCGGACTGCGGCAGCAGCGCGCCGTACGCGACGACGGGGCAGCAGTCCGGGCCGATCTCACGCAGCCGGGCGAGGAAGTCGGGATCCCCGGCCTTCGCCGGCCTGAGCACCTCGATGCCGGCCTCGTCGGCGAGCTGCGCCACAGGGCTCGGGTGGACCTTGCGCCCTCGGCCGGACTGCGCGTCCGGGCGGGTGACGACGGCGGCCACCTCATGCCGGGGCGAGTCCAGCAGCGCGCGCAGCGAGGGAATCGCGGTGTCCGGGGTGCCGGCGAAGACGAGGCGCACTACAGGGCCCTCCCCCGCGTCGCGTGCGGAGAGAACTTGACGGCCGGGGCGGACAGACCGCTCCACTCGGCCGCACGGATCGCCCGCATCGCCATCTTGCGCTGCTTGACGTCCATCCGGTCGATGAACAGCACGCCGTCCAGGTGGTCGGTCTCGTGCTGGAAGCAGCGCGCCATCAGGTCGGTGCCCTCGACCACGACGGGCTCGCCGTGCATGTTGAAGCCCTTGGCCACGGCCCCGATCGCGCGAGGCGTCGGGAAGGACAGCCCCGGGAAGGACAGGCAGCCCTCCTCACCCTCCTCGTCGAGCTCGGAGGAGAGGTCGAGGTCGGGGTTGATCAGGTGCCCGAGCTGGTCGTCGACGTAGTAGGTGAAAACCCGCAGCCCGACGCCGATCTGCGGTGCGGCGAGCCCGGCGCCCGGCGCGTCCATCATCGTGTCGGTGAGGTCCTTGACGAGCCTGCGCAGCTCCTTGTCGAAATCCACCACCGGCTCCGCCGGGGTGCGCAGCACCGGATCGCCGAACAGGCGGATCGGCTGAATGGCCAACAGACGGCTCCGTTCACATCAGGTCATGTCAAGTTCCAGGGATCAGCCCAGTTTACGGCCCTCCGGCACCGGAGCCGAAAGACGAGCACGGCGCGTGACCGCGCCCCCGCCCCCCACACACACGCCCGCGCGACCGCCGGAGGCCGTCGCCGTCCTGTTCTCATCGAGCGGGGCAGTGGACGGCAGGGGACGGCAGGGGACGCGGTCAGGCGTGCCGCGAGCGGACCTTCATGGCGGTCTTGCGGGCCGCCTTGGCGATGACCACGTCGGGGTGATGACGGCCGAGCATCTCCAGGACGGCGAGGGAGTCGGGGTGATCGGCGCGCCCCATCTCGGGGATCAGCGTGCGCAGGTCCTCCCCCAGCATGTCGATCTGGCCGACCGACTCGCCCTGGACGCCGATGTAGAGCAGGGCGGCCAGGGTGTCCACAGCCACCCACGCGCCGTCACCCTCGCCCAGCGCGGGCGCCTCCAGGTCGCGGACGCCCAGCCAGGCGGCGGCGTACCGCCACATCAGCGGCTCGCCGAGCGCTTCACGCACGGCGGGCTCGGCCTCCGGGCCGAGCTCCTCCAGGATCGTGCCCGCGGTGCCCCGCTGCGCGGCGTTGCCCGACGCGGCGATCTTGATCAGCTCGCGGGCGGCGTCCTCGGGGATCCGCCGCTCCAGCCACAGCGTGGCCACACTCGACGACGCCTTGCCGGCCAGCATCGCCTCGATCAGCTCTGACGCGCTCAGCTCGGCGAAACCCGCCACCTCGTGCAGCGAAGGCGCGTCGTGCCCCTCCCTCAGGAGGTCGCGCCGCACCGCCCACACTCCCGGCGGCGTCAGCCGTACGAGATCGGCGGAGGGCTCGATCAGCCCGCAGTACTCCAGCAGGGCCAGCGCGTCGGAGAGCTCGGCCGGGAGCGTCATCCGCAGGCGCCGCAGCTCTGCCGGGCGGGCCTCGCAGCCGACCTCGTGCGCCTGCAGGATGCCGGAGGCCAGGGCGGCCACCGGCATGCCCGAACGGACCGAGTAGATGGTCGCGAGGATCTCCGTCAGGTGCTCGTCGATCACGCTGGAGCCGGTCAGGCCCTCGTCGGTCCGATCCAGCACGTCCATGACCACGCCGTCCCAGAACTCCAGCAGGTCGTGCACCGCCGGGCCGGGCTTGGCACCGGCCCGGGTGATCTCGATGAGCCGGCCGTTCACCGCGACGATCCACACCAGGCGGAGCCACCGGGCCTCCAGACCGAGCTCGCGGACCGCCGCCGCGGCGTCCTCCTCGGTCAGCAGCCCGCCCTCGGTGACCTCGCGCACCCCGGTCCACCGCGCGAGCCGTACGGCGTCGCGCACGAGCGGAACCGTGGGCACGGCCTGGACCAGCTCCTCATCGGGGGCGAGGTCGACGGGCGGGAACGTGAGCGCGTCGCTGTCGGCCATTACAGCAACTTACTCCACACCCGGCGAAGCCCGTGCCGTCCGCCGCTTGCTCCTCAGGCGTCTCGGCGGAGCCGCGCAGGCAGGCGACGGTTCGCGCCGCGAACCTTCCGCCGGATCTACACCAGGAGAGCGGGCGGCGGCCCGCCGCCCCGCACTCCCCGCCCCACGCGCCTCCACTCGGAGGCGCGTGGGTCAGTGGATGCCGCGTGAGCGGGCCTTGAACGCGGCCTTGCGGGCCGCCTTGGCGATGACCTTGTCCGGAAGCGTGTTGCCGAGCAGTTCGAGCACCTCGACCACGTCGGGGTGCTCCACCCGCCACATGTCCTCGATCAGATGCGGAGGTGGGCCCGACGCCGCCATGTTCTCGGCGAAGCCGTCGGGATCGATCTGCGCGGCGGGCAAGGCGAGGGCGAGCATGTCCACGCTCACCCAGAGCAGCTCGTCCTGGGTGAGTACGGGCGCCGGCAGGCCGCGGGACGCGAGCCAGTGGATGGCGTGCGGCCGCAGCTCGGGATCGTCGAGGCAGCGCGTCACCGCGGACTCGGCCTCGGCGGGGAGCCGGTCGACGATGGTGACGGCGATGCCGCGCATCTCGGCCGGGGCACCCGCGACCGCTCCGAGCAGCTCCGCGGCCGCCTGTTCGGGCGTGCGCCCGGCCAGCCATCTCTCGATGTCGCCCTCGGCCACCTCCGTGGGCAGGCCGCTGGTGATGAGACCCGAGATGAGCCCGCTCGCGTCACCCTCGGCGAGGTCGGCCGCGATGGGCGGCTCCAGCCCGATCTCCAGGTAGAGCTCGCGCAGGCCCCACAGCCCGTGCGGGGTGAGCGCGACGCCGCCGGCCAGGTGATGCACCGTCCCGGTGTAGACGAGCCGGTCCAGCGCCTCGTCGAGCCCGTCCACCCGCTCTCCCACCGCCAGTTCGCGGAGGTACTCCGCGACGCCGTCCGGCGGCACCGGCACCTGGAGCCGGTAGAGCAGGTCATGGACCGCGTAGATCGACTCGTCGACGGCCTCGTTGCCGGTGATTTCGACCGGGGCCTCGATGAGGAACTCCACGGTCGCCGCCCACAAATCGAGCAGGTCCTCCTCGTCGCGGGACTCCAGGGGGACGAACCCCTCCTCGACGAGCACCGTGGTGCCCTCCAGCCGGGCGAGGCCGAGGTCGAGGGCCAGCCGCCACGCCAGCGCGGGCCGCTCCACGCCGAGCTCCTTCGTGACCTGGCGCGCGTCCCTGATCCGGAGGGCCTTCCTGACCGTGGTGGTCCGGCCGCCCTCGGTCATCCACGCCACCAGCCGGTGCGTGTCCCGCAGCAACGGCACGTCCCGTACGGCACTGGCGATCTCGGACGGCGGGGCGAGCCGCACCGCCGGGAGCGGCGCGCAGCCAGGGCAGTCGCAGGTGTCGTCGTCCAGGCCGTCGAACTCCTCCACCGCGCGCTGGACGGCGGTGGGATCGGCCAGGTCGAGCGGGTCGGCGTTGATGGCGCTGAAGATGCTCTTGGCCATGCCGAACTTGCTCGTGTCGGCGAGCGCGGCGGGCATCTCGGGCTCGATCTCGTCGAGCGCGGTCCGCATGCGTGTCGCCGTCTTGGCGCCGATCTCGCCGGTGTCGACGAGGAACTCGACGAGGGTATGTGCCGCCGCGACGGTCTCGCCCGCGCTCTCGGGCGGCGCGATGACCTTGCGCGGGTAGATCTCCAGCAGAAGCTCTTCGAAGGTTCCCGGCCGGAAATCGCCGAGCTCGTTCACGTCCAGGTAGTCACTGGCGTAGTCGCACAGCAGCCGCACCTCGTCGACGTCGACCTCGACGCCCTTTTCACGCCCCCACGCGCGCAGGCCGTCGACAGCGCGGTTCACCCATTCGATCGACACAAGGAGACGCTAACGGGTTACTGACAGCATCGCGAATCGACGAGGAAGCGGCGGGAAATCGCAGGCCGGGACGCTGGGTGCGCCCTGGCGAGGCCCACGATCCGCCGTCACATGGGATCGAGCGGGTCGACACGGACCCGGACCAGGTCGGCCGCCTTGCGGGCGGACCGCACGCCGCTCGCACCCTTGAGGGCTCGGGCCAGCGCCGCGCCCTGGGGGCGCGGCACCCGGATCATGGCCCGCTCCAGCTCCTCCTCCCGGTCGCCGCCCGCGCGCGCCCCCTCCACCCGTACGGGACCGAGGACCTGGGCCACGGCGGGCAGCTCCAGCGAGGCGAGCATCTCCCGGACCGCCGACGGCGGCCCGGTCAGCGTGGCCATGCGGGTGACCGGAGGGAACCCGAGCTGCGCCCGGTCCCCGAGCTCGCGCTCCGCATGCGTGACCGGATCCCATCGCAGGAGCGCCTGGACGGCGGGGAGCGCCGAGTCGGCCAGGACCACCACCTCGGCCCCTGGCCGGAGCAGCGCCGCCGCGTTCATCCAGCGGCGCAGGGCCTCCTCGGCGGCCCGGAGATCTGGACGGCCGAGCAGGGCCCAGCCGTCCAGCAGCACGGCCGCCGCGTATCCGCCGTCGGGGACGGGCTCCGCCCCTGGCGTCGCGACGACCAGCGCGGGCGCCCCGCCGACCGTGGCGAGGACCCCGTCCCGGCCCGATGTGCGCACTTTGACCGAAGGGAACGCCCGGCCGAGTTCCTCGGCGGTGCGGCGGGATCCGGTGACGACGGCCCGCACCCTGCGCCCGCCGCACGAGCCGCAGTGCCAGTCCCCCGCGATCCGCCCGCACCAGCGGCAGTACGGCGCCGCGTGGCCGGCACGCAGGGCCAGCGGCCCCGAGCAGACGCCACCGGCGACACCACCGCAGCGGGCGAGGGCACGGCAGTTCTGGCAGGCGAGCACGGGGAGGTAGCCCCTGCGCGGCACCTGAACCAGCACCGGCCCGTGGTCGAGTCCCCGCCTGAGCGTCCGCCACGCCGCGCTGGGCAGGCGGGCGGCGCGCGCCGCCTCGTCGCGGGCCATCTCGGCGTCGTCACCCGCCGGGCGGACCTTGGGCGCGCGCGCCCTGACCTCCTCGCGCCGGGCCACCAGCGGCCGGGCCCACCCAGAGGCGATGAGCTGCGTGGCCTCGACCGTGCGCGCGTAGCCGCCGATCAGCATGCCGGCGCCGGTCTGGTGGGCGCGCAGCGCCAGCACCTCGCGGGCGTGCGGGTATGGCGCGTGCAGCTCGGCGTGGAGATCGTCGCCGTCGTCCCAGACGACCACGAGGCCGAGATCGGCCACCGGAGCGAATGCGGCGGCCTTGGTCCCGACGGCGACCCGCACGTCTCCGCGCAGCACCTTGAGCCAGCGGCGATAGCGTTCCGCCGGTCCGAGATCCGCCGTGATCGCGACATGGGGCGTGTCCCCCAGCGCGTGGTCAGCCAGTGCCACGTCCTTGCCGTCCGGCAGCACGACGACCACGCCGCGCCCGCTCACGAGCGTCGCCCGTACTACCGTCGCGATGGCGTCCGGCCAGGAGGGCCCGTCGGCACCGGTCCCGGGCAGGGCCGACCAGACGGCCCGGGGCGAGCGCCCCTCCGCCAGCGCGGCAAGGAAGGACTCGCCCGTGGGATAGGCGTGCCAGGCCCGCGCGTCGGCAGCCGGGCCGGCGTGGAGACCCTCGGCCGGAGGGCCCTCCGGGACATCGGCGCCCACCGCCGCCTCCGCCGTGTCGGCGACCTGGGTCGTCCCGGCTTCCTCGGACTCGCCACGGGTGGATTCGTCACTGGCGTCACTGGCGTCACTGGTGTCACTGGCGTCACTGGCGGATTCGTCTTTAGCGGATCGGGCCGTCCGGGGCCTGTCGATCCCGGGCCGGTCGATCCCGGGCCGGTCGGTCCGGGGTTCGGCCTCGACCTTGGCGTGGCGCGGCGGCACGGCGAGGCGGAGCACGTCGGACATCGTCCCGGCGTAACGGTCGGCGACCGCCCTGGCGAGACCGGCGATCTCGGCCGTCAGCACGGGCTCGGGCGAGATCACCCGGTCGAGGAACGCCAGCTTTCCCGCGTGGTCGCTGTGCTCGGCCCGCTCAAGAAGGAAGCCGTCCGTGAGCTTCCCGGCGAAACGGACCCGCACTCGGCAGCCCGGCACGGCGGCGTCGTCCATGGAGGCCGGCACCAGGTAATCGAACGGCCGGTCCAAGTGGGGCAGCGGGGTGTCGACCACGACCCGTGCGATCGGTGACCGTCCGGCGGGCTCAGGGGCCCCCTTGGCCGGACCCGCCTTCTTCGCGGCCGGTCTGTCGGACGGGCGCGCTGACCGCGCCCTGCGCTCCGGCATCGCGAGCAGCACCTCCTGGCCCTCGGGCGATGTCGGAACGGTCACGTCCCTGTCCTACCAGATGGCGCCGACGCCGCCGTACGGCCGGCGGGAGAGCCCACGGCAGAGGAGGTTCCGACGGGTGAGGCAGCGGCCGGGCGAACCACGGAGGTGCGGTGGAACGCGAAACGGCACCCGCCGGAGAGGACGGGTGCCGCTTCGCCTGACGTGTCAGAGACCGGCGGCCTCGCGCAGGGCGTCGGCGCGGGCGGTGGACTCCCAGGAGAAGCCATCACGGCCGAAGTGACCGTACGCGGCGGTATCGGAGTAGATCGGGCGCAGCAGGTCGAGGTCGCGGATGATCGCGGCCGGGCGCAGGTCGAAGACCTTGAGCACGGCCTCCTGGATCTGGGCGACCGGGACCTTCTCGGTGCCGAAGGTCTCGATGAACACGCCCACCGGCTGGGCCTTGCCGATGGCGTACGCCACCTGGACCTCGGCACGGTCGGCGAGACCGGCCGCGACGACGTTCTTGGCGACCCAGCGCATGGCGTAGGCGGCCGAGCGGTCGACCTTCGACGGGTCCTTGCCGGAGAAGGCGCCGCCGCCGTGGCGGGCCATGCCGCCGTAGGTGTCGACGATGATCTTGCGGCCGGTCAGGCCGGCGTCGCCCATCGGGCCGCCGATCTCGAAGCGGCCGGTCGGGTTGACGAGCAGCCGGTAACCCTCGACCTCGATGTCGAGGTCGGCGAGCACCGGCTCCACGACGTGCTCGCGGATGTCGGGCGTGAGCATCTCGCGCAGGTCGATCTCGGGAGCGTGCTGGGTCGAGACGACGACCGTGTCGAGCCGCACCGGGCGATCGCCGTCGTACTCGATGGTGACCTGGGTCTTGCCGTCCGGACGCAGGTAGGGGATGGTGCCGTTCTTGCGGACCTCGGACAGGCGGCGGGCCATCCGGTGCGCCAGCGTGATCGGCAGCGGCATCAGCTCGGGGGTCTCGCGGCAGGCGTAGCCGAACATGAGGCCCTGGTCGCCGGCGCCCTGGCGGTCGAGGTCGTCCACGCCCTCGCCCTCGCGGTGCTCGTAAGCGTCGTCAACGCCCTGCGCGATGTCGGGCGACTGCGCGCCGATGGACACTGAGACGCCGCAGGAGGCACCGTCGAAGCCCTTGTGGGAGGCGTCGTAGCCGATCTCGAGGATCTTGTCCCGGATCAGGGCCGGGATGTCGACATAGGTCTCCGTCGTCACCTCACCGGCGACGTGAACCTGGCCAGTGGTGATCAGCGTCTCGACGGCGACACGGCTCTTGGGGTCGTCCTTGAGCATGGCGTCGAGAATCGCGTCACTGATCTGGTCAGCGATCTTGTCCGGGTGGCCTTCGGTAACCGACTCGGAGGTGAACAGGCGACGGGACAACTCGTGGCTCCTCATGCAGCGGCTGCTGACGTCTACAATGCTTCGCTGAGTGTAGCCGCACCGGATACGGAGCTGCGAAGCCCCGCCGCTTTTGAAGATCCAGTGGCCGTGGCCGGACGAGATCCGGGGGACGAAACCGCCTGGTCAGGCCAGTCGAGTGGCGACCAGGTCCCAGACCACGTCGGCGAGGTCCTCCTTGGGTCCCCTCGGGATCTCCACGGGATCGCCACCCGCCACGAGAACGACGGCGGCGTTGTCGGGGGTCCCGAACGCGAGGTTCTCCCCCACCTGGTTGACCACGAGCAGGTCGCAGCCCTTGCGCTCCAGCTTGGCCCGGCCGTTGGCGAGCACGTCGTCGGTCTCGGCCGCGAAGCCGACGATGACCCGCGGGGACGGCGCGCGCCCCTCGCGGCGGATCTCGCCCAGCTCGGCCAGCACGTCGGGATTCTTCACCAGGTGGATGGGATCCGGCTCGGCGGCCGACTTCTTGATCTTCGTGCCGCTCTGCCGTGAGGGCCGGAAGTCCGCGACGGCGGCGGCCATGACGACGACGTCGGCGTGCCCAGCGGCGGAGAGGACGGCCTCGCGCAGTTCGGTGGCCGCCTCCACCCGCACCACCTTGGCCCCCGCCGGGTCGGGCAGCGCGACGTTGGCCGACACCAGCGTCACCTCCGCGCCGCGGGCGAGGGCCGTACGGGCGAGCGCGTAGCCCTGCAGGCCCGAGGAGCGGTTGCCGATGAAACGGACCGGGTCGATGGCCTCGCGCGTGCCGCCGGCGGAGATGACGACGTGCCGGCCGGCGAGGTCGGCGGCGCGCCCGGCGAGAACGCGGCGGCAGATCTCGAAGATCTCGGCCGGGTCGGGAAGCCGCCCGGGGCCGCTGTCCGCTCCGGTGAGCCGGCCGACCGCCGGGTCGATGACGAGCGCGCCGCGCTCGCGGAGCGTCGCCACGTTGGCGCGGGTGGCCGGGTGCTCCCACATCTCGGTGTGCATCGCGGGCGCGAACACCACCGGGCAGCGGGCGGTCAGCAGGGTGTTGGTGAGCAGGTCGTTCGCCAGGCCGTGCGCGGCCCTGGCGAGCACGTCGGCGGTCGCGGGCGCGACGACGACGAGATCGGCGTGCTGCCCGATGCGGACGTGCGGCACCTCGTGGACCGAGTCCCAGACCTCCGTGGTCACCGGGTTGCCGGACAGCGCGGCCCAGGTCGGCTCCCCCACGAATCGCAGCGCGTCGCGGGTCGGCACGACCCGCACGTCATGGCCCGACTCCGTGAACAGGCGGAGCAGCTCGCACGCCTTGTAGACCGCGATGCCCGCGCTGACCCCAAGGACGACCGATCTCACGAGTGAAACCTCCCGCGCGCCTCCCGCGCGAGCGGGGCGGGCGCATCGAGCGCCGTCAGCCCTCGATGGGCTCGGAGCTGAGCAGGCCGTCGCTGACCTCGCGCAGTGCGATGGAGAGCGGCTTCTCCTGGGCCTGGGTCTCCACGAGGGGCCCGACGTACTCCAGCAGGCCCTCGCCGAGCTGGGAGTAGTAGGCGTTGATCTGGCGCGCCCGCTTCGCGCCCATGATGACCAGACTGTACTTGCTGTCGACGATGTCGAGCAGAGAGTCGATCGACGGGTTGGTGATGCCTTCCGCGTAGGCGGCGCTGTTTGCCACGTTGATGCTTCCCCTAGCTAGGTGGACGTCCGGTCGTCTCGGAGACCTAAGCCTCCGGAGTACCGGCCAACAAGGCTATCAGGCGGTGGCAGACGTCCTGGACAGACGTGTTGACAAGGGTGAGGTCGAATTCCTTCTCGGCGGCCATCTCCACACGTCCGGCATCGAGGCGGCGTTCGATGACGTCCGGAGGCTCGGTGCCGCGGCCGCGCAGCCGCCGCTCCAGCTCCTCCCAGCTCGGCGGAGCCAGGAAGACGAGCAGCGCCTCGGGCATGCTCTCGCGAACCTGCCGCGCGCCCTGGAGGTCGATCTCCAGCAGCGTCGGCACTCCGGCGGCCAGCCGTTCGAGAACCGGCGTGCGGGGCGTGCCGTACCGGTTTCCGGCGAACTCGGCCCACTCCAGGAGCTCCCCGGAGGCGATCATGCGGTCGAACTCGGCGTCATCCGCGAAGAAGTACTCCACGCCGTGGGTCTCGCCCGGGCGAGGCTTCCTGGTTGTCACCGAGACCGACAGCCACACCTCGGGGTGCGACCGCCGGAGCTCGGCGACGACCGTGGACTTCCCGACGCCCGACGGACCGGAGAGGACCGTCAGGCGGCGGTTCGGAGGCATGGAGTCACCGGCACATGTCCCGGACCCGCTGGAAGCGGCTGCCTGGCGGGCCCGATCCTCATCGGGCCAGGACGTACCGGTCACTCAATATCCCCCTTAAATCTTGCTCGCGCGAAGCCGAGATCAGCTCTCGGCACCGCCGAACTCCCGCTCCAAGGATGCGCGCTGGTTGGCACCGAGACCCCGCACACGGCGGGACTCGGCGATACCAAGGCGCTCCATGAGCTGCTTGGCGCGGACCTTGCCCACGCCAGGGAGCGACTCCAGCAGAGCCGAGACCTTCATCTTGCCGACGACGTCATCGGTCTGCCCATCCTTCAGCACCTCAGCCAGAGAAACCGCGCCGTGCTTGAGCCGGTTCTTGACCTCGGCACGCTCCTTGCGAGCCTTGGCAGCCTTCTCAAGCGCCGCCGCGCGCTGCTCGGGAGTCAGGGGAGGAAGAGCCACGCCGGGTCACCTCGAATTTCTGTCGATGTACTCGGACGGGAGGGGAAACTAGCTGGTCTATGCCCTCTCCGGCAACGTCAAGCCATGTTTCTCTCACCACAAAATTGAATCTATTACTTTCCGCACCCGGAAAATCACGCTGTGTCGACGAAAACCGCCTCATCAGCCACGGAAGAGGACCGGCCCTCGAACCGCCTCCGAACCGCCTCCGAAGCGCCTCCGAGACGTCTCCGAAGCGTCTCTGAGGCACCCCGAAAGCCGGACGCGAAACCGCTCCGCACGCCGGCTCCGAGACCGCCCCGGACCTGCCCGAGAACGGCGCCGCGGCTGTCGTCTCGCCCTCCCGGAGCATCCTCCGAGGGCGTCTCCGAGGCGTCTCCGAGGTATCTCCGAGGCATCCGCGGGGCGACCCCGGGGCGTCAGGGAGGGCCGCCACGAGAGCCGTGAGGACGGCCCCGAGACGGCCGTGACGCGACAGCGGGAAGAATCTGGGATGATCTTTGCCACAAGGACTCGGCGACGGCCCTCCGCACGCCGCCGAGCGCCTTTCAGCGTGCCCGCGAAGCGTCCGCCGCCGAGCGGGACACGTCCACCTTGCGGAGGGCGGCGGCGATCGTCGCGGCGGCCGCGCCCGGGTCCGGCGAGCCCGTGATGGGACGGCCGATCACCAGAAGATCGGCCCCGTCAACGAGCGCGTCCTCGGGGGTCGCTACTCTGGCCTGATCCTGAGTGTCGGCGCCGGCGGGCCGGACACCCGGGGTGATCAGCGTGATTCCGGGCCCGACCTCGGCCCGCACCGCGGCGACCTCGCGGGGCGAGCAGACGAGGGCCTGGGCTCCGGCGCCCACGGCGAGAGCCGCCAGACGGCGTACGGAGTCATCGGGGCGTCCTTCGAGTCCGATCGCGGCGAGATCGGCCTCCGAGAGCGAGGTGAGAACCGTCACGGCCGCGATCTTGGTCTGCGGGCCCGCCGCGTCCACGGCGGCCCGGATCATCGCGGGCCCTCCCGACGCGTGGACGGTCAGGATGGACGGCTTGAGCCGCGCCACGGCGCGGGTGGCCCCGGCGACCGTGTTGGGAATGTCGTGCAGCTTGAGGTCCAGGAAAACCCGCACGCCGCTCGCCCCGCGCACCGAAGCGATCACGTCGGGCCCGTAGCGAAGGTAGAGTTCCAACCCGACCTTCACCGTCGAGACATGGGGTGTCACCAGACTCGCCCATCGGGCCGCGGTCTCCAGATCGGGCGCGTCGAGGGCGACGGCGATGGGAGCGGGGGTCACAGGGAACTCTCCTCCAGATCGATACGGTTCCGGGGTCCGGCCCCGGCGGGTCGGTGCGCCAGCCCGACGGCGTCGGCCAGGCGGTCGAAGCCGCGCGCCTGCAGGAGCTCCTCCAGCTCCCTCAGGATGCGCTGGCAGGCAAAGGGGTCATGGAACAGGGCCGTACCCACGGCGACGGCACACGCGCCCGCGAGGACCAGCTCAAGGGCATCCCTGCCGGTCATCACGCCGCCCATGCCGACGATGGGGACGCCTGGAAGGGCCGCGTGGACCTGCCAGACGCAGCGGACCGCGAGCGGCCTGATGGCGGGCCCGGAGAGGCCGCCGGTGCCGGCGGCGAGCGACGGCCGCATCGTGTCGACGTCGACGCTCATGCCGAGGGGCGTGTTGATCATGGACAGGGCGTCCGCTCCCCCGTCCACGCACAGGCGCGCCAGCGAGACGACGTCGGCCACGTCCGGCGCGAGTTTGGCGATCACCGGGACGTCGTAGTTCGTCGCCGCCCGCACGGACGCGACGACCTCCGCCGCGGCGGAGCCGTCCCGGGCGAAGACCCGGCCCCGGTCCTCGACGTTCGGGCAGGACAGGTTCACCTCGACGGCCGTGATCCCGGGAGCGCCGGCCAGCCGCCGGGCGAGGGCGGTGTACTCCGCCACGCTGCCGCCACCGATGGAGACGATCGTGCGTGCTCCCCGCTGAGCCAGCCAGGGCAGCTCCCGCTCCGCGAACACCTCCACGCCCGGCCCCTGAAGGCCCACGGCGCTCAGCATGCCCGACGGCGTCTCCGCCATCCTGGGCGTCGGACGCCCGGCTCTCGGGACCATCGTGATCGACCGGGTCACGAACGCGCCGATCCGCGTCACGTCGAAGAACTGCGCCAACTCCCGGCCCGTGCCCCCGCATCCGGAGGCGGTCAACACCGGGTTGGGCAGCTCCACATGACCCAGATAGCTTCGCAGATCAACGGCCATACCGCTCCCCACCCCGGCCCGAGGCGCCGCCGTACTCACCCATGCCGACCCCCAGGAGCGCCCAGAGCGTCGAACGGAATCGTCCCCACGTCGTCGAAGCGGACCCTCTCCCCGAGGAACACAGGACCGTCCGTACAGGCCCGGACCATCCGCGTCACACCGTCCTCGTCGATCACAGGGACGACGCAGGTCATGCAAATGCCCACACCGCACGCCATGGCCTGCTCCACCGACACCTGCGCCGGGATGCCGAACTCGGCGCACACCGCCGTCACGCCGCGCAGCATCGCCATCGGCCCGCACGCGTACACCACGTCCGCCCGCGCGTCCGCGATCACGCCCGCCAACACATCGGTGACCTCCCCGCGCATGCCCAGCGAACCGTCCTCCGTCGTCAGCGTCGTCGTCTCCCCCATCCGGCGGGCCCGCAACGCGCCGAACACCCGGTCCGCGCTGGACGCCCCCAGCACGAAATCGACCCGGCAGCCGCGCCGCTGCAGGACGTCCGCCAGCACGAATAGCGACGCCGAGCCGTACTCGCCGCCGACCAGCACGCACGTGCACGGATCACGCGGCAGCGGGAAGGGACGGCCCAGCGGGCCCACCAGATCAAGCGTGTCCCGCGCCCTGCGCTCCGCCAGCCATGCCGTACCCGGACCCCGCACGCTGAACACGAACTCCACCGTGCCGCCGTAATCCGGCTTCACGTCATGGATCGCGAACGCGCGCCGCGTCAACATCGAGGTGTGCGGCCCGCCCACGCCGACCGTGACGAAGTGGCCCGGCCGGAACCGGTCGGCGACGGCAGGCGCCACGACGGTCAGCGCGTGATAGGCCTCCACCCGCCGCGTCGTCAGCACCGTTCCCGTCACCTGAACCGGGGAACCGGCCACTCCCTCACCTCCGCCGCCGTGGCACGGGCCCGCCGTCCCGCGACACTCAGTCCCTCAGCCCCATGCCGACGGCCGGCTTCGCTCCCTCGCTCACTTCGCGGACCCCGCGTCGTGCCGGAGGCGCGCCCCCAGCACCGTCCTCGCGGGCCACTCCGCTCGCTCAGTCCCTCAGCCTCCGTACCCTTGGTCGGCTTCGCTCCCTCGCTCACTTCGCGGACCGCTCGTACCTCGCGGGCCACTCCGCTCGCTCAGTCCCTCAGCCTCCGTGCGTGCTCCTGGAGCGACCGTACGCCCACGTCGCCGCGGACGATGTGCTGGATGCCCTGAACGGCCGCCGCGAGTCCCTGCACCGTGGTGATGCAGGCGATGCCGCGCGTGACGGCGGCGGTGCGGATCTCGTACCCGTCCAGGCGCGGCCCGGACTGGCCCGGGCTGCTGAACGGGGTGTTCACGATCAGATCCACCTCACCGTCCAGAATGCGCCGCACGATCGTCGGCTCGCCGTCGGGACCCGTCCCGTCGCTCTGCTTGCGCACGATCTTGGCATGGACGCCGTTACGGCGCAGCACCTCCGCCGTACCCTCCGTGGCCAGGATCTCGAAGCCGAGATCCGCCAGCGCCTTCACCGGGAAGATCGCCGCGCGCTTGTCCTTGTTGGCCACCGACACGAACGCCCGTCCCTTGGTCGGCAGATCGCCGTAGGCGGCCGCCTGGGACTTGGCGTACGCGGTGCCGAAGAACTCGTCGATGCCCATCACCTCGCCGGTGGAGCGCATCTCCGGGCCCAGCACCGTGTCCACCCCGCGGAACCGGTTGAACGGCAGCACCGCCTCCTTCACCGCGATCGGCGCATCCAGCGGCAGCGTCCCGCCGTCCCCGGCGGCGGGCAGCATGCCCTCCGCCCGCAGCTCCGCGACGCTCGCCCCGAGCATCACCCGGGCGGCGGCCTTGGCCAGCGGGACGGCGGTGGCCTTGGACACGAACGGCACCGTCCGGCTGGCGCGCGGGTTCGCCTCCAGCACGTACAGGACGCCGGCGGCCATCGCGTACTGCACGTTCAGCAGGCCGCGCACGCCGACACCGCGGGCGATGGCCTCAGTGGCGGCGCGGATCCGCTTGATGTCGAACCCGCCCAGCGTGATCGGCGGCAGCGCGCAGGCGGAGTCGCCGGAGTGGATGCCGGCCTCCTCGATGTGCTCCATCACACCGCCGAGGTAGAGCTCCTCGCCGTCGAACAGGGCGTCCACGTCGATCTCGATCGCGTCATCGAGGAACTTGTCGATCAGCACCGGGTTGTCCGACGCCTGTACGGCGTCCGCCATGTAGGTGCGGAGGGTGCCATCGTCGTAGACGATCGCCATCCCGGCCCCACCCAGCACGTACGAGGGACGGACCAGGACGGGGTAGCCGATCTCCTCGGCGATCGCCTGCGCCTCCTCCACGCTCAGCGCGGTGCCGTGCTTGGGCGCGGGCAGGTTCGCCTCGGCCAGCACCCGGCCGAACGCGCCTCGCTCCTCGGCCAGATGGATCGACTCCGGCGGCGTGCCGACCACCGGCACCCCGGCGTCCTTGAGCGCCTGCGCCAGGCCGAGCGGGGTCTGCCCGCCCAACTGGACGATCACCCCGGCCACCGGGCCGGTGGCCTGCTCGGCGTGCACGACCTCCAGCACGTCCTCCAGGGTGAGCGGCTCGAAATACAGCCGGTCGGAGGTGTCGTAGTCGGTGGAGACCGTCTCGGGGTTGCAGTTGACCATCACCGTCTCGAACCCGGACCTGGCCAGCTCGAAGGAGGCGTGCACGCAGGCGTAGTCGAACTCGATGCCCTGCCCGATCCGGTTCGGGCCGCTGCCCAGAATGATGACCTTGGGCCGGTCCCCGTGCGGGACCTCGCTCTCCTCGTCGTACGTCGAGTACAGGTACGGGGTCGCGGCGGCGAACTCGGCGGCGCAGGTGTCCACCGTGTTGTAGACCGGCCGCACACCCAGGCCATGGCGTACCTCGCGGACGTGCGGCTCCGCCGCTCCGAGGATCTCGGCGATCTGCGCGTCGCTGAATCCGTACCGCTTCGCCCGAAGGAGGGTCGCGGCGTCCAAACCGGTGATGGAGTGGGCGACCTCGTCGATCGCGAACAGCTGGTCGATGAACCACGGATCGACCCTCGTCGCCTCGAACAGCTGCTCCGGCGTGGCCCCGGCGCGGATCGCCTGCTGCATCGTGCGCAGCCGCCCGTCATGCGGCCTGCGGCACGCCTCCAGCAGCTCGCCGAGGTCGCCGGGGTCGCCGGTCCAGGAGAACGAGGAGCCCTTCTTCTCCAGCGACCGCAGCGCCTTCTGCAGCGCCTCGGGGAAGGACCGGCCGATCGCCATCGCCTCGCCCACCGACTTCATGTGCGTCGTGAGGGTCTGATCGGCGCCGGCGAACTTCTCGAACGCGAACCGCGGAACCTTGACCACGATGTAGTCCAGGGACGGCTCGAACGAGGCCGGGGTCTCCTTGGTGATGTCGTTGGGGATCTCATCCAGCGTGTAGCCGATGGCGAGCTTGGCGGCGATCTTCGCGATCGGGAAGCCCGTCGCCTTGGACGCCAGCGCCGACGACCGCGACACGCGCGGGTTCATCTCGATCACGATCATCCGGCCGCTGGCCGGGTCGACCGCGAACTGGATGTTGCAGCCGCCGGTGTCCACCCCGACCTCGCGGATCACCGCGATCGCCACATCCCGCATGTTCTGGTACTCGCGGTCGGTCAACGTCAACGCCGGGGCGACGGTCACGCTGTCACCGGTGTGCACGCCCATCGGGTCGATGTTCTCGATCGAGCACACGATCACGACGTTGTCGGCTCGGTCGCGCATGACCTCGAGCTCGTACTCCTTCCAGCCGAGGATCGACTCCTCAAGGAGCACCTCGGTGGTCGGAGAGGCGTCCAGCCCCGCCCCGGCGATCCGGCGCAGGTCCGCCTCGTCGTAGGCGAACCCCGAGCCGACACCGCCCATCGTGAACGAGGGCCGCACCACCAGCGGATAGCCCAGCTCATCGGCCGCGGCCAGGCAGTCGTCCATCGAGTGGCAGATCACACTTTGCGCGGACTCGGCGTTCAGTCCGTGCTCGGCCGCGACCATGGCGACGATGCCCTTGAACCGCTCGCGGTTCTCCCCCGCCTGGATCGCGTCGAAGTTCGCGCCGATCAACTCGACGCCGTAGCGCTCCAGCACGCCGGACTCGTGCAACGCGACCGCGGTGTTCAGCGCGGTCTGCCCGCCCAGCGTGGGCAGCAACGCGTCCGGCCGCTCCTTCGCGATGATCTTCTCGACGATGTCCGGGGTGATCGGCTCGACGTAGGTGGCGTCGGCGAACTCCGGGTCCGTCATGATCGTGGCCGGGTTGCTGTTGACCAGGATGACCCGGAACCCCTCGGCTCGCAGGATCCGGCAGGCCTGGGTGCCCGAGTAGTCGAACTCGCACGCCTGCCCGATCACGATGGGCCCGGAGCCGATCACCATGATCGACTCGATGTCCGTGCGCTTAGGCACCCTTCTCCCCCGTTTCGCTCGTCGTCTCCTGCGGGCCGCCGCTCGCCCGCTCCATCAGCTCGCAGAACTCGTCGAAGAGGTATGCGGCGTCGTGCGGCCCGGCCGCGGCCTCCGGGTGGTACTGCACGCTGAAGCCCGGGTAGTCGAGCAGCCGCAGCCCCTCCACGCAGCCGTCGTTCAGGTTCACGTGGCTCACCTCGGCCCGGCCGTACGGCGTGTCGAACGGCCCGTCGAGCGGGGCCTGGACGGCGAAGCCGTGGTTGTGCGCCGAGATCTCCACCTTGCCGGTCCTGCGGTCCTGGACGGGCTGGTTGACGCCCCGGTGGCCGTACCGGAGCTTGTACGTGCCCAGCCCCAGCGCCCGGCCGAGGATCTGGTTGCCGAAGCAGATGCCGAAGAACGGCCGGCCCGAGTCGAGCACGCCGCGCAGCGCCTCGACCGCGTAGTCCGCGGTGGCCGGGTCGCCCGGCCCGTTGGAGAAGAACACGCCGTCCGGCTCGATCGCGAGGATGTCCTCCGCCGTCGCGGTCGCCGGGAGCACGTGCACCTCGCACCCGCGCTGGGCCATCCGCTCCGGCGTCATCGCCTTGATGCCCAGGTCGACCGCCGCCACCGTGAACCGCTTCTCGCCCGTGGCCTTCACCACGTACGGCTCGGCCGTCGAGACCTGCTTGGCCAGGTCCGCGCCCTCCATCCCGGGCGAGCGCCGTACCCGCTCCACCAGCTCCTCTGTACCGGCTCGCGCCGGGTCCGCGCCGGTACCGGCCAGAGCCGCACCGGAGAAGATCCCGGCGCGCATCGCACCGCGCTCGCGCAGATGACGGGTGAGCGCCCGCGTCCCCGGCATCGCGATGCCGACCACGCCCTGCTCGCGCAGGTAGTCCTCCAGGCTCGTGGTCGACCGCCAGTTGGAACGGATCCGGGACGGCTCGCGCACGACGTAACCCGAGACCCACACCCTGCCGGACTCCGGGTCCTCCTCGTTGACGCCCGTGTTGCCGATGTGCGGCGCGGTCATCGCCACGATCTGCCGGTGGTACGACGGGTCGGTCAGCGTCTCCTGGTAGCCGGTCATCCCGGTGTTGAAGACAATCTCACCGAAGGTCTCGCCGACGGCCCCGAAGGCCGTCCCCTCGAAGACCCTGCCATCCTCCAGCACGAGCAACGCCGTGTTCACGGTCCCGCTCTCCTCGCTCAGTCCCTTGCTCATCGTCACACCAGCTTCCCTTCGAGAACGGTCGGGCGGCCGCGCAGCAACGTGGCCACGACCCGGCCAGGAAGCGTCAAGCCCTCGTACGGCGTGTTGCGGCTCTTGGAGACCATCGCCGCCGGGTCCACCGCCGTGCGGACCGAGGGGTCGTAAAGCGTGATGTTCGCGGTGGCGCCCGCCTCCAGGGGGCTGCCGTGGCCGCTCAGCCTGCCGATCCTGGCCGGCCGGTAGGACATGCGGTCGGCGATGCCGGCCCAGTCGAGCAGGCCGGTCTCGACCATGGCCTCCTGGACCACGGAGAGGGCGGTCTCCAGACCGATCATGCCCATGGCCGCCGCGGCCCACTCGGTCTCCTTGTCCTCGACCGGGTGCGGAGCGTGGTCGGTGGCGACGCAGTCGATCGTCCCGTCGGCGAGCGCCTCGCGCAGCGCCTGGACGTCCTCGTTCGTGCGCAGCGGCGGGTTCACCTTGTAGATCGGGTTGTACGGCCCGGCCGGGGAACGCTCCACACACGAGTCGGTGAGCAGCAGGTGATGCGGGGTCACCTCGGCGGTGACGTCCCAGCCCTTCGACTTGGCCCAGCGGATGATCTCGACGGAGCCCGCGGTGGAGACGTGGCACACGTGCAGCCGGGAGCCGACGTGCGCGGCCAGCAGGCAGTCGCGCGCGATGATCGCCTCCTCGGCGACCGCCGGCCACCCCGTCAGGCCCAGCCTGCCGGAGACCTCTCCCTCGTTGACCTGGGCGCCCTCCGTGAGGCGCGGCTCCTGGGCGTGCTGCGCGACGACGCCGTCGAACGCCTTGACGTATTCCAGCGCCCGGCGCATGAGCACAGCGTCGGAGACGCACTTGCCGTCGTCGGAGAAGACCCGGACCCGGGCCGCGGAGTCGGCCATGGCGCCGAGCTCGGCGAGCTGCCTGCCCTCCAGCCCGGACGTCACGGCGCCGACCGGCTGGACGTCGCAGTAGCCGTACTCCTGGCCGAGGCGCCAGACCTGCTCGACCACACCGGCGGTGTCGGCGACCGGCGAGGTGTTGGCCATGGCGTGGACGGCGGTGTATCCGCCGCGCGCGGCGGCCTGGGTACCCGTCTCGACGGTCTCGGCGTCCTCGCGGCCGGGCTCGCGCAGGTGGGTGTGCAGGTCCACCAGGCCGGGCAGCGCGATCAGGCCGGTCGCGTCGATCGTCTCGGCCTTGCCCGCCTTGGCGACGGTCGCGCCGATCTCGGCGATCACGCCGTCCTTGATCAGGATGTCGCTCGGGTCGCCGCCGAGTACGCGGGCGTTCTTGATGAGGATGGTGCTCACAGGTCTCCCCCGATCGCGGGCTCGGACCCGCTCAGCAGCAGATAGAGAACGGCCATGCGGACGGTCACCCCGTTGGCCACCTGCTCCACGATCGTCGAGCGGGGCGAGTCGGCGACCTCGGCGGAGATCTCCATGCCGCGGTTCATCGGCCCGGGGTGCATGACGATCGCGTCGTCGTGCAGGCGGGCGAAGCGCTCACGGTCCAGGCCGTAACGGCGGCTGTACTCCCGCGCGGACGGGAAGTAGGCGGCGTTCATCCGCTCCAACTGCACGCGGAGCATCATCACGACGTCCGACTTCGGCAGGATCGCGTCGATGTCGTACGAGACCTGGCAGGGCCAGGTGTCGACGGACACGGGCAGCAGGGTCGGCGGGGCGACCACGGTCACCTCGGCGCCGAGCGCGTGCAGGAGCAGGACGTTGGAGCGGGCGACCCGGCTGTGCAGGACGTCACCGACGATGGAGACCTTGAGCCCGTCGATCCTGCCCATCCTGCGGCGCATGCTGAACGCGTCGAGCAGCGCCTGGGTGGGGTGCTCGTGGGTGCCGTCGCCCGCGTTCACCACGCTGCCGCGCACCCAGGTGGCCAGGCGGTGCGGGGCGCCGGAGGCGCCGTGCCTGATGACGACCGCGTCGGCGCCCATGGCCTCGAGCGTCAGCGCGGTGTCCTTGAGCGACTCGCCCTTCGACACGCTCGACCCCTTGGCCGAGAAGTTGATGACGTCGGCGGACAGCCGCTTGGCCGCGGCCTCGAACGAGATGCGGGTCCGGGTCGAGTCCTCATAGAAGAGGTTGACCACCGTGCGGCCGCGCAGCGTCGGCAGCTTCTTGATGGAGCGCTCGGAGACCCGGGCCAGCTCCTCGGCGGTGTCAAGGACGAGCAGAGCGTCGTCGCGGGTCAGGTCGCCCGCGGAGATCAGGTGCCGCTTCATCGTGCTCACCGCTCCCCGTTCTCTTCGCCGGCCGCGGGCCGGTCGTCCCCCTTGACGAGCAGTACGGCGTCGCGCCCGTCGATCTCCTCGAGGTAGACCTTCACCTTCTCGCTCTTGGAGGTCGGCAGGTTCTTGCCGACGTAGTCGGCCCGGATGGGCAGCTCGCGGTGGCCGCGGTCGACCAGGGTGGCGAGCTGGACGGCGCGGGGACGGCCCACATCGTTGAGCGCGTCGAGCGCCGCGCGGACGGTCCTGCCGGAGAAGAGCACGTCGTCGACGAGGACGACGGTCCTGCCGTCGATGCCGTCCGCGGGAAGGTCCGTACGGCCGAGCGGGCGGGCCGGCCGCAGCCGGAGGTCGTCGCGGTACATCGTGATGTCGATGGCGCCGACGGGCACCTTCACACCCTCGAACTGGGAGATGCGGGCCGCGATCCGGTGCGCCAGCGTGGCGCCGCGGGTGGGGATGCCGAGCAGCACGACCTTCTCCGCACCTTTGGTGCGTTCGAGGATCTCGTGCGCGATCCGGGTCAGCGCCCGGTGGATGTCGGGGCCCTCAAGGACCGCTCGAGCCTGATTTCGGGCATCGGACATGGAGATATCACCACCTTTCCCGCCTCACAGGACGGGTCTTAAAGGGTGTCTGGCGGCCTCACACTACCAGCACGGCCCGAGGGCGCCCGACGGGGTCACCCCCTCCTGCCAGCGGCGATGCCCCCGCGAGCGGGCGCGTTCGCTCTGGGCGTCACTCACCGGAAAACCCGAGGCAGGCTCCGATGGGGGGATTGAGGAGAGAACACTGTTTGGCGCTCTTTTTTCCAATCGGCTTGACCTTTGACAGTGGCGGCTTTACCGTCACTGTCCGTAACCACAACACACGACCTTCCTGGGTAAAACCCGACGCAGCGGTCACCGAAGGTGCCTGACTCAGGCACCGGCCCCGGTGTTCCCCGCATACGGGACGAGGAAGCAGAATCAAGTGAGAACAGACATAGAGAGCCGGGGGCCACACGATGCCGTCTGACTACGCCAAGTCGCTTGGCGCGCGACTGCGCGCGATCCGCACCCAGCAGGGCCTGTCTCTGCACGGGGTCGAAGAGAAGTCCCGTGGCCGGTGGAAGGCCGTCGTGGTTGGCTCCTATGAGCGTGGCGACCGCGCGGTGACCGTGCAGAAGCTGGCCGAGCTTGCCGAATTCTACGGTGTTCCGGTGTCGGAGCTGCTCCCGGGCGGGGCCTCGCCCAGCCCGCTGGCCCCCGCGCCGAAGCTTGTCATCGACCTGGAGCGGCTCTCGCAGCTTCCGAAGGACAAGGCCGGCCCGCTCGCCAGGTACGCCGCGACCATCCAGAGCCAGCGTGGTGACTACAACGGCAAGGTGCTGTCGATCCGCCAGGAGGACCTGCGCTCGCTTGCGGTCATCTATGACAAGTCCCCGGCAGAGTTGACCGAGGAGTTCATCAACTGGGGTGTTCTCGACGCGGAGGCCCGCCGGGCCGTGGAGTCCTTCTGACGCTCCGCACCGTCATCCAGCGCTGAACACGCATGATCGAATCGGGGCCCCGAGCCGCCCGGCCCGGCCGCTCGAGGTCCCGATTCGCGTTTCGATCCCATGCCCTTGGGGCCGCTGGGACGCGGACCTATCCCGCCATCGGGAGAGCCGACTGGCCGGGCACCCCGAGGATCGCCTCGATCTCGCCGACGAACCTGTCCGCCTCGGCGATGAGCTCCTCGGCGTCCCGCTGACTGACGACACGCGTCATCCCCGCCTCGGCCGCGGCGCGCTTGGTGGCGCTCACCGTGAAGTAGGCCGCCCACTCCGCCAGCTTCGGCTCCGCCTCGGGCAGCAGCTCCCAGGCGCTGCGCAGCCGGCGCCGCCGGCCGTCCATCGGCCGGGGACGAGCGGCGAGCACGGCCGCGGCCGCCCGCAGCGCCGCGAGATGCGCCGACACATACCTGTCCGCCGGGGTGGTGCCGCCAAGAGCGTCCGCCAGGCAGGCCCGGGCGTCCGCGAGATGCGCCAGAGCGGCCTGCGGGATCTTGGGCCCGCTCCTGCGGTCATCGACCTGTCCAGTCACGCCCGCCTCCTCGAGTGGTGGCCTCCGGCGGTGCTCGCCGGTGAGATCACACTTGCAGACCGCACCGACAATTTGTCACGGCCGACTTGTCACGGCGGCCGGACGAGGAGCTTCCCCTCTCCCCGTCCGGCCCACGCCGTGGACCGCACCGCGCTCGTCTCCGCCGACGACGAAGGCACGGCATCCAACGGGATGAATGCGAGCCGCGAGTCCCGCACTCACTGCCTCGAACATAAATTCGACCAGGTTCACTGTCAAGCACCATAGCGAACAAGGGTTCGATTGATCATGTGACGGCGGTACGGGGGAATGACCTCCGAAAACACGAAAAGCCCTACGGGCAAGGGACTCACGATCGCAGCGGCCTGAGTCGCCGATCGGGAACCTCCCGGCGTGTCGAGTGAGCCGGGCGCAGGACCGGCGTGCGCCCATAGCGTGCCCGGTCGACCCCGACGGTGCACGGGTGTCGACCACCGGAGCCCCGCGGGCATGGTTCGGGCCCGAGGCGAGGCGCCCCGGGCCCGGTGTGAATCGCTCGCAGATCGGTGCCGATCGGCGTCGACCGGCGTGTCGTCAGCGGACGAACTTGCCGCGCACATGCACCGGGACGCCGGTCCCGAGCAGGCCGGGCAGGATCTCGGCCACGTTCATCGGCAACCGGACGCAGCCGTGGGACGCCGGATAGAGCGGCACGGACAGCGCGCCGTGGAAGGCGATGCCGCCGTTGAAGAAGATCGGGTTGTACAGCTGCCCCAGGTAGGACCGGTGCCATCCGCTCCGGCGCCAGGTCGTCTTGTAGTCACCCGTCGGCGTCCTGGCGCTGCCGGTGAACTTCGTCCGCTTGCCGTTCCACATGGCGTACTCGGTGTACGGGATCCCGCTTCCGGAGGAGATGTGCGAGATGATCTTCACCTCACCCCCGGAGTACAGCACCATGACCTGCTGGGTGAGGTTGACCTCGACCCGGTCCGGCTTGCCGCCCGGCACCAGGACCTTGGGGGCCTTGGGGCTCTCCAGGGCCCGCCAGGTGCGGCTCGCCACCGTGCTCGTCGGCGTGATGCCCTGCACCTTCTGGAACGCCCACACCGCGGCCTGCGTGGTTCCGCCGTACTGCCCGTCGAGCGCGCCGGGCATGTAGCCGAGCTCCTTCAGCCGGGACTGCAGCGCCTTGACCTCGGTCCCCTTCGCGCCGAGCGTGAGCGTACGGCCCGGTGCGGAGAACGCCGTGAACGCGGCGGAGGCCGCGCGAACTCCCGAGCCGGCCGTGGCCGCGCTCGCCGGCGTCACGAGCACGGGTGCCGTGCTCATCGACGCCGTGCTCATCGGCCCCGTGCTCATCGGCGCCGTCACTGGAGCGCCGGCGGCCGCCGGCCGCACGTGTTCGGCCCCCGCCGTGCCGCAGCCCGCGAGCGTCACAGCCCCCACCGTGACCAGCGTCGCGACGGCAGGCCACCGTCGAGCCCCCATTCGGATCAACCCTTTCAGTCGTCTCAGTTTTGGATCAAAGGACATTAACGCACGGAACGAATGTCCCCGGTACTAGCCACAGAGCCGTAATGCGTGGCCCATGGCTTGTCATCCTCATTAGAGTTGCCTGATGCCGGAAAAGTTGCATCCCAACGTCGCCCGCGTGGCAGAGGTCCTGCGTTCCCATGACGTCGAGGGTGATGTCGTGGTCCTTCCCGAGTCCGTGCCGACCGCCGTCGCCGCCGCGGCCCAGCTCGGCTGCGAGGTCGGGGCGATCGCCAACAGCCTGATCTTCGATGCGGACGGAGCACCACTCCTCGTGCTCACCAGCGGAGCCCACCGTGTGAACACCGAGCTGATCGCGGGGCTCGTCGGCGCGGCGAAGGTGCGGCGGGCCACGCCGGAGTTCGTACGCGAGCACACGGGGCAAGCGATCGGAGGGGTCGCGCCGGTGGGCCACCCGGCGCCGGTGCGCACTCTGGTGGACACGTGGCTGGGCAAGTACGACGTCGTGTGGGCAGCGGCCGGGCACCCGCACACGGTGTTCTCCACGTCGTTCGACGAGTTGCTCAAGATGACCGGTGGCACCGCCGCCGAAGTGGAATAGGCCGTCGCGATCCCGGCCGGGCACTCGCCACGGGCCGCCCGTGGCCGGGATCGCCCCGAGTGGTGATCGAATCGTGACCTCGTGATCAGGTCACGCTCCCCGGATGCATGTCACGGGATTTCCGCGTCTTTCCGTAAATATCCACAGAGCTCCGCGCGGACGGCCGTCATTCACCTCCACCGGACGGCCGATGCCCGCCCGAGACGACTTTGCTAGTCTGCGGAAAGTGATCGAATTGCGACGCGTCGGACCCGACGAGTTCATCGGGGTACTCGACACGGTGCTCGCCATCTACACGGCCGCCATGCGCCCGCCCTCCGATCAGATCTCCGGCCGTCGCGGCATCATGCGCAATCACGCGACTTATCCGGAATTCGTCTGCGTCCTCGCCGAAAGTCCCGAGATCATCGGTTTCGCGTACGGCTTCCACGGAATGCCGGGCCAGTGGTGGCATGACATCGTCGCAAGGTCCCTGACGGACCAGTCCGGCCCTCTCGCCGCCGATGAGTGGTTCGGCGACGCGCTGGAGATCGCGGAAATTCACGTTCTCCCCGGCCACCAGGGCAAGGGCATCGGCCGCCGGATGATCCACGCGGTCTGCGAGGGCCGGCCCGAGCGCACGGCCGTGCTCTCGACGCACGACGCGCCGACCGTGGCCAGGCGGCTCTACCGCAGCATCGGCTTCGCCGATCTCATGACGGGGTTCGCCTTTCCCGGCGGCCGCGAGAGCTACGTGATCGCCGGAACGAAGCTCCCTCTCGCCCCGACGAGCTGAACCCGCGGATGCCACCGGAACCGCGGGAACCGGCCGGGGCTCTCCGAGAGCCCTCTGACGGGCCGGACCCGCTCAGACGGTCAGCGTGGCCGGGCTCGGGGACAGCGCCTGGAAGACCTCACGGGTGGCGCTCGACTTGTTGAAGGTGATGAAGTGGACCCCCGGCGCGCCCTCGTCGAGCAGCGTCTGGCACATCTCGGCGGCGTGCTCGACGCCCAGGCGGCGCACCGCGGCGGGATCGTCGGCGACCGCCTCGAAACGGGCCGCCACCTCGGGCGGGAACGGCGCACCCGACAGCTGCTCCGAGCGGGCGATCGTGCTCATCTGGGTCACCGGCATGACGCCCGGGATGATCGGCGTGTCGCAGCCCTTCGCGACCACCCGGTCCCGCAGGCGGAGGTAGTCCTCCGCACGGAAGAACATCTGGGTGATGGCGTAGTCGGCTCCGGCCCGGCACTTCTGCACGAAGTGCTCCGTGTCCGACTCGATCGTGGCGGACCGCGGGTGCTTGTACGGGAAGGCCGCCACACCCACGCAGAAGTCACCGGACTGGCGGATCAGCCGGACCAGGTCCTCGGCGTACTGCACGCCCTCGGGGTGCCTGATCCACTCGTCGAGCGGGTTGCCGCCGCGCGGGTCGCCGCGTACGGCCAGGATGTTGCGCACGCCCGCGTCGGCGAACCTGCCGATCAGGTGGCGCAGCTCCTTGATGGAGTGATCGACGGCGGTGAAGTGCGCGACCGGCGTGAGCGTCGTCTCGTGGGCGAGGCGCTCGACGATGTCGACGGTGCGGTCACGGGTGCTGCCGCCCGCGCCGTAGGTCACGGACACGAAGGTCGGCCGCAGTGCCTCAAGCTCACGGATGGCACGCCACAGCTGCCGCTCCCCCTCGTCGGTCTTCGGCGGGAAGAACTCGAACGAGAACGATCGCTCCCCCGCGGCGAGCATCTCGCGGACCGTGGGGACGCGGTCGGGAAGTCGTGACGGGAGACCCAAAGCCATGGTGACAAGGCTACCGTCCCGCTCTCCGGCCGGTCGCCTGCCCTCTCGCAAACGAATCCGGGTCGCTTTATTACCTCCTGACACTTATGTCTCCCCAGGCCTCCACTGTTCGATCTATGCCGGTTACGCTCAGAGGCATGACCACTTCCGCTGCCCCGCTCGACCTCGTACGTTTCGAAGTGGATCGTTCTCTGCGAAGGTTCCTCGACGACCAGCGACCGTTCTTCGACGACCCCCAGTTCGCCGTGCTGCTGTCCGCCGTGGACGACTTCATCGCCGGTGGCAAGAGGCTGCGCCCCGCCTTCTGTCACTGGGGATGGCGGGCGGCGGGCGGCGACGACGACCCGGCCCTCTACAGCGCCGCGGCCTCGCTCGAACTCCTGCAGGCCAGCGCGCTCATCCATGACGACGTGATGGACGCCAGCGACCTGCGGCGTGGCATGCCGGCGGCGCACCGCCGCTTCGAGCGGCTGCACGCCGAATCCGGCTGGCACGGATCCGCGGAGCAGTTCGGCGAGGGGGCCGCGGTGCTCCTCGGCAACCTGCTCCTCGTCTGGGCCGGGCAGATGTGGCGGACCAGCGGCGTGCCCGACGCCGCCCTCGCCGCGGCGCAGCCGGTCTACGACCACATGCGCACCGAGCTGATGTTCGGGCAGTACCTCGACCTGCTGGAGCAGGCCAAGGGCGAGAGCACCTTCGAGAGCGCCCTGCGTGTCGCGCTGTACAAGAGCGGCAAGTACTCGGTCGAGCAGCCGCTGCGGCTCGGTCTCGTCCTGGCGGCCCGCGGCGTGACGCCGTGGATCGACCGGCTCTGCGTCGAGTATGGCCAGAAGGTCGGCATCGCCTTCCAGCTCCGCGACGACGTCCTCGGGGTCTTCGGCGACCCGGCCGAGACGGGCAAGCCGGCGGGCGACGACCTACGCGAGGGCAAGCGCACCATGCTGATCGCCCGGACGCTGGCCGCCGCGTCCGACTCCCAGGCCGAGGTGGTACGGACGCTCCTGGGCGACCCGAAGCTGGACCAGGAGGGCGTCGAGCGGCTCCGCCTCATCATCGAGGAGACCGGGGCGCTGGCCCAGTGCGAGGAAATGATCAAGCGCTATCTCGACGACGCGCTCCGATCGCTGGAGCGCGCGCCCATCGAGCCCGAGGCGCGGGACGCGCTCGGCGCCCTGGCGGTCGCCGCCACCACGCGGCGTACCTGACCCATCCACCGTCCGCCTGTCCGGCCGCCCCTCGGCGGCGGCCGGACCACGGCCGAAAGGTGCCGCGGGCGGGGGTCTAACCGGGGCCGGGCTCGGCGAATGCCCGCCGGCTGTACGCGAGCAACTCACGCACGGCGGGGCTGTGCGGGCTTCTCCAGACCAGGGCCAGCAAGGCGGGTATCTCGACGTCCTCGATGGTCAGGGCGGTGAGCCGGTCGCGGTAGTGCGCGGCCATCGAGTCGCTGAGGATGGCGACGGCGAGCCCGCGGGCGGCGAGGTCGGCGATGGCATCTGCGGCGCTGGCCTGCAACGCGATGACCGGCTGGAGGCTCTGTGCCGCGCAGGCCTGGTCGAAGACCGTACGCAGGCCGGTCCCTGGTGGCATGCACACGATCGGGTAGGCGCCGAGGTCGCGCAGGGTGACCCGCGGCCGTGTCGCCAAGGGGTGCCCGGCCGGGACCGCCGCGACGAGCCGCTCGCTGATGATCGTCAGCGCGTCCAGCCCGTCGGGGGTGGCGGCCGCGGTCCCGATGAGAGCCAGGTCGACGGCGCCGGCGCGCACTCCCTCGACGAGCCGGTCGGAGTTGTCCTCCCGCAGCGAGATCTCCACGCCGGGATGCGCGCGGTGGAACGCGGCGAGTGCGTCGAACAGTCACGGTGCAGCCGATGACCACCCCGACCGTGAGCCGGCCCCGGATCAGGTCGGTCACCTCGCCCACCGCCTGGCCGACCGCCGCGGCGGCGGCGAGCGCGCTGAACCCCGCCACGGCGAGAACCGGCGTCCGCGCCCAGCAGGTGGGCCGCCTCCCGGGGCGACGAAGATCAGAGGGGAACGGCGTCGAGGCGTGCCCGCAGCGCCGCCGTCGCGGCCGCCGGGTCCTCGGCCTCGGTGATCGCCCGTACGACCACGACCCGGCGTACGCCGTGGGACACGACCTCGTCCAGGTTTCCGAGGTCGAGGCCGCCGATGCCGAACCAGGGCCGGGCCGTATCCAGGCCGGCGGCGTGATCCAGCAGCGCGACACCGGGCGCGGGACGGCCGGGCTTCGTCGGTGTGGGCCAGATCGGCCCGCAGCAGAAGTAGTCCACGCCCGGCTCGGACGCCGCGACCGTCGCCTCGTCCGCGGAGTGGGTGGACCTGCCGATCAGCACGTCGGGCCCGAGGATCTCCCGGGCGACGGACACCGGCAGGTCGTCCTGGCCGAGGTGCAGGATGTCGGGGCCCGCGGCACGAGCGATGTCGGCGCGGTCGTTCACGGCGAGCAGGGCGCCATGCCGGTCGCACGCGTCGCGGAACACCTCGAGCAGCGCGAGTTCCTCGCGCGCCTCCAGCCCCTTCTCCCGGAGCTGGACGATGTCCACACCGGCGGCCAGCACGGCGTCGAGGAACTCGGGCAGATCGCCACGGCCGCGCCGGCCGTCGGTGCACAGGTAGAGCCGGGCGCCGGCCAGCCGCTGTCGGAGATTCACACGACTAACGATGCCATGCCCCGGAGGGTCGGTCAGAACCCGAGGGCCTGCGCCCTGCGCTTGACCTCGGTGTGCCGTCCGGCGCTGATCGCGTCGATCGGCGCCCCTGGCAGTGAGTCGTCGGGTGTGAAGAGCCACCGGATCGACTCGACCTCGTCGAATCCGGCGTCGGCCAGCACGGTGAGCGTGCCGGGCAGGCCCTTGAGCACATCGTCCTCGCCGATGAACTTCGCCGGGATCTGCGGCCCTCCGCCGCCCCTGCGGGCGCCGACGAGCTTCTTGTCCTTCAGTAGCTGCTTGGCTCGGCCGATGGTCAGCCCGAGCCTCTTCGCAACCTCGGGGAGGGGGAGCCACTCCCCTACGAGCTGGTCGGTTCCTCTATCGATCTGTGCAACAGTAAGCGTCACAAATCCACGATTACCACAGGTGGCTGCCGCAAAACACCTCGATTGCGGAGCGCCCGGTAAAGCCTGGCGGACTCCAGCGGCTCCCGCACCGGCCGCTCCGCCGGCCCGTCGCCCGTTCCCGCGCCGGTTTCCAGTCGTTCTCGTACGGGTTGCCGGCCGTTCCAGCGCCGGTCGCCATACTGGATTGCTATGGCAGGGCGCAGTCGCGCAGGGCGGTGGCCGGGTCCGCGATCCCGGCGACGTCCACCCGCTTGCCCGCCTCGATCAGGCGCCGCCCCTGCACCAGGTCCCGGGGGCGGTCGACGGTCAGCACGGCGGCCAGCCGGTCGTCCTCGGTGAGCCAGCAGGCCGCCCACTTCCGGTCCTCCCGGGGCTCGCCCCGCAGGACGAGCCGCGCGCCCTCACGGTACCCGGCGAACTGCACCATCCGGCCGAACTGCTCGGACCAGAAGTACGGGACCGGGTCGTACACCGCGTCCTCACCGAGCAGGGTGGCGGCGGCGGTGTCCGGCGCGCCGAGCGCGGCGTCCCAGTGCTCGACCCGCATCCGCCTGCCGAACCTGCGCGACCACCAGTTGGCGCAGTCGCCCACGGCGACGACGCCGGGGACCGAGGTGCGCAGGTGCTCGTCCACGACGACGCCGTTCTCGAGCTCGACCGCGGAGCCCTTCAGCCACTCGACGGCGGGGCGGACGCCGACGCCGGTGACGACGACGTCCGCGGGGATGCGCGCGCCGGACATGAGCGTCAGGCCGTCGGGGTCGACCGACCTGACCATGGCGCCGAGCCGGAGCTCGACGCCGGCTTCGCCGTACCAGCCGGTGGTGTACGCGCCGACGGTGGTGCCGATGGCGGCGGCGAGGGGCGTCTCCCCCGCCTCGACGACCGTGACGGCGCAGCCGGCCCTGGCCGCGGCGGTGGCGACCTCGGCGCCGATCCAGCCGGCGCCGATGACGGCGACGCGGGCGCCGGGCACAAGCCGGGAGCGCAGCTCGATGGCGTCGTCGATGGTGCGCAGGACGTGCTGCCTGCCCTCACCTCTCAGCCGGACGGGGGTCGCTCCGGTGGCGATGACGAGCCCGTCGAACGCGAGCTCCCCCTCCGTGGTTTCCAGTACGCCGGTCCCGAGCCCCTTGGCGGCGGTCCCGAGAAGCAGCCGCACGTTCAGGGCGTCCAGGTCGGAGTCGACCACAGTGGAGTCGGTCTCTCCGAGCAGCACCGCCTTGGAGAGAGGCGGCCTGTCATAGGGGCGATGACGTTCCTCGCCGATCAGCGTGATCCGGCCGGCGAACCCGTGGGCTCGCAGTGCCTCGATGCTCCGTATCCCGGCCAGGCCGGCGCCTACCACCACGACGTCATCCACGCCCCGACCCTAGATCGGCGACCGGGGCACACGCCAATGGAGATTTGGTAACGAGTTGAGCAAGTAGCCCGCACAACGAGTGATGACCATGGTGTGCGTGACACTCCCGATCAAGACTAGTCTTGAGGCGTAAGACGCGCGGGAGCCCGGTGAGCCGGGCTGAGAGGAGAGCGTACGGAGCGGCGAGGGCCGCAGTGAGCGAAGTGGTAGGCGAGGAACGAGCCTCCCGCGAAGCGAACGAGGACCCCGAGCGCGACCGTGTGACAGCTCTCGACCGCCAGAACACCTGATCCGGGTAATGCCGGCGAAGGGAGCGCGTTGGTGCGTGGCTACGACGTGGTCGTCGTGGGCGGCGGCGTGGTGGGCCTGTCGGCCGCATGGCGTACCGCCCGGCGCGGTCTTTCCGTGGCGGTGGTGGATCCCGATCCGGGGACGGGCGCGTCGCACGCGGCGGCGGGCATGCTGGCCCCGGTCAGCGAGGTGACGTACACCGAGGAGCCGCTGCTGCGCCTGGGACTCGCGTCGCTGGAGATGTGGCCGTCCTTCCGGGACGCGCTCGAGGAGGAGAGCGGCGTCGATCTCGACTACCGCGCCGAAGGCACGCTCGAGGTCGCGTACGACCCGGACGACATGGCCTACCTGGACGATCTCGCGGCATTCGAGAAGACGCTCGGCCTGCCGGTGGAGCGGCTGACGGGGCGGGAATGCCGCAGGTTCGAGCCGATGCTGGCGCCGTCGATACGCGGCGGGCTGCTGGCGACCGGCGACGCCTGGGTGAATCCGCGCCGGGTGGTGCGCGCGCTGCTGGCGGCGTTCGAGCGGGCGGGCGGCACCCTGGTCCGCGACCGCGTGACCGAGCTGTCCACCGGCGGCGACGAGGCCCGGGGCGTACGGCTGGCGTCCGGCGAGGCGGTGGCGGGGTCGCGGGTGGTGATCGCGGCCGGTTGCTGGTCGGGGTCGCTGGCGCCCGGCCTGCCGGTGCGGCCGGTCAAAGGCCAGATCCTGCGGCTGCGCGGCCCGAAGGGCTTCCTGACACGGTGTGTGCGCGGGATGGTGCACGGTTCGCCCGCATACCTGGTCCCTCGGGGCGACGGCGAGATCACGCTCGGCGCCACGGTGGAGGAGCTGGGCTTCGACGGCCGGGTGACCGCGGGCGGCGTGTATGAGCTGCTGCGCGACGCGCGTGAGCTGGTGCCGGGCATCACGGAGCTGGAGCTGGTGGAGACGACCGTCGGCTTCCGGCCCGGGACCCCGGACAACCTGCCGCTGATCGGTCCGGCGGTCGCGCCGGGCGTGATCGCGGCGACCGGGCACCACCGTGGCGGTGTGCTGCTCGCGCCGGTCACCGCGGAGGCGGTCACGGCGTTCCTGACCGGCGGCGACGTGCCGGATGCCGTCCGGTCCTGCGACCCGGAAAGGGGCGTCCGATGAAGGTGACGATCAATGGAGCCGCCGGAGAGCTGCCTGACGGTACGACCGTGGCGGAGGCCGTGCGCACGCTGACGGCGCTGACCAGCGGCGTGGCCGTGGCGGTCAACGACGTGGTGGTGAGCAAGGGCGCGTGGAAGTCGACCTCGCTGGCCGAGAACGACCGCGTCGAGGTGCTGACGGCGGTGCAGGGAGGATGACGGTGAACGAGGCGGACGACGTGCTGGTCCTGGGCGGGGAGAAGTTCACCTCGCGGCTGATCATGGGAACCGGGGGCGCGCCCTCGCTGGATGTGCTGGATCGGGCGCTTGAGGCGTCGGGCACCGAGCTGACCACGGTGGCGATGCGCAGGCTCGACCCCGCGGTCCAGGGGTCGGTGCTCGACGTGCTGCGCCGGCGGAACATCCGGGTGCTGCCGAACACCGCGGGCTGCTTCACCGCCGGAGAGGCTGTGCTGACCGCGCGCCTGGCCAGGGAGGCCCTGGAGACGAACTGGGTGAAGCTGGAGGTCATCGCGGACGAGCGGACCCTGCTGCCCGATCCGATCGAGACGTTCGACGCCGCGGAGCGGCTGGTCGCGGACGGGTTCGTGGTGCTCCCCTATATCGGGGACGATCCGGCGCTGGCCCGCAGGCTGGAGCAGGCGGGCTGCGCGGCGGTCATGCCGCTGGGCGCGCCGATCGGGTCCGGACTGGGCATCCGAAACCCGCACAGCATCGAGCTGATCGTCGAGGCGGCCTCGGTCCCGGTGATCCTCGACGCGGGCGTGGGCACCGCGAGCGACGCGGCGCTGGCGATGGAGCTGGGCTGCGACGCCGTACTGCTGGCGACCGCCGTCACCCGTGCCCAGCGGCCGGAGCTCATGGCCGCCGCCATGCGCTCGGCGGTCGAGGCGGGACGGATGGCGAAACTGGCGGGCCGTATCCCCCGGCGGCGGTACGCGGAGGCGTCCTCACCTTCGCTGCCGAGGTTCGCGTAACGTTCAGAAACGGTCTCGTTTTGGGGCCGGAAAGCCCTACCCGCGGCAAAGCCGTCGTAAACTCAGCCGGGTGGACACGACGCTGACAGACCCGTTGGTGGGGCGGCTGCTCGACGGGCGTTATCGCGTCGAGTCCCGGATCGCCCAGGGTGGAATGGCCGCCGTCTATCTGGCTCTGGACGTCCGGCTCGACCGCACGGTGGCACTCAAGGTGATGCACCGGTCTCTCGCCGAGGACCCGCACTTCGTCAAGCGGTTCATCGGCGAGGCGAAGTCGGTCGCGAGTCTGTCCCACCCCAACGTGGTGCAGGTCTTCGACCAGGGCACGGACGGTCCCACGGTCTACCTCTCGATGGAGTACGTGCCGAGCAAGACCCTGCGCGAGGTACTGCGCTCACGCGGCCCGCTGCCCGCCCGCGAGGCGCTCGAACTCCTCATCCCCGTCCTGGCCGCCCTCGGCGCCGCCCACTCGGCGGGGATGGTCCACCGGGACGTCAAGCCGGAGAACGTGCTGCTCGCCGACGACGGCCGGGTGAAGGTCGTGGACTTCGGCCTGGCCCGCGCCGTCGAGGCGAGCAACCAGACCAAGACCGGCATGATGATCGGCACGATCGGTTACATGTCGCCCGAGCAGGTGACCTCCGGGGTCGCGGACGTCCGAAGCGACGTCTACGCCGCGGGTGTCATGCTGTTCGAGCTGATCACCGGGCGGCAGCCGTACGAGGGCGAGACGCCGATGTCCATCGCCTACCGGCATGTGCATGACAGCGTCCCGGCCCCGTCGTCGATCATCTCCGGCGTCCCGCCGCAGGTCGACGCCCTGGTGGCGGCGGCCACCGACCGGGACCCGGCGCGGCGTCCCGCCGACGCGACCGCCATGTTGGTCGCCGCCGTGGAGGCGCACCGCACGCTGCCGCGCGGGCACACCGGGCAGCACCCCAGGCCGCCCGCCGGATCCTCCGGCGCGCCGGGAACGCCCAGCAGTCCCGGGCTCTCCAGCGCGCCTGGTGCCCCCGGCACGCCCGGGCTCTCATACACCACCGGCGCACCCGGGCTCTCCGGCACCGGCGGCACGCCTGCGCTCACCTACACCACCGGCGCTCGAGCATCCGACGTGGCCGGGCACACGATGATCCAGCCCAAGGTGGAGCCGGCGACGATCCCGCCCGCGCGGTCCAAACGCGGGTGGCGGCCGAACTGGTTCATCGTCGGGCTGGCGCTGGTGATGATCGCGGGCGTCGCGTTCAGCGGCTGGTGGTTCTCCCAGTCGCGCTACACGGTGGTGCCCGACCTGCTCCGCCAGAACATCACCGCGGCCAGGCAGCAGGCGGAGAACGCCGGGTTCACGGTCAAGATCGGGGAGCCCAGGTTCGACGATGAGGTCGGGAAGGACCGGCTCCTGGAGATCTCCCCCGCCCCGGGCACCGAGGTGGAGAAGGGATCAGAGCTGACGTTCGTGGCATCGGCGGGGCCGGAGACCGTCCCCGTGCCGAACCTCGAGAACCTCAGCGCAGGCGACGCCAAGGTCAAGATCGCCGAGGCCGGTCTGCAGGTCGGTCAGGAGAGCAAGGTGCCGAGCGACACCGTCGCGCGCGATCTCGTGGTCCGCACCAAACCGGCGGTCGGCGAGCAAGTCAGGAAGGGCACGACCATCGACCTGGTGATCAGCGCGGGGATGCTGATGCCGGACGTCTCGCAGATGACGAAGGACCAGGCGGTGCAGTTCCTCCAGGAGAAGGGCTTCACCGTCACTGTGGACGAGACGGCCGACAGCACCCCACCAGGAACGGTGATCGCCCAGGATCCCGCCGCCGGAGCCGAGATAGCCGCCGGAGCCGCCGTCCGGCTGACGGCCTCGAGGGGACCGGACGAGGGCTGGCACTGGCCGTGGGAGACCGACGACTCGCAGCCCACGCCCGACTTCGCGAACGTCCCGGACGTGCGGCTCAAGGGCGTGGAGGAGGCCAAGGGCGAGTTGGAGGCCGCCGGGTTCACGGTCAAGATGCGCAAGCTCGTGGGCGGCCAGCGCGTCGTGGGCGAGAACCCGCTCGGCGAGCAGCCGGTGGGCTCGGAGATCACCATCTGGTACTGACGCTGGTACTTACGCCGCCGGGCGCCCGCCGCACCCGCCGGGCAGGCGCTCCGTCCCTGGCGGGCGCTTTCCCTGGCGGGCTCTCTCGGTCAGGGCCGCGTCGGGCGGGAGGCCGGGTCATCGAGCAGCGAGCCGAGCAGCCGCAGCCGGGCCAGCCCGCCGTCGGGGAAGATGTCGAGCCGGGCGTGGGTCAGCGGCCGGTCCCCTTCAGGACCGCTGTCAAGCCGGAACCGATGCCGGGTGTCCGGCTGGAGCCGCGTCTTCGGCAGCAGGGTGATCCAGGCGTCCTCGTCATCCAGCGCCGCCGTCCGGGCGTCGATGCCGGTCAACACCGCCGCGTCCGGAGCGTTGAACAGGAGGTTCGCGGTGTCCAGCTCGGCCACGGCGACGGTTCCCGCGCCGGCCAGGGCGACGATCAGCCAGTCGTTGCCGCCGTCCCGCCTGCGCGCGGTCTCCCACCCCTCGGCCTGGTTCCTGGCGAGCCCCGGAGCGAGGATGTTGTTGGGTGAGGAGTAGAACTCGTCGGAGCAGGCGACGACGACCGCCCCGTTCTCCAGCGCGGCGAGATCGACGGTGAGACCGGACAGGAGCAGCGGGTCGGGCACCACCTCGCCGTGCACCCGCAGCCGGGCCACGCCGCCGTCGGGGAAGATGTTGAGCCGCACATGGGTGAAACGGCGTGGATCGGTGACCTCGAACTCGTGGACGGTGTCGCCCGCGAGCGGGACGCGCGGCACGATCGGAGCCCAACCGGTCAGCTCGTCCGGGGCCGGGTACCCGTCCGCGGCGCACGCCTCGACCAACGCGAACGGCGGATAGTTGCCCTTGAACCACGCGGTGTCGATCACGATCGCCTTGATCACGCCGGGCAGGCCGAGCCGTACCACGGCCCAGTCGTGGCCGGGCTCGCGCCGTCTCCGGGTCTCCCAGCCGTCGTAGACCTGGCCCTTCGCGCCGAACGTGTGCGGCCGGAACTCCGCCGGGCCGGGCCTGATCAGGGCCTCCTTCTCGGCGAACGACTCGTCGCTCGCCGCGACCACCGATCCTCCGTACGAGCGGAGCGCGAGATCAGGAAGCCTGCCGAGATCCGTCATCCGATGCCCTCCCTCGTGAGAAGCCGGCCGTGTGGGGTGACGAGGTCGGCCGGGCGGCCGCGCAGCCACGTGCGGGCGACCACGCCGGTCAGCGTCTTGCCGTGGTAGGGCGACACCGGGTTCTTGTGGTGCAGCGCGGCGGCGTCCACGGTGAACCCGGCCGCCGGGTCGAAGGCGACCAGGTCCGCGTCCGCGCCCGGCCTGATCGCCCCCTTGTACGGCAGGCCGACCAGCGCCGCCGGTCCCTCGGCCATCCACCGCACCACGTCGCTCAGGCCGTAGCCGCGCGCGCTCGCGGACGTCCAGACGGCGGGGAGGCCGACCTGCAGCGAGGAGATCCCGCCCCAGGCGGCGGCGAAGTCGGGCACCTTGAGGTCGGGCGTGGACGGCGAGTGGTCGGAGACGATCCCCATCAGCACGCCGTCGGCCAGCCCCTGCCAGAGGGCGTCGCGGTTGGCGGCCTCCCTGATCGGGGGGCAGCACTTGTAGGCGGGCCCGCCGACCTCCTCGGCGGTCAGGGTGAGGTAATGGGGGCAGGTCTCCGCGGTGATCGGCACGCCGGCGTTCTGGGCGGCCCGCAGCGGTTCCAGGCAGGATCCGGACGAGACGTGCACGATGTGGGCGCGGGCTCCGGTCTGGGCGGACAGCTCGATGACCTGCTCGACGGCCCTCCGCTCGGCCTCCGCCGTACGAGATGCCAAGAAATCCAGATAAGTCGGGCCGAGCGGGTCGGTGAGGGTCGCGGGATCCTCAGCGTGGACGGTCATCAGGCCGCCGAACGACGCCAGCGTCCGAAGGGCCTCCCTCAGCCCGGCGCGGTCCAGAGCGGGGAACTCGTCCACGCCGGACGGCGAGAGGAAGCACTTGACGCCGAACACGCCCGCACGGTGCAGCGGCTCCAGCTCGCGCGTGTTGCCGGGGATCGTACCGCCCCAGAAGCCGACGTCGACGTGGCACTGCCCTTCGGCGGCCTTCCTCTTGATCTCCAACGCGGCCACGTTGACGGTCGGCGGAAGCGCGTTGAGCGGCATGTCGACGATCGTGGTGACGCCCCCGGCGGCGGCGGCCCTGGTGGCCGAGGCGAAACCCTCCCAGTGCGTACGGCCCGGCTCGTTGACGTGCACGTGGGTGTCGACCAGGCCGGGCAGCAGCGCCACCTCGCCCAGGTTCACCATCTCGCGGGCCGTCACCCGCGCCGTATCCCTGGCCGTATCCCGCGCCGACTCGCGGGCGGGCGGCGGCGCGGGATACGGGAGCAGGGCCGCGATCCTCCCGTTCCGCACGGCCACCGCGAGCGGCCGCTCCCCGTCCGGGGTCACCACCCTGCGGGAGCTCACGATCAGGTCGAACTCCGCCGGCAGGCCGGACTCCGCGCGCTCACCCATGGCGGGCTCTGCCTCCTGCTCGGATCATGCGTGACCTCCGTGATCTTCTCCGTGGCCGCTCCGGCGCACGGCCGGGGGCTCGGACCCGGACGCGGACGTGGACGCGGACGCGGACGCGGACGTGGACGTGGACGCGGAGAGGTGGTTGACCGCGATGTCCGCGGCCAGGCGCTCCAGCAGCGGCCCCGCCTCGGCCATGCACCGCTCGACGTCGGGTTCGAGATCGGTCAGCGCGTACGCGGCGGTGATGCCCGCCGCATGGAGTTCCTCGTCCGAGATGGACCGGCGGCCGCAGACGGCGACGACCGGAACCCCGTGCTTGGCCGCCGCCGACGCCACGCCCAGCGGTGCCTTGCCGCGCAGCGACTGCTCGTCGAGCGACCCCTCGCCGGTGATGACCAGCCGGGCTCCCGCGACATGCCGGTCGAACTCCAGCAGGCCGAGAAGAAGTTCGATGCCGGGGCTGATCTCGGCGTGCAGGAAGGCCAGCGCGGCGAAGCCGACGCCGCCCGCCGCTCCGGCCCCGGGCCGCCCGGCGACGCCCATGGAACGTACGACACCGTCGTGCTCGACCGCTCCCACGACGCCGTGGGTGTGCGCGGCGACGGCGGCCAGCCGGGCCAGACCCGCCTCCAGCACCGCCACGTCCTCCGGCCCGGCCCCCTTCTGCGGGCCGTACACGGCGGCGGCGCCGTGCGGGCCGAGCAGCGGGTTGTCCACGTCGCTTGCGACCACGAACTCGACGTCCGACAGATCGCCGCCGAAATGCCCGTGGCCGTGCCCGTGGTCCTCACCGTGCCCATGGTCCTCGCCGTGCCCATGGGTGTGACCGGGGCCGAAGGCCGAGAGATCGATCGTCGCCAGATTCCTGAGCGCGCCTCCGCCGGGAGGCAGCTCATCGCCGTTCTCGTCGAGCAACCGGGCGCCGAGCGCCTGGATCATGCCCGCACCGCCGTCGGTGCAGGCGCTGCCGCCGAGGCCGAGCACGACCCTGCGGGCGCCGTGCCGTACGGCATGGGCGATCAGCTCGCCGGTTCCGCGGCTCGTGGCCGTCAGCGGGGCGGGACCGGCCGGCAGCAGCCGCAGGCCGGACGCCTCCGCCAACTCGATCACGGCGACGCCGTCCCGCGTGGCGTAGGAGGCGCGGACGGGGTCGCCGGTGGGGCCGGTCACCTCGACCTCGACCCGGGTGAACCCGCACGCCACGACCGCGTCCACGGTGCCGTCGCCGCCGTCGGCCACCGGAAGGCGTACGGCGGGCACGTCTCCCAGCCCGGCGGCCACATGCTCGGCCACGTCCGCGGCGGTCAGCGACCCCCTGAACTTGTCCGGCGCGATGACGACGTGGTCCCTCATTACTGCTCCCTGGGCCTCTGTGAACGGATCACGACCATCATCGTCGAACGCCGTACCCCGCCCCGCCGGGTGGGGTCATCGGACCGCGCTCATGAGACGGCGGTGCGCCGCCGCGCCCGCCTGGGCCGCCTCCGTGCCGGAGACCGTGCGCAGTTCGCCGTCCTCGACCAGGGTCCGGCCGCCGACGAGCAGCCGGGCCAGCGGTGGCGTCCTGCCGTAGGCGAACGCGACCACCGGGTCGTCGATCGCGTCGTAGAAGCCGTCCAGCCGCCAGAGGGCGACGTCGGCCAGCTTGCCCGGCTCCAGCGTCCCGATCTCCGCGTCACGGCCCAGGCATCGCGCCCCGCCCAGCGTGGCCAGCTCAAGTGCCTGCCGGGCGGTCAGGGCACGCGGGCCGTAGCGGGCGCGCTGCATGAGCATGGCCGTCCTGATCTCGCCCGCCAGCGTGGTCATCTCGCTGGACGCGGCGCCGTCGACGCCGAGGCCCACCGTCGCTCCGGCGCGCAGCAGGTCGGAGATCCGGGCGATGCCCGAGCCGAGGCGGCCGTTCGACGACGGGCAGTGCGCCGTGCCCGTACCGGTCTCGGCGAACCGCCGGACGTCCTTGTCGGTCAGGTGGACGGCGTGGGCCAGCCAGACGTCGGGCCCGAGCCAGCCGAGCTGGTCGAGGTACTCCACCGGAGGGACGCCGAACTGCGCCACGCAGTGCTCGTCCTCGTCCCTGCTCTCGGCGATGTGCGTGTGCAGCCGTACGCCGTGGGAGCGGGCGAGCTCGGCGGACCGGGTCATCAACTCGCCGCTCACCGAGAAGGGCGAGCAGGGGGCGACCGCGATCCGGAGCATCGACCCGAACGACGGGTCGTGATATTTCCGGATCGCGTCCTCGGTGGCGGCGAGGATCTCGTCGACGTCCTCCACGATCTCGTCCGGCGGCAGGCCGCCCTGGGACCGCCCGCGGTCCATCGATCCCCGGCACGGGTGGAACCGCACGCCGACCCGCCATGCCGCCTCGATCTCCGCGTCGAACAGGTCGCCGCGTCCCTTGGGGAAGATGTAGTGATGGTCGGTCGTGGTGGTGCATCCCGACGCGGCCAGCCAGGCGAGCCCCGCCGTCGCCGCGCCGTGCACCACCTCGGCGTCCAGGCCCGCCCACAGCGGATAGCTCGCGACCAGCCAATCGAACAGCGTCCCGTCGGGTGTGACCCCTTGCGCGGCCCACTGGTAGAGGTGGTGATGGGTGTTGACCAGACCGGGCGTTGCCAGGCACCCGCTCCCGTCGATCCGCTCGGCGTCGGCGGGTACGGCGTCCGCCGCGCCTTCCGCCGCGCCGGGGCCGACCGCGACGATGCGATCGCCCTCGATCACGACGTGTCCGGCCGGGATCTCGGCGCCGGCCACCGGGACGACGTAGGCGTTCTCGATCACCACGCGCCGGGGCGCCGGATCAGTCACGGGAGCCTCCCTGTCCCGGCGGCACGAGCGGCGACGATCCCGGCGCGGCGCCGTTCCCGGCGAGGGCGCGGGCGGCGGCCAGCCGTACGGCGTCGAGGATCTTCTCGTAACCCGTGCACCGGCACAGATTGCCGGCCAGTGCCTCGCGGATCTCGGCATCCTGCGGCACTCCGGACGCTCTCGCGATCAGGGAGTGCGCCTGCACGACGAGCCCGGGCGTGCAGAACCCGCACTGTACGGCTCCCGCCTCGACGAAGCAGCGCTGCACCTCGTCGAGCCCGTCCCCCGAAACCGGCTCGGCCCCCACGGATACGCCCATGGAAACGCCTGCGGTATCGCCCGCGGTGTCACCCGCCGTGTCACCCGCCGTGTCGCCCGTGAGCACGCCGGGTGACACACCCGCGGAGACAGCCGAGACAGCCGTGCCGGCCGCGACAGCCGTGGCGATGCTCACCGAGGGGAGGCCCTCCACGGTGACCACCTCCCGCCCTTCGGCCTGGCCCGCCGCCACCAGGCACGCGCACACCGTGATCCCGTCGAGGTAGACGGTGCACGACCCGCACTCGCCCTGCTCGCACGCGTTCTTCGCGCCAGGCAGGCCCAGCCGCTCGCGCAGGACGTACAGCAGGCTCTCGCCCTCCCAGACGTCGTCGGCGGTCATCGCCTGACCGTTGACGGAGACGTTCACCCGCATCGGACCTCCATCCACAGGCTCCCTGAGAAGATCGGCGAGTCCCGGCGGTCAGGCCGGGCGGCACTGGTATTCATGCGGGCAGCTCTGGTGTTCATGCGCGGAGCTCTGGTGTTCATAGGCTGAGACCGGTCCCTTCGCTCGCTCCGCCGGCTCGCCCCGCCGTGTGATCGGTCCAGGCCCAGCCGAGGGCGCGGCGGGCCATGACGCCCAGCGCGTGCCGCCGGTAGGCCGCCTGGCCGCGCACGTCGTCGATGGGCGACGCCGCCTCCGCGACCAGCTCGCCGAACCTGCGGGCGAGCGCGGGATCGAGCGGCCCACGGCCGTCCCAGTCCAGCTCCTCGGCGAGGAACTCCTCGGCCGCGTACGCCCGGCGCGGAGTGGGGGCGGCCGAGCCGATCCCGGTGCCCACGCGCCGCTCCCCCGGGCGCAGGGCGATCGCGAAGGAGCACACCGCGATCACCATCGCGTTCCTCGTGCCGATCTTGGCGAAGTACTGCGGACCGGTGGCCGGAGGGACGTGGACCGCGCGGATCAGCTCGTCGGCCTCCAGCGCGTTGCGCTTCACGCCGGTGTAGAACTCCGCGATCGGGATGAGCCGCGTACCGCGTACCGACACGGCCTCAACCAGCGCGCCGGAGGCCAGCAGCGGCGGGTGGCCGTCCCCGGCGGGCGAGGCCGCCCCGAGGTTGCCCGCGAGCGTTCCTCGGTTCCTGATCTGCGGCGATCCCACGGTCCGGGACGCCTGCGCGAGCCCCGGCAGTCGGCCGCCCAGCTCCGCGATCAGCCGCGCGTAGGTCACCCCGGCCCCCACGCGCAGCATCGGCGCGGCGTCCTCCGTCCAGGCCCACCCGGCCAGCTCGGCGACCGGGTTCAGGTCGAGGAGGGCCGCCGGGCGCCCCTTGTCGAGGTTGATCTCGACCATCACGTCCGTGCCGCCCTGGATCGGCGTGGCGTCCGGCCGGGCGGCCTTCATCGCCAGGGCCTCCTCCCAGGTGGCGGGGCGCAGGAAGTCCATCGCCGTCACTCCCAGGCCGGTCCGGCGGCAGGGGCGTCGTCGCGCAGGACCGTCCCCTCGATCAGCCCGTACGGCCGATCCGCCGCGAGGTAGACCTCATTCGGGTTGTCCAGCCCGAAGGGCGCCAGATCGACCAGGAAGTGGTGTTTGTTCGGCAGCGACAGCCGTACCTCGCAGATCTCCGGGCAGTCGGCGAGCACGCGGGCGCCCATGGCGTAGAGCGTCTGCTGGAGGGAGAGGCTGTAGGTCCCGGCGAAGGCCGTGAGCAGAGCCTGGCGAACCGTCTCGTACGACTTGTCCCAGTCGTTGGCGGCCTCTCCGTTTCCGTCCGGACCCCTGTCCCAGTCCCCGCCCGGGTCTCCGTCCGGGCCGGTGGGGCGCACCGAGGAGTGCCGCCAGGACGCGTCGACCGCCGTGGCGAGGATCCGGTCGCGAGTCTCCGGCAGGGTCGTGTACTCGTCCTTCACGAACCCCCGGAACTCCGAGTTCGTGGTGTTCAGCACAACCAGGTCGCGCAGGCCGCAGACCATCCAGGCGGCCGACCCGTCGTAGTGCGCGACGCAGGTCCGCACCTCCCTGCCGGAGCGCAGGAACGAGTGCCCGGAGCCGGCGTTCCGCTCCCAGGCGTACTCCTCGACCGCGACCCGCGCCCGGTGGACGGACGGCTGGGAGTCCACGAAGCGCCGGGCCAGCAGCAGGGCGAAGTCCTCGATCGCCCCGATGCCGTGCTTCCTGGCGAAGGCGTACACCGTGTTCTTCTGCGCGTCCGTGGTGAGCACGGCCGAGTTGTCGCCGGTCAGGTGCACGTCGGCCATCGCGCCGGACAGTGACGTGCTGACGTTGAGATCCTTGATGTGGTGGGCGTCGCCATGCCGGGTGACTCTGACCACCCTGGTCTCGGCCTTGCCGTATCGGTTGGGACCCAAGACGATCAAGCTAGCTCCCGCGGTAGGTCGAGTAGGCGTACGGGCTGAGCAGCAGCGGCACGTGGCAGTGCCCGCCGTGCTCCCGGAGCGTGAAGACGACGCTGACCTCGGGGAAGAATGCGTCCTCCCCCAGGTATTCCCCCGTGTGGAAGACCAGGCGGTAGGTACCCGGGCGAGGGTCCACGCCCTCGACCCACTCCGCGCTCACCGGCGACCACTCCCGGATCCGGCCGTCCCCGTCCGTACGGCCCTCGGCCGCGGCGAGGAAGCCGTGCACGGTCATGCGCGAGAGCCGGACCAGCACGCCGGCCGCGGGCAGCCCCTTGGCGGTGTCGAGGACATGGGTGGAGAGGCTCATCCGCCGGTCACCGCCGTCTCCAGGCGGAGCCGGACGATCTCGGCGAGCTCGGCACGGACGATCTTCCGCTCGGTCTCCTCGTCATTCGCGAGCCGGGCCAGCAGCAGGCCGAGCATCTCCTCGGCGCTCCTGCCCGTGGCGCGGACCAGGTAGACGTGGCCGAACCGCTGCTCGTAGACGGCGTTTCCCCTGGTGATGGCGTCGAGCACGGTCTGGGCCGCGCCGGCCGTACCGGACTGCTCGGCCCGGGACCACGCCGCCTCGCGGTCGGTGGCGGCCTGATCGGCGGCGGCCCGCTCCCCGATCTGGGGATGCGCCGCGAGCGCCTCCTCCACGTCGGGCCAGTCGAGCGCCGCGATCGCGGCCTCGCCCGCCGCCACCAGCGCGGTGAGGTCCGCGTACGGCTGCCGCGCCGCGACCGCGGCCATCCAGGTCGTGGACGCGCAGCAGGAGCGCAGCTCCTCCTGGCTGAGTTCTCGCATGCCAGCAGTCAACATCGCGGCGAAGGGCGGGTCTAGCAGCGTGAACGCCCAACTGTCCCGCCGTGTCCCGGCCGGGGTTTGTACGTTGCCACAAAGCCCGGCCACCAAGCCCGGTCACCAGCCAGGGCAGCAGCCAGGGCAGCAGGCCCGGACACTAGGCTGGAGCCATCATGACCTCGAGAAATGCGATCGGCGCGCACGTTTCCGTCGCGGGCGGTCTCGCCACCGGCGGACTGCGCCACGCGGCCGATGTCGACGCCGAGATGGTCCAGGTCTTCGTCACCAACCCCCGGACCTGGGCGCTGAACGACGGCGACCCGGCCGAGGACGCGAAACTCGCCGAGTCCGGGCTGCCGGTCTTCGCGCACGCCCCTTACCTGGTGAACTTCGGCTCGCCCACCGCGGCGACCCTGGAGAACTCCGTGGCGGTGGTCAGGCACACACTCCGGCGCGGCGCCGCGATCGGCGCCCTCGGCGTGGTGGTGCACACCGGCTCAGCCGTCAGCCAGTCGCGGGACAACGCCATGCGCCAGATCCACGAGCAGTTGCTCCCGCTGCTGGACGAGATCCCCGAGGGCGGCCCCGACCTGCTGCTCGAACCGATGGCCGGGCAGGGGCAGATGCTCTGCGCGACCGTCCAGGACCTCGGGCCCTACCTGGAGGCGCTGGATCACCACCCGAAGGTGGGCGTCTGCCTGGACACCTGCCATGCATTCGCCGCCGGGCACGACCTGGCCGCTCCCGGCGGGGTGGGCGCGATGCTCGACGCGTTGCACCAGACCGCTCCCGGACGGCTCAAGCTGATCCACGCGAACGACTCGAAGGACGTGTGCGGCTCGAAGAAGGACCGCCATGAGAACATCGGCGCGGGACACATCGGCGAGGAGCCGTTCGCGGAGATCATGCGCCACCCTGTGACCGCCGGAGTGCCGCTCTGCATCGAGACACCGGGCAAGGTGGACCAGGACCGGGAGAACATCGCGCTCCTGAAGAAGCTGCGCGGCTGACGGCGCGAGGACAGCGCGGGGACAGCGCTGCTGACGGCGGCTGACGGCACGGCTGGCAGCAGGCCCGCTCGCGGTCCGGCGCCCCCGATGGCCGGACCGCTTTCGCGGATCCCGCGACAGGTCATATCCGGCAGATGTCGCCTTACTCGGCGAACCACCATCTTCCGGACATTTCCCAATGGCCCCATCCCCAGTGAGGGCCCGCCTGGCATCCGCGCGGCATGGTCACGAACTTCTGTCAGCTACGCGGCGTGGCCTTGCAATGACGGAGAGATTACGGCCGCCGGCCGGACCAACGGCCGGAGTTCGGACGAGCGGTCGGTGTTTCGCGACGCGCGGGCAGGCCCGCCCGGACCGGCGGCTCATCGGACGCGACGAACGGTCGAAGCCCGCTCCGTCGTCACGGCCGTCGCGGATGCCCCAGTCACATCACACCGCCCGGTCACATCGCACCGCCCGGTCACATCGCACCGGCCGGTCACATCGCACCGGCCGGCGGCGCGGCGACCCGGAAGCGCCGGACGAGCTGGTCGCGAACCTCACGGGTGTGCCGCCTGCTCACCGGCAGCACCTCGGTCCCTACCTGGAGCACCATCCGGCCGCCGTCGAAGCGCAGCTCGCTGACATGCCGCGCGTTGACGAGGGTGCTGCGGTGCGCCCGGACGAACCCCGAACCGCCCCAGCGGCGTTCGAGCGCGGCGAGGGGCATCCGGACGAGGTAGGTCCCGTCCACCGTGTGCAGGCGGACGTAGTCGCCGTGGGCCTCGGCGTACCAGACGGCCTGCCGCTGGACGAACTTGGTGCGGCCACCCAGCTCGACCGGGATGACGTCGGTGTCCTTCTCCTCGACCGTCGCAGCCGCGACCGCCGAGGAGAGCCGCCGTACGGCTTCCGCCAGCCGGTCGGGGCGTACGGGCTTGAGGACGTAGTCGACGGCCTCCAGCTCGAACGCCCGGACCGCGCAGTCGTGGGCGGTGACGAAGACCAGCCGGGGACGGGCCGGGAATCCGGCGATCACTCTGGCCAGCTCGAATCCGTCCAGGCCGGGCAGCCGGATGTCCAGGAAGGCGCCGTCGAGGCGCTCACCCGCACCCATCATCGCCACGATCGTGTGGAGCGCGGCCAGCCCGTCCTGGGCGGTGGTGACGTGCTCGATCCGCTCGTTCTGGCGCAGCAGATAGACGAGCTCGGACAAGGCGGACGCCTCGTCGTCGACGGCCATAACACGCAGCATGCCCACCACCGTGCCGCCTCGCCCGCCGGACCCGCAAGGGATTCGGCGACGAAGAGTGCCCGCACGGACACACAGAGAAGTCGGACCGTGGAGAGGAGTCGAACGCGGAGCGAACCCCGACTCGAACCGTCAGGGAGGGCCCTCGCCCGGCTCCTCCTGGTAGGAGTACCGCTGTTCCCGCCAGGGATCGGCGGTGTTGTGGTAGCCGCGATCCTCCCAGAAACCGCGCCTGTCCTCCGTCAGGTATTCCACTCCGCGCACCCATTTCACGCTCTTCCAGGCGTACAGGTGCGGGACCACGATGCGTACGGGGAACCCGCGCTCCGGGGTGAGCGGCTTTTCGTCCAGCTCGGTGGCGAACAGCGTGGTGTCGCGGTCGAAGTCGCTCATGCGGATGTTCGCGCTGTAGCCGTACTCGGCCCAGATCATGACATGCTGCACGTCCGGGGCCGGCGGAACGCGCTCCATCAGCGTCCTCGCCGCGATGCCCGACCACTCGTTGCCCATGATGGAGAACTTGGTGACGCAGTGGAAGTCGGCGATCATCGCAGTCCTGGGCAGCGCGGCGAACTCCTCCCACCCGAACATGTACGCGTCGCCCGAGGCGGTCGCGCCGAACACCTGGAACCGCCAGCTCTGGGGACGGAACGCCGGAACCCGGCCGTAGTGGAGGACGGGCCGGCCGCGCGGGATGTACTGCCCGGGGGGCAGACGGCTCTCCTCTTCGGGAATCTCCGGCACGTCGCCATCCTGCCACCAGCCGTTCAGTTCCCCGCCACCGGGACCCCGCCAGCGGCTCCGCCGCCCGTCGGCCCGGCGTGATCGGCGGAGCCGGACGCGGGGGTGCATCGCCCCTTCACCCCATGATCGCTTTAAGGGAAGGGCGCCGCTCGCAGTGTTGGACATGCGCTATATTGCGTGGCATGCGTATCGCTGAGTTTTGGTATGGCGACGGACCCGCAGGGACCGCTCGCCCCTTAGCGCTGCGCTGACAGCCAAGGCGAACGAAAGGCCCCGGGTCCACACGGACCCGGGGCCTTTCGCGTTTCGCGAGGAAAACGACAGCACCCACTAGGAGTGACCATGGTCATCGTCATGGGGTCCGAGGCGACCCAGGGCGACATCGAGTCGATCGTCGGGCTCGTCGCCACGGCCGGCGGCGAGGCGTTCGTCAGCAGCGGCGTGAGCCGGACGATCATCGGGCTGGTCGGCGACGTCGAACGGTTCGCGGCGCTGAACCTGCGCGGCATGTCCGGCGTCGCGGACGTCATGCGCGTGTCCGTGCCGTACAAGCTGGTCAGCCGGGAGAACCACCCGGAACGGTCGACCGTCAGGGTGGGCGGGGTGCCGATCGGCCCGGACACCGTGACGCTGATCGCGGGCCCGTGCGCCGTCGAGACCCCGCAGCAGACCCTGGAGGCGGCCGAGATGGCCAAGGCCGCGGGCGCGACCCTGCTGCGCGGCGGCGCCTTCAAGCCGCGCACCTCGCCGTACGCCTTCCAGGGGCTGGGCGAGGAGGGCCTGCGGATCCTCGCCGACGTACGCGAGAAGACCGGCCTGCCGATCGTCACCGAGGTGGTGGACGCCCACGACGTCGAGCTGGTCGCGTCCTACGCGGACATGCTGCAGATCGGCACCCGCAACACGCAGAACTTCGCGCTGCTCCAGGCGGTCGGCGCGGCGGGCAAGCCGGTCATGCTCAAGCGCGGCATGAGCGGCACGATCGAAGAGTGGCTGATGTCGGCCGAGTACATCGCCCAGCGCGGCAACCTCGACATCGTGCTGTGCGAGCGCGGCATCCGCACGTTCGAGACCGCCACCCGCAACACCCTGGACGTCTCCGCGGTCCCCGTCGCGCAGCGGCTCTCCCACCTCCCCGTGATCATCGACCCGTCCCACTCGGGCGGCCGCCGCGACCTCGTCCTGCCGCTCACCCGCGCGGCCATCGCGGTCGGCGCCGACGGCGTGATCATCGACGTCCACCCCCACCCCGAGCAGGCGCTCTGCGACGGCCCCCAGGCCCTGGTCAACGGCGACCTGCGCGAGCTCGCGCGGGTGATGCGCCAGTTCCCCCCGCTGCTGGGCCGTACGCTCGCCGACGCCACGCACGCGGTCCCGGTGCCCGCGTGATCTCCGGCTCGCCTCGGGGCGCGGCCCGCCACCGCGTGGCCTCGCGCCCCTGACCTTCTGAATGTGCGGCCGTCCGGCCGCGGACGAGCGGGTACGGCTTGCGCCACGAGCGGCGAGCCGTACCGACCGGCGGGGCACATTCGTCGCGAAATCCGCATATAACCGCAGGTCGGAAGGGTTTCCTGGAATCCCAGCGGACGGCCGAGCCGGGAAAATACGCTGCCCGCATGTTGCCCAAACCTGACGACATCGTTGACCGCGACGAGGACTGGGAGATCCTGGAGCGGTTCGCGCGGCCTTCTCCCATCGGAACCCCGGGCTCGGGGGTGGCCGCACTGGCCGGCCGTCGCCGCACCGGGAAGTCCTACCTTCTCAAGCACTTCACCGTCGCGACCGGCGGGTTCTACTTCGAGGCGCGCCTCGAGGAGACGCTCATCAAAGTCCAGCAGCGGTTCCGTAAGGAGCTGAGCACCTACGACCCGTCCCGGGCCGCCGAACTGTCGGCCCTGACTCTCGACGCGCCCGACACGTGGGACCTGCTGCTCCAGATCGCGATGGACGCGACGTTCAGCAGGAGCGAGGGAAACCGGATTCCCCCCGTCGTGATCGACGAGTTCCCCTATCTGCTGCGGGACACCCCGGACCTGCAGTCGATCGTGAAGTCGATCTACGACACCAGCTCGTTCCGGCGCGGCGAGCCCGGCAAGCCCGGCCTCTGGATCGGCTACTACGACCGGCTCATCGAGGGGCGCATGTTGCTCTGCGGCTCGGCGATGTCGGTGATCCACGAGCTCGGTCACGGCTCCCGGCCGCTCTTCGGCCGCCTCACCTTCAAGCTGACCATGGACCCATTCGACCATGTCGACATGGCGCGGTTCTGGGGGATCGAGGATCGCCGGGTGGCGTTCACCCTCTTCGCGGCGCTCGGCGGCGCTCCGGGCTATCGGAATCCGCTCCTGCAACTGACGGGGCTCCCGATTCCGCAGACGATGGAGGAACTGGACGCCTGGCTCGCCGACGCACTGCTCCGGCCACGGCCGGACTTCTTCACCGAGGCCGAGATCGATCGCCTGCTCCGCGAGGACCCGCGCATCACGGACAAGGACATCTACCGGCAGGCGATGAAGGCGATCTCCGAAGGCAACGCCACCCTGACGGAGATCGGCGGGGCCATCGGCCGTTCCAAGGACGAGACCGACGGGATCGTCGCCCGGCTGGTGGCCATGCGGTACGTCGAGGAGTGGCGCGACCTCCTACGGCCCCGCGACTACCTGTTCCGGCTGAACGACCCGATCGTCCGCTTCCATCACGCCGTGGTCGAGTCGCGCATGCGCGATCTGGCGCGCGGGGTGACGACTCCGGAGGACGCCTGGCGGGACGCGCAGCAGAGCTTCCGCTCCCAGGTGATCGGCCCGGCGTTCGAGCAGACCGCCACGTGGAGCGCGTTCCGCCTGCTGTACAACCGGACCGACCTCGGCACGGACGGCTGGGCCCTGGTGCCCGACCCGGCCAACCGGACCACCCACGAGGTGGACTACATCGGTCTCGCTCACAACACCAGTGGCCGCCCCAAGGGTTCGACGATCACCGCCATCGGCGAGACCAAGGCGACCGAGCGGCCGCGCGGCCTGAAGGACCTGGAGCGCCTTCGCCACATCCGGGCGCTGCTGGCCAAGGACCACAAGGCGGAGAACGCCGTACTCGCGATCTTCTCCATGCACGGCTTCTCGGAGCACCTGCGCCAGGCGGCGAAGGAGGCCCCCGACGAGATCGCGCTGTACGACCTCGACGACATCTACGGTTATCGGGAGCCGTCCTTCTGACCGGACGACCGGGCCACCGCACCGGCCTGGTCAGACGCCTTCGAGCTTGTACTCCTGCAGGGAGTCGGCGAGCTGGACGGCCAGCTCCTCGGCGTCGAGCCGCTTCTCGATCTGCTTGAGGTCCTCGATCTTGGCCCGGGTCTCGGCCGTACGCGGTGCGAGGAGGGTGCAGCAGTCCTCGTCCGGCAGCTCGGAGATCTCCAGCGTGCCGATCCGCCGCGCCTCGGCCATGATCTCGGTCTTGTCCAGCCCGATCAGCGGCCGCAGGATGGGCATGTCGACCGCGTGGTCCTGCGCGGTGATGTTGGCCAGCGTCTGCGACGAGACCTGGCCGAGCGAGTCTCCGGTGATCAGCGCCTCCGCGCGGATGCGGTGGGCGACCTCTTCCGCCGTCTTCAGCATCAGCCGCCGCTGCGCGATCACCGCCAGCCTGTCCTGTCCGGAAGCCTTGATGGACTGCTGTGCCTTGCCGAACGGCACCACCCACAGGCGTGACTTCCCCTGGAACCGGTCAAGGCGGCGGACCAGCGCGTACGCCTTGTAGATCGACTCGGACGTGGTGAACGGGATGCCGGAGAAGTGCAGGAAGTCCACCCGCAGGCCGCGGCGCATCATGCGGTAGGCGGCGACCGGCGAGTCGATGCCGCCGGACATCAGGACCAGCGCCCGCCCGCTGGAGCCGACCGGCAGGCCGCCCTGGCCGGGCAGCCCGTCGGTGAAGACGAAGACCTCGTCCCGGTCCACCTCGATGTAGACGGTCAGCTCGGGGTTCTTCAGGTCGACCGGCAGGCCGTACGTGTCGTTGATGTGGCCGCCGACGAGGCGGTCCAGCTCGTTGGAGCGGAGCGGGAAGCGCTTGTCCCTGCGGCGCGAGCGCACGGCGAACCGCGCCTTGCGCGCGACCTCGTCCCTGTCCTTGATCAGCTCGATGGCGGCGTCGGTGACGGCCTCGGGGGTCTTGGCGACCCGCCAGGCGAGGTTGACCCGTACCAGGCCGGGCACCTCGGACACGCGCTGCGCCACCGCCTCGGCGACGTCCACGGAGGTGCCCGCGGGGAGGAACAGCGCGATCACGCCGTGCCGCTGCCGGATGTCGACCGTGAACTCCTTGAGCGCGGCCTTGATGTTGGCGCGCAGCCGGCTCTCGAAGAGCTCGCGGTTCCTGCCCTTGAGGACGACCTCGCCCAGCTTGAGCAGCACGCAGGGCTCACCCAGGGCCGACATGGCCGTCACGGACATCGTGTTACCTCCGGCGAAGCGGTTCGAGACAGGTAGGGCTACCGCAAGTGTGGCGCGTACGGGCGGCTACGGCGAACCGGAAACCGGTCCGGCAAGGCACGTCCGGCAAGGCACAACGCCGCGGTCCCGCTACTTTAGTCCGCGCTCGCCCCCCCTCCGCCCCAGCCGGAGAGCCTCGACCGGCAAGGGGATCAGGTGCAGGCCGGACGGGCTTGCCCCGTCCATGAGACCGGCCGGTACGCGCAAGGGCACCGCAAGGACCACAAAGGGACGCAACGGCACGTAGGGGACGCCCTCACCGAATGTCACGCCGGATACAGGTAGAGATTTCGCCGGCGCGATCCAGGAACCCCGCCCGGGAATTCCCCCTCACCACCGAAAACCTCCGAGCACTGACTTTCCGGTCACGTCCAGATCGAAACAAGATCGGACCAATATCGGGCCATTTCGTCCAGTCAAAACCGGGGAGGAGCCCCATCCGCGATCTTCACCTCGGAAAACGTGAACCGAACCTCACTCGGAGTGCCGCCTTCCGCATCGGTGATGCATTACCACTCCCCCGGGACGAAAATGCCCACCCCACGCCTTGGGCATCAACCACACCAACCTCATAAATGCCGTTCTATTGCGATACTCCCGGTGTCTCGATTTACCGAAAGGTGAATTCATGGCACACATAAACCATTTTTCGTACGGGCTGCTCACCCCGCTGCTCGCCTACGTGATGTCCAGCATCGGCTCGATGCTCGGGCTGATGCTGACCGCGCGCGCCCGCTTCGCGATCGGCGGCGCGCGGGTGCGCTGGCTCGCCAGAGGCGCCGTGTCGATCGGCGGCACCGGGATCTGGGTCATGCACTTCATCGCGATGATGGGGTTCGACGTTGGGCACGTCCCGATCCGCTATGACATCCCGCTCACCGTCGCCTCCGCGCTCATCGCGGTGACCGTGGTCGGCGCCGGGCTGTTCCTCGTCACGTACGGCGGCGCGCGGCCGGGCCCGCTGCTCGCGGGCGGGCTGCTCACGGGAAGCGCTGCTCTCGGCGATCCTCGCACCGTCGGAGCGCGAGCTGCGCGCGGAGGCGGAACTGGTGGAGTGGCTGGCCGAGCGGCGGGCCGGATCGATGCTGCCCTTCCCCCACGAGCCGCAACACCACCACCGTCCTGGTTGAGGGCCCGGATGAGGGCCCGGATGAGGGTTGAGGCCGCGAAGGGCCGCCCCGGAACCCCGGGGCGGCCCTTCCTTTGCGATGCCGGTCAGCCGAAGAAGACCTCGGCCTCCTCGTAGCGCGAGACCGGGACGGTCTTGATCTCGGCGGTCGCCGCGTCGAGGCCGACGCGGACGATGTCGGTTCCACTCAGGGCGACCATCTTGCCGAAATCTCCCTCGTGAACGGCGTCGATCGCGCCGAGACCGAAGCGGGTGGCCAGGACGCGGTCGTAGGCGGTGGGCGTTCCGCCGCGCTGGATGTGGCCGAGGACCGTCGTGCGGGCCTCCTTGCCGGTGCGCTTCTCGATCTCCGCGGCGAGGATCTCGCCGATGCCGCCGAGCCGTACGTGCCCGAACGCGTCGAGCTCCCCGGCCTGCAGGGTCATCTGGCCCTCGATCGGGTGCGCCCCCTCGGCGACGACGATGATGGGCGAGTAACGGGTCTTGAAGCGCGACTCCACGTACGAACAGACGCGGTCGATGTCGAACGGCTTCTCCGGGATCAGGATGACGTTGGCGCCCGCGGCCATCCCGGCGTGCAGCGCGATCCAGCCCGCGTGGCGGCCCATCACCTCGCAGATGAGGGCGCGGTGGTGCGACTCGGCCGTGGTGTGGAGGCGGTCGATGGCCTCCATCGCGATGTTCACGGCGGTGTCGAAGCCGAAGGTGTAGTCGGTGGCGTTGAGGTCGTTGTCGATCGTCTTGGGAACGCCGACGACCCGCACGCCGCGGTCGTAGAGCTGCTTGGCGACCCCGAGGGTGTCCTCCCCGCCGATGGCGATCAGGGCGTCGACTCCGGACGCGGCGAGATTGTCCTTGATCCGCTCGACGCCGCCCTCGATCTTGATCGGGTTCGTGCGGGAGGAGCCGAGGATCGTGCCGCCGCGCGGAAGGATGCCGCGCACGGCCGGGATGCCCAGCTCCATGGTCTCGCCCTCCAGCGGGCCACGCCAACCGTCACGGTAGCCGACGAACTCGTGTCCGTAGACCCCGATGCCCTTGCGGACGACGGCGCGGATCACGGCGTTCAGACCGGGGCAGTCTCCGCCTCCGGTCAGCACTCCGATACGCATGACGGGTTCCTCCATATGTATCCACGGCCAGACCGGTGCCGGCACTCCAGCGCGTCAACGCAACGCATTCTGCCCGAGGTGGCACCAATGGTCTAGACCAAGCGTGAGGTTGAGTGATCAAGCCTAATCAGCGGGCCTGTGCCGCGCCGGGATTCTCACGACCGGCCGCGCGGCGCCGCGTTCCTTATCAGCCTCCCCCGGCGCATCGGCCGTTCGGCGCTGGCTCTCCGGGCCGGTTTCCGGGCCGACGCACCCTGCCCGGACGGCGAACCCGGGTTAATATCCGCCCACAACACAGTAGCCAACGTGCCGGCGAAGGAGGCGCGGTGAGCGTCCTGGCGATCGACGCGGGAACGACCGGGGTGACCGCCCTGGTCGTGTCCGAGGACGGCCGGATCGAGTCACGGGGATACGAGGAGTTCGCGCAGCACTTTCCCCGGCCGGGCTGGGTCGAGCATGCCCCCGAGGAGATCTGGCAGGCGACGCTGGCGGCCTGCCGTACCGCGCTGGACGGGTCCGCGACGACTCCCCGGTGCGTCGGCATCACGAACCAGCGGGAGACCGCGGTCCTGTGGGACCGGACGACGCTGGCCGCCCCGCGCCGGGCGATCGTCTGGCAGGACCGCCGCTCATCGGACGTCTGCGACCGGCTCCGCGCGCACGAGCCGCGGGTGTCCGAGCTGACGGGCCTGCGGCTCGACCCGTATTTCACTGGAACCAAGCTGGCCTGGCTGGCGGAGAACGACCCCGGGTCGTGGAACGCGGGCAACCTGGCGATCGGCACGGTCGACTCCTATCTGATCGCCCGCCTCACGAACGGCCGGCGGCACGTCACCGACCCGTCCAACGCGTCCAGGACCCTGCTGTACGACATCACGCGCGGCGCCTGGTCGCCGGAACTCTGCGAGCTGTTCGGCGTGCCGGTGAAGGCGCTGCCGGAGCTCGTGCCGAATTACGGGGACATCGGCCGGACGTCTCCCGAGGCGTTCCTCGGACTCGACCTGCCGATCAGCGGCGTGGCGGGCGACCAGCAGGCCGCGCTGTTCGGCCAGACCTGCTTCTCCCCGGGTGACGTGAAATGCACGTACGGCACGGGCTCGTTCATCCTGGTCAACACCGGCGAGGAGATCGTCCGCTCGGCGGCGGGGCTGCTCACCACGGTGGCCTGGCAGGCTCCGTCCGGCGCCATGACGTACGCGCTCGAAGGGGCGGTGTTCGTCACCGGGGCCGCCGTCCAGTGGCTACGCGACGGCCTGGGCCTGATCCAGAGCGCCGCGGAGACCGAGGCAGTCGCCCGGACGGTGCCCGACTCGGGAGGCGTCGTCTTCGTCCCCGCCCTGACCGGGCTCGGCGCGCCGTACTGGGACCCGGACGCGCGGGGCACGATCCTCGGCATCACGCGCGGCACGACGCGGGCGCATCTCGTGCGCGCGACGCTGGAGGCGATCGCCTTCGAGGTGCGCGACATCGTGGAGACGATGGACCTGCCCGTTCCCGTACTGAAGGCCGACGGCGGGGCCAGCGCCAACGACCTGCTCATGCAGCTGCAGGCCGACCAGATCGGCACGCCGGTCGAGCGGCCGGTCGCCCAGGAGACGACGGCCCTGGGCGCGGCGTTCCTCGCCGGGCTCGGGGCGGGCGTCTGGTCCTCCCAGGAGGAGCTGCGCGCCACCTGGCGGCTCGACCGCCGGTTCGAGCCCGCGCGGGAGGACGGCACGGCCTCCTACGCCCTGTGGAAGAAGGCCGTCGATCGCGCGCGGGACTGGGCCTCCTGACGCCGCCGTCATCCTGGTGATGGAAAACCCAGTGGCGGCAGGCCCGATGGTGGCGGGCCCTGTGGTGGCGGGCCCTGTGGTGGCAGGCCCGGTGGTGGGAGGCGCTGGTGCGGCGAGCCGAGGTGGTGCACTCAGCGGCGGAAGGGGCCGGTGACCTCGTAGGTGACTCCCGCCGTGGGTGATCCCTCGCCGCCGAGGCGTGCGGAGAAGTAGAGCCTGCCGCCGTCGGGTGAGAAGGCCGGGCCGGTGATCTCCGATCCGCCGTGGCCCAAGACGCGCAGGAACGGCGCTGCCGTGCCGCCGTCCGTGATGACGGTGATCTCCATGCGTCCGCACTCGGCGACGAAGAGGCCGCCGGTCAGGCCGGGGATCGCGCCGTCCGCTCCAGCGGTCGGCGCGCCCGGCGCGTTCTCTGCTCCGTTGAGGATCGTGATCCACTCGTTCGCCGTGTCGTATGCCCAGACGTGGCCGTCGCCCCTGGTGGTGAAGTAGCAGAAGCCGCCCGAGTAGTGGCACCCTCCGCTCCCGTCGAACCGCTTGGCCCCCTCGACCTGCTCCCGCGTCGGCTCGAACAGGGCGGCCGGGTTCGGCACACGCCGCCAGGTGACCGGCCCGGGCCCCGGTCCGCCCACCATCACCTCGAGGACGCCGGTCGTCAGGTCGCCCCACTCCTCGGGCCGGAACCGGTAGAAACAGCCGTCCGGCTCGCCCTCGGTCAGGTAGACGACCGCCTGGGAGGGATCGAACGCGGCGCCCTCGTGCCGGAACAGGCCCATCGCGAGCCGGGGCATGGCGGCGCGGTCGCCGTACGGGTCGCATTCGAAGATCCGGCCCCGGCCGGTCTCCTCGCAGGAGAGCCAGGTGACCCAGGGTGTCGCCCCGCCGGCGCGGTTCCTGTCGGTCCCGGACAGGATCCGGTAGCCGTTCCTGATGGTCCCGTCGGGGCCGAACCTGATCGCCGACACGCCGCCGAGCAGCGGAATCTCCGAGTTGGAGACGTAGATCCAGCCGTCGCCGTCGGCGAAGCAGGCTCCGCTGTCGGGAGCGGCGTGCCAGGTCAGCCCGCCCACCCGCTGGCCGGATCGCCCGACGACGCGGCTGGTGAACCCGCGCGCGAGGGCGATGCCGTTGCCGTCCGGCGCGTCCAGGTCCCCGTACGGGTTGCCGTCCCCGCTCGCGGGGGCGCTGTGCGAAGCGGGGGCGCTGTGCGATGGGGGGACGCCGGGTGGAACCCCCGAGCCGCCGCTCCCCCTCCGGACGCCCGGCGCCGCGCAAGCGGAGCGCCACAACGAGCCGGTCAGAACTGGAGTCGCCTCCGGCCGCACGGACGTACGACGCGACATGATCGTCTCCTTGGCCTGTTCGTGGGCACACGGCCCGGATGGGCCCCGGAACCCCGTTTCCCGCCACCCGGCCCGTGTCTGTGGCGTCTGTCCAGTGCGTCTCGTTGGCGCGCTACGCACGGTCGGTCCAGACAGCCGATCAAAACGTTATGAACGCCCGGGGAATCCCCACGCTTCGTCTGTGCAAACTTTGCGCGAGAAGTACGTAATCGACGCCGCCCGTCGCGATCATCGCGGACACGCCCAGGTTTACATTGAGGCCCCCACCAGCCCTCCAGCGAACCACGGTGATCGATCCATGACCCACGGCACGGTAGACGCCCCGGCCTCGGGCACCTACGCGGCCGCCGAGCCGATGGACGGCCGGGTGCACGCCCGCAAGGCGCTGGTGTTCCTGGACCCCGAGGAGCCGGAGGCCCCCGGGACGCCGACCGGAGACGCGTCCGGCGGCCTGCCCGCCCGGCGGCTCGTCAGCGCGCTGGCAAGCAACGGGTACGCGGTCGAGTCCGTGCCGGGCGGACGCTCCGAGGACCACCGTCACCTCGGCCGGTTCCTCGACGCCGCGGAACCGGGTGATCTGCTGGTCGTCCGCTGGCCGACCGGCCGGGGCTGGAGCTCCCGCGACTTCGCCGCGCTGATCAGCGGTTTCGCGCGCCGCGCGGGCGACTGCGCGGCCGACGCCCTCGTGATGATCGTGGATTTCGGCTGGGTGGTGGACACCGGTCCCGGCGACACGGACACCGACGACCCCAGCGACTCCGGTCGCAGCGTCAGCAGGCTTCCCGTACGCGGCGAGCCGCCCATCGTGGCGGCGGCCCTGACGACCGGCCTGGCCATGGGCGAGCGCCCGCCCGCCCGGGGGTTCTCGCTCACCGGCCTGATCGCCGACGGCCTCCTCACCGGGTCGGCCGACATCGACGGCGACGGCGTGATCACCATCTCGGACCTGCACCGATACGCCGTCGCCGCCTGCGCGGGCACCGGGCTGCGTCCCCTCCTGAGCGTGTATGGGGACGCTCCCGACGTTCCGCTCGCGCGTACGGGCCGGGCGGCCTCCGGCACGGTGCCCGAGGAGCTGCTGGCGGCGGCCGGCGAGCTGGTCAGGCGCGGCGAGACCGCCGTCCCTTCGACACCGCAGGAGATCGTGGCGCGGATCTACGACGTGTACCTGGGGGCACCAGCCCAGGATCTGCTGCGGCTCGCCTCACTGCTGGAGGACGGCGAGCCGCTGACCTCCGATCTCGCGGAACTGCTGCTCGCGGACGGCAAGGTAGCCGGGGACAGCGCCGGGATCGGCGGGAGGGCCCTCGCCGAGCTGGGCACGCCATGGGAACTGGTGGACGGCGCGGGCTCCCTCGCCCACCCTTCCGTACGCGATGTCGGGTGGGCGCGGCTGACCCGCGAGGAGTACGCGCGTGCCTCCGTGGCGTTGCGGCGGTGGCGGGCCGGGCGGCGGGCCGTACAGCCGCGGGCCAGGCTCACCCCGGACCGCTGGACGACGAACGACCAGCTCGGGCACCGGATCTACGCGGAGGCCATCGCCGCGTTCATCCGCCATCCCGAGACGCTGGCGCCGCTGACGATCGGCATCAAGGGGCCGTGGGGCACCGGCAAGACGTCGCTGATGCGCATGATCCAGAACCTGCTCGATCCCGGGGCATCGGACGGCAGGCCCGCCGAGATCCACCTCGACAGTCCGGCACCACCGGGGGATGCGGAGAAGAGGTCCCGGCTCGCCCGGCTGCGGCCGGCTCCCGGAGTGACCAACGCCGAGGTGCTCTCGCGCGCGAGGCGGCGAGGGACCGAACGGTCCCGAGAGGACGCCGACCTCTCAGCACCCGAACGGCTCTCGCTGCGCGCCTCCGACTGGCGGCCCACGGTGTGGTTCAACCCGTGGATGTACCAGAACGGCGAGCAGGTCTGGGCCGGCCTCGTCCACGAGATCATCACTCAGGTCACCGGCCGGTTGCCCCGTGGCGAGCGCGAGCGGTTCTGGCTGGAGCTCAACCTCGGCAGGATCGACCGCGAGGCCGTGCGCCGCCGGGCCTACCGGATGGCGATCATCCGGCTGACGCCTGTCGCGCTCGCGCTCGCCGCCACGCTCGTGCTCACCTGCGCCTCGCTCGCCGCGGCCGCGCTGGTGCCCGCTCTCGGCCCCGCCCTGCGCGCGGCGGCCGCCGCGCTCGGCACGGGCGGCTCCGTGGGCGTGCTCGTCGCGGGAGCCGTACGGCTGGCGCGGTTCCTGACCGAGTCGGCCGAGACGGCGTTCGGCAGGCTGATCCGACCGCCCGATCTGCTCGGACCCGTTCCGGGGTTGGCGGATGACCTGGTGAACGACCCCGGATATGGCTCGAAGACGGGATTCCTGCATCTCGTCCAGACCGACATGCGGCGGGTGCTGCGGCTGGTCGCCACGGAGGAGCGTCCGCTCGTGGTCTTCGTCGACGACCTGGACCGCTGCTGCTCCGGGACCGTGGCCCAGGTGATCGAGGCGATCAACCTCTTCCTCGCCGGAGAGTTCCCGAACTGCGTCTTCGTCCTGGCCATGGAACCCGAGGTGGTGGTGGCCCACGTGGAGGTCGCCTACCAGGGTCTCGCGGAGGCCATGCCCGGAGAGCTGCGTTCCGGCCTCGGGTGGCGCTTCCTGGAGAAGATCGTCCAGCTTCCGCTCAGCCTGCCGGTGCTGGAGGACGCCCACCGCCTGCCCGGGTACGTCAGCGCGCTGCTGGGCGTGGACCGCGCGGGGACGCGGGCCGAAGGACGCCGGGCGGTCCCGCCCACCCGTCCGGCGGATGCGCGCTTCTGGGGATGGACGTCGCCGGCGTACGGCGAGGGCCGCGAGCGTCCGCGAACCACCGACGATCGGGGCGCTGATGTGCGGGAAGCCCGTACTCACGGACCCCGTCCTCGAAGGACCCGCGCCCTCGCCGAGGGTGTACGCGCTTCCGGCGCGGGAGCTCCCGGAGGTCGTGCTGACGAAGGTCGTGCCGCCGGGGCTGGCACTCAGGGAGTTCTTGAGCGTGCGACGAGCGCACGAGGAGCAGGCACACAGGGAGCAGGCGCGCAGGGGGCGGACGCGCAGCAGGCGGACGCGCAGGGGGCGGACGCGCAGGGGGCGGACGCGCCCGGATCGTCCAGGGGCCGTACCCCCGACCTGCGGCTCGTGGAGTTGTTGGAGTCGGCCATCCGGGCCGCCCGGCCGACCGCGGAGACGCTGGACGCGGCCGCCCGGGAAGCGCAGGAGGCCGTCACCGCTGGGGAAGGCCGCTCCGGCCGTGGCACCGGTGCAGGAGGTTCGGGTCTTTTCGGACGACGTCGGACCGTGCGCCACGAAAGCATCGGATACGCAGGCGATCTCGAACCCGGGAGAGACGCCGTGCCGGATCTGTGGGCCGAAACGCGACTCGCCGCCGACCGGGTGTTCGACGACCTGTACACCGACGAGAACGCCTACCGGGCGATCGAGGCCGCGCTTCCCGCCCTGTCCGCCACCAACCCGCGGCAGCTCAAGCGTTACGTGAACGTCTTCAGGTTCTACTCGTTCGTGACGTACCGCCAGAGCCTCGCGGGGGCCGAGCGGGCCGATGACGCGGCGGTGGCGAAGGTGGCGGCGTTGGCCGTCCGCTGGCCGCATCTGCTGTCCGCGCTGGCCAAGGAGTGCGGCTCCGGGGAGACGGTCCTTGAGGTTCTGGAACGGGCGGCGTCCGCAGGGCGCGCCCGCGCCTGGGAGGAGGCGCTGGCCCGGAGCAGGCTCGTGCCGTACAGGATGACGGGCTCCTGGGCGGGCGCGGATGTCCCTGACACGCGTGAGGGCGCCCCGGAATGGGACGCCCTGCGCGAGTTGCTGGCGAGCCTGCCGCCCATGGCCGATCTCGCTCGCAGGCTCCTTTGAGGAGCACCCGGACGATCAGCGTTGAGCCTGCATCATCCAGTGGTGCTTCTCGAGGTCACGGGTGATCCCGATGAGAAGGTCCTGCGTCACGGGGTCGGTCGTCTCGGTCGCCTCGATGCGCTCCCGCATCCGGCGAACGATCGACTCGAGAACGTCGGTGAAGATCGCGATGACCTTGCCGTCCTCGATGTAGCCGCTGTCGACCCGCGTCACGTGGCTGTCTCTCGCCACGGTCCCGGGGCGGCCATCGGGGTTGGCCCCAAGTGCCACCGCACGCTCGGCGACGAGGTCCGAGCTCTCACGAGCGAGGTCGACGATCTCGTCGAGGTGCAGATGGATCGGACGGAAGTGACGTCCGATGACGTTCCAGTGGGCCTGCTTACCTTCCAGGGACAGGTCGATCAGATCGATCAACGCGCCCTGCAGACAATCCGTGACGATCTTCTTGTTCTCGGCCGAGAGCGGACTGCTTATCGAGGTCATGAAGGCGCCTCCCTCCGATCGGTGTCCTTCGTCAGTGCAACCGACTACCAGGCCTACCCCTTCCACACCCACTAAACATTGACACTGTCACGATGACAGTGTCAACATGAGGGCATGAGTGAGACGTGGACCATCGGGGAGCTGGCCGAGCACGCCGCGGCGCTGCTCGCCGCGGGGCCGCGCCGCAACGGGCGGGTCCGTGACGTGCCGAACGCGCGCCTCATCCGGTGGTACACGACGATCGGCCTGCTCGATCCGCCGCTGGCCCGGCGTGGCAGGGTCGCTCTGTACGGCCGACGCCATCTGCTCCAACTCGTCGCCATCAAACGCCGCCAGGCCGAGGGCCTGTCCATCGCGGCCATCCAGACCGAGCTCGCCGGAGCCACCGATGGGATGCTGGAGCGAGTCTCCGGCCTGTCCGACGACGCGATCGGCACGTCGGCCAGCGGTCGGGAGACCGATCGGAGCACGGGACGGGAGATCCGCCCGGGCAGCGGCCAGGAGATCGTTCCGGGCATCGGGCCGGAGCTTCCCGATCTCGTGCATGGCGGGGATGCCGCCGCCGACACCGCTGACGCCGCCGCTGGTGATGGTGGTGGTGGTGGTGGAACCGCCGGTCGCACCACTGTGGACCTGGCGGCCGGCGCCGCCGCAGCCTTCGCCTCGCCTCCATCCGCCAGTGCCGACAGAGCGCGAGGGGCCGAGCGCTTCTGGACACGTCCCTCCCTCCCTCCCACCCCGCCCGAGCCGTCACGAGCGGATTCCGCGCGGGCGCTGCTCGACATCGCGGCGCCGACCGTCGACACGACGCCGGCCGACCGCACTGCCATCGGGCCCACTCATGCGCTTGGTCTCGATCCTGCTTTCGGTCCCGCTCACGCTCCTGGTCCCGCTCATGCTCCGGCTGCTCCCGCCGCCGGCGGCCACACGCGAGGCCCGCTCCAACCACACCCTCGCGTCGCCGACCTCGTCTACGGCGTACGGCTCGCTCCGGGAGTGACCGTCGTCCTGGACGGCGCGACGCGCACGCCCACCGACCATGATCTGGCCGCGCTTCGCGAGGCGGCCGTCCCTCTCATCGCCGACCTCATCGCCAGAGGACTGGCCGTCGTGCCCGACTCCTCCATGGAAGGGAGCTGACCGATGTCTGCCCCGATCACCACCTTGCCGCCCGAAGAGTGTCGTCCCGTGCCGGACGCCGGGCTGGGCACGCTGGAAACCGCCAGAGGCAACCTTCCGCTGGAGAGTGTCGACATCACCGCGCACGTCGCGGGACTCGTGGCTGGCGTAGACATGGACCAGGGGTTCCACAACCCCTTCGATGTCACGCTGGAGGCGACATACGTCTTCCCGCTGCCGCCCCGCGCCGCGGTGACGGCCTTCCGCATGGAGGCCGGCGACCGGGTGATCCACGGGGTGCTGAAGGAGCGCGGCCAGGCCAGAGCCGACTACGACCGCGCACTCACCGAGGGCCGCCGGGCCGCGATAGCCGAGGAGGACCGACCCGACGTCTTCACCATCCGGGTCGGCAACATCCTGCCGGGTGAGCGGGTACGCGTGCACCTCACGCTCAGCCAGCCCCTCCCCTTCGAGGACGGAGCGGCCGAGTTCCGCTTCCCGCTCGTGGTAGCGCCGCGTTATGTTCCCGGCACGCCGCTGGACGGCGGCCGTGCGGGGGACGGCACCGCACCGGACACCGACGCGGTGCCCGACGCCTCCCGAGTGACCCCGCCGGTCCTGCTGCCCGGCTTCCCCAACCCGGTGCGGCTCTCGCTGGCGGCGACGATCGACCCGGCCGGGCTCGAACTCAGCGAGATCCGCTCCAGCCTCCACGAGATCACCCGAGAGGGTGACACCATCAGCCTCCTGCCTGGAGAGCGTCTGGACCGCGACTTCATCCTGCGGCTCGCCTTCGCCCCGTCCTCGTCCTTGGCCCTCGCGCCGGACGCCCTGGCCGACGCCGGAGCTCTCGAGGGGCCGGACACCGGCACCATCGGCGGGAAGCCGGCAGACGGTGACATGCATGAGCCCGCCGTCTCCGCTGAAGGGACGTCCGCGTCTTCCAGTGAGGTCACGTCGTCCGCATCCTCTGATGAGGGCACGTTTGATGAGGGCACGTTCACGCTGACCGTCATGCCGCCCACGGACCTGGCCGCCGAGGTCGCCCCACGGGACGTCGTGCTCCTGCTGGACAGGTCGGGCAGCATGGCGGGCTGGAAGATGGTCGCCGCCCGGCGAGCCGCCGCACGCATCGTCGACACGCTGACGGAGCGGGACAGATTCGCCGTTCTCGCGTTCGACTCGGCGATCGAGCGGGCCTTCTCCGGAGGGCTCACACCAGCCACCGACCGCAACCGCTATCGAGCCGTCGAGCACCTGTCCCGGGTGAACGCGCGAGGCGGCACCGAGATCCTGGCCCCGATGGAAGAGGCACTGCGCCTGCTCACCGGGTCGGATACCTGGCCGTCACCCGATCGTCCCACCGATCGTCCGGCAGCCGTCCGCTCCCCTGACCACTTCCCCGGCCAGGGGCCGGACCCGGCGTTCGCGTACGCCACCGAGCCCGAATCGCCGCATGAGTCGGCGACAGCGCAGGGCTCACCGCGAGCCGGCGACGACGCGTCGGTGGAGCGTCGGGAGCCGAGAGATCGGGTGCTCGTCCTGGTCACCGACGGACAGGTCGGCAACGAGGACCAGATCCTGGAGCGAACCGGCACGCGGCTGAGCGGGATCCGCGTCCACACCGTCGGGATCGACCGCGCAGTCAACGCCGGGTTCCTCGGCAGGCTGGCGCTGCTCGGCTCGGGACGGTGCGAGCTGGTCGAATCAGAAGACCGCCTCGACGAGGCTATGGAGAACATCCATCGCCGCATCGGCTCTCCACTGGTGACCGGCCTCTCGCTCCGAACCGATGGGTTCGAGCTGGCTCCGGGCACGGTGACGCATGCCGGGTCGCTGTACCCCGGCGTCCCGTTGCTGGTCTCGGGCCGCTATCGCGGCCGTCCGGCCGCCGGCGGGCCGGGACCGGCCCTCCGATCGGGCACCGCCGACGCGACGGGACAGAGCACGCACCCGTCCGGCGAGCAGGCCTTGACCGTGCACGGCCTGACCTCGGACGGACGGCCGTGGGAGACGCGAGTGCCCGCCGTGACCGTGAGAGGCGCCGCCGAGGGTGGCGCGGCGCGGGCCATGTGGGCACGCGCGCACGTACGCGACCTGGAAGATCGGTACGCCATCGGCGATCGATCGCTCGAACACGAGATCATCGAGACGTCGCTGCGCTTCGGCGTGCTCTGCCGGTTCACCGCGTTCGTCGCGGTGGACACACGGATCGTCGCCGGGGGTCGGCCGGAGCACCGCGTGATCCAGCCGGTCGAGCTGCCCAGCGGCTGGGAGTCACCCCAGCCGGTGATGACGGCGTCCATGACCAGGATGGCCTTCTTCGCGGAGAGCGCCCCCGCGCCGGACGAGGCCGCCGACACGCTCATCGGCTGGACGGACGCCGGGATCAACACACCGCCGGTCCCAGGCGGCCCGCCGTCCGCGCCGAAGCCGTTCGCCGCCCCCGGGCCGGCGATCCGGTCTCCGCGGCCCGGTCGAGGGTTCACCGGTGCTGTCCCCGGCTGGTACGCCGGGGAGACCGCACCGGCAGCCACGACTCTTGACGGCGTCAGAGGACAGCTGGCCGAGGAACTCCAGCGGCTCCACGCCGTGGAATCGGCCCCGGAACCGGCCCGTCGCCGTTACCTCGCGGACCTCGCCAGCCGTCTCCGGGTGCTCGATCACATGATCGGCGGCCATGCCGAGCTGTCCGATCTGGCGGAGGCGCTCGAACAGGCCGAGCGGGCCACCGCCGACCTCGACGCCCTCTGGCGGCGGACCGTCGAGGTGCTCGCCCGGCTTTCCGGGCGACCGGCCGCGGAGACGTCGGCCCCGCCGCCCACACCGCCGCGGGCGCCACGATCGGCGAGAGCAGGCGAGGCGGGTACGGGAGAGCAGTCGCGGTAGCCACCGTCCAGCTAGCGGCGGCGCAGTACACGGCCGACGAGCCGTTTGAGCCCGATATGCCGCGAAACGCATAGGGTTGTCAGGTGAGTTCCCTACTGATCCTCGACGGCGGCCTCGCCACCCACCTTGAGGCCCTCGGCTGCGACCTTTCCGACGACCTCTGGTCGGCCAAGCTGCTGATCGAGGATCCCGGTGTGATCCGCCGGACTCACCTCGACTATTTCGCGGCCGGTGCGGACGTCGCCACCACGGCGAGCTACCAGGCGAGCATCCCCGGCTTCGTCAAGCGCGGCCTGACCTCTCAGGAGGCCAAGGATCTCATCCGCCTCTCGGTCGAGCTCGCCGTACAGGCCCGGGACACCGTGGGGCACGGCCTCGTGGCCGCGAGCGTCGGCCCGTACGGCGCGTACCTGGCCGACGGATCCGAATACACCGGCGACTACGACCTTGACGAGGAAGGGCTGACCGCCTGGCACCGGGAGCGCATGGAGATCCTGGCGAACGCCGGAGCCGATCTGCTGGCGTGCGAGACCATCCCCTCGCTCGCCGAGGCCCGGGCACTGGCGAGTCTGCTGCGGGAACTGCCGTCGGTGCGAGCGTGGGTCAGCTTCTCCTGCCGTGACGGGGAGCACATCAGCGACGGCACGCCGTTGCGCGAGTGCGCCGCGCTGTTCGCGGAGCTGCCCCAGGTCGTCGCGGTGGGCGTGAACTGCACGGCCCCGAGGTACGTCCCCAGCCTGATCGGCCGGATCGAGGGCAAGCCCGTCGTCGTCTATCCGAACTCCGGGGAGACCTGGGACTCCGCGAACCACCGGTGGCTCGGTCTCACCGACCCGGTCGAGTACGGCGAGGCCGCCGCGGAGTGGCGCGCGCTCGGCGCGTCCTACATCGGCGGCTGCTGCCGCACCACCCCGGAGCACATCCGCCAGATCCGCGCCCGGATCTGACCTCGGAACACCTCGTCCCGACACTGCGACCTCCCAAGGTCGCCGTGGCGTCACGAGTTCGAGGAGGCCGCCCTGGCCGCTCGGACCATCTCGACCTTGGCGCTGGCGGCGTACTTGTCGACGTACTCCTGGCCGGACAACTCCATCAGCGCGTACATGATCTCGTCGGTGACGGCGCGGAGGACGAGACGGTCGCCTTCCATGCCGTAGTAGCGGGAGAAGTCGAGCGGCTTGCCGTACCGGACCCCCGGGCGGATGCCGAACTTGGGGAGGGGATGCCCGGGCGGCATCATCTCGAACGTGTTGACCATCGCCCAGGGGATCACCGGGGCGCGGGACTCCAGGGCGAGGCGGGCGACGCCGGTCTTGCCCTTGTACAGCCGGCCGTCGGGAGAGCGCGTGCCCTCGGGGTAGATGCCGAGGACCTGGTTGTCCTTCAGGATGCGCAAGCCGGTGCGGAGCGCCGCCTCGCTGGCCTTGCCACCGGAACGGTCGATGGGAACGGTCCCGACGCCCGAGAAGAAGGCCCGGCTGAACATGCCCTTGATGCCGCGCCCGGTGAAGTACTCCGCTTTGCCGAGGGAGATGACCTTGCGCGGCAGGAACCCCGCGCCGAAGAAGTGATCGGCGAACGACAGGTGGTTGCCCGCCAGAATCACCGGACCTTCCTGGGGAACGTTCTCCAGACCCTGAGCCCAGGGCCGGAAAATCAGACGGAGCAATGGCCAGATGGTGGCCTTCACCACCCAATACAACACCGCGGGCGCTCCTTCGGTCGGATGTGCAGTCATCTTCCCATGTCTTAAGGTGCTCGCACTAACCATGGCCAACGTGCGACTATCGGGCGAATCAGGAAAAGCACCGGACACGGAGGTCTCTCATGCCGCTGCTTCCCGGCGCCGAGCCGTACCAGCACGACGGTGGCGAGATCGGCGTCTTGCTGTGCCATGGTTTCACCGGGTCGCCGCAGGCGTTGAGACCGTGGGGAGAATATCTCGCGGAGGCCGGGCTGACCGTCTCCCTCCCCCGGCTTCCCGGGCACGGCACCACATGGCAGGAGATGAGCCGGACCCGCTGGGAGGACTGGTACGCGGAGCTGGACAAGTCGTTCGCCGACCTCCGGGGGGCCTGCGCGGAGGTGTTCGTGATGGGCCTGTCCATGGGCGCCTGCATGGCGCTCCGGCTCGCGGAGGTGCACGGCGACGCGGTCCGCGGGGTCGTGGTCGTCAACCCGTCAGTGGTGAACGACGTGCCGCTCCTGCGGCTGGCCCCGGTGCTGAAGTGGTTCCTGCGGTCGGTCCCCGGCGTGGGTGGCGACATCAAGAAGGAGGGCGCGGTGGAGCTCGCCTACGCGCGGACTCCCGTCCGGGCCGCCGCCACGCTGCCGCGCTTCTGGAAGCTCGTCCAGAAGGACCTGGACCGGATCACGCAGCCGGTGCTGCTCTACCGCAGCCCGCAGGACCATGTGCTGAAACCGGCGAACGTGGAGTTCCTTCGGGGACGGATGGGGAACAATCTGGAAATCAGAGAACTACCGAACAGCTACCATGTCGCGACATTGGACAACGATGCACCCACGATCTTCGCGGGGAGCCTCGACTTCATTCGCGCTCATGCCTCGGTACCCTTGACGAAGGACTCCTGACCCGGGATCGAAGTGACGCCGCAGAGTGACGAGGACGAGGTCTGGCGTCAGATCGTCGCCTCCTTCAACGAGAAAGCCGAGGACACCTCGGCCGGTCAGCCATGGCCCGACCGGGAGAACGTCCCGGACGAGCCCGCCGAAGAGGAGAAGGAGGAGGAGGACACCGAGGCCGTCCCGACGCCCGGTCAGGGCCAAGCCGGCGACTCAGCCGACGATGGGGACCACTACGTTCCTCCGCCTCCGCCGCCGCTGCCCCGGGCGGACGGCGTCGCCAAGGCGGCGTGGGCGGCCCTGTTCGGCGGCCCCGCGTACCTGCTGCTCGCGGCCCTGCTGGGCTGGCCGATGGACGGCTGGATCGTCTTCACCGCCGTAGCCGCGTTCATCGGCGGGTTCGTGGCGCTGGTCGTGCGGATGGGCGACAGCCCGCCCGCCGACTCCGGCTGGGACGACGGCGCCGTCATCTGACTCGCCTCTGACCCGGCCTGACCCCTCCTACGCAGGCCGCACGGCTCACTTGGCCGGGGCGCCGAAGGTCTCGATCACATCGTGGTAGCGGTCGTTCGCGAGCGTGTGCCCGACCGCCACGGTGGTCTCACCGACCCGGGTCACCGCCTGCAGCCGGACCGTCCGGTCGGGCGCCGAGTCGCCGCGCACCACCTTCCACTTCGACCCGGTGTAGTTGAGCAGGAAGGCCGTCCCCGGCCGCTGCGGATCGTAGCCCGACACCCAGAACGCGCCGTCGCCGTCGCCGGTCACGCCGTACAGCTCGGCCTGGCCGATCGGGAGCCGCTCCCGGGTCCACCTCTCGCCGTCCCAGGCCAGCACGAGCGGCGTGATCTTGCCGGACCGCTGGTAGACCCCGCCGACCGCGATCGCCCGCTTGCGGCTCTGGACGTACACGTCGCGCAGGAAACCGCCCTTGACCACCGGGACCTGGGACACCTTCCACCCGCTCGGGGTGAGCCGGAGGACCAGCGGCCGGGAGCCGGAGTCGCCGACCGCCCATCCCTCCGACTTGCCGGTGAGGCCGACGCCGTACAGCGCGCCCGCCGGACCCTGAATCGTGTCCCAGGAGGTCCATGAGGGGCCGCTCGCCGTCGCGACGAACGTCTTGCCGTCCCGGCTTCCGACCAGCACCGCGCGGCTGGTCGTCGCCGCGACCGCGCCGAGCCAGTCGCCCCCGTGGAGCTGCGGCATGGGCAGCCGGTCGAACCCGTCCCGGTTGCCCCTCGCGACGTACGGCAGGCCGTCATGACCGTCACCGACCGCCCACACGTCGCTCTTGGACGCGGCGGCGACGGAGCGCAGGTGACCGGCGCCCGTGGTGTCGTTGCGGACGTCCACCTCGGTCCAGGAGTTGCCGTTCCAGTGGGTGATGACGCCCTGGTTCTGCCAGAAGTCCCATACGTCCTGCTGGCCGACGGCCCAGACGTCCTTCTCCGACAGGCCCGCGACGTCGGACAGCGAGCCGTCGGCCTGGAGTTTCGCGGACGACGTCCGGCTGCGCGCGGCCTGCTTGTCCGACTCCGGACTGCCCGGTTCGGCGTGCGCGTGCGCCACCGATGTGACGCACAGGAGGGAACCGGCCACGAGACCGGCGAGGAGCACATCAAGCGGTGCCGCGCGCCGTCTGTGGCGGCGGGTCATGAACAAATCGTACGGGGACGGGAGCGGCTCGTGTGCGCGAGGTCTCGGTTCAGGTCTCGAATGTGACCTATCCGGCCGATCCCGCCGCCGATGTCCCGCCCGATCCCTCACCTTGTTCCTCGCCCGATCGCTCGGCCGGTCCCTCTCCGGTTCCCTCCCCCGACCGCCGGCCGCACAGGTCGGCGACCACGGGGCGGTGATCGGTGGCGGCCACGAGGTCGGCGGGTGCGGCGTCCGCGGCACCGCAGCGGGCCACGGTGAGCTCGGGAGCGGCGAAGATCCCGTCGATCCGCTTCGCCGGCCGTCTGGCGCTGTAGGTCCCGCCATCCCCTTTGGGCGCTTTGGCGTAGCAGTCGGTGAAACGGCTCGCGAGGTAGCGCCAGGTCGGCCCGGCGGGCTCCTCGTTCACGTCCCCGCACAGTACGGCGTGCGCCCCGAAGAGCCGGGCGAGGCGGTCGGCGATCGGCATGATCTCGGCGGCATGCCGGAGCCTGGCTCCGCGATGCAGGTCGAGGTGGAAGGAACAGACCACCAGCCGGAGACCGTCCTTCTCGACGACCGCGAGGGCGACGGCGCGCGGTTCCAGCCCGGGGAACCAGCGCAGCCGGCGCTGCTCGGCGTGCAGGAGCCGTACGGCGGGGCCGGTGAGGACCGCCACTCCCGCCAGACGCGCGCTCACCGGGCGCTCCCCGGCCGCGATCGTCATGCCCGCGTCACGCGCGAGGCGGCGCCGCCTGCCCGGAAGCGCCGGCGCCTCCTGGACGCACAGCACGTCGGGCCGGATGGCTCTGATGACCCTCACGAGCGCCCGCCGGTCGTCCCGTGCCGACCGCACGTTGTAGGTGGCGATCCTGATGTCTGGCAGCCGTCGCTCCCGAGTCCTGTCTCTGCGTCCCAGCGTCCCTGCGTTCCGCGTCGTTCCGTCGCTGCTCCTCGCCCGGCCCTGCCTGCGGCGTGCCCGCCGCACCTACTCCTGACCGCCCGTGCCTGCCCGCGTCTGCCCTGTGTCGGTTCGCGCCTGTCGGCTAGCGGAGCCGGGCGAGGTCGGCGGCGCCGACCACCCCGGCGGCCGGGCCGAACTGGGCGGCGCGGATGTCGGCGAGTGGCCGGTGCCCGCGCCCGGTGAGGCGGGCGGCGTAGTGCTCGCGGACCTGGTCGAGGAACAGGTCCGCCGCGTCCGAGACGCCACCGCCGATGATGAAGCAGCCGGGGTCCAGGATGGCGGCGAGGTCGGCCAAGCCCTGAGCGAGCCAGCCGGCGACGAAGCCGAACGCCGCGAGCGCGGCGGCGTCCCCCTCCCGAGCGGCGACGGTGACGTGCTGACCGACGACGGCGTCCGGGGAGCCGGCCAGTTCGAGCAGGCGGACCGCCGACGACGGGTCGGCCGCGGCGTTGATCTTGGCCTGGCGCACGAGGGCGTTGCCGCTGGCGTACTGCTCCCAGCAGCCGTGGTTCCCGCACTTGCAGGGCAGGCCACCGGGCACCATCTGCATGTGGCCCAGCTCGGCGCCCATGCCCCAGCGACCTCGGTAGAGGTCGCCGCCGAGGACGATCCCGCCGCCGATGCCGGTGCCCAGGGCCACGCACACGACGTGGCTTTCGCCCCGGCCCGCGCCGAAGCGGTATTCGCCCCAGGCCGTGGCGTTGGCGTCGTTCTCCACCACCACGGGAAGGCCGACGAGTTCGGCGACCTTCTTGCGCAGCGGCTCCTCGCGCCAGGCCAGGTTGGGCGCGAACCTGACGATCGACCGGGTCTCGTCCACGAACCCGGCGGCGCCCAGCCCGACGGCCTCAACGGAGTGCCGCGCGGCCAGCTCGGTCACCGCGTCGGCGATGGCCCCGGCCACCAGCTCGGGACTGTCGGCGGGGGTGGGTCGCAGGGCCCGGTCGATGATCCGGCCGTCCTCCGCGACGACCCCAGAAGCGATCTTGGTGCCGCCGATGTCCACGCCGATGGTCAAGGCCATTGCTCGAAACCTCTGTCAGCCCAGGTCGATGTGCTCTACGTGCGGCTCTTCCGGCCGCTTCGCCGGGGCCGTGCGCTGCTGCAGGGCGTCCACGGCCTGGCGCAGCGCGGCGACCAGCTCGCCGCCCGCCGCGATCAGGTGGTCGGTCACGTCGCCGCCGGACTCCTTGCCCGCGGCGATCACCCGGCAGACCGGGCAGGCCCGGCAGATGTACTCATCGTGGTCATGCCCGGCGACGGCCTCTCCCCACACGTCGTCGGCGCGACCCTCTCCGAAAGCGCCGCCGGAGCCGCCGCCGAAGGCACCGCCGAGCCCGCTCATGCCGCCCTTCACGAAGCCCTTGCCCAGCTCGCGACCGACGCGCCGCTGCAGGGCGTCGAAGAGCTTCATGGCCTCCTCCGCCGCCGACCCGAGCGGGTCCTGACGGGGGGAGCCGTTGGTGCCGTTGCTGTCGTTGTTCTCCGTCATTTCGCCCCTCCTGTCTCGAACCGTACCCGGAGGCGCCCGTCCCGGAGCACCGCGGTGGAGATCCCCCTGCGGGCCAGGGCCGAGGGAAGTGCGATCACCCGGCGGTAGGAGCCCGCCGTGACGATCAGGTCCTCCCCCTTGCGGGCGAGATCGACGGCCTCCTTGTCGGCCAGCGGCAGGGCCAGCACCAGCTCGTCGGCCCCGACGCTCATCGGCGGCTCGGCGGCGGGAGGGGCGAACGGGTCGACCGTGCCGTACAGCTCGGCGGCCACCTCCGCCAGGGCGCGCGGGCCGACCGGCTCGGTGGGAAGGTACGGCACGGTGTGGATCGGCAAGGGTGCGAACGACTGGTGGATCTCCGCCAGCTGCCTGGCCTGCGCCTCGACCCAGCCGCGCCGCCAGTCGTCGGCGTCCTCGGCGGGGAAGACCCGGTTGGCGATGACGGCGTCGACGCGGTAGCCGTACAGGCTGAGCGAGGTGAGCGTGCGCCGGGCCTCGGCGACGACCACGGCCTCGGGGGTGAGCACGAGGCGGACCGAGGCGTTGTCGCCGGTCAGCAGGTCGCGGACTTCCATCAGGCCGCGGTGCAGCCGCTCGCCCGCCGATATGACGGCGCCTTCGGGAGCGGTCACCTTGGCGACGTGCCTGATCACCGGGGAGACGGCGCGCAGCACCCGCCGGGCGGTCGGGAGCAGCCGGCTGACGTGCCAGTCGAGGGCCTCCGGTAGGGCTAGCAGCCGCAGCGTCTCCGCGGTCGGCGCGCAGTCGACCACGATCACGTCCCAGCGGCCGGTGCGGGCCTGCTCGCGTAGTTCCAGGAGCGCGATGATCTCCTCGGCGCCGGGCATGACGGTGATCTCCTCGGAGGTGATCTCGTCCAGGCCGAGTTCCTGAAGCACGTTCTTGGCGTATCCCCGCAGCTCGCCCCAGTGGCGTTCGAGTGCCTTCTGGGTGTCGACCTGCTGGAGGTGCAGTCCCGGCGCGACCTCGACCGGCTCCCGTGACGGGGGCGCGGCCAGCGCGTCGGCGAGCGAGTGGGCGGTGTCCGTGGAGACGACCAGCGTCTTCAGGCCGCGTTCCGCGGCGAGGGTCGCGGTCGCCGCCGCCGCGGTGGTCTTGCCGACCCCGCCCTTCCCCGTGAAGAGGAGGACCCTCATCGGCCTTCGACGCGCTTCTTGAGCCCCTTGAGCGCGGTGTCGATGATGACCTTCTCGGCCTTGCGCTTGATCATGCCGATCATCGGCACCTTGAGATCCACGGCGAGCTCGTACGTCACCTCGGTGCCGCCGGCCGTCTCGGCGAGGCGGTAGCTGCCGTTCAGGCCGGAGACCATCTTCCCGGCCTCGACGACGTGCCAGCTGACGGCGGCGTCGTTCGACCAGTCGTAGCCGAGGACGTAGTCGTCGCTGATCACTCCCGCGTCGAGGACGAACCGGACCCGTGAGGGGCGGCCCTCCGCCCCCGTGTCCAGGACGCTCGCGGACTTCACCTGGCCGGCCCACTCGGGATAGGCGGGGAAGTCGGCGATCACGGTCATGATCGACGCCCGGTCGGCGCCGATCGTGATGCTCGACGTGGTTCGATCAGCCATGGGCTAACCGTACTTCACCATTCCAGGGCGAAAGGCGTGCCGCGCCCGCGGAAATGACCGACGTTGACGCATTCGGTCCGGCCCACGCGCGTCCTGCTCACCAGGGGCTGGTGAACGTGGCCGAACAGGGCGTATCTCGGCTGCGTCCTCCTGATCGCCTCGAGCGTGGCCTCACTGCCGCGTTCCAGCCGGCGGGCGACCACATCATAGAGCAGCTCGGGGATCGCGGGCGGGATGTGGCAGCACAGCACGTCCACCTCCCCCACCGCCGCGACCTTGCGCGCGTACTCCTCGTCGTCGATCTCGTACGGCGTGCGGTACGGAGTGCGCAGGCCCCCGCCGACGAACCCGAAGGTCAGGCCGCCGATCTCGGCGGTGCTCCCGTCGAGGACGAGGTGACCGGGCCGGACGAACTCCGGCCACAGGCGCGGGATGTCGACGTTGCCGTACGTCATGTAGGCGGGCGCCGGCATCGCCTGGAAGATCTCGGCGTACTGGCGGCGCACCGCGGCCTCGATGTGGTCACGGGGATCGCCGTCGAGCGTGGACCACAGCCGGGCCGACATGGCCCGCGCCTCGTCGAACCGGCCTGCGGTGCGCAGGCCGATGAACGCGGCGGCGTTCTCGCGCCCGAACAGGTCGGCGAAGATCCCGCGGGAGTGGTCGGCGTAGTCGACGAAGAGGATGAGGTCGCCCAGGCACACGAGGGCGTCGGCGCCGTCGCCCGCCCGCGCCAGGGCATCGGCCCGGCCGTGGACGTCACTGACGACATGGACCCGCATGCGGGTCATCGTAATACCGGCGCAATACCGGCCCTCGGACGCGCCCCGGGGCTCGTCTCTCCTTAACGCCTGTTCGACTCCCGGAATGCTTCTTCGCCCCCCGGCGGCCGGACCGGGCGGCGGCACGGTAAGGAGCGGGGCGCGACTCATTCACGGAACGTGCTGGGCAAAGGCCCGGCACAGCCCCCCTGATAGCGTGCGAATGCCCAGATAACGCCTGGGTGACGGATCTACCCACGCGTAACTTCGCGCGGTAGCGTCCGGTGAAGCCGATTCCCGCTCCAGCCTCGATTGAGGAGACCACAGGAGCGCACCAGAAGGAGTAACCGTGCGCGAGTACAGCGTTCCCGTGCTGGTGGACGTCCCGTTGTCCGCGAACTGCACTGACACGGTGTTCCAGCGCGGTGTCGACGATCCGGACGCCGTGGTGATCCGCCGCAAGGACGGTGACGCCTGGGTCCCGGTGACCGCGCGCGAGTTCCGCGACCAGGTCGCGGGCGTCGCCAAGGGCCTGATCGCCGCGGGAGTCGAGCCCGGTGACCGGGTGGCGCTCATGTCGCGTACGCGTTACGAGTGGACCGTCGTCGACTACGCCATCTGGGCCGCGGGCGCGGTGGGGGTGCCGATCTACGAGACCTCCTCCGTGGAGCAGGTGAAGTGGATCATCTCTGACAGCGGCGCCAAGAGCGCCTTCGTCGAGCAGGAGTCGCACGAGAAGGCGGTCAAAGAGGCCGCGCCCGACCTCGCCTCGATCTGGCGCCTGGAGGACGGCGGGCTGGAGGAGCTGATCCGGCTCGGCGCCGACGTCTCCAATGACACGCTGGCCGAGCGGCGGTCCGCGCGGGGCGGCCACGACCTCGCGACGATCATCTACACGTCCGGCACAACGGGCCGGCCCAAGGGGTGCGTGCTCTCCCACGACAACCTGCTGTTCACCGCGCGGAACGTGGCACAGGGACCGTTGGAGCTGCTGTTCGACGTGCGGGACCGGGCCGCACTGCTGTTCCTGCCGCTCGCGCACAGCTTCGCGAGGATCATCCAGATCGTCCTCATCGAGACGGCCACCGTGATCGGGCACACGCCCAACATGAAGAACGTCGCCCCGGACCTGCAGACGTTCAAGCCGACCTTCCTGCTCGGCGTGCCCCGGGTGTTCGAAAAGGTCTACAACGCCGCCGAGCTCAAGGCCACCTCCGAGGGCAAGGGGAAGATCTTCCACACCGCCGTAGGCGTGGCGATCGAATGGAGCAAGGCGGAGAGCTCCGGCGGAGCCTCCCTCGGTCTCCGCCTCAAGCACGCCCTCTTCGACAAGCTCGTGTACGGCAAGCTGCGGGCGGCGACCGGCGGCGCGCTGAGCGCGGCCGTCTCCGGCGGCTCCGCCCTCGGCGAGCGGCTCGGCCACTTCTTCCGCGGCGTCGGCATCGAGGTGTTCGAGGGCTGGGGCCTCACCGAGACGAGCGCCCCCTCGACCGTCAACATCCCGGGCGCCAACAAGGTCGGGACCGTGGGCAAGCCGTTCCCCGGCGTCACGATCGGCATCGCCGACGACGGCGAGATCCTGGTCAAGGGCCGCCACGTGTTCGGCGGCTACTGGAACAACGAGCGGGCCACCAAGGAGGCCATCGACCCGCAGGGCTGGTTCCACACCGGCGACGTCGGAGAGCTCGACAAGGACGGCTACCTGCGCATCACCGGCAGGAAGAAGGAGATCCTCGTCACCGCGGCCGGCAAGAACGTCGCGCCGGGCCCGCTCGAGGACAGCATCCGGGCACACCGGCTGGTCAGCCAGGTGATGGTGGTCGGCGACGACCGGCCGTTCGTCGCCGCGCTGGTCACCCTCGACCACGAGGCCATGGAGCAGTGGAAGGAGGCCAACGGGCGGACCGGCGCCACGATGGCCGAACTCTGCACCGACCCGGCCGTCGTGGCCGAGGTGCAGCAGGCCGTGGACAACGCCAACGTCTCCGTCTCCAAGGCCGAGCAGATCAAGAAGTTCCACATCCTCGACATCGACCTGAGCGAGGAGAGCGGCCACGTGACGCCGAAGCAGTCGATCAAGCGTCACGTCGTGGCGCAGGACTTCGCCAAGCAGATCGACGAGCTGTACGGATGACCCCGCGGGCCGGCTTCACGGGCCGGCCCTACGGCTGCGCCTCCTGCCCGCCTCCCCCCGGGATCACGCGATCCCGGGACGGGGCCGCCGGCTCCTCCCCTGCCGACTCCGGCGCGAGCGGCGCGGAGAACCCAGCCGACTCCGGCGCGAGCAGCGCGGAGAACCGGGCGGCGACGAGGTCCCAGCGCCACTCCTCCTCGATCCACGCCCTGCCCCGCTCCCCCATCGCGCGGGCGCGCGCGGGGTCGCTCAGCAGCTCGACGAGCGCGGCCGCCACCTCCTCGTGCGACGTGCCGTCGACCACCAGGCCCGTCTCGCCGTGCCGTACGGCGTCGGGGGCGCCTCCGGACGCGCCCGCGACGACGGGAAGGCCGGTCGCCGACGCCTCCAGGTAGACGATGCCGAGCCCCTCGACGTCCAGCCCGCCCAGGCGGGTACGGCACGGCATGGCGAAGACGTCACCCGCGTCGTAGTACGACGGCAAAGCGGACCAGGGCACGGAACCGGTGAACAGCACGGAGTCCCGCAGCCCGCTCCTGTCCGCCATCCGCCGCAGCGCGCCGCGCGAGGGACCGCCCCCGACCAGCAGCAGAACCGCGTCGGGGACCCGCGCCCGGACCAGCGGCCACGCGCGGACCAGGATGTCCTGCCCCTTGCGCGGCACCAGCCGTGAGACGCAGACGACCACGGGCCGCCCGCCGAGCCCCAGGGACTTCCTGACCTCCGCTCCGCCCGCGCCGGGGTGGAAGACCGTGGTGTCCACGCCAGGCGCGAGCCGTACGAGCCGGGTGTCGGCGATGTGCGGCGCGAGGTGGCGGCGCGTGTATCCGCCGAGGTAGGTCACCACGTCCGCGCCCTCGCCGATGCGCCTCAGGACGTCGCGGGCGATCGGCAGCCGGGCCCACGACGCCTCGTGGCCGTGCGTCAGCATCACCACCCGCCTGGCTCCGGCGTCGCGCAGCACGGGCGCGAGCAGGCCGAGCGGGGCCGCGGCGCCGAAGACGACGGCGCGGCAGTCCCGCGCCAGCTCGGCGGCCCGGCGCGCCACCTGCCGGGTGGGCAGCATCAGCGACGTCGGATGTCGCACCACCTCGTACGGCTGCCGCGCGTCGAAGGCCTCGCAGCCCTTCCAACGCGGGGCGTAGACCACGACCGAGGCCGGGTCGAGACGGGAGGCGATCCCGTGGACGAACGCCTGGATTCCTCCGGCCCTGGGCGGGAAGTCGTTGGTGACGAACAGCGTCCTGTCCACGGCCGCTCCTCCTGGCCCGCCGCTCTTCATGATCGCGCGGTCACGGCCGCGGCAGGCCGGCCCGCCCGGCCCACGACCTGGCCATGGCGATGCGCTCCGCGGTCGAGGGGTGCGAGGCGTACAGCACGTACTCCAGGGCGTTCGGTGAGAGATCCGAGATGTTGCGCAGCGCCAGGCTCTTCTGCATCGCCACGAACGTGGACGGGTCCCGGGTGAGGTCGAGCGCGTGCGCGTCGGCGCGGGCCTCGATCTGCCGGCTCACCACGTTCTGCGCGGGTCCGGACAGCACGGTGCCGAGGGAGATGAGCCCGATGAGCAGGCCGACGGCCCGGGGATCGCCCGCGGAGGACACGCCCGCCCGCCGGCGCAGCGCCTGGACGGCGAGGAACAGCAGGCAGGTCCCCGCCGCGGCGCCGAGCGCGCCCACCAGCGTGCCGTAGAGGACGTCGTCTTTCTTGGCGTGGCCCAGTTCGTGCGCGACGATCAGCTCGACCTCGTCGGCCGGCTGGCGGACCAGCGTGTCGTAGACGACGATCCGGCGGGTCGCCCCGAACCCAGAGACGTACGCGTTGAGCGCGGTGGTGCGGCGGGAGGCGTCGGCGACCAGCACGTCCTTGACGGGGACGCCGTCCTTCTCGGCCATCGCGAGCAGGTCGGTGCGCAGTTGCCCGGCGGGCAGCGGCGTGAACGTGTTGAACATCGGCTCGACCACGACCGGGTAGGCGAAGGACAACACGACGGTCAGCGCGAAGGCACCCAGGGACGCGGGGATCCACCAGGTGCGCGGCCACTTCCGCGCGAGGGCGACGATCACCAGCACGGCGACACCGGAGAGCACGATCTGCAGGCCGAAGTTCTTCAGCCGGTCGGCGGTCCAGGTGCCCCAGGTCTGGGTGGACAGGCCGTAGTCCCGCAGCACGGACTCCATCCACATCCCGAGCGGCCATCTCAGCAGCAGCGAGACGACATAGACGCCGAGCACGCCGAGCATCGCCCTGACCCACCACGGCCCCTTGAGCCGTCCGATCAGCCGGGCGCCGACCGGGGTGAGGACGAGCACGCCCGCGATGACCAGGGTCAGCGCGAGCGACAGGTAGCCGGGAAGCGAGGTCGCGGCGTCGAACGCGTCGGCGCGGGCGATCTGGGCGGTGGTGAAGTCCCGCGCGGGGTCGGCGGGCACGTCCGGAGCCCCCGGGCCGAGGGGGTTCCACGGGGTCGTGAGGGCGACGACTCCCGCCAGGACAGCTCCCAGGACCGCCAGCGCGATCCCCGCCGCCCGGGTCCCGGTTCCCGCGCCGGCGTCCGACCAGTCGGCGACATCACTTCGTGGCATCCCCCATCACTCCTTCACAGTCCCCCGGTGGTCTCTCGCGGGCGGCGCGTCAGGCGAGCTCGCTCCGCAGGTACCCTCGCCAGGCCGTGGTGAGCTCCGGGAGGTCGGTGTCTAACGTTTCTACCAGCGCCGTGGCGAGATCATGGTCGCGGGCCGCGCGGTAGAAGGCCACCAGCGCGCGTTCCCCGTACCGCTCGGCGACGTATCGGCAGGCCAGCCACGCCTCCTCGTACGCCTGCGGAAGCCGTGGCGAGCCGGGACGGAACGCCTCGCGGCCGGGCAGCGCCGCGGGGACCGCACCGGCGCGGACCTCGGCGGCCAGCTCCGCCGCGACGGCGCGGACGGTCAGGCCGCTGCCGAGGTATCCGACGTAGTCGGCGAAGCCTTCCACCAGCCAGGCCGGCATGTTCCCGGCGACCGCGGCCCCGGTGGCGACGTGTGTCAGCTCGTGGGCGAGCACGACGCGCCGGCCGGTCTCGGAGAGCCGGGCGAACCCGGAGGGCGCGATGACGACGTGATCGACGTCGGCCAGGGCGGCGAGGCCCGTCACCCCGGAGGGCGAGGCGAGCACAGCGGCCTGCTCGTCGGTCGCCGGAACGAGGATCACCGCGTCCACCGGTCCCCATACCCGGGCGACCGTACGGCGGGCGGAGTCGGCCACGGCGGCCAGCCCGGCGACGTGAACGGTCGCGGGTCGCGCCACGGGCCGGGAGCCGGGCACGGAGAGGGAGTGGGAAGCGGTCCCCGATCCGGCCGCCGCCCGTCCTTCGATGACGACGGCGTGCTCTCCCCTGGCGATCGACGCCCCGATCCACATCTCGGGATGCTCGCGCATGACCGCCCGCGCCGTGGCCAGCGCCCGGTCCGGCGGCGCGTCGGCGGGCAGGGCCGCCACCGCCCCCACGACCACCACCGCCGCCGTGAGGCGGGCCACAGCACGCATGCCGAAATCGTACGAGCCTCCGGACATGCCGCGGCCCCGCCCCTCTGGACGAGAGGCGGGGCCGTACGGCGTGCCTGAGTCGAACCGCACCCGGCCGGGGTGGTCGGCCCGGGCGCGCCCGGGTGGGGTTCGATGCCGGGCACGCCGGCTGGGGGGTTCGGGGGGTGGGGGGTTCGGGGGGTGGGGGGTTCGGGGGGGTGGGGGTCCGATGCCGGACACACCCGGCTGGGGGTTGCCGGGGGCGGGGGGTTGCCGGGGCTAGGCTCCGGGACGGACGGCGCCGACGAAGGTGCTCTTGCGGTACTGGTCGAGCTTGTCGATCCGCACCCGCGCGCCGGTGTGCGGCGAGTGGATCATCTTGCCTTTGCCGACGTACATGCCCACGTGGCCGCCGCCGCTGGTGAAGATCAGGTCACCCGGCTTGAGGTTGTTCCAGGAGACCTTCTTCTTGACTTCGCTCTGCTGTGACCAGGTCGTCCGGGGGATCGTCACGCCCGCCTTCCGCCAGGCGTACTGGACCAGGCCCGAGCAGTCGAACGCGCCCGGTCCGGTGGCTCCCCATTGGTACGGGTCGCCGATGTGCTTCTTGGCCACCTCGACGGCCTTCTCCGCCTTGGTCCTCTGCCGTTCGGCCTTGGACTGCCGGAGTGTGGTCGCCGAGGCCGTGGCCGCCGTCGTGACGGCGGTTTCCGTGGTGGCCGCCGTCGTGGCCGCCGTGGTGGCCGCCGTCGTGGCCGTCGTCGTGGCCGTCGTGGTTACCGTTTCCGCCGCCAGACCGTCCGTCACGGGGTCGGCCGAGGCCGGCTGGACTCCGGCGGCCCCTACGGAGGCGGTGATCGCGACGCCACCCAGGGTGACGCGGGCAAGGCGGGACAGGCGTGCAGGGGTGATAGACAGGATCGCTCCTATGGTCTTCCGCTTGCGCCTACCGGGTTAGCTGACGGATTCGGGCGGGGAAGTCGCCCTACGGCGCGCGATGCGCCGATTCACCCCGGACCTTCGAATGAAGGTCGTTTGGGTCCCCGGCTCCGTGCCTCCTGACTGCACGGACTCGGCAGGTCGCCGTACCCGGGGGGATCACGAAGCGGGTGACGACGACGGATGATCGGCACGAACGCGGCACGACACCGGCGTTCGTGGCGACGGCATTGGAGTGCTCGCCGCGGCCCAGAAGTTACCGATTCGTGCCATAGGTCGGCAAAGCCACCACCAAGAAATAAAGATCGAATAAATGATCCGGCAAAGCGAAATTCCTGCATACACGGCGCATTCCGTAGCAAAATGTGACTCTAGTCACACATTGCGAAACAGCGCCCAAATTCGCCACTTTTACACCACGAGACGCAGTGATTGGTAGATCAATAGTGGTGATCGCGATTAGCGCGGAGAGATCACAAGAAGGCATGATCAGCGGCGCCTTAGTGTGAAAGTTGTCACATATACCGCTTCCGCAGGATGGGCCACAGGGCGGTCGAAATCATGATCAGCCACGGCGGCGAATCGTCGCGATACGGCCGGGGACTACAGATACGTCGGATGATCCCGCTCTTTATCGGGGTAGGGCATGCCCTTTTCGCGAGAGGCGGCCGTACGCGACGGAGCCGAGCCCTTTTGTTCCCCTGGACTCGATATGCGCCTCAGGTAGCCGTACAGCGGCTCACAACGGCACGTTTGGACACAGCGAGGACCACGAGGACCACACGGTCGGAGCGTCCGCCCGGGACGATCGGTGCGTCTGAGTACGCGGCGCGGCGACGGCTGCCAGGCGCAGGGCGCGATGACAACGGCTGGTCGCTGACACGAAGCAGCGCCTGGACAGCTCCTGGATTTGCGGCGCGGGACACCGACGACGGGTGTCCCGCTACCGAGGGGTCGCCGGCGCTCCGGCGGCGGGCATCAGGGGCGTACGGCGCCGATGGCGTTGTACTGGGCGAGCGTGACGACCTTCACCACGTCGCCGGTCTGGGGCGCGTGGACGACCTTGCCGTCACCGGCGTAGATGCCCACGTGCCCGTAGCCGCTGTGCCAGAGCAGGTCGCCGGCCTGAAGAGCGCTGAGCGGCACCCTGCGGCTCGCCCCCCAGGCCCACTGCTCGTAGCTCGTACGCGGGAGCGACACTCCACCGGCCGACCACGCCGCCTGCACGAACCCCGAGCAGTCCCACGAGCCCGGCCCTGTCGCGCCGTAGCGGTACGGCTTGCCGATCTGCCGGTAGGCGAACTGGAGCGCGGCGAGCGCGTTGCCGGAGGCGGCACCCGAGTAGGTGACACCCGCGCTGTTGGGGTTACCGGGGTTGTACGCCCCCAGGCGGCGCAGCAGCTCGGTCTGCTCCTTGACGAGGTCGTCGGCCTCCTTCTTCTGCTTGAGAAGGTCGGCCTTGACCTTGGTCGCCTCGTCGAAGACGCCCTTCTTCTGGTCGCGCTGCCGCTTGAGGCCGGCGATGGCGCTCTTGTACTCGTCGAGCCGCCTGGCGCGCCCTTGGGAGAGCTGGTCGAGCGCGGCGAGACCGCTGAGCATGGCGTCGGGGTTCGCGTTGTAGAACAGCCCCATGGAGATGACGTCACCGGTCTGGTACGTGCTGGAGGCGACCGTCACCAGGCCCTCGCGCAGTTCCTCGACCTCGCCGGCCTGCTTCGCGTAGCTGGCGTTGATCGTGGAGTACTGCTTCTTGGCCTTCTTCCACTTCTCGTTGGCCGCGTTGTACTGGTCCACGACCTTGTCGGCCTGCTCGTTGAGCTTCTTCAGCTTGGCCTTGGCCTCCGCGATCGTCGGCTTGGGATCGGCCTGCGCGCCAGTCACAGGCAGCAGCAGCGCCACAGCTGCCAAGCCGACGGCCACCGATACACGCCCTCGCACTCAGGCCCCCTTGCCATAGATAAACCTGGGGCGCGACTTTACTCAGGCGATCATGACGATTCAACCGATTCGCAGGTATTCGACCCGATCATCACCTATGGCAACCAGAATGGAGCGCTCAGTGATCAGGCACGGCCGAGACGGCGGAGCAACAGCAGCGAGGGCACCGGCCGCGCCCCCATCCGGCGTACCGAATCCGCGACCTCCCGGTCAGAGGAGACCACGGCGATGGCGCGGCCGGAGGGCTCCGCCTTGACCAGTTGCCGGATGAGATCGTCGGCGATCTGGCCGGGGGCGCTGAACATCACCCGGACCCCGCGCGGCGCCGAGACCTGGACCGGCCCGTTGAGTTCCGCGCCGTCGAAGACGCAGGTGACCTCAACCCTGGCCTGTACGGCGAGGCCGCCCAGACCGGTGAGGAGCCGCGACCGCTGGTCCGCCAGCGTGAGCGACGGATAACCCGTCTTGGTGACGTTGTAGCCGTCGATGATGACGTGCAGGTTCGGGATGGCCAGCAGCTGGTCCAACAACTGCGGGTCGTCGTCGGCGAGCGCCCTGGCGGGCACCGCCCGCACGCTCGGCGCACCCGGGACCACGGCGGACACGTAGTCGGCCGGTCTGCTGATCACCGTGGGCAGGGCCAGCTCCTTGCGCAGCCCGGCAGCGGCGTCCTGCAACGCGTCCATGAGCACCCGGATGCGGGCGTCCTCCACGCTGCGTCCCTCCCGGGCGGCGCGGCGGCTCGCCTCCAGGTGCCGCTCCACGTCCGCGAGACGCTCCTTCAGCCTGCGGATCTCGGTTTCGGCCGCGCCGCTGGCGTTCGCCACCTTGGCTCTGGCGTCGGCGGTCTCGGCCTCCAGCTCGGCCGCCCTGCGCTCGGCCACCTTGGACCGCTCGCGCGCGTCGTGCAGCCTGCGCCGCAGGTCGGCGTTCTCCGCGCGGGCCACCCTGACCTGTTCACGGAAACGCTCGACCTCCTCCTTGGCGGCCGTCCGCTGGGCGGCGAGCTGCTCGCGGAGCCGGGACTCCACCTGGTCCCGTCCCGCCTCGGCCGACGTGGCCTGCTCCAGGTCCTCACGCGCGCGCTCGACCAGCTCCGGCCAGCCCGGAGGCCGGGTGAGGTACGCCGCGGCGGCGACGATCACCGGCTCGGCGGCGGCCGGAACCACGCCTTCGGCGAGCCCGGCGACCAGGTCGGGCCAGGCGGACCGGAGCGTCTCCGCGACGGTCTCGCGAAACTCCTTGTCCGTCTCAAGTAGGGTGGCGATCGGCGCGCTGCCAAGGCGGGCGCGCTTACGCGGGTCGAACTTGGCGATGCCGCGCAACTGAGGCGGGACCGCGGCGGCGGGCATGGAGCCCAGAACCTGAGCCGCGAGCTCCACCACGTGTAAGCGCACCTGCTCCGGCAGCGGACGAGACAGGCCCTCTCCGGCTGAACTCATCCGCTTGCTCCTCATCCTTGTCCTGTTTAAAGGGTACGGCTGTCGCGCACCTGACCGGGTCGCGCGGCGCTCCTGCCTCGGCGGCCGCCCCCTCGGGAGCTCTCTCGTGGCATCACGGCGGCTCCGTACGATGCACGAAACGCTGAGGTTAACGGAGTCCGACCGACCGCTTGGTTGCGATACGGACTCAGGACGGCCCCACAGAACGACGGGCCGAGCAGATGAACGGGCCGAGCAGATGGACGGGTCGACGCGTACGCTCCCGCTCATCCCGGGGGACGCCTACCGGACGTCCCGCCAGTCCTCCGGAACCTCCCCCGGCAAACAAACCGTGTTACCGCGCACCCAGACAGAACTCCGGTCGGGAAATCCATGTACTGACAGTTCAAAGATTCGGGATTTGACTATTGCCTCCGGCTGGCTGTGATCCCGTGAACGATCGACCTGAACCGTGAAGCGCCGCTGCCGCCAATGGTCGACAACGGCATTCACCACCCGATGCGGATCAGGAACGATCACGTCATAACTGATCGTGAAGGCACGCTTTCCCGCGTCCTCACATGGCCATAGCGCCCGCTGTGCGGTCGGCTCGGCGTCAAGTCCACTCACCTCGATCGTTTCCGCCAGCGCCCCGGTCAGTTCGCGTAGCGCTTGCGCGATGCGCGGCTCGTCTGAGCTTTGGCTCACAGCGCACCCTCCCGCTCCGAGGACTATGGTCAACGATCCGATGAGGAAAGTCCGATATATCACCGCGACGCTCTCGCCTCTAAGAAAGTAATCGGCCGCTTGCCCAGGATCACTCGAGCGATGTTGCTGATGGACAGAGTTGTGGGGCCGGAGGTGGTGAAGTAGTCGCCGTGGGCGTCGATGTCGAGGCCCAGCTGCACCAGGTCGCCGTCCGTACCGGTGGCGAGGCGTGTGACACCGGCGAGGAGGATCGGGTCCTGCCCGTGACCCGCCCAGGGCGTGGCCAGCAGGCCCAGCAGCCCGGCCTTGGAGACCGCCGACAGGACGGGAGCGACGCTGATCGCGTCATGGGGATGCCGGAGGGCGTACATGCGGGTGCCAGGGGCGTGCAGGTCATCGGCGGAGTAGACCCCCCACCCCGGGCTGGCGACGGCGACGAGGCTGCCGGGCCGCAGACCCGCGCTCACGGCGTGCCCGGTCACCGTGCTGCCGTACGAGTGACCGACCAGGGTCGCACGGACGTCCGCGCTGAGGCGCAGGCCGGTCACGAAGTCGCGGAGCATCGGCCCGCCGGCCTCGGCATAGGACGTCCAGGTGGCCTGCGGAAGCGACTGCGGCAGGTCGCAGCCCATCCAGGCGATCGTCGCCGACCTTCCCCCGGAGAAGCGTTCGGCGAAATCGTGCAGGGCCCGCGCGTTCGCGCCGGGGCCGTCGCCGTAGGTGCCGAGGTTGTTCCCGGTGCCGGGCACCGTGACGGCGACCGACGTCGCCGTGTCGAGGTCGCCGAACACCTCCGCGACACGTCCCTGCCCGGAGGGGTCGAACAGCAGGAACTGCCTGGGCAGCTTCTCGGACACGACCCGCCCGTCGCGCACGGTCCGCACCTCGCGCGGTTCGAGCAGCCGGGAGTACAGGGCGACCCGGTCGGTGAGCCACAGGGCGCCGGCCTCGGCGCGGGCCTGCCGGATGAGGAGCCGGTTCGCCGCGTAGCGCAGGTCGTACGGCACGCCGCCGAGCGGGCCGACCAGCGCGGCGCCGGCGAGGGCCACCGCGAGCGCGGCGTCGGGAGGGAGCGCGGCGAAGAACGCGGCCACCTTCCCGTCACGGCCGGGCCCAGCTCCATCGGCGGCGAGCAGCAGCCGGAGCTCGGACAGCGCCGCGTCGCCCGTGCCAGAGGCGGCGGCGATCAGCGCACTCCTGACGGCCGGCGGCTCCACCGGGTCGAGGGCCACCGCGTCGGCCTGCTCGGCGATCGCGGCTCTGCGCCGCAAGTCCGCCGACGTCGCCTCGCACCACTGACGGAGCGACCGCAGCCGACCGGCGTAGTGCGCCAGTTCGGGATAGCGCGACACCTGGTCGGTGCTGAACAGCGGGGACAGCCCGGCGCTCACTCGCGGCGCCAGTCCTCCCGACACATCGTCCAGGCGTGCGGCGAGCGCGCGCAGAGACGGCGCATCGGCCAACCACAGCATGGTCACCAGCGGATCGTAGGCCATCGGTCACGCTGCGTGCTCACTTCTGCCAGGCTTGCGGCGTGACGTTCGAGAGTGACGCGATGCGCAGGGCGGCTCCCCGGTTCGACGACCTGCTGGATCCGGTGACGGCGCTGCGCGGGTTCCCGCGCTGGACCGGCCCCGCCGCGGAACGCTTCGACCAGGAGCTCCACTGCTGGCGCCGCATGCTGCACCAGTTCTCCGAGGATCTGCTGAGCGTCGCCGCCAGGCTGGAACGGGAGGCGAACGGGCCGGCCGCACCCCCAATAGGATGATCGCGTGCTGAACCCGTCGTATCCCATCGAAACTCCCCGGCTGCTGCTCCGCCCCTTCACCATGGACGACCTCGACGCGCTGCACTCCTTCCATTCGCGCCCCGACGTCGCCCGATACCTCTACTGGGACGCGCGTACGCGTGACGAGACCAAGGCGGCCCTGGAGACCAAGGTCGGGCTGGCGGTCCTGCGCGAGGAGGGCGGCACCCTCAACATCGCCGTCGAGCTGCGCGAGACCGGCGCGCTGATCGGCGACCTCTCCCTGTTCTGGCGGAGCCCCGAGCACCGCCAGGGCGAGATCGGTTTCGTCTTCCACCCCGCCTACCACGGACGGGGACTCGCCACCGAGGCGTCCCGGGAGGTCCTGCGCCTCGGCTTCGACGATCTCGGCCTGCACCGGATCTACGGCCGCTGCGACGCTCGCAACACCCCCTCGGCCAGGCTGATGGAGCGGCTCGGCATGCGGCGCGAGGCCCACTTCGTGGAGAACGAGCTGTTCAAGGGCGAGTGGAGCGATGAGCTGGTCTACGGAATGCTCCAGCGGGAGTGGAACCCCGCGGCATGAACTCCGTGGCATAAACCCCACAGCGTGAACTCCGCGGCGTAGCCGCGAACGCGCGCTACTCGGGGCTCCGCCGCCGGGAATGTCGGTGACCGTCTCTAAGGTCGAGCGCGTGGAAGCGGTACAGGGCACTCTCGACGAGCTCGGCACTCCCCTCCAGGACGTGACGTTCGTGGTCTTCGACCTGGAGACCACGGGCGGGGCGGCCGCCGAGCACGCGATCACCGAGATCGGCGCGGTCAAGGTGCGCGGCGGCGAGGTGCTCGGCGAGTTCGCCACGCTGGTCGACCCGGGCGGCCCGATCCCGCCGTTCATCTCCGTCCTCACCGGCATCACGGACGCCATGGTCGTGGCCGCGCCGAAGATGCCCGAGGTGGTTCCCAGCTTCCTGGAGTTCATCACCGGCGCCGCGCTGGTCGCGCACAACGCGCCCTTCGACATGTCGTTCCTCAAGGCCGCGTGTGCCGCCGCGGGCTACCCGCCGCCCGTTAACCCGGTGGTGGACACCGCCGACCTCGCCCGGCGGGTCCTCACCCGGGACGAGACGCCCAACTGCAAGCTGTCCACCCTCGCGCGGCTGTTCCGCAGCGCCACCGAGCCCCACCACCGGGCGCTCGCCGACGCCAGGGCGACCGTCGACGTGCTGCACGGCCTGATCGGCCGGGTCGGGTCGTACGGCGTGCACACCCTGGAGGACCTGCGCTCCTTCGTCCGGGCGCCGTCCCCGGAGCAGCAGCGCAAGCGCCACCTGGCGCAGTCCGTGCCCAGTGCCCCGGGGGTGTACGTCTTCGAGGACGCCAAGGGCGAGGCGCTCTACATCGGGAAGAGCTCGAACCTGCGCAACCGCGTCCGGAGCTACTTCACGGCGAGCGAGACCCGGCCCCGCGTGCGCGAGATGGTCGGCATCGCCGAGAGCGTCCGCACGATCGTCTGCGCGACGGCCCTGGAGGCTGAGGTCCACGAGCTGCGCATGATCGCGGCGGCGAAACCGCGCTACAACAAGCGGTCCAGGTTCCCCGAGCGTGTGGTCTGGCTCAAGCTGACCGACGAGCCGTTCCCCCGGCTCAGCGTCGTCCGGGAGATCAAGGACGACCACGGCGCCTATCTCGGGCCGTTCCCCAGCAGCCGCATGGCCGACGACGCCCGCGCGGCGCTGCACGAAGCGCTCCCGTTGCGCCAGTGCAGGGAACGGCTGTCCGCGCGGACCCGCCGCACCGCGTGCACGCTGGCCGAGCTCGGCCGGTGCGGGGCGCCCTGCGAGGGCCGCGAGACCGAGGACGACTACGCCCAGCACGTCGAAAGTGCCCGGCACGCGATGGAGCGGGATCCCGATGTGGTCTTCTCCGCGATCGAGGCGCGCATGCGCCGCCTCTCGGCCGAGCAGCGGTACGAGGAGGCCGCCGTCGACCGCGACCGGCTCGCCGCCTACGTCCGCACGGCGGCCCGCATGCAGCGGCTGCGCTCGCTCACCGGGATCCCGCAGATGGTGGCGGCCAGCCCCGCCTTCGACGGCGGCTGGGACATCCACGTGGTGCGGCACGGGCGGCTCGCGGCGGCGGGGGTGATGCCGCGCGGCGCTCATCCCGTCCCCTACGTCGACGCCCTGGTCGCCACGGCGGAGACCGTGCGGCCCGGCCCCGGCCCCATTCCGGCCGCCAGCGCGGAGGAGACCGAGTGCGTCCTGCGCTGGCTCGACTCCCCCGGCGTGCGCCTGGTCCGGGTGGAGGGGACGTGGAGCCTGCCCGCGTACGGCGCCGGCCGACTCAGAGACCGGATGGAACGCGCCTACCAGGGGCTGCCCAGGCACCAGCCTCGCGAGGGCAAGCCCCTACGATGAACCACGATCCCGCCCCGCGCGCGCCGTCGGAGCGGGGACCGCACCCGACTGACACAGGAGAACGCGAATGGTCACCGCGATCGTGCACATCAAGGCTGATGTCGACCGGATTCCCGAGGTCGCGCAGACGGTCGCCGAGCTCAACGGGGTCAGCGAGGTCTACTCCATCACCGGCGACTACGACCTGCTCGCCATGATCCGCGTCGCGCGCTACGAGGAGATCGCCGAGGTCGTGCCCGGCCGCATCAACAAGGTGCCCGGGGTGCTCCAGACCGAGACCCACATCGCCTTCCGCACCTACTCCCGCCACGACCTCGACGCGGCCTTCTCGATCGGTCTCAACGACGGGGACTGACCGGCCAGCAGCCGGACCCGCGTCTCGAAGCCGCCGGGCAGGACGCGCGCCGACACCGAACCGCCGAACAGCGAGGCCCGCTCCCAGGCGCCGAGCAACCGGTCCCGGGGCACGCCGTCGTCCCGGACGGTCAGGTCGAGCACGCCCTGGGTCCAGCGCAGCCTGACCGCGGCCGTGCGCGCCGCGCCGTGCCGCATGGCGTTGCCGAGGGCCTCCTCAACGATCCGGTAGGCCGACAGCTCCAGCGAGGGGCGGGCCTGCCGTACCCCCTCTTCGGCGAACGTCACGTCCAGCCCCGCGGCGGTGAACGCGTCCAGCAGCGCGGGGAGCTCGGTAAGACGGGGCTGGGGGGCGCGGGAGACCCCGTCCACGCGCAGCAGCGCCATCACGCGCTGCAGGTCGCCCAGCGCCTGGCGGCCCCACTCCTCCGCCTCGCGAAGGGTCTGGATCGCCCGCGCGGGATCCCTGTCCATGAACACGCGGCCGGCGCCGACACCCAGGGTCATCACGCTCAGGTCATGGGCGACGACGTCATGCAGCTCGGACGCGATGCGGAGCCGTTCCCGCGTGCGCGCCAGGCCAAGCCGCTCCCGCGTGCGCGCCAGGCCAAGCCGCTCCCGCGTGGGCACGAGCCACGGCGGCCGTGGCGGCCACGCGGGCGAGGAAGCGGGTTCTACCGGCCGGCCGCCGCGAAAGTCCGGGAGCCCGGGAGCACATCGGCGGGCGAGGCGAGCCAGGCGGGCGAGCAGGAGGCGCGTCATTCGGGCACCGTACGGCTCACGCCGTGCCGAAGGCGTCACCTCGAAGGCGGACCGGGAATCCCTCCGGGGACGGACCCCGGCCCGCGCGGTTCAGGAGTGGCTCAGGAGGCGAGCGAGCGGCTGACCTCGACCCAGCGGTCGAGCGTGGCAGCGGCGCGGCCGGTGTCGACCGCCTCCGCAGCCCGGGTATAGGCGGCGCCGAGGTCGGCGACCAGGTCATCGCCCGTGCCGTCGAGCGCGACCAGCGCCGCGGCGGCGTTCAGCAGCACCGCGTCGCGCACCGGCCCGGTCTTTCCCGCCAGCGTGTCATGCACGGCCGCGGCGTTGAACGCCACGTCGCCGCCGCGCAGGGCGTCCGGCCGGGAGCGGGCCACGCCGATGTCCGCGGGGTCGAAGACCGTGTCCCTGGCCACACCGTCGCGGACGACGAAGACGCGCGAGGGACCGGTCGTGGAGAGCTCGTCCAGCCCGTCCTCGCCCCGGAAGACCAGCGCCGACACGCCACGCTGGGCGAAAACGCCCGCGACCACGGGCAGCATCCGCGCGTCGAAGACGCCGATCGCCTGGGCCGACGGGCGCGCCGGGTTGGTGAGCGGGCCGAGGAAGTTGAAGACGGTGGGGATCCCGATCTCCCTGCGCGGCGGTCCGGCGAACCGGAAGCCGGGGTGGTAGACGGGCGCGAAGCAGAACGCGATCCCGGCCTCAACCGCGAGCCGTGCGGTGGCGTCCGGGGACAGGTCGAGAACGACGCCGAGGTGCTCCAGCACGTCGGCCGCGCCGCACAGGGAGGAGGCGGCGCGGTTGCCGTGCTTCACCACCCGGGCGCCGGTCGCGGCCGCGACGACGGCCGCCATCGTGGAGACGTTGACGGTGTGCGCCCGGTCGCCTCCGGTGCCGACGATGTCGACGACGGGCCCCTCGATGGACAGCGGCACCGCCCGGTCGAGCATGGCCCTGGCCAGGCCGGACGTCTCGGCGACGGTCTCACCCTTGGCCCGCAGCGCGACCGCGAACGCGCCGATCTGCGCGGGCGTGGCGTCGCCGGACATGATCTCGCCCATGGCCCACGCCGTCTCGTCGGCGGTCAGGTGCTCACCGGCGAGCAGGGTGTTCAGCAGGGACGGCCAGGTGGTACGCGAGTCCATATGGAGAGGCTCCGTTACGAGACGGGCTGAGTTGGGCGGGACGATCCGGACAGACTCAGCCTCCGGCGCATGAGATCGGCGACGGCCTCGGCAACGGCCATGGGGTCGAGCGGCTGGGCGACCACGGCGTCGGCGCGGGACCAGTTGGCGAGCCAGCGGTCGTCCTTGCGCGCGATGATGAGCAGGATCGGCGGGCAGTTGTGCACCTCGTCCTTGGCCTGCCGGCTGACGCCCATGCCTCCGGCCGGGGCGGCCTCGCCGTCGAGAACCGCGACATCGATGTCGCCGGAGTCGAGGTGCTTGATCACGGCAGGCTGTGTGGCGCACTCGACGATCTCAACGAGGGGCACGTCCGCGGCGGGACGCCGCCCGATGGCCAGCCGCACCTTCTCACGAGTGCCTGCGTCGTCGCTGTAGACGAGAACCCTCATGTCACGCTCACTGTCGAATCGCGGGATATGGTCATCGTGATGCTACCGGCGTACGCGCCGGACGCGCAGCCCAGGGCTTCCTGCCACGCTTCTCCGGTTCTAAACCGAGCAAATGGCCTCTAACGGGGGGCCGTGCGGCGACCCGACCAGGAGAGCCGCAATAATGCTGCCCGTGGCGACAGCATCCGCAATTACAACGACGACGACACCGTACGGGTCCCGCAGGCCGAACCTCGTCCAGGTCGGGACCATCGTTTGGCTGTCCTCTGAGCTCATGTTCTTCGCGGCGCTGTTCGCGATGTACTTCACCATCCGGTCGGTCAGCCTCGGCCAGGGCAAACCCTGGCCGGACGCCCATCTCGACATCCCGTATGCCACGGCGAACACGATCATCCTGGTTCTGTCCAGCGTGACGTGCCAGTTCGGTGTATGGGCCGCGGAAAAGGGCCAGGTCAAGAAGCTCAGGTTCTGGTACATCTTCAGCTTCATCTTGGGCGCGATCTTCGTCGCGGGCCAGCTGAACGAGTACCGCGTCCTGGTGGAGGAGGGCGTGACCCTCGCCTCCACCGCCTACGGCTCGGTGTTCTTCCTGACCACAGGCTTCCACGGTCTGCACGTGACGGGTGGACTGATCGCGTTCCTGTTCATCCTGGGACGCACGTACGCCGCGAAGCGCTTCACCCATGAGCAGGCGACCAGCGCGATCGTCGTGTCTTACTACTGGCACTTCGTCGACGTGGTCTGGATCGGCCTTTTCGCGACCATCTACATCATCAAATGATCGGAACGGGGAGATCGGTGAACTCCATCACCGCGCGACGGCGGCATCCCCTCGCGCGTTTTGCCGTTGTGGCGCTCGCGCTGGGCCTCCTCGGCGGAGGATACGCACTCGCCGCGCCGACCGGCAGCACCGCGGACGCGGCAGTCGCGTCCGGCAAGGCCGACGACGTGGCGCAGGGCAAGAGCCTCTTCGTGGCCCACTGCGCCAGCTGTCACGGGCTGAACGCCGAGGGCACCAAGTCCGGCCCCACCCTGGTGGGCGTGGGCGCGGCGGCCGTGGACTTCCAGGTGAGCAGCGGGCGCATGCCTGCGGCCGACCCGGGGGCCCAGGCTCCGCGCAAGCCCCTCGACGAGTGGGTGACCCCGCAGGCCATCGACCAGCTCGCGGCGTACGTCCAGTCACTGGGCGGCGGCCCGACCAGGCCGACGGCCGAGCAGGTCGACCCGGCCAAGGGTGACCCGGCGAAGGGTGGCGAGCTGTTCCGCGCGAACTGCATCCAGTGCCACAACTTCGTCGGCGCCGGCGGCGCGCTGACCTACGGCAAGTACGCTCCGCCGCTGCACGAGTCGTCGCCGACGCAGATCTACGAGGCGATGGCCACGGGTCCGCAGGCGATGCCCGTCTTCAACGACTCAGTGATCACTCCCGAGCAGAAGCGGGACATGATCGCGTACATCACCAGCGTCCGCAGCCAGGTGGACCCGGGCGGTGCCAGTCTCGGCCGTATCGGTCCGGTGACCGAGGGCCTGGTGGCCTGGATCGCCGGCATCAGCCTGCTGGTCCTCGCCGCCATCTGGATCACCGCGAAGAAGCGACAGGCGCATTCATGACAGACAACACCATCGACCAGCCCGAGGATCGCGTGCCGAAGCGCGTCATCGGCACGCCGCCTCCCACGGAGGCCGTTCTCAAGGACGAGACCGTCCACGAGCCCGCCGCCCTGCCGGGCGTGCAGTACCAGGACCCGGTGAGCGCCCGCAAGGCCGAGAAGACGGTCGCGCTGCTCTTCACGATCGCCTTCCTCGCGGGCGTCGGGTTCATCGTCTCGTACGTCGCCTTCCAGGTCGGGACGATCGACAAGACGTCGACGTCCAACTTCGCGCTCGGCGGCACGCTCACCCTCGCGCTGCTTTCGCTGGCGGCCGGCATCACGACGTGGGTGCGCCGGATCATGCCGAAGTACACGATGGTCCAGGAGCGCCACCCGATGGCCTCCGACACCGAGACCCGTGAGTCCGTCAAGGAGACGTTCCTGGCGGGCGCCGACGAGAGCGGCTTCGTCAAGCACAAGCTGCTGCGCCGGACGCTGCTGCTGGCCGCGGCTCCCCTGGGCTTGGCCCCTCTCGTGCTGCTGAAGGACCTCGGCCCGCTGCCGGGCACCAAGCTCCGGCACACGGTGTGGGGCGAGCCCACCAAGACCGGCAAGCCGCGCCGCCTCATCACCGAGGGCACCGGCCAGCCGATCCGCGCCGCCGACTTCAACTCGCCCGGCGGTATCCTGTCGGTGGTCCCCGAGGGCTACGAGCACGACCTCAACGCCCTGGCCAAGGCCACGCTGATCCTGCTCAAGTTCCGTCCGGAGGAGATCAAGTCCGGCACGAACCTGAACTGGACGCACGACGGCATCGTCGCCTACTCGAAGATCTGCACTCACGTGGGCTGCCCGGCGGCGCTGTACGAGCAGACGACCCATCACATCCTCTGCCCGTGCCACCAGTCGACCTTCGACGCCGCCGACGGCGCCAAGGTCGTCTTCGGTCCCGCGGCCCGGCCGCTGCCGCAGCTCCCGATCGGGATCGACGACGAGGGCTTCCTCATCGCCAAGGCCGACTTCAACGTGCCCGTCGGGCCCAGCTTCTGGGAGCGCGGGGACGCGGAGGCGGAAGCTAGGCAGAAGGCGGAGAAGGCGTAATGGACACTCCTCCCAAGGCAATCGCCGGCGTCTCGACCTTCCTCGACGACCGCCTGGGCGCGGGCAGCTTCCTCAAGCGCAACCTGCGGAAGATGTTCCCCGACCACTGGTCGTTCCTGCTGGGCGAGATCGCGCTCTACTCGTTCATCATTCTGCTGCTCACCGGTACGTTCCTGACCTTCTGGTTCAGGCCCACCATGGGCGAGGTGATGTACAACGGGTCGTACGAGCCGCTCAAGGGCGTCATGATGTCCGAGGCGTACGCCTCGGCGCTGAACATCAGCTTCGACGTGCGCGGTGGCCTGCTCATCCGGCAGATCCACCACTGGGCGGCCCTGCTGTTCATCGCCGGCATGGTGGTGCACATGCTCCGCGTGTTCTTCACGGGGGCATACCGCAAGCCGCGCGAGCTGAACTGGCTGATCGGCATCGGCCTGCTGTCCCTCGCCCTGTTCGAGGGTCTCACCGGTTATTCGCTGCCTGACGACCTGCTGTCCGGCGCCGGTCTGCGGATCACCCAGGGTGTCATCCTGTCGATCCCGCTGATCGGCACGTACATCCAGTTCTTCCTCTTCGGTGGCGAATACCCCGGTGAGGACATCATTTCGCGCTTCTTCACGCTGCACATCCTGCTCATCCCGGGCATCCTGCTGGCGCTCATCACCGCCCACATGATCCTCATGTGGGTGCAGAAGCACACCCAGATGCCGGGCAAGGGCCGCACCGAGAAGAACGTGGTCGGCGCTCCGTTCTACCCGGCCTTCATGGCCAAGGCGGGCGCGTACTTCCTGTTCACCTTCGCGGTCCTGGCGGGCCTGGGCACCTTCGCCCAGATCAACCCGATCTGGCTGTTCGGACCGTATACACCGGCGGACATCTCGGCGGGCTCCCAGCCCGACTGGTACATGGGCTTCCTCGAAGGATCCCTGCGCCTGATGCCCGCGTGGGAGATCAACCTCTTCGGCACGTCCGGAGGCACGATCCCGCTCAGTGTGCTGATCCCGGCGCTGCTACCGCTGGGCATCATCATGACCGGCCTGGCGCTGTATCCGTTCCTGGAACAGTGGGTGACCGGCGACCGTCGCGAGCACCACATCGTCGACCGGCCGCGCAACAACCCGCACCGGACCTCGATCGGCATGGCGGCGATCACCTTCTATGGCGTCCTGTGGCTGCTGGGCGCGAACGACGAGATCTCGGCCAACTTCCACATCGGCCTGTACGAGACGACGATCTTCGGTCGCATCGCGGTCTTCCTCGGCCCGCTGATCGCCTACATCGTCACCTACCGGATCTGCATCGGCCTCCAGCGCAAGGACGCCGAGATCGTGTCCCACGGTGTCGAGTCCGGCGTCATCAAGCGGATGCCGAACGGCGAGTACATCGAGGTGCACACGCCGACCTCGGACGACATCCTGGCGCACATGCGCGGCAAGAAGGAGATCCCGGTCATCGAGAGCGGAGCCGACAAGGAGGGGGTCCCGCCCAAGGGCGCCCGTTCTCTCCTCGGCAGGCTCCGCGCCAAGATGAGCAAGGCGTACGGCACGGACCACATTCCTCTCGAGGAGGCCCACGGCGAGGAGCACGCCGCCGTCGGCGCCGGGGAGCGCAAGGAAGTTCACTGAGTCGACTGACTCATACGCAAACGGCCCGGGTGGGGATTCCCACCCGGGCCGTTTCGCTTCTCCCGCCGTGGACGGCCCTCAGATCCTCCGAGACGGCGAACGGCTCGCGTCCCCACAAGTGGGACGCGAGCCGTGGTCAGCGGCGCGGAGAGGCCGTCAGAGCGGCTCGGTGCTGGCGCCGCGGAGCCTGCTCCACTTGAGCCACTGCTTCCAGGACTCCTGCCAGTGGCCCCAGCCGTTCGTCGGGTCGAGCGGCCGCGGCGATCCGCTGATGATGATGGGGTCGCCGATCAGGGTGTTGATCCTGAACCACTTCGCGTTCGCGGGGCTGATGTTGACGCAGCCGTGGCTCACGTTGGAGTTGCCCTGGTCTCCCACCGACCACGGGGCGCCGTGCACGTACTCCCCCGTGTCGGAGATCCGTACGGTGTCGTAGACGGTGGTCTGGTAGTAGCCGGGGCTGCCGGGGCCGATCCCGGGCGAGGTCATGACGGTGACGAGCTCGCGGTCCATGGCGAGATGGACGCCCGAGGTCGTGTAGTACTTCATCGCACCGCCCATGCCGGCGCTGATGGGCATGTTCCGGATGACCTTCCCGTCGCGCACCACCTTCATGTAGTGCGTTCCGGTGTCGCCGTGGCTGATCTGGGAGCGGCCGATGGTGAAGTCGCGGACGTAGTCCTTCGCGCCGTACATCCCGTCGCCGCCGCGTACGCCGGCGAGCCGGGCGACGAGCCGGACCTTCGTGTGGGCCGGCCAGTATTCCTTGGGCCGGAACGACACGTGGCGGTTGTCGAACCAGTGCCACGCGCCCTGGACCGGCTTGGACGCCTGCACCTGCAGGTTCTTCTCGATCGAGACCCGGTCGGTGACGTCGTGGTCGAACGTGATCATGATCGGCATGCCGATGCCGACGGTCAGGCCGGTCAGGTCCTTGTTCGGCAGGATGGTCTGGACGTCGAAGGACTTGGCCGCCTTCAGCGTGGAGAAGGCGCTCCTGGTCTCGGTCGTCTTGCCGGCCCGGTTGATCGCCACGGCGGTCACGGTGTAGTCGGTGCCCGGCGTCATCGGCCGCGCGCTGCGCCACCTGGTCCGGTCGGCGCTGAACATCCCCTCGACCCGCTTCCCCGTCGCCTCGACGGTGACGCTCTTCAGCGTCCCGCCGGCGGCCGTCACCATGATCGGCAGCTCTGGAACGAGGCCCTGAGCCCCGTTCTCCGGCGTGATGCCCACCGCCGTCGCGGGCGCGGCGGCGGCCTCCTGCTCGCGTTCAGCCGCCGCGGCGGTACATCCGGTCGCCATCAGCAGGGCAAGTACCCCAGCACCAGCTCGCATTTGGTCTCCCCCCGGCCACGTACCACTTGCATGGGGTTAGTACCCGATTACGGTGGGTCCGTGCTCAGGCCAGGGATGACAGCTGGCAAAGAAAAGCGTCGCGGCCGGCCAACATGATCGTTGGCCGGCCGCGACGGAGGACGTTCCCGGTCAGTGCGAGAAGTGACCCCGGTAGTACTGGAACACGAAACCGATCGTGCTCATCACGACGCAGAAGAGGCCGATCAGGAACAGCCACATGCCGACGGCGAAGCCGAAGAACGCCAGCGCGGCGGAGAGGCAGACGAACAGCGGCCACCAGCTGTGCGGGCTGTAGAAGCCGAGCTCCCCGGCGCCGTCGCTGATCTCGGCTTCCTTGTTGTCCTCCGGCTGATCACCGACGCGGCGCGCCGTGAACAGCAGGTAGTAGCCGATCATGAGGGCGAGGCCGACGGATATGGCCAGCACGGCGGTGCCGGTCGGCTCCTTGGACCAGAACCAGTACACCAGGTCCACGGCGGCGAAGAAGAGGCCGCACAGCACGAACATCCATCCCTGGATCTTCATCGGCTTTCCTCCAGAGCAGGCTTCGCGGAAAGGTGCGGGTACTTGATGTCGAACGCCGGCCGCTCGGACCGGATACGCGGCAGCGACTTGAAGTTGTGCCGCGGCGGCGGGCAGGAGGTCGCCCACTCAAGCGAACCGCAGTAACCCCACGGGTCGTCGACGGTGACCTTCGGAGCCTTCTTCCAGGTGATCCACACGTTGTAGAAGAACGGCAGGAGCGAGGCGCCGAGAAGGAACGCGCCCACCGACGAGATGAGGTTCAGGTCGGTGAAGCCGTCCACCGCGGCGTAGTCGGCGTAGCGCCGGGGGAAGCCGATGACACCCAGCCAGTGCTGCACCAGGAAGGTCAGGTGGAAGCCGAAGAACGTGAGCCAGAAGTGGACCTTGCCGAGCCGGTCGTTCAACATCCGCCCGGTGAACTTGGGCCACCAGAAGTAGAAGCCCGAGAACATCGCGAACACCACGGTGCCGAAGATCACGTAGTGGAAGTGGGCGACGACGAAGTAGGTGTCGCTGATGTGGAAGTCCAGCGGCGGCGACGCCAGGATGACGCCGGTGAGACCACCGAAGAGGAACGTCACCAGGAAGCCCACCGCGAACAGCATCGGCGACTCGAACGTCAGATGGCCGCGCCACATCGTGCCGATCCAGTTGAAGAACTTCACACCGGTTGGCACCGCGATGAGGAACGTCATGAAGGAGAAGAACGGCAGGAGCACCTGGCCGGTCACGAACATGTGGTGCGCCCACACGGTGATCGACAGGCCCGCGATCGCGATCGTCGCGCCGACCAGGCCGATGTAGCCGAAGATCGGCTTGCGGCTGAACACCGGGATGACCTCGGTGATGATGCCGAAGAACGGCAGCGCGATGATGTAGACCTCGGGGTGCCCGAAGAACCAGAACAGGTGCTGCCACAGGATCGCGCCGCCGGTCGCGGAGTCGAAGATGTGGGCGCCGAGCTTACGGTCTGCCTCCAGGGCCAGCAGCGCTGCCGCGAGGACCGGGAAGGCCAGCAGCACCAGGATGCTGGTGAGCAGGATGTTCCAGGTGAACATCGGCATCCGGAACATGGTCATGCCGGGCGCGCGCATGGTGATGATCGTGGTGATGAAGTTCACCGAGCCGAGGATCGTGCCGAGTCCGGACAGCGCCAGACCCATGATCCACATGTCGCCGCCGATGCCGGGCGAGGTCACCGCGTTGGACAACGGCGCGTAGGCCGTCCATCCGAAGGCGGCGGCGCCGCCGGGGGTGATGAAGCCCGCCACCGCGATGGTGCTGCCGAACAGGTAGAGCCAGTAGCTCACCATGTTCAGCCGGGGGAAGGCCACGTCGGGCGCGCCGATCTGCAACGGCATGATCGCGTTGGCGAAACCGGCGAACAGCGGCGTCGCGAACATCAGCAGCATGATCGTGCCGTGCATCGTGAACAGCTGGTTGAACTGCTCGTTCGTCACGAACTGCAGGCCCGGAGCGGCGAGCTCGGCGCGCATGACCAGCGCCATGACGCCGCCGATCAGGAAGAACACGAAGGACGTGATCAGGTACAGGTGCCCGATCACCTTGTGGTCGGTGGAGGAAAGCCACCGGGCGACGGCCGAGCCCTTGGTGTACGGCCGGGCCACGATGGCGGGTTGCTGGATGGCGGTCACTGTGCACTCCCCGCCTGGCTCTGGATGTACTGGTCGAACTCCGCCTGCGGTACGAGCTTCACCGAGAACAGCATCTTGCTGTGGTCGACGCCGCAAAGCTCAGCGCACCGTCCGACGAAGACGCCCGGGCGGTTCAGCGTCTTGATCTGGAACTTGTTGTGCACCTGGCCGGGGAACACGTCCTGCTTGAACAGGAAGGCCGGCACCCAGAACGAGTGGATGACGTCGGGCGAGTGGAGGTCGAACTCGACCTCGGCACCCGTCGGCAGCACGAGCTGCGGGCCCTCGGGGTTCTCCACGCTCTGCTTCGCCAGGTCGACCGGCATGCCGTCGACCTTGACGGTCTTGCCCTCGTACTCGGTGGTGAAGCGCCAGCTCCACTGGTAGCCGTCGACCTTGACCTTCACCGGGGCGTTCCCGGAGACCCTCATGATCTCGGTCTCGTCACGGGCGGTGAAGTAGAAGAAGACCGAGACCATGATGATGGGCACCACGGTGTAGAGGATCTCGATCGGCAGGTTGTACCGCACCTGAGGCGGCAGCTGGTCCGGCGAGTTCTTCTTCTTGCGGTGGAACGCGCACGTCCAGAGGATCAGGCCCCACACGATGATGCCGGTGGCCAGAGCCGCGATCCAGGCCCCGTTCCAGAGGTTCTGGGTAAGGTGCGCCTGCTCGGTGGCGCCTTCTGGCATGCCGCCACGAGACCACTGTTCAGTCGCCTGGGCGCTACACGCCGTCGCGGACGCCACGAGCACCGCCAGAGCGGCGACGCGTGGCAACCGGCGGCGGGCCAACGGTCGCCGTGTCGTACGGCGGGTCGGACTCACGGATTGCCTACCCCACAGGTGAAGCCCAAGAGTCCCTCTCCTGGGCGAATCTTCCAACTTGCACGTTCACTAGGGACCCGTGCGGCTTCGCACCGGTCACCTCTTTACTTGATTGAGTTCACGCTGGGGGACACATTAGCGCGGACCGGCACCGCCCCTCTGAGCAGCCCCCGTTAATGTCCTAACTGTGGTGTATCTGGACGCGGCCTCGACCGAACCCCTTCACCCCGCGGCGAGGGACGCGCTCCTGGCCGCCCTCGACTCCGGCTGGGCCGATCCGGCCCGTCTGTACGGCCACGCCCGACGGGCGCAGATGCTCCTTGAGCAGGCCCGGGCCGACGTGGCGGACGTGCTCGGCGCCCGCCCCGACGAGGTCGTGTTCACCTCGTCGGGCACCCAGGCGGTTCATCTCGGCGTGCTCGGCACGCTGAACGGGCGCAGACGGACCGGCCGTCATCTGGTGGTCGGCGCCGTTGAGCACTCCAGCGTCCTGCACTCCGCCGAGACCCATGAGCGCGAGGGCGGCACCGTGGAGATCGTGGGCGTGAGCCGTACGGGCCGGGTGGACGCCGGGGCGTTCGCCGAGGCCGTCTCCGCCCCCGGTACGGCCCTGGCCTGCCTGCAGACGGCCAACCACGAGGTGGGGACGCTCCAACCGGTCGAGGAGGCCGCCGCGGCCTGCCAGGAGGCCGGGGTGCCGCTGCTGGTGGACGCGGCCCAGTCCGCCGGTCGGCTCCCGCTCCCCCACGGCTGGTCCGTGCTGACGGCGAGCGCGCACAAGTGGGGCGGCCCGGCGGGCGTCGGCGTGCTGGCGGTGCGGAAGGGGACCCGCTGGCGGTCGCCGTACCCGCAGGACGAGCGGGAACGGCGCCGCGTGCCCGGTTTCGAGAACATCCCGGCGATCGTGGCCGCGGCGGCGGCGCTGCGCGCCAGGGCCGCGGAGAACGCCGCTGGGGAGGCCACTGAAGAGATCTCGGAGAGCACGCGGCTGTCCGCCCTGGTCGATCGCATCAGGACGGAGGTGCCGCGCCTGGTGCCGGACGTGGAGGTGGTCGGCGATCCGCTTCTGCGGCTGCCGCATATTGTCACCTTTTCGTGTCTTTACGTGGAAGGCGAGGCGTTGCTGGCCGAGCTGGACCGGGCCGGTTTCGCGGTCTCGTCCGGGAGCTCGTGCACGGCGAGTACGCTTCGGCCATCGCACGTGCTCGAGGCGATGGGTGTGCTTACGCACGGGAACGTCCGGGTATCGCTGCCCCATGGCGTGTCCGAAGGCGACGTCGACCGGTTCCTCGCCGTCCTTCCGGACATCGTGCGACGCATCCGAGCGAGTTTGGGAGTGCACTGATGTGGCGGAGGCGGTCGGGGGCGGGCAGGAACGAGACCGAGGAGCCGCGAGCCGAGAGCCAGGCCGGGGCGCGTGAGCCCGCCGCGCTGACGATCGACGCGCTGGGGCGCAAGTGCCCCATCCCGATCATCATGCTGGCCGACCAGATCAACCAGGTGCCCATGGGAGCGGTGGTCGAGGTCCTCGCCGACGACCCCGCCGCGTACACCGACGTGCCCGCGTGGTGCCGACTGAAGTCCCACGCGCACGTCGGGAGCGTCGAGCTGCCCCAGGGCGGCTGGTCCATCCAGGTGCGGCGCAACTACTGACTGCCCGCCCGTCGTCTGGGTAGTGGGTTCCCGGAAAGGCACATCGACCAGTTTTCGGGGGATCCCATGACGACCGCACGCAACGTCATGCACTTCGGTGTGCAGTGCATCGGAGAGAACGAAGACCTGCTCACCGCCTCGCGGATGATGCGCGACCTCGGCGTCGGCTCGCTGCCCGTGTGCGGCACCGACGACAGGCTCAAGGGGATCATCACCGACCGCGACATCGTCATCAAGTGCGTCGCGGCCGGTAAGGACTGCTCCGAGGTCAAAGCGAGGGACCTCGCCCAGGGCACGCTCGTCTGGATCGACGCCGACGCGGACCTGGAGGAGGCACTCCACACGATGGAGGAGCACCAGATCCGGCGGCTGCCCGTGCTGGAGAACCACCGGCTCGTCGGCGTGATCAGCGAGGCCGACCTGGCCGCCCACCTGCCCGAGGACAAGCTCGCCGAAGCGGTCACCCGCATCTACGCGGAGAGCACGCCGCGCGTGTAGCGGCGCGCCTCACACGTAACGGCGCCTCACGCGTGAGGGGAATCCCTCACGCGTGACGGCGCCTCAGGCGTAGTGGCACTTGACGTTCGCGGCGACCTCGGCCGCGGCGTCCTGGCCGTAGGCCGCGCCGAACCGGTCCAGGAAGACGCGCTGGCTCAGCTCGTACTCCTGGCAGCCGACCTGCTCCAGCACGTGTGTCGCGGTGAGGTTGCCGACCTGCGCGCAGCGCTCCAGGGACAGACCCCAGGCGAGCGCCGCGAGGAAGCCGGCCCGGAAGGCGTCGCCGACGCCGGTCGGGTCGGCCTTTCCGAGCTCGGGGGCGGGCGGGACGTGCAGGCTGGGCTCGCCGACGCGGTCGATCCTGGCGCCCTTGGGCCCGAGCGTGGTGACGCGGACACCGACCCTGCCCAGGATCTCCTCGTCCGACCAGCCGGTCTTCTGCTCGATGAGGCCCTTCTCATAGTCGTTGCCGAACAGGTAGGCCGCGCCGTCGATGAGCTGGCAGATCTCGTCGCCCGGCATCCGGGCGAGCTGCTGCGAGGGGTCGGCCGCGAACGGGACGCCGCGCCCGCGCGCCTCGTCCGTGTGCCGCAGCATGGCGTCCGGGTCGTTGGGGCTGATCAGGACCAGGTCCAGGCCGCCGATGCGGTCCAGGATCGGGCCCAGCTCGATCTCCCGGGCCTCGGCCATCGCTCCCGTGTAGAACGAGGCGATCTGGTTGTGCTCCTCGTCGGTCGTGCAGAGGAAGCGCGCCGTGTGGTGCAGCTCGGAGACGTAGACCGACTCGCAGTCGACGCCGTGCCGCTCCAGCCACGACCGGTAGTCCGTGAAGTCCGTGCCGACCGCGCCGACGAGGACGGGGCGCAGCCCCAGGCATCCCATGCCGAACGAGATGTTGGCCGCGCACCCCCCGCGACGGATCTGGAGTTCGTCGACCAGGAAGGACAGGGACACCCGGTCGAGCTGTTCGGCGACGAGCTGGTCCCCGAACCTGCCGGGGAAGGTCATCAGGTGGTCGGTCGCGATGGAGCCGGTGACGGCGATGCGCACGGGGTCGTTCTCCTCGTTGTCTGCATCTCGGTTGTACGTCTCGACGAACGTCGTCGCGGACGTATCGACGAAGGTCTTGATAAACCCCGCAAGAATACGCGACCGCAGCCGGGACTCAACCCGATCCCGAGCGCACCGACGCCCCGCACGGCCGGGCTATTCGCGTGGCCGTACGGGGCGTGTGTGCGGCGGGCGGATCCGCTCTCCGGGATCCGCCGGACCCGCTAGTTGAACGAGTCGCCGCAGGCGCAGGAGCCCGTGGCGTTCGGGTTGTCGATCGTGAAGCCCTGCTTCTCGATCGTGTCGACGAAGTCGACCGTGGCACCGATCAGGTACGGCGCGCTCATCCGGTCGGTCACGACGCTGACACCGCCGAAGTCCGACACGACGTCGCCGTCCATGGAGCGGTCGTCGAAGAAGAGCTGGTAGCGGAGGCCGGAACAGCCGCCCGGCTGCACGGCGACGCGCAGCTTCAGCCCCTCTTCGCCCTGCTGCTCCAGCAGGCTCTTGACCTTGGCGGCGGCCGCATCAGTCAGGATCAGGCCCTGCTGCGTGGTCTCGCTGCTCTCAACCGTCATGTGCTGACTCCCGCGTCTGCGTCAACCGCCCACCGGGAGCGGTCGATTGATTCTGACGTCTCAGGTAGGGCTCAAAGGGATATTTCCACCTTCGTTGAAGGTCACACCCTGAGCTCTCCCCAGATAGACGCTACCAACACCGGCCCGGCGCCACACATTCCCCGCCGTCGCCGAAGGCGCCGGGCGAAGCGCGCGAGACCCCTGCCGGGGCCCCTGGAATGAAACGGACGAGGGGTGTGTAATTATTAGTCGTCAGTTCGACGATAAGTCCCCGAAGGGGGTGTGGTCGTGACGACCACCGAGACCGGGATCCCGCTCTTCATCCTCGGCCAGGACACCGACCCGCACAGTGAACGCGGAGTGGACTGTCCGGGTGAGCTGCCCCTCGCCTCCGATCCCGCGCTGGTCGAGCGCGCCCGCAAGGCCAAGGAACGGCTCGGCGACAGGCTCTTCGTGCTCGGCCACCACTACCAGCGCGACGAGGTCATCCAGTTCGCCGACGTGACGGGCGACTCCTTCAAGCTCGCCCGCGAGGCCGCCGCCCGGCCGGAGGCCGAGTACATCGTGTTCTGCGGCGTGCACTTCATGGCGGAGTCGGCCGACATCCTGACCAGCGACGCGCAGAAGGTCGTGCTGCCCGACCTCGCGGCCGGCTGCTCAATGGCCGACATGGCGACCTTCGACCAGGTCGAGGAGTGCTGGGAGGCCCTGGAGGACGCCGGGATCGCCGACCAGGTGGTCCCGATCACATATATGAACTCGAGTGCCGACATCAAGGCCTTCTGCGGGCGGCACGGGGGCGCGGTGTGCACTTCCTCCAACGCCCGGCGGGCGCTGGAGTGGGCCTTCGAGCAGGGCGAGAAGATCCTCTTCCTCCCCGACCAGCACCTGGGCCGCAACACCGCCGTGCTGGAGATGGGCCTGTCCCTCGACGACTGCGTGGTCTACAACCCGCACCGCCCGAACGGCGGCCTCACCCGGGAGCAGTTGGAGAACGCCCGGATGATCCTGTGGAGGGGCCACTGCTCGGTCCACGGCCGGTTCACCGCCGAGTGCGTCGACGACGTGCGCGCGCGCATTCCCGGCGTGAACGTGCTGGTCCACCCGGAGTGCCGCCACGAGGTCGTGACCAAGGCCGACTACGTGGGCTCGACGGAGTACATCATCCGCATGCTGGAGGAGGCGCCGGCCGGCTCCTCGTGGGCGATCGGCACCGAGCTGAACCTGGTCAAGCGGCTCGCGCAGACCTTCCCGGACAAGGACGTGACCTTCCTTGACCGGACCGTCTGCTACTGCTCCACGATGAACCGGATCGACCTGCCGCACCTGGTGTGGGCGCTGGAGTCGCTCGCCGACAGCGAGGTCGTCAACCAGATCACGGTCGACCCCGACACCACCCACTGGGCCAAGGTCGCCCTCGACCGCATGCTCGCGCTCCCCTGATCCGGCAGGCCGGTACGTACGCGTGGTGATCCTCCGGACGGACGGATCACCACGCGGCGGCGGGCTCAGAGGCCGGGAGCACCCCAGACCGGGAACCAGCGGGCGAGGTCGGGCTCGATCTTGAGCTCGCCCGCGAGCACTCCGCGGACCTGCAGTTCCAGGGCGTTGTCCCGCTGAGTCCCTCCGGCGGGCGCGAAGGGGTAGAACGTGCCCTGCTTGTAGAGGTAGACGATGGCCAGCCGCCGCTCACGCGGATCGGTGAAGCTCACCAGCGAGCACAGCAGGGACGGCCCGAAGCCGCTCGCCTCCAGCGTCGAGTTGACCGCGTGCAGGTCGGTGACCAGCGACGCCACATCCTCGACGGGGCGGCGGACCACCAGCCAGGTGTAGCCGTAGGAGTCGGGCGCCAGCTCGGTCCCCTCGCCCAGGAGGGCCCGCATGTCCTGTTCGAGCTGGATGAAGGCCCCGCCCTCGGCGGCGCGGAAGCACACCGAGCCGACCCCCGCGGGGGCGAACCCGGTGGCCGCCTGCAGGGTCACCGCCGCGGACGGCAGCGCGAACAGCGCGTCGAGGTCGGGCCTGGCCGGCTTCGACCGGCCGAGAAGCGCGTCGAACCAGCCCATCAGCGCCCCAGCTCGGCCGAGATCTTGGACAGCTGCGCCAGACGGCGCTCCAGCGACGGGTGCGTGGAGAACAGGGACGCGATGCTCTGCCCGGAGAGGGCGGGCGCGAAGTAGAACGCGTTGAACGCCTGCTCCTCACGCAGGTCCCGCGTCGGGATCCGCGCGATCTCCCCGCTCACCTTCGTCAGCGCGCTCGCCAGGGCGGAAGGACGCTGGGTCAGCAGCGCGCCCGCGCGGTCGGCGGCCAGCTCCCGGTAACGGGACAGGGCCCGCGTCAGCAGGAAACTCACGGCGTAGGCGATGCCGGACACCAGCAGGATGATCAGCCCGACGGGCGGGCCGTTGTTGTTGTTGCCCCTGCGGCCGCCCAGGCCGCTGTAGAGGGCGAACCGGGTCATCAGCCCGGCCACGACCCCGAGGAACGAGGCGATCGTCATGACCGCGACGTCGCGGTGCGCGACGTGTGACATCTCATGGGCGAGGACGCCTTCCAGCTCCTGCGCGTCCAGCCTGCGCAGGATCCCGGTCGTCACACAGACGACCGCGTTCTTCTGGTTGCGCCCGGTGGCGAACGCGTTCGGCACGTCCGAGTCGGCGATCGCCACCCTGGGTTTCGGCATGTCCGCCATCGCGCTCAGCCGGTCGATGATGCCGTGCAGCTCAGGGGCTTCCTGAGGGGAGACCTCCCGGCCGTGCATCGCGAACAATGCGATCTTGTCGGACAGGAAGTACTGCACCAGCAGGAAGCCCGCGGCGATCACCAGCACCACGACCGCGCGTACTCCGACCGCGATCAGGATGGCCATGAACGCGACGTAGAGCAGCCCGAGCAGGAACATGGTCGTGACCATCCGGGTGGTCAGACCACGATCAGGGGCGAACCTGGTCCGGGACATCAGCCCGGGATGAGCCCGGTGTCGCCGAGCATGTCCCGCACTTCCTCTATCGAGGCGTCGGCGGGCGGCAGGATCAGCTCGGACGGCTCCAGCGAGTCGTCCGGCAGCGCATTGCCCACCTGACGGACCTTGTCCAGAAGCGCGTGCAGCTTGACCCGGAAGACCTCCTCGTCCTCGGACTCGATGGCGGCCTCAAGCTCGCTGTCCAGGGCGTTCAGAACGTCGAGATCGGCGTCCGCGATCTGGATCTGGCCCTCTCCCATGATTCGGACGATCACAGGCCCTCCCCCGGCTGACGCAGCTGCTGGGTCTGCGGCGACGACTGCGCCGCCTGACCCGGCTGCCCTGCCTCGATGGCGCTCTTGGGAGCCGGGCCCTGCCCCAGCTCCGCCTTCATCCTGGCGATCTCCAGCTCGATGTCCGTGCCACCGCCCATGCGGTCCAGCTCGGCCTGGATGTCGTCACGCTGGCCGGTGAAGTCGTCGAGGGCGCCGCTGGCCAGCAGCTCGTCGATCGCCCCCGCACGCGCCTGCATCTGCGCGGTCTTGTCCTCGGCGCGCTGGATCGCGAGGCCGACGTCGCCCATCTCCTCGGAGATGCCGGAGAACGCCTCGTTGATCCGGGTCTGCGCCTCGGCCGCCGTGTAGGTGGCCTTGATGGTCTCCTTCTTGGTGCGGAAGGAGTCCACCTTGGCCTGCAGCCGCTGGCTGGCGAGGGTGAGCTTCTCCTCCTCGCCCTGCAGGTTGTTGTACTGGATCCGGAGATCGGCGATCTGCGTGTTCAGACCGTTGCGGCGGGCCAGCGCCTCACGCGCCAGGTCCTCCCGCCCTGCCGACAGCGCCTGCCGCCCCTGGTTCTCCAGCTTCGTGGCCTGGCTTTCCAGCTGGTTGATCTGCAGTTCGACCCGCTTGCGGCTGGTCGCGACGTCGGCCACACCCCGGCGCACCTTCTGCAGCAGCTCCAGCTGGCGCTGGTAGGAGTAGTCCAGGGTCTCCCGCGGATCCTCCATCTTGTCCAGTGCCCTGTTGGCCTTCGACTTGAAGATCATGGAAAGTCTTTTCATCACGCTCATGCGCGTCGGCCGTCCCCTTCTCAAGGTTGCGTGGGTAGCCCCAGCCGTATTCAGTCGCCCAAAAGCGGCAGAGCCGCCTGGGTTCACCCTACGCATAACGCGCGAGGGCGTCACTAAGTTGCACTCCCGGTAGGCTGGGCCACGTGTTCGGACGTCGTAACCAGGCCGCTACGGACGAGGCCCCCGTCCCCGTGGAAGATCCTAAGCCCCAGGGGACTCCGGGTAAGGGCCGTCCCACCCCCAAGCGGAGCGAGGCCCAGGGGCGCCGCCGCTCGCCCGTGACCGCGCCGGCCAACCGCAAGGAAGCCTACCGGCAGCAGCGCGACCGCGACCGGGCGCTACGGGCCCGCCAGCGCGAGGGCATGCTGCGCGGCGAGGAGAAGTACCTCCTCCCCCGCGACAAGGGCCCCCTGCGCAAGTTCGCCCGCGACTGGGTCGACTCCCGGCGTCTCCCCGGTCAGTACTTCCTGCCCGTCGTGCTGGTCATCATGCTGCTGTCGATGGTGCCGTTCCCGCTGCAGATCCGCACGGTGGTCCTCACGGTGTACACCCTGGCCCTGCCGGTGGTGATGGTCGGGGTGCTCGGCAGTTCCTTCTATGTCGCGAACCGCGTGAAGAAGGCGGCCGCGGCGAAGTTCCCCGACGAGAACCTCAAGGGCATCGGTTTCTACGCGGCGATGCGCTCCTCGCAGATCCGCCGCCTGCGGTTCCCCAAGCCGATGGTGCTGCCCGGCGGCAAGCCGGTCTCGCCGCCGGCGAGCTGAGTTCCGGTACGGCCTCCGCCCGGCGGAGGCCGTCCGCCGCTCCTGCCCTTCCCGGCCTCCCACGGCTTGTGCGGCCCGTCCGGCCGTCACGCGTCTGGTACCTCGTCCGGGTCGTCCAGGCCCAGGTCGTCCACGTCGATCCATCCGAGCGCCCCGCCCGTCACCTGAGGGACCAGCCGGCCTCTCAGCGGCTCTCCCGTGGTGAGCGCGTCCGCCGTCGCCCTTAGCAGCGCGTAGGAGGAGGACCAGTCCGCTCCTCTCGTGAACGTGCCCCCGTCCTCGATGAAGGTTCCCGCGACGTCCTTCCGCGCCGAATCGACCAGCAGATATTCGCCGTTCTGGTCGTCTCCGACGGGGATCATGCGCCCGCTCCACCACTCGTCCCGTGGATCGGTGGTGTAGTCCGAGGTCGCCGAGGTCGCGTGAGCCGTTGTGCCGCAGGAGCGAGGCGCGCAGCGCACGTCCGCCATCGGCCCTTGCGCACGGGCGAACGTCTCGATACGGGCGAAGACCTCGAGCAGGTCGGCGCCCCGGCGACGACGGCGGGCCCCCACCCCGGCTCCTGCGCGGCTTCCCAGGGGGTCCGGGCCCGTCATGGCACTATGGCGACCGGCGTCGCTCCGGGGGGACGGCCGCGGGAGAGAGCCGTACCGGTCGTTTGGGGGGCGGCGAGACGATCGCGAAGACGGAGCGGGGATGAGGACCAGCAGGCGGGGATTCTGGGGCGTGGCCGCGGGGCTCGCGGCGGTCGCGGCGGGCGTGGGCGGCGGCAAGTTGGTGGCGGCGATCCGCCGGGCGACGCCAGGGACGCTCGGATCGGGAGACGTCCCGCGCGGGGGCGCGGCGCACGACCCCTCCGGCCACATGGGCGACCTCCCGGGCGCGGATCACGCGTACGACCCGCTGCACCCCGGCTCCTCACCGGCCGGCCACGGACCCGCCACCGCGGCGGACATCCCACAGGGCCGCGGGATCACCGCCACGCTGACGCCTTTCGTGGACGCGCTCCGCGTCCCGCCGGTCATCCGCCCGCAGGGGCCGCGGCTGACGATCGAGTTACGCTCGGTGAACCGGCGGCTGCACGCGCAGCTCCCGCCGACCCGCCTGTGGACCTACGGCGGGCACTTCCCGGGCCCGACCATTGAGGTGCGGCGCGGGCAGCGGCTGGAGGTGGCCTGGCGGAACGTCATCGACGACAAGCGGGTGCCGGTCACCGCCGTGGAGGTCTACGCCCCGGTGGGGGCGGAGCCCAACCCGTACGTCGTGCCGGGGCGCAGCGGGGGCACGCCGCGCGCGGACGTGGCCGCGATCCCGCCGTGGCTGGTCGTGCATCTGCACGGCGCCGTCACCGGGGCGGGCCAGGACGGATGGTCGGAGAACGGGCAGTTCCCCGGCGAGACGCAGATCGTGGAGTATCTCAACCACCAGCCGGCGTCCACCCTGTGGTACCACGATCACTCGATGCACGTCTCGACGTGGACGCTCTTCGCCGGGCTGATCGGCATGTACCTGATCAGGGACGATGAGGAGGACCGGCTCGGGCTGCCGCACGGCGACCGCGAGATCCCGCTGGTGATCACCGACCGCAACTTTGAGGTGGACGCGGACGGACGGCTCACCGGCCGCCTGCTGCACAAGGTGACCTACGCCGACGCGGCGCCGCCGCACATCACGGCCGGGTTCCGCGGGCCGTACACGCTGGTCAACGGCACGATCTGGCCCCATCTGGACGTGGCGCCCGCCTGGTACCGGTTCCGGATGCTCAACGCCTGCAACACCCGCACGTACCACATGATGATCATCGATGAGAAGACCGGGCGGCCGGTGAAGGGGGCGGTGCGGCAGATCGGGACGGACGCCGGGCTCCTGCCCGCGCCCGTGACCGTCGACTCGCCGCTCATCCTGTCGCCCGGGGAGCGCGCGGACATCCTGGTCGACTTCTCGGGATCCGGCGGGCGCCGGCTGCGGCTGGTGAACGTGCTGGACGACAACCCGCCCGCCCCGCCCATCTCGCGGGAGTCGGCTCCGGGGGTGCCCACGGCCGGCCTGCCGTACCCGCAGATAATGCAGTTCCGGGTCGCGGCCAAGGGCAAAGCCGACCCGTTCACCCCTCCCCCGGTGCTCTCGGCCTCGTTCACCCGCCTGACGTACGGCGCGCTGCCCACGGACCGCTACCACCGGATCGTCGCCACGAAGGTGCTCGGCGGACGGCACGCCGAGATGTGGGAGATGGAGGAGGTGGACGCGGCGTCGGTGAAGATCCCGTCGGACGGCGTGGTGCAGCTCCGGGGGCCGGACGGCAGACTGCGGACCTTCAAGCGGATCTCCCGCAACCCCGACGACACCGTGAACTTCTACGGCGAGCTGGGCAAGTGCGAGCAGTGGACGTTCATCAACGCCGCCACGGCGCTGCACCCGATGCACATCCACCTGATGCGCTTCCAGATCCTGTCGCGGGACATCTACGACGTCAGCGGGTTCGACATGAAGCTCTGCGGCACCACCCGTCCCCTCGAGTTCAAGGAGACGGGCGTGGTCGAGGAGGGCGAGAAGGGCTGGAAGGACGTGGTCCGCCTCGGCGACGCGGAGGTCGTGGAGATCGCCGGCACGTTCGTGGGCGGCACCGGGCGGTACGCCTACCACTGCCACCTGCTGGAACACCAGGACGTGGGGATGATGCGGCCGATCATCGTCTTCCCGCCGGGGATCGCGGCGCTGCGCCTGGCACACCAGCACACCGGCTGATCGACCGGATGTTCTAGTGTTCCGCTTATGGAATTCCGCCATCTCGGCCGGAGCGGTCTCATGGTCAGTGAGATCAGCTACGGCAACTGGATCACGCACGGTTCCCAGGTTGAGGAGGACGCCGCGCACGCGTGCGTGCGCGCGGCCCTGGATGAGGGCATCACGACCTTCGACACCGCGGACGTCTACGCGGGCACGAAGGCCGAGGAGGTGCTCGGCCGGGCGCTGAAGGGCGTGCGCCGCGAGTCGCTGGAGATCTTCACGAAGGTCTACTGGCCGACCGGGCCCGGCCGCAACGACCGCGGCCTGTCACGCAAGCACATCATGGAGTCGATCAACGGGTCGCTGCGGCGGCTCGGCACGGACTATGTGGACCTTTATCAGGCGCACCGTTTCGACTTTGAGACGCCCCTGGAGGAGACCCTTCGGGCCTTCGACGACCTCGTACGGCAGGGCAAGGTGCTCTACGTCGGCGTCAGCGAGTGGAGCGCCGACCAGATCTCCCAGGCGTTGAAGATCGCCGAGTCGATGGGCTTCGACCGCCTGGTCTCCAACCAGCCGCAGTATTCGATGTTGTGGCGGGTCATCGAGGCCGAGGTCGTGCCGCTGAGCGAGCGCGAGGGGCTCGGGCAGATCGTCTGGTCGCCCATCGCGCAGGGCGTGCTGACCGGCAAGTACCTGCCCGGGCAGCCGCCGCCCGCCGGTTCGCGGGCGACCGACTCGACCGGGTCCGGGTTCATCGGCGGCCTGATGCGGGACGAGGTGCTCCGCCGCGTGCAGGAGCTGAAGCCGGTCGCGGCCGACCACGGTCTCACCATGGCCCAGCTCGCGGTGGCCTGGGTGCTGCAGAACCCCAACGTGTCGTCGGCGATCGTGGGTGCGAGCCGTCCGGAGCAGGTCCGCGACAACGTGAAGGCGGCCGGGGTCAAGCTCGACGCCGACACGCTGCGGAAGATCGACGACATCCTCGGACCGGTGGTCGAGCGCGACCCGGCCAAGACTGTGAGCCCGTCGAGCCGGCCGTAGGGCGTGCCCGGCGTGTGACGGCCCGGCGGCCGAAGCTGCGGGGTGTACGCACGCGGCGCGGGTCCCTGCCGGTCAGGGGACCCGCGCCGCGTTCGCACACGCCGGGCCATCGGGCCGCCTCCTTCTAATCAGAAGCGGTCCCAGTCGTTGTCGGCCGCGCGCCACACGTCGATGTTGCGCGGGTCGGCGACCATGCGGCGGGCCCGGTGCGTCTCGTGCTCCTCGGGCGTGAAGACCCGGTGGCCGTCGCACAGCTCGTACCTCGGCCCGTGCTTGGGCTCGAACATGTAGAACGCGATCGACGTCGACGCGGAGTGGTTGACCAGGTCGGAGGCGATCGGCACCTTCTTGTACAGCGCCCGCGCCCGGCCGCGCATGACGTGGTCGAAGCTCTTCATCATGAAGCACAGGTGCGCGACGAAGTACTCCTTGTTGCGCTGCAGCGCGAGGCTGTGGTGGAACCGGTCCTCCGAGCGGAGGAACGCCGAGATGTCGCCGACGTAGTCCGAGACCTGGAAGCCGAGGACCGTGGTGTAGAACTCCAGGCACTCGTCGTACTTGTCCGTGGCGAGGAACGGGTGCACCAGCTTGAGCGGGCGCAGCTCGACCGTCGGCGGCTCGGCGTACTCCTGGAACTCGGTGAACAGCTCGATGATCAGGCCGTTCGGGTCGCGTACGGCGAAGCCCTCCTGGCACAGGCCCTTCATCCGGTCCTGCAGCGCCAGCACCTCCAGGCCGGCGGCGGAGACCCGGTCGCGCAGGTCGGCGAGCTCCTCGGCGGACTGGACGCTGTAGCCGACCGAGACGGTGTGCGAGGCCGCGAGGCTCGGGTCGCTGATCAACTCGATGCAGTGGTGCTCGATGTCGGCGCGCAGGTAGGCGTACTCGTCGGTGTGCCGCTCCAGCTGGAGGCCGACGTGGTACCGCAGGAACTCGATGGTCTCGGCCATGTCCGGGACATGGATCCTGGCGTACTCCAGCCCGTATGGCCCCCTGCGGCGGGCGCCGTCAGTCGTCATGGTGGTTCCTCATAACTCGTGGTCGTAGGTGGTGCGCGCACGTCAGTACGCGAAGGTGACGATCGCCTGCCGGTCGATCACCGGGCGCCAGCGCTCGCGCACGAACTCCTCGTGCGAGTCGCTGCCGAGGTAGTCGAGGAGGTCGCGCTCGGAGTCGAACTCGACGACGAACCCGTGGGTCATGGTGGTGTCGCGGGTGCTGATGTTGCGCCCGCTGGCCCAGTTGCGCATGGCGGGGTACTTCGCGGGGAACGTGTCCAGCTCCGCGAGGACCGCGGCGACGGTCTCGGGCGGGACGTCGTCGCGGAAGCGGAAGACCAGGGTGTGCTTGATCACGGACGCCGCCTCAGAGGATGAAGCTCAGCCGGGCGCCCGGCGCCATGGTCTCCATGGTCGGGATCGACCTGCGGAGCCGGAACCTGAGCCCGTCGTCGTCCACCAGCAGGACGTGCTCGTACCGGCCGACATAGGTGAACGCCTGGTTGTCGCGGTACCGGTGGATGATGAAGTTGGCCGCCACCCAGACCGTCTCGTCCCCCTGCTCCAGGATGATCACGTTGGAGATCATCCGGTGGGTGCGGGAGTGCGGGTTCTCGGCGTGCGCCTTGCGGCTCTTCAGCCGCTTCACCCTGGCCTTGAGCAGGCCGTAGTCGTCGCACATGAAGGCGCCGGCCGAGGAGCTGTCCCATCCGTTCCAGTCGGTGGTGGTGACCTCCATGCGGCCGCCCTCCTCGAAGAGGGCCAGCCACTCGTCCAGGCGCCACTCGTCGAGGAGCTGCGCCTCCCGGTAGAGGAAGTCCTCCGCTTCCGCCCTGGTCACTGTGCGGCGGCCCATGGTGCTCTCCTTACGCTGGTCCATGCTCTCCACCCGCCCCGGCCGCTCAGGCACCCGGGGTTCCGTCTTCGACCCGGCGCGACCACTGCCGCCAGAAGCTGCGCATCGCGCCCTCGTCGATGGAACGGCCCTGGTTGCCCTGCTTCTCGTTGGCCATGCCGCGCGACATGTCGCTCCAGTCGTACGCGGGGTCGGCGGAGTCCGCGGTGGCCTCGATGCCGCGCTGCACCGCCTCGTACGCCTCGATGTCGTCCGGCGTCGCGAGCCCTCCGGGGCCGACGAAGCTGACCATCGTCTTGATCCGCAGCGCCCGGACGTCGTCCGGCTCGCCGGTCTCGACGAACTGCCAGGCCCGCACGTCCGTACGGCCGGCCTCGACCGGCTCCAGTTGCCGGATGGTCAGCGCCTCCAGGTCGAACAGCAGCAGGTTGGGGAAGACGAAGAGGATCCGGCTGGCGTCGGCGATCTCGGCGGCGAGCTCCTTGCCGAGGCGCTGCTCCATCTCCTGCCGCTTGGCGGCGGTGCGCTCCTTCTCCGCCTCGCCGAAGCGCGGCTCCCACACCATGCCGATGCGGCCGTTGTGCCCGGTGAGGATGAGCAGGCCGTGGCCGTCGCCGAGGTCGTAGGCGTACTGGTCGTCGTCGGTGACGGCGAAGCCGGTCTCCCGCAGGTAGCCCACGAAGGTGTTGTGGGTGGGCGCGAAGTGGTAGCCGTCCATCGCGTTCTCGACGGCGAGCTTCCAGTTGCCCTTGACCGAGTAGAGCTGGACGCCGGGGACGGTCTGCATGCCCTGGGGCCCGATCTTGGCGGTCAGCGACATGTAGTGCGCGGCCTCGCCGAGGTGGGTCATCAGGTCCGGCACGTCGGGGTCGAAGGAGATGAAGACGAAGCCCTCGTGGCTGTCCACCCTGGGCACCGAGCGCAGCCGGTGCCGCTCCTTGAAGCCGGGCACGTCGGTATACGCGTCGTCACCGGGCAGCGCGGCCAGTTCGCCCGAGTTGCTGAACGCCCAGGCGTGGTAGAAGCACTGGAAGAACTTCGTGTTGCCCTCGCTGTGCCGGCACAGGATCGTGCCGCGGTGCGTGCAGGCGTTGAAGAAGACCTGGACCTGGCCGGAGGAGTCGCGGCAGAAGATCAGCGGCCGGCCGCCGAGGGTCCTGGACTTGAAGTCGCCCGGGTTCGGGATCTCGGTCTCGTGACCGAGGTACAGCCAGGTGTGACCCCAGATCCGGGACGTCTCCTTCTGGAACACGGCGGGCGACCGGTAGGCCGACCTGTGCACCTTGAACGTCAACGCCTCCCAGTCCTCCTGGACGAGGGAGTGGTTGGGCGGTCCACCGGGGCCCGTGTGTGTCAGGTCCGTGTGTGTCAACTGCGTCATCGCCGCGGCCTGGCCCTTCCTGCGATTTGAGCGAGCATTCGAGATACCGTCTCGCAATGTGATGATGATGCTGGCCCGCGACCTCCAGAGATGTCAAGAGGGTCGCGTTTATCCTGATTTGTCGGTTACGCCGCGTTCACGACAAGGGTCGTGACGCGGTCCACCTCGCGCGGTTCGGCGTGATTCCGGGCGGCTCCGGTCAGGGACCGTCCGGAAGCCAGGCGGCGTCGCGGAAGTCCGCGCGCGGCGGCGCGAAGACGTCGACGTTGACGCACGGCCCCTCGATGGGCTCGATGTAGTGCTCGGCGCCCTTGGGCACGAGCAGCATCGAACCCGGGCCCATCTCGTGGCCGACGCCGTCCACGTAGTACGTGCAGCGGCCCTGGTGGATGAGCACGAGCTGGTCGAAGTCGTCGTGGTGGTGCGGGTTGAGGGTCATCCCGACGGACAGCTCGTGCCAGGCGAGCATGATCTCGTCGGTGGAGTACACCTTGCGCCGCACTCCGGGGCGGATCTCGGTCGCGGGTATGTCGTCCCAGTTCACCGCGACGCCGTACAGGTGCTGGTTGAACATCTTCCTGAACATCGTCGTTCCTTTCTCGGCGTCCCTCACGACGCTCCGGATTCCAGGCCGGGGAGGTCACGCGCTCCGGCCGCCGTCGCGCGCAGCGCGGACCCGAGCAGTTGCAGGTCGGACCCGGCGATGACGAAGGCGGCGGAGCCGAGCCCGGCCCCGGCGATCAGGTCGGCCTCCGGGCGGGCCACCCATCCGCCGAACGCCGTGCCGGCCGCGTGGGCCGCCGCGGCGACCTCGGCCACCCGCGCCGCGAGCGCCGACTGGTCGGCCGCCCCGGCGATGCCGAGGCTGACCGCCAGGTCGGTGGTGCCGACGAACGCGACGTCGAGGCCGTCCACCAGCTCCGCCAGCGGGTCGCGGGTCGTGGCCGTCTCGATCTGCCCGACGAGCAGCGGCGGGTCCCGCTCCTCCGCGGCCAGGTACGCGGCCAGGTCGGTCGCGCCGAAGCCCGCCGCCGGATGCGCCAGGCTGACGCTGCGCTCACCGCGAGGGGCGTAACGGGTGGCCGCGATCAGGGCGGCCGTCTCGGCGGCGCGGGTCAGCATGGACAGCTGCACTCCGGCGGCGCCGCTCTCCAGCACCCGGTTGACCCACGCGGCGTTCACCGACGGCACCCGGACCAGTGCGGCCAGTCCCGTCACGGCGGCGTGCCGTACCAGCGCGAGGACGGTCTCCTCCGGGAGCGCGGAATGCTCGCCGTCCACCACCACGAAGTCGAACCCGGCCTGGCGGGCCAGGTCCACGCAGTCGACGGTGGGCAGCTTGACGAACGTGCCGGTGACCCGGCGCCCGGCGGTGAGCGCGGCCCGCAGCCGCCGCCGGGCCTCCGTCACCGGAGTCGCCGCAATGGCTTGGGACACCGCTGTCACCCGGCCGCGGACCCGGCCCCGGCCAGGCCCCGCCACGGGGTGGGCTCCACCTTGCGGCCCTTGTGCAGGATGAGGGCGGGTTCGAGCCGGGGCGCCACGATCGAGTTGCCCGCCGCGTCGGGAAGGACCGTCTCGTCGGTCTCGGCGAGCACGGTGACGTGCGCGGGGCCGCCCTCGACGAGGGTTCCGTACCCCTCGGTGTCGAGGCCGAGGACGCGGGCCGGGGCGATGGTCATGCGCGGCGCGATGTCGTCCATGGACATGCCGAGCGCGCGGAGCTTGGCCGCGCTGGTCACCAGATCGAACACCGGCCCCTGCCAGTTGCGCCCGCTGGTGTCGGAGGTGAGCAGGTCCGGCAGGAAGCCCTCGGCGATCGCCTGCCTGGCGACCTCGAAGCTCAGGTTGCTCTTGCCGTGCGCGCTGTCGAAGAGCACGCCCCGGGCCCTGGCCTCCTGTACGGCGGCGATGACCTTGCCGTCGGCGAGGATGCCGTACGGCTTGCCGGTGTAGCAGTGGGCGACGATGTCGCCGGCGCGGAGCATCGGCAGGACGTCCGGCAGCGGCTCCTCGGTCTCACCGATGTGGACCATGAGGGGCAGTCCCGCCTCCTCGGCGAGTTCGAGCGACCTCTTGAGCAGGGACCGCCAGGCCGGGCCGACGACGTCCTCCGAGAGGCGGATCTTGAAGCCGCGCACCACGCCCGGGTTCTCGCGGGCCACGGCGAGCGCGTCCTCCGGGACCAGGGTGGCGGGGTTCAGCAGCTCGCCGAAGCGGAAGTCGATCAGCCCGAGCACCGACACGTTGAGGAAGTTGACCAGGCGCATCTCGGCCTGCCCCACCGTGTAGGCGTTGAAGGCGGCGAAGGTGGACGCGCCGACCGTGCCCGCGTCGGCGGCGGCGACCACTCCCCTGCGCAGGTGCGCCTCGTCCGGCGGAGCCCCCACCTTCGACACGTTCTCGAAGATGTGGGTGTGGCCCTCCACCAGGCCGGGGAGCACCCATTGGCCGGCGCAGTCGACGACCTCCCGGGCCCGCTCCCTCGCATCCGGGTCGAGGGACGGCGTGATCCGCGCGACCCGGTCACCGATGATCGCCACATCCGCGATCGCGGACGTCCCCGCCTCGGTGTCGAAGACGGTGCCGTTCGTCAGAACCAGATCGTAAGAAACAGCTGTCTCGGTCATCTCACTCTTTCAGGGGGTTCGGGTGCGGCCGGGCACCGCGACGGATTGGAGAACGGTTCAGAACAGGGGTCGGGTCGCTCAGGAGTGGCCGGGCGCCGACCGGTACCGGGTGCGCAGCGGCAGCACTCCGGCCACGGTGATCTCCACCTCGTCGCCCGGGCCGAGGAAGACCTTCCGGTCCTGTCCCGTGCCGGCCGGGGTGCCGGTCAGCACCACGTCTCCGGGCTCCAGCACGGCGAAGCGCGAGATCCGCGAGATCAGGTCGGGCACGGGGAAGATCAGTTCGGCCGTGGTGGAGTCCTGCCGCACCACGCCGTTGACGGTGGCGCGTACGGGGATGTCGCCGGGATCGGGCAGGCCGGCCAGTTCGAGCACCGAGGCGCCGAGCGCCCCGAAGCCGGGGAAGCTCTTGGCCAGGGACGGCGTCCCGGTGGCCACCATGACGTCACGGGCCGTCATGTCGTTCGCGGCGGTGACGGCGGCGATGTGCTCCCACACCCGCTCGGGCCGTACGCACGACATCCGGCGGCCGACCACGAAGGCGACCTCCGCCTCGTAGTCGATCTGGCCGGAGCGGTCCTGGGGCAGCTCGATCTCGGCACCGGGCGCGGAGACGGCCGACAGGGCCCGCAGGAAGAGGATCGGCTCCTCCGGCACCGGCCGTCCGGTCAGCTCGGCCTTGGAGTGGTAGTTCAGCCCGACGCCCCAGATCGCCCGCGTTCGGGCCAGCGGCGCCAGGAGGTCCCCTTCGAGGTCGGCCAGGGGGACGCGGCGCAGCTCCTCGGCGTCGGGCGCCGGCGCGAAGCCCTCCCCCATGGCGAGCAGCTCGGCGACGTCGCCGTACGGCAGGTCGAGGAGTACGGCATCCGTGCCGTCGACGCGGGCCAGGCCGTCGCGGGTGGCCACCAGGTTCAGCGCGGTCATCGGGCGGCCGCCGCGGCGGTCCGGCCGGACGCGTCGTCTCCGCCGCACGTCGTGGAAAGGGGGACGGCGATCAGGGCCGCGAGGGCTTCCACGCGTCGCGTTCGCATGCAGACTCCTTGGTTCCCTCGCCGCCCCGCGCCCGCGCCGCCGGGGAGCTGAGCCCTTCGGCGGTACGGGCGGGGGCGGTCGGGAGGGGGGTTGGAGGGATACGCACGAACGTAGGAGAAACGTTCAACCCATGTCAATATGCGAAACAACATCTCGTATTACGCGCCGCACCCGGCAGTGCGAACCACGCACGGGGTTCCCCACAGCGGGCCAGAAGTACGCCGACGGCGGCCACCATGGGCAGGACAGAGGGCGTGACGGTGAGGAGTGGGTGGCGCCGGAACAGCCACCCGCCGCAGCGCAGCGGCACTCCTTCACGGCGAGGAGGGTGTTACCCGGTTATGGCCGTGCGGCCGGGACCGGCGGGTCAGGCGGTGGTGACCGTGGTGCCGCCGAGTTCGGCGGACAGGCGGCGCGAGGCGGCGAGCAGCGCCTCCGTCACCACGTGCTCGGCTTCTCCTGCCAGCGTCGCCACGGTGCCGACGACCGCCATCGACGCCACGATCTGGTCACCCTCGAAGATCGGGGTGGCGATGACCCGCACACCGTGGTCGGCGGGCGAGTTGACCGCGACCCCGGTCCGCCGAACGTCCTCGATCAGCCCGCGCAGCTCCGGTGTGGTGCGGAGCTTGCGCGCCAGCCCGGGGACCTCGCCCACCGGCAGGTACGCGCAGAAGACGCGGCCCTGAGCCGAGCGGAGCAGGTCGAGCGTGGAGCCGGTGCGCACGCTCAGCCGGATGTCGCCGTCGGTGTTGTCGACGCAGCGCACCACCACGGGGCTCTCGCCGTTCCAGACGCTGAGCACCGCGGTCTGGTTGATCTCGCGGACCAGCAGGTCGAGGTACGGCCCGGCCGCGGCGGCGATGGGCAGCCCGGCGCGGGCGGCGGCCTCCAGGGCCAGCACCTCCGGCCCCAGCGTGTAGGTCGCCTGCTGCGCGTCGTAACGGAGCAGGTTGGCCGCCCGCAGCGCGCGGGTGTACCGGTGCGCGGTGGGCTTGCTGGTGCCGAGGCGGGCGGTGATCTCGCTCAGGCTGAGCCGGGGGCGTTCGACGGTGAACGCGCTCAGGATCAGCGCCGCGCGCTGCACCGTCTGTATGGCGGGAGCCTCGGCGGACTGGTTCGCGTCGTCGCGCTGCCCTGGCCCCGGCATCCCGTCTCCTCCGTCGAGTACCCCTTATGTCGGTTGGGACTCTATCCAGGGACGCGCCCGCGCGCATTCAACTCGCATCAGACGAATGGCCGGGAACCGTGCCGAACGCCGGGTTGACCAGCGGCGCGAGGTTGTTGACCGCCGCGGCGGCCTCCCCGAACCCGACGGAGATCAGCCGGACCTTCCCGTCGTAGTCGCTGATGTCACCGGCGGCGAAGACCCGCTCCAGGTTGGTCCGCATGGACCGGTCGACCAGGACGTGCCGCTTGCGCAGGTCGAGGCCCCATTTCTGGACCGGGCCGAGGTCGGCGATGAAGCCGAGCGCGGCCACGACGGTCTGCGCGGGCAGGGTGATCCGCTCGCCGCTCCTGACCCGTTCGACGGTCACCTCGCCGATCCGGCCGTCGCCGGTGACGTCGGCCACCTCGAACGGCGTGAGCACCCGTACGGACGACGCGCGCAGCCGGGCGACGCTGTGCTCGTGGGCGCGGAAGGCGTCCCGGCGGTGGACCAGCGTGAGCGAGCGGGCGATCGGCTCCAGGGCGAGGGCCCAGTCCACCGCCGAGTCGCCGCCTCCCACGACCACCACGTCCTGGCCGGCCAGCTCGTCCAGCTTCCGGACGAAGTAGCGCAGGCCGCGCCCGAGGTATTCGCCGCCCACGGGCAGTTCCCTGGGGGTGAAGGTGCCGATGCCACCGGTGAGCAGCAGCGCCTTGGCCCGCACCCGGGTGCCCGCGTCGGTGACGACCTCGACCGCGTCGGCGTCGTGCCGCAGTTCCAGGGCGCTCTCCCCCAGCAGGTAGAGCGGGTCGGCCTGGCTCGCCTGGGTGACCAGGGCGTCGACCAGCGCCTGTCCCTTCACGGCCGGATAGCCGGCGATGTCGAAGATGTCCTTCTCCGGGTACAGCGCGGCCACCTGGCCGCCGGGCTCCGGCAGGGAGTCGATCACGGCGACGGACATGCCGCGGAACCCGGCGTAGTAGGCGCCGTACAGTCCGGCGGGGCCGGCGCCGACGATGACCAGGTCCACCTCGTGGACCTGGTCCGGCGCGCCGTTCTCCCCCGGATCGCCGATGCCGTACGCGTCGGAGGCGGCGGTCACGACGCGCCCTCGGAGACGGCGGGATGGTCGGCCCCCGTACGCCCAACCTTGCGCGCGCCCCCGGGGGAGCCGAGGTCGGCGAAGAACTCGGTGTTGATCTGGGCGAATCCGGCCAGGTTCGGCGGCAGGTCCTCGTGGTGGTAGATCGACGTCACCGGGCAGACCGGTTCGCATCGGCCGCAGTCCACGCACTCGTCCGGATGGATGTACATCATCCGGTCTCCCTCGTAGATGCAGTCGACCGGGCACTCCTCGACGCACGATTGGTCCTGTACGTCCACGCACGCGTCGGTCACGACGTAGGCCATCAGTCCTCCTGGGGTGGGGATGGGCGCCCGCGCGGGAACGGGGGGACGCGCGAGCCGTTGGCCGGAGGCCCGCCGCCGGAAGGGCGGGCCGGGAGCGGCGGGAGCCGTGGGAATCCGGTTGGCCTGCGGAATCGGCCTCTCCACCGACGTGAGGGAACAGTAGGTTCCGGCCGAGAACGTTGTCAAGATACGAGATGCCATCTTGGATTGAGTTACCATCAGTGCGATGCGGGCCACCCGCCCCATCGCGGAGCCCGAGCGGAACTCTGGAGAGCCCGTGACGACCGACCCCCTGGAAGGCCTGCGGAGCGCCGCGCACCGCGCGATCGACGGCGAGCGGATCGTCGAGGCGGTGCGGCTGCTCGCCGCCGGCCCGAGCCCGCGTGGAGCCGAACGCGCCACCGCCGATCGGCTCGCGGAGTGGGCGCGGACGCGGTGGCCTCAGATCTCGTGGCGCCGCGACGCGATCGGGGCCGCGGGCGCCAACCTCGTCGCCACGTCGGTCCACGGCATCCGCGAAGAGCAGCGGGATCCCGGCGTCCACGAACCCCGGGACGTCCATGAGGGGCGCGCCGGAACGGGGCGGGGCCCCGGCGGACAGCGCGCAGGCAGCGGAGAACTGCTCGTCTACTCCCATCTGGACACCTCCCTGCCCGGCGACCCCGAGCGGGATCGATGGACGACGGGGATCGCGACTCCCCCGGCGCCGTTGACCGTGGACCGCGAGTCGGGCACGCTCGCCGGGTTCGGCCTCGGCGTGGCGCGGGCCCCGGCCGCCGCCGCCCTGGCCGGGTACACGGCCGCCGTGACGGCGCTCCTGGAGGCGGGCGTCCCCCATCGGCTCACGCTGCTGCTGGCCGGCGGGGGCACGCATGCCTCACCGTTCGCCGGGACCGCGGAGTCGGCCGCGCCGGTCGGCGTGGAGGAGTACCTCCGGGCGTATCCCCGCCCTGACGCCGCCGTGGTGGCCAAGTGCGGCCCGCCCGGGATCCTGTACGAGGAACCGGGGGCGGCCTTCGTCCGGGTCAGGCTGGGCGCGGCCTACCGCCCGGTGCTCGCCAGGGACGCCGCGCCGCCCGCCGGCGGCCTGATCGCCCACCTGGGCGAGGTGATCGCCGTCCTGGAGCGGTGGCGGGCCCGCCACGTCACCGCCCGCGCCGGCTCCGGCGGGCAGATCGCCGCCGAGGCGGGGATCGGCGCGGTGCGCGGCGGCCTGGGGGCCAAGCCGGATCTGCTGCCGGGCCTCGTCGAGCTGCATCTCTACCTGGTCACCGTGCCCGGAGACGACGTCCGGCGGATCGTCGCGGATATCCGCGACGCGCTAGAGACGGGGCTGCGCAGCGGCCCCCTGGAGGGCTGCCCGCTGTCCGTCGAGGCCCACGAGGCGTATCCCGCCGCCACCACGCCGCTGGACGCCGCGGTGGTACGGCACGCCGCCGCCGCGTGGCGGCACGCGCACGGCGCGCCACCCTCGCCGCTGACCGGCTGGAAGGGCTCGACCGACGGCGTGGTGCTGCGCGGCCACGGCGTTCCCACCGTGCGGGTCGGCCCCGCCGTACGGCCGGACCCGGCGGATCCCCGGCGGGATGTGATCGAGGTGGACACTCTGGTGCGTTTCGCCCGGATTTATGCCGACATCGTCTTGCGCCACATCGTCTACGGCGAATCTGTCGTCGAACCGTCTCAATCCTGAGAAGATCTTCATCGCCGGACCGCTCCGTCCCACCGGATGGGAACCATTTCTTTTGCAAGATGGTGTCTCGAAAAATGGAACGCGAGCCTTCCCCGAGCCACCACCGCTACACGAAGGAAGCCACATGGGTGACGAGACGACGCCTGTCCCTCCCGGCGCCGGGGGCGAGCGGGCGGCCCCGGCTATCCAGACCGTCCAGCGCGCGGCCATGATCCTCAGCGCGTTCACGGTCAGCCGTCCCCAGCTCAGCCTCAACGAGCTGACCGCCAGCCTGGGCACCAGCAAGGCGACCGCGCACCGCTACACGAAGGCGCTGCGCGAGAGCAACCTGCTGCGCTACGACGACCGCGAGGCGCTGTACTCGCTGGGCCCGCAGATCCTGACGCTCTCCGCCGCCGCGCGGGCGGGGATGCCGGTGATCGGGATCGCCGGGCCGTACATGCAGCGGCTGGTGCGCGAGATCGACGAGACCGTCGTGCTGAGCGTCTGGGACGGCGACGCCGCGGTGGTGGTCCGGGTGGACGACAACACCGACCGCATCATCCGCGTCAGCGTGCGGACCGGCACCCGGCTGTCCCGCACCGAATCCGCCCAGGGCCGGGTCTTCTGCGCGTTCCTGCCGGAGGGCGAGGTGCCCGGCCTGGCCGAGGAGCTGGACGCGTCACCCGAGCTGCGCCGCGAGCTGGAGAGGATCCGCGAAGAGAACATCTCGGCCAACACCCCCTCGGTGAACGGCGTGCGCACCATCGCCGCCCCGGTGTTCCGCGACCGGATCCCGATCGCCACGATGGCGGTTGTGGCGACCACGGACTCGGTTCCCCCCGGCAGCGGCTCCCCCGCCGCCGAGGCGCTCAAGCGCGTCACCGCCGAGATCACCGCGGAGCTGGGCCGGGAGCCGGCGGACGGCCACGCCTGAACGGCCGGTCCCTCCCGCGCGCCCGCGGCGCGTACGGGAAGGACCGGCCGTCACAGGTCCGGCACGAGGACCGGCGTGGGGTGCGTGGGCGACGTCCGGCGCGCCGTCAGAGGTCCAGGACCAGGCGGGGTGACGCCGCGCGGCCGACGCAAATCATCATGGTCCGGCTGGACTCCCGCTCCTCGGGCGTGAGCAGCGAGTCCCGGTGCTCCGGGGTTCCGGCGAGGACCCGCGTCTCGCAGGCCCCGCAGTACCCCTTCTCGCAGTCGTAGGAGAGGCCGGGGACGGCCTCGCGCACCGCCTCGATGAGGCGCTGGTCCTCCCTGACCCGCACCGTACGGCCGCTGCGGGCGAGATGGACGTCGAAGGCGGTGTTGCCCGCCGGGTCGAACGCCACCTCCAGGTCGTCGCCCGCCGCGAACCGCTCGATGTGCAGCCGGTCGCCGAGGCCGAGACGCGTGCAGGCCCGCTCGACCGCCTCGATCATCCCGGCTGGGCCACAGCAGTAGATCGCGGTGCCGGGTCCGGCCGCGGCCAGGACGGCGTCCAGGTCGGGCAGCCCGCGCTCGTCCTGGGGCAGCAGCGTGGCGCGCTCCCCCGCGTGTTCCATCAGCTCGTCCCGGAACGCCATGGAGGAGGTCGACCTGCCGCCGTAGACGGCGCGCAGGGCGGCCCCGTCACGGACGGCGGCCCGCACCATGGCCAGGATCGGGGTGATGCCGATGCCTCCGGCGAGGAACAGGTAGTCCTTCGCCTGCACGAGCGGGAAGTGGTTGCGCGGCCCCTTCACGGTGACGGTCACGCCGGCGCGGGCGAGGTCGTGCAGCTCGGCCGAGCCGCCGCGCCCGCCGTCCTCCCGGAGTACGGCCACGCGGTAGGAGGCGCGGTCCGCGGGATCGCCGCAGAGGGAGTACTGCCGGATGCGTCCCGACGGGAGGCGGAACTCCAGGTGCGCGCCGGGCGCCCACGCGGGCAGCTCCTCCCCGTCCGGCGCGGCCAGCGTCAGCGAGAGCACGCCGTCGGCGACGGTCTCCGCCGCCGTGATCACGACGTCGAACGGCACCGCCTGCTGGAAGGCCGCCGGGGCGCCGGAGGAGGACGGCGTCCCCCTGCGGGGCCCCGGCGTGAAGACGGCGGGGATGGCGTCCCAGCCGGACTGGTTGCCCCGGGTGGGGTAGGCGATCAGGCCCTCTTCCAGGACCGTGAAGTCGGGCAGCCGGGTGAGGACCTGGGTGACCATCTCGCGGAACATGGCGCGGGCCAGGTGGGCCCCGGCACAGCGGTGCGTGCCGATGCCGAAGCTGAGATGGCGGGTGGCGTCCCGGTCCAGCCGGATCTCGGCGGGGTCGGGGAAGACGGCCGGGTCGTGGTTGGCCGCCACCCACGGGATCAGCACGCGCTCGCCGGCGCGCACCGGGCATCCGCCGATCTCGGTGTCGGCCAGGGCCGTACGCGCCATGGACTGCGAGGGGGCGAACGCGCGGAGGAACTCCTCGGTCGCCGTCTCCAGCAGGTCCGGCGACTCGATGAGCCGCCGGCGCTGGTCGGGGTTCCGGCTCAGGTGCACGAGGACCGAACCGGTCAGCGACGTGGTGGTGTCCACGCCGCCGGCGATGAGCAGGCCGATCACGGAGACGAGCTCGTCCTCGCCGAACGGTTCGCCGTCGGGACGGCGCTGCGCGACCAGGTGGCTCACCGCGTCGTCCGCGGGCTCCTCGCGGCGCAGCCGTACGAGCTCGCGGATGCGGCGCTCCATGTGGACGAGGCCCTCGGCCCCGCGGCGGGCCCGGTCGCTGTCGGCGGGCGCGGCGAAGATGTCGTGGATGGGACCGGCCAGCGGGGCCCAGTCCTCCTCCGGGAAGCCGAGCCAGTCGAGGGTGACCGCGGCGGGCAGCGGGTTGGTCAGGTCGCGGACGAAGTCGGCCGAGCCCAGCTCGACGAACTCGTCCACGATCCGGGTCGCGTGCCGGGCGATCATCGGCCGGAGCCGGTCGACGGTGTCGGGGGTGAGCAGCGGGTTGATCAGGTCGCGGTATTCCGTGGACCGCGGCGGGTCCAGCTCGATCGGGTACTGCTCGAGGCCGGGCCCGCTCGGGATCACGATCGCGACCCGGTCCGGGCCCGCGGCGGCCCGCGAGGAGGAGAAGGTCCCGTCGTCGCGGGCGACGCGGACCACGTCGGCGTAGCGGGTCGTGTAGACGTAGCCGCCGTGGGCCGCTGTCCGGCCCACCGGGCAGCCTTCGCGGAAGGACTCGTAATAGGCGACCGGATCCTCCGTGCACAGGGCGGAGTGGTGGTCGAAGTCAACCTGTCGGGTCATGGTGCACAGGCCCCACATACATGGACGACGCGCGGTGTTTCCCAGCCGCGCCACTGGGTGTCTGTGGTCCCGAGAGTCTAACCGTGCCCACTTCGCGAGACAATGTCTCGCAAATCGCGACAACACACGACAACGCGCGACAACGCGAGTCGCGACGGCGCCGCATCGGCCCGGCCCCCGGGTGGGAACCGTCCGAACGTCAGAACCTCAGAACGTCAGGACGGCCTTCGCGACCTCGCCCGCGCGCACGGCGGCGACGGCCTCGTTGATCTTCTCGAACGGGAACGCGGTCATCATCCGGTCCACCGGGAACCTGCCCGCGGCGTGCAGGTCGAGCAGCTTCGGCAGGAAGACCTGCGGGACGCTGCTCCCGGCGATGATCCCGGTGATGGTCCGGCCGTTGAGCACGCTGCGCCAGTCGAAGCTCATCTCGGGGCTCGGGCCGACACCGATCACGCCGCACCTGCCCAGCGGCCCGAGCGCCTCGACCGCCGTGCGCAGGACGTCCTGCCTGCCCGTGGTGTCGATGACGTAGTCGAAGCCGTGCGGCGCGATCGCGCGCAGCGCCTCGGCCGTGCCCGCCCCTGCGCCCGCCCCTGTGCCCGTCGCCGTGCCCACACCTGCGCCCGTCGCCGTCGAGTCCACGATGTGCGTCGCGCCGTAGGAGCGCGCCGCCTCCAGCTTGGCCGCGTTGACGTCCACCGCCGCGACGATCCCGCAGCCGCTGACGGCCGCGGCGATGATCGCGGCGACGCCGACGGCGCCGGCGCCGAAGACGGCGATCGAGGAGCCGGCCTCAGGACGCAGCACGTTGAACACGCCGCCCGCCCCGGTCTGGAACCCGCAGCCGAAGGGACCGGCGAGGGACACGTCGATGCCGTCGCCGATGGGCACGATCGCGCGCTCCGGCACCACCGCGTGGGTCGCGAAGGACGACTGCCCGAGGAAGTGCCCGTTGATCGGGGCGCCGTCGAGCGAGAGCGCCGAGGAGCCGTCCGGGCGGCGGCCGCTGAAATTGACCGCGTCGAACCGGTGGCAGTACGCGGGAGCGCCGGTCCGGCAGGTCGGGCAGCGCCCGCACGAGGTGAAGCTCATCGCCACGCGGTCTCCCGGGGCCACGGAGGTGACCTGCGCGCCCACCCGTTCGACCACGCCCGAGCCCTCGTGGCCGAGGACCGCCGGCGTGGGGAAGAACGTGGCGAACTCCAGGTCGGTGCCACAGATCCCGGTGCCGCTCAGCCCTACCAGCACCTCGTCGGGGCGCGGCTCGCCGAGATCCACGTCACGGAGGGCGAACGGGCCTCCCGCCGTCTCCAGAACCGCTGCGGTGATGCGCACGGATCCTCCTCAGAGCGTTTTCATAAAACGAGATGGCATCTTGACATGCAGAATATTGGGGGTCAAGGATTCCCTCCATGGCCGAACTCCTGATCCCTCCCGCCCAGCAGCTGATCGACGGCGAGTGGGCGGCCGCCCGCGACAAGGGCGAGCTTCCCGTCACGGATCCCGCGACCGGACAGACGATCCAGGCGGTGGCCCGCGCCGGACGCGCGGACGTCGATGACGCCGTGTCCGCCGCCCGCCGGGCGTTCCCCGCCTGGGCGGCCACCTCGCCGTCCGAGCGCGGCGCGCTGCTGCGCCGCTGGGCCGAGCTCATCGGCCGGCACGTCGAGGAGCTGGCCGCCCACGAGGCCCGCGACGTCGGCAAGCCGCTGTCCGGCGGCCGGATGAACGTGTACATCGCACAGGGCATCATCGACTACTTCGCGGGCGCGGCCGACAAGCTCACCGGCGTCACCCTGCCCACCCGCACCCCCGACTACCTCGGCTACACCGTGCAGGAGCCGTACGGCGTCTGCGCGGTGGTGATCCCATGGAACGTTCCCTCCGTGCTCACCGCGGCCAATGTGGCACCGGCACTGGCGGCGGGCAACACCGTGGTGCTCAAACCGTCGGAGGTGGCGCCGCTCGCGCCGCTCGCCCTGGCCGAGCTGGCCCGGCAGGCCGGGTTCCCGCCCGGAGTGCTGAACGTCCTGACCGGATACGGAGCCGACGCCGGCGCCGCGCTCACCTCGCATCCCGGGGTGAACCACATCAGCTTCGTCGGCTCGACCGCGACCGGCCGCGCCATCATGCGGGCGGCTGCCGAGAACCTGGTGCCGGTCAAACTGGAGCTGGGCGGCAAGTCACCCAACGTGCTCTTCGCCGACGCCGACATGGACGTGGCGATCCCCGCGATCGTCGGGTCCATCACCGAGAACGCCGGGCAGAACTGCTACGCCGGGTCCCGGCTGCTGGTCGAGGCGTCGGTGAAGGACGAGGTCGTGGAGCGGGTGGCCGCCGCGATGCGGGCCGTACGGCTCGGCCCGTGGGACGCGGACCTCGACATGGGGCCGCTGGTCAGCGAGGCGCAGTACAGGCGGGTGCTCGGCTTCCTCGAGGAGGCCCCGCGCGCCGGCGCCCGCCTGGTCACCGGTGGCGGCCCTGCCGGAGAGTGGGCCGGGGGACGGCCGGGCGGCTGGTTCGTCGAGCCGACCGTCTTCGACGATGTCGATCCCGGCGCCCGGCTGTACCGGGAGGAGGTCTTCGGCCCCGTGCTCGCGGTGCAGGCGTTCTCCGGCACTCGGCAGGCGATCGAGATGATGAACGACACCGACTTCGGCCTGCTGGCGTGCGTCTGGACGAACGACGTGTCCCGCGCGCTGCGGCTGGCCCAGGAGGTGCGCTCCGGGCAGGTGTCGGTGAACCAGTTCGCCGACGCAGGGGTGATCGGCTTCCCCTTCAACATGCAGAAGGACAGCGGCTTCAGCCGGGGCGGCGGCCACGGCGCGATGCGGGAGTACACCCAGGAGAAGGCGGTCGCGATCCGCCTGCTCGACCGCTGACCCGGAACCGCGCGGAGGCCGCGGCGGCGTCACTGTGTAACCCGCGCGGACCCGCTCCGACATGCGTGTATCCGCGCCCGGATGCGCCGGATAACAAGCGCATGACGCGCGGCCCGAGATGCCGCGGAGGCATTGACACGCTACCGGAGCGGTAGCAGAGTACGTCGCATTGCGAGCCACCGAATCACAATGCGAGATGGCATCAACATTCGCGATCCGTCGGAGGGTAAGCGTGCGAGCACTGGTCCAGACGGCCTTCGGAGGCCCGGAGGCCGTGGGCGTCCAGCGGGTCCCGGACCCGGAGCCCGGTCCACACGATGTGATCGTCCAAGTGGCCGCCTGCGCGCTCAACCGCCTGGACCTTCTCCAGCGGCGCGGCCCGGGGCTGCTCCCCGGCTTCAGCCTGCCGCACATCGCCGGCATGGACATCGCCGGCCACGTGGTGGCGACCGGCGCGTCCGTCACGTCGCGGGCCGTCGGCGACCGGGTCGTCGTCGACCCCACCGTGGGCTGCGGCTCCTGCCCGTACTGCCGGGCCGGAGAGCGCGGGCACTGCGCCTCGCTGCGGGTCATCGGAGGCAACGCGCCTGGAGGCTACGCCGAGTTCGTGGCCGTCCCCGCCGGTCTGGCCCATCCGGTGCCCGAGCACGTCGGCCTCGACGAGGCCGCCACCCTGCCCACCCCGTGGAGCACCGCCTGGCAGGCGACGTACCGCGTGGGCGAGGTCGGCGCGGACGACTGCGTGGTCATCCAGGCGGCGGCCAGCTCGGTCAGCATCGCGGCGATCCAGCTCGCCAAACGGGCCGGGGCCCGGGTCGTCGCGGTGGCCAGCACCGACGAGAAGCTCGCCACCGCCGCCGATCTCGGCGCCGACCTGCTGCTGCGGGGCGACGCCCCCATCGACGGGCCGATCCGCGACTTCACCGGCGGGCGCGGCGCGGACGTGGTCCTCGACCACGTCGGCGCGGCCACGTGGCAGCGCTCGCTGGACTGCCTGCGGGTCGGCGGACGCATGGTGATGTTCGGCAACACGACCGGGGACGAGGTCTCCTTCTCGCTGGCGAGCGTCTACCACCGCGGCCTGCGGCTGCTCGGCGCGGGCGCCTACGCCGCCGACGACTTCCCCCTGATGCTGGACGCGTACTTCTCCGGCGGCCTGCGCACCGTCCTGGCCGCGGAGTGCGGTCTGGAGGACCTGCACGCGGGCTTCGGCCTCGACGACTCCCGCGCGCTGGTCGGACGGGTCCTGGTGCGGCCATGACCGCGTCCGAGATCACGTCCGAGACCGCTCCGGGAACCCCACCTGAGACCGCTACGGGGACCGCCGCCGGGACCGCGGCCCGGCCGGCGCCCGCGGATCTGCTCGTCGTGGGCGGCGACGTGGTGACGATGGCTCCCGGGCGGGAGGTGGTCACCGGAGCCGCGATCGCCGTGGCCGCCGGGCGCGTCGCCGGCATCGGCACCGCGGAGGAGCTGCGGGAGCGCTTCCCCGGCACCCCCGAGCTGGACGCGCGGGACTGCGTGGTGATTCCCGGAATGATCAACGCGCACCAGCACACCACCGCGGACCCCCTGGTGCGCAGCATGATCCCGGACGACATCTCCTCCGACGAGGCGATCTTCAGCTGGATCGTCCCCCTGCACGACCAGGTCACCGGCGACGACGACGAGCTGTCGGCCACCCTGACGGCCGCCGAGTCCCTGCTCCGCGGCGTCACCACGATCCTGGAGCCCGGCACGGTCGCCCACCCGCTGCGGGTGGCGGCGGGCCTCGCCTCGGCCGGGATCCGGGCCCGGGTCGGCCGCTGGGGCTGGGACGTGCCGGGCGTCGCCCACGCCCTGCCCGCCGCGGAGACCCTGGCGCTCCAGGAGGAGACCGTACGCGCGCTCCCGCCGAGCGGGACCGTCACCGGCTGGGTCACCCTGGTCGGGCACGACCTCGCCAGTGACGAGCTGTTCATCGGCGCCGCGGAACTGGCCGAGCGGCTCGACGTGGGGCTGACGTGGCACGTCTCCCCCAGCGCCGCCGACACGCGCGCGTACGCGGAGCGATCGGGCACCCCGCCCGTGCTGCACTTCCGGCGGCTCGGCGTGCTGGGCCCGCGACTGCTGCTCGGCCACGCCGTCTGGCTGGACGACGCCGAACTCGACGCCATCGTCGAGACGGGGACCTCCGTGGCCTCCTGCCCCGGGGCGTACCTGCGGCTCGGGCAGGGATACGGCCGGGCCGGGCGGCACGCCGAGCTGGTCCGCCGGGGCGGCAGGCTCGCCCTCGGGGGCGACTCGCACAACGCCGGAGACGTGCCGGACGTGCTCGGCACGGCGCGGCTGCTGGCCGCGCTGGAGCGCGACCGGGACGAGGCGCCCGTCCTGCGCGCCGACCAGGTCTTCGCCCTGGCGACGATCGGCGGCGCCGAGGCGGCCGGCCTCGGCCATCTCGTCGGCTCGATCGAGGTCGGCAAGGCCGCCGACCTGGTCGTGCTGGACACCCGGGATCTGTCCTGGACGCCCAGGGGCGACCTGGCCACACACCTGGTGTGGGGCGCGCCGACCCACACGGTCCGCGACGTGCTGGTGGACGGCAGGATCGTCGTCCGCGACCGCCGGCTCACCACCGTGGACACGGGGGCGCTGCGCCGTGAGGCCGCCGAGCGGTCCGCGGCGCTGCTTCGCCGGGCCGGCCTCGACGTGCCGCACCGCTGGCCGGCGATCCCGGCGGCGGAGTACTCCCGAAGACCGTCTGACCGTCCTGGCCCGTCCCCGAACCCGCGAATCCCCTGACTTCCCCGAAATCCCCTGAACTCCCCGCAGATCACTGCCCGGAACCCACGACCCGACAACTCTCCTACGAACTCCCAGAAGATCGAGCCCCCAGAAGATCGAGAGGATCGTTATGGCCGGAAACTACCGAGCGGGCAAGGCCGCCGGTGCGATGATCGCCTGCTTCGGCGCGATCGCCCTGGCCGGATGCGCGGCCAACGACGCCACCGCGGTGAAGGCTCCGGCCGCGGCCGGAGACAGCACGGCGGGCGGCAGCACGCAGGCCGGCCAGCCGGACGTCAACGGCGACGGCAAGGTCGTCATCGGCGTGCTCAGCCCCGGCGACATCAACGACAAGGGCTACTACCAGAGCTTCGTGGACGAGGCCGAGAAGTTCGCCACCTCCAAGGGCTGGACGATCATCAAGCGCGGCAGCGTCAACCCGAACGACGCGCTCAACGCCGCGCGGGCTCTCTGCCAGCAGAAGGTCGACCTGGTGGCGCTCGCCGCCTCGGAGCTGAGGGACGCGATCCCCGCCTCCGAGGAGCCGGTCTGCGCCGACACCGCGTGGTACGTGCCGTCGATGGACAACGTCCAGCAGACCCCGAAGATCACGATCTCGGTCGACGACGCGAACCAGAGCCTGCTCGCCGCCGGTTACGCCGCGGGCCTGCTGATGCAGGAGCAGGGTGTGGCCAAGGCCGGTTTCCTCACCGGTCCCGAGGTCGACTTCACCACCTCGGCGGCCAGGGCGTTCAAGGCGGGCATCCGCCTCGTGGTTCCCGACGCCACGCTGGTGACGACCTTCACCGGCGACCTCAACGACTCCGCCAAGGCCAAGGAGGCCATGCAGGCGCAGATCAGCCAGGGCGTCAAGGTCGTCTATCCGTACCTCGGGGGCGCCGCGGACGCCGCCACGGAACTCGCCAACGCGAACGGCGTCGCCACCCTTACGCCGGGCACCGACCGATGCGGCTCCACCAAGCCCAAGTTCGACATCTCGGTGCTGTTCAGCCCGGGCGACTATTTCGCCGCCGCGCTGGAGAGCTTCGCCGAGGGCAAGCTGCAGATGGGTGTCAAGAAGGTCTGGCAGCTCGGTGTCGACCCGTTCCCGACGGTGAAGCTGTGCGAGGACAAGCCCGCGCTCAAGGAGAAGCTCGACGCGTTCATCGCCGACGTGGGCGCCAAGAAGATCGACACGACTGCGGAAGTCAAGAGGCTCGGTTCCTGAAATGACGATCGACGAGCGGGCGAGGGAGCTGACCCCGCCGACGACACCCGCCCTGCGGCTTCGCGGGATAAGCAAGCGCTACGGCCCGGTCGTCGCCTCCGACGGCGTGGATCTCGATGTGCACCACGGCGAGATCCACGGCCTGCTCGGCGAGAACGGAGCGGGCAAGTCGACGCTGATGAAGATCCTGCTCGGGCTGGTCAAGCGGGACTCCGGCACGATCCTGCGCGGCGAGGAGCCCGCCGACATTACGAGCCCGCAGGAGGCCGTGGCGCTGGGCATCGGCATGGTGCACCAGCACTTCAGCCTGATCGACGCGCTGACGGTCTGGGAGAACGTCATCCTCGGCGACACCGGGAAGATCGACCGAACCGCGGCCTGCCGCCAGGTGGAGGAGGTGTCCCGGCGTTACGGGCTGCCGATCGACCCCCTGGCCCGGGTCGACCGGCTCTCCGCCGGGGAACGGCAGCGCGTGGAACTGATCAAGTGCCTGCGTCGTGACCCCTCGGTGCTGATCCTCGACGAACCGACCTCCGTGCTGACCCAGGCCGAGTCGGCCGAGCTGTTCACCGTACTGCGCCAGGTGGTGCGCACAGAGGACCGCGCGGTCATCCTGATCAGCCACAAGCTGGCGGAGATCACCGCGGCGACGGACCGCGTGACGGTTCTGCGCAAGGGAAGGGTCGTCTTCCACAGCGAGACCTCCGCGACCACGCCGCAGGAACTGGCCCGTCAGATGGTCGGCCGGGACGTCTCGCTCCGGGCCGAGGGCGCGGCGCTGGGCCTGTTGCCGGTGGACGGCGGGCGGCCCGCCGACACCGGCACCGCGCCGGACACCGCGCTGGACACCGCGCCGGACATCGAGACCGGCACCGCGCCGGACACCGAGACCGGCACCGCCTCCCCGGCACCCGGCGTGGTCCCTGCGCTGCGGCTGCGCGACCTGACGGTGACGGTGGACGGCGTGACGGCCCTCTCCGACCTCAGCCTGGACATCGCCCCCGGCGAGATCCTCGGCCTGTACGGCGTCGAGGGCAACGGCCAGTCCGTCCTCGGCGACCTGCTCTCCGGGCTCGTCCTCCCCACCTCGGGAACGGTCGAGGTCGGCGGACGGCCGGTGGAGCTGGACCGTCCCGGAGCGCTGCACCGGGCGGGCCTCGGCATCATCCCGGAGGACCGGCACAGCTCGGGCGTCGTGCTGGACATGAGCATCGCCGAGAACCTGGTGATGAAGTCGCTCGGCGACGTCAGCGGCCGGGGCTTCATCAGCCGCAGGAAGATGTACGGCATCGCGCGCCGCCTGGCGGCCGAGTTCAACATCGTCGCGCCGTCCATGGACACGCCGGTCCGCAGCCTGTCCGGAGGAAACCAGCAGCGGGTCGTCCTGGCCCGCGAGCTCTCGGCCGGCCCGAGCGTGCTCGTCGCCGCGCAACCCACCCACGGCCTCGACGTCGGCGCGATCGAGGACATGTACCAACGACTACAGGATGCCGCGTCCGGAGGTGTGGCGGTGCTGCTGATATCCACCGAGCTCGAGGAGGTCATGGCCCTGGCCTCCCGCATCGCGGTGATCTGTTCCGGGCGGATCACCGGCGTGCTCCCGACCGGGGAGGCGACGGCCGAACGACTCGGCATGCTGGTGGGCGGGGTGGCCGCGTGAACGAACGTGAGGACCTCGGCTCGGGTGACGTCCTCCGCCGCCTGCTCTCCAACCTGAACCCCGGACCTTCGGGCTGGCGTACCGGCGCGGCAACGATACTCGCCTTGCTCGTGGCGCTGACCCTTTCCTCGCTGCTGATCGCGGTCACCGGGGGATCCCCCGTCGCGTCGGTCGAGGCCCTGTTCCAGGGCAGCATGTCCGACCTGACGGCCTGGAGTTCCACGCTGCTCTACGCGGCTCCGCTGCTGCTCGTCGCCGTCGGCGCGTGCGTCAGCGCGCGCTCCGGCCTGTTCAACATCGGCCAGGAAGGCCAGGTGCTCATCGGCGCGCTGGCCGCGGCCTGGGTCGGCCTGCGGCTGGCGATCACCGGGCCGCTGCTCATCGTGGTCATGCTGCTGGCCGCCGGGCTGGCCGCGGGCGGGTGGGCGGGTCTCAGCTCCCTGATGTACCGGCTGCGCGGGGTCAACGTCGTGGTCAGCACGCTCCTGATGACCTTCGTCGCGCAGCAGATCGTCGCCTACGCCGTGAACACGCCGTGGCTCCTCCAGGAGTCGCGCATCGGCAACGCGATCGTCTCACCGCAGTCCAACCCGCTGCCCTCCTCCGCGCTGCTCGGCTCCATCGGCGAGTATCCGGGCCTCCAGATCAATGCCGGACTGATCATCGCGCTGATCGCCGCCGTGCTGATCGCGGTGGCGATCAGCCGCACCACCTGGGGATTCAAGATCACCATGCTGGGCCGCAACCCGCTCGCGGCCAAGCACGCGGGAGTCCGCGTCACCGCTCTGGGCGGTGCGGCGCTGGCGGTGTCCGGGGCGTTCGCCGGCCTGGCGGGGGCGGTCCTGCTGGCCAGCCCGGTGGGTGTCAACCGGCTGCAGCCGGGCCTCTCGATGAACATCGGCTGGGACGGCCTGCTGGTCGCCCTGGTCGCGCGCAACCGGCCGCTGGCCGCCATGCCGGTCGCGCTGCTGTTCGGCGTGCTTCGCTCGGGAGGCGGCTTCCTGGCCGCGACCGGCGTGCCGTCGTTCCTGGTGGACGTGGTCAAAGCGCTGCTGGTGCTCGCCTTCGTCGCGCCGCCCGTGGTCGTCGCCCTCGCCAGGCGGCGCCGTTCCGGCGACCGTACGGCGGGAGCCCGCCGCGAGGCCGCGCCCGTCGCAGAGGAGGCCATCGCGTGAGCGCCGCCGACGACATCTCGACGATCCTGTCCAGCGGGATCCGGCTCACCGTGCCGCTGGCCTTCGCCGCCTGCGGCGAGTACCTCGCCGAGCGGGCCGGGACGATGAACATCTCGCTCGAGGCCATGATGCTCGGCGCGGCCTTCGGCTCGGTGGCCACGGCCTCGGCGACCGGCAGCGCGACCACCGGACTGGTGGCGGGCGTGCTGATCGGACTGCTGATCGGCTTCGTGCACGGGAACCTCGCGCACCGCCTGGAGGTCAACACGTTCGTGGTCGGCCTGGTGCTCAACGCCCTCGTGCTGGGGCTGACCAGCTACCTGATCACGATCAGCTCCTTCGACTCCCACCAGGTGTCGCAGGTGAGCGTCCCGTGGCTGCGGGACATCCCCCTGATCGGCCATCCGCTGTTCGTCGAACGCTGGCCGGTCTACCTGCTGCTCCTCGTCATCCCGCTGACCTGGTGGCTGGTGGAGCGCAGCAGGTGGGGGCTGGAGCTGCGGGCCGTCGGCGAGCAGCCGCAGGCCGCCGACGTCACCGGCATCCGCGTCAACCTGCGCCGCCGCCAGGCGCTGCTGTGGTGCGGCGCGCTGGCCGGCCTCGGCGGCGCCTACCTCGCGGTGGGCGAGGTCGGCTCGTTCAACCAGAACATGACGGCCGGTCGCGGGTACATCGTCATCGCGGCGGTGATTTTCGGCGCCTGGCGGCTGGGCCGCACCCTGCTCGGCTGCGTGCTCTTCGGGCTGGCCGACGCCATGCGCCTCGCGCTGCCCGCGCTGGGCCTGACGATGAACTCGCAACTGCTGGTGGTGGCTCCGTACCTGCTGGCGCTGCTCGCGATGCTGGTCTTCACGACCAGGAACCGCGAGCCGAAGGCGCTCGGGCAGCCCTTCGTACGGGGCTCCACCTGACCGGCGACACGACTTTCCCCCTTGATAGATCACACAAATCGGAGGAAGAAATGAGCGGTCTGACCCAGGCACGCTGGACGCACGTCGCGCTGCCGACCGGCGACCTCGACAAGGCGATCGACTTCTACACGTCGCTGACGCCGCTGGTGGTCGTGGAGCGGTTCCGGGACGACGCCGGCGAGAGCGCCTGGCTGTCCAACGACAAGCAGGTCGAGACGCCGATGGTGCTGGTGCTCGTCTCGTTCAACAAGGACAAGGGCGGGCAGCTCGGCCTGCTCACGCCGTTCGCGCACATCGGCATCGAGGTGCCGGAGCGCGGTGACGTGGACGCGATCGCCGAGCAGGCGCGCGAGCTGGGCTGCCTGCACTGGGAGCCCCGGGACATGCCCGACCCGGTCGGCTACATCTGCGCCCTGAAGGACCCCGACGGCAACGTCATCGAGATCTCGCACAACCAGCAGGTGTTCGACACGGTGCGCAAGCTGTGGGCGAACCCCTCCTGAGCGCCGAGCTCACCCGGGCCGCGGTCGCGCGGTACGTCGCGGCGCTCAACGCGCACGACGCCGACGCGATCGCGGCCTGCGTGAGTCCGGACTTCGTCAACGAGCACACCTCCGCGCTCGGCCGCGACGTCACCGGCCGGGACGGTTACCGGGCGAACCTCACCGGTTTCCTGGCCGACTTCGCGGACCTGCACTACGCGGTCGAGGACCTGATCGTGGAGGACGGCCGGGCGGCGCTCGCCTACCGGATGTCGTTCACGCTGGTCTCCGCCGGGCGCAAGCCGGTCCGGATACGCGGCGTGTTCCGCTTCCGGGTGGGCGCGCACGGCCTGATCACCCACCGTACGGACTACTGGGACAGCGGCGAGGTGCACCGGCAGCTCGCCGAACCGCCGGCGTAGGAACGCGGACGAAAGATACGAAAGATGCCCTGGGCACCGGTTCCCCAGGGCATCTCGTTTTCGTTCTCCCGCCGCGGTCAGTTGCCCCAGTCCTGGTTGGGCACGACCGCCTCGGCGATGCGGAAGGCGCCGCCCTCCACCAGCTTCTGCTCCTCCGCGCCGCGCGCCTTCACGACGTTCTTGCCGAAGCCGTCCACAAGCGGGCGGCCCACGTCGCGCTTGAGCCACAGACGGAGCAGGTGGCGGCGTCGCTCCGGCTCCGGCCAGTCGACGTACTCGGTGCGCGAGTGCAGGGCGGCGTAGTTCAGCAGCCACTGGACGTCACCCGGCTGGAAGTCCATGTCGAGCGCGAGCCCCGGCTCCTGCGTGATCTCGTCGTAGAGGTGCAGCAGCTCGATCTGGGCCTCGGTCAGCGGCGGGACACCGTCGTACTTCTGCGCGGAGAAGATCATCGAGCTGCCCGCGTACGTGCTGAAGCTGCCGTCCACGTAGCTGCAGATCGGCGACACGTAGGTGTCCGCGAGCGCATCCGGGTCCTGGCCGCGCCAGTCCCAGTGCCACGGCTCGAACAGCAGGGGCGCGAGGTCGGGCCGGCGGCGCACGATCTCGTTGTAGATCGTCGTGCCGCTCACCAGGCTGCTGGCGCCGCCCTCCTTCGAGGCGCGCAGGCACATCAGCGCGACGACGTCGGAGCTGTCGGAGTGGAACGGCAGCCGGTCGCGCACCCGCGACGGCAGCGCGCCGGGGTCGTCCAGCGTCTTGTTGGACGTCGCGATGACGTGGTCGAGCACGTCGCCGAGCTGGTTCTGCTCCATCGGCGTGCCGAGGTGCAGGCCCATCAGGAAGAAGATCGCCCCGGCCAGCGTGTCGCCGTACCCCTCGGTGCGCAGGCCGCGGACCAGGACGAACCCGCGCCCGGCGTCCATCTGCCGGGCGCACTCGTCGATCAGGCCGCGCGCGGCGGACAGCGGGTAGTCGGCGGCGACCACGGTGCGCAGGTCGGGATCGTCGGCGACGAACGTGCGCCCGGCCTCCTCCAGCTCCTCGCGCTCGGCGTCGCTGAGGACGTAGATCCATTCGGTGGAGCCGGCCAGCTCGTCGCCACGCCAAGCGGAGGGGCCGGTGATCGGGGACAGGGAGACTTCTGTGGTCATGATGGTGCACTCCGAGTACTTTTGGGGTCGCGTCTCAGAAGGCGGTGACAGCTCAGAAGGGCCGTTACAGCCGGGATGCGGAAGTCCGGACAGGCGAGGACGGCGGACGACGCCGCGGGACCGCTCGTGCGGCGCCGCTCGCCTCTGGTGCCGAGATCAGAAAGGGGTCTGCGGAGCTCCCGCGGCGGTGCCCGGGCGCATGCCCTTCCGCGGCGGGTGGACTCGCATCGGTTCCTCCCAGCCGGACAGGATCGCCGCGAAGCCGGGTACGGCTACGTGGATCATGGCGCTCTCCTGCGGTGGTCGTCTTTCCGCCACGCTAGACCCGCACCAAAGGTTCCGTCAATAGAGATGACGTCTCGCACTCCGTTACAGTCGGCGAGATCCCGCAGGCGGCCCGCCCCCGCGTGGACAGGCGGAAAACGCCGTAAGCGTCCAGCGACGTCGGCGGGCGGACACGTGTCGAGCACTGTCACAGACCAGATGCCACCCACGACGCGAAGGCGTTCAAGAAGCACGGCAGGCGGAGCCGTGTCGAGCAGCGTCGAAAACCGGACGCCGCTCCAGCGGATCCGCCCGCCCTGTCACGTCACTCGGAACGCAGCGACATCGCCGCGTACTCGACGCGGTCCTCATCCAGCAGCGACACCTGCTCGACACCCGAATCCAGCAGCTCGCGCCAGTTCTCCCCGAGCCAGGACTCGGCGTCGGCCTGGTTGGTGAAGATCTCCTTCGGCAGGTCCCGGTTGGCCACCTCGCCACCGTTCGCGTCCTCGTAACGCCATCGCCACGTCATGACTTACGCTCCTTTTCCGGGTGCGGCCGATGCCCGCCCGGTGGTGATCCGGTGGTTAGCGGCCTCCGAGCAGGTCCCGCCGACCATACAACCGCCCGGGACGGTGATCGTTCCAGTGCGCGCCCTGGCCCATCCGGGCACCGCGGGCGGCGCACGGAAGGCCCGGCACGGGCCGACCGCGCGTCACGGAGGGATCGGATGAAGATTTTCCTGGAGGGCACGGCCGGGCCCGACGGGTGGCCCTCCCCCGGCTGCGGCTGCGCCTCCTGCGGGCGGCTCGCTCCCGGGCACCGCCGGCCGCTGTCGATCGTCCTCGACGATCGGATACGGCTCTCACCCCATCCCTCCACCGCACCCGCCCCTGTCGGTGACGTATCCGCTCCCACAGGCGGTGCGGCGGAATCGCCGAGCTGCCACCGGGACCCGGACGCCTACCGGCTCGAACGGACACCAGACGGACTCGCGGTCACCGGTCCCGACGGAGCGCGACTGCTCCACGCCGCACTCCACTCGGCCGAGCGACACGTCACGGATCAGCCGCCGATGCCGTTCGACGTGGTGCTCATCGACCTGCTCGACCGCCCGGAGCGTCTCGGCGACCTTCGCGGGCGGGGTCTGGTGACGCCGGAAACCCGCGTCATCGCCATCGGGCTCGACCACCGCGTCCCCTCTGAGAGGGAGCTGACCCGTCGCCTCGCCTTGTGGGGGGCGGACGCCGTGCCCGACGGGACCGTGCTGGACACGCGTGACCGGCCCGCGCCCACGCGACCGGCGCCACGGCGGACGCTGCTGCTCGGCGGCACGCGATCCGGCAAATCCGAGGAGGCCGAACTCCGTCTCGCCGCCGAGGCGGACGTCACGTACGTGGCGACCGGGCCTTCCGGAGGTGACGATCCCTCCTGGCTCGCCAGGGTCAAGGCGCATCGCGACCGCCGCCCCGCGCACTGGGGAACGGTGGAGACGACCGACCTCGCCGGGCTGCTCCGCGCGTCGTCCGGAACGCTGCTCATCGACGGGCTCGGCACCTGGATCGCCGCCGTCTTCGACGAATGCGGAGCCTGGCCGGGGTACGACCACGAGACCCCGCACGGCGAAGCCGACACACATGGACAGAGCGCCCCTAACAGGCGGCGGTCCACGCCGGAGGAGAGCAGCGCGGATCTGCCCGAAGAGGAGCCATCCCCGCTCGACATGGTGGCCGCGCGCTGCGACGAACTGGTTGACGCGTGGCGGCGGACGTCGGCGCGGGTGGTCGCCGTGAGCGACGAAGTGGGACTCGGTGTGATTCCGGCCACCGCGAGCGGCCGCCTCTTCCGCGACACGCTGGGCCGTCTCAACCAGCGCCTCGCCCGCGAGTCCGAGGAGGTCGCGCTCGTCGTGGCGGGCCGCCTGCTCCCGCTGCCGATCTAGCCCAGAGGGGCAGGGCCGACGACAGCGACCGCGACGGTGGGACCTCCCGGCCCTGGTCCGCGGCTACGATCATGCGTTATGTCCGGAACGCCAGAGCGAGATCCCGCCTCCGCCGCGGCGGCGTGGCGGTTCGCGCTGGGAACGCTGAGCGTGTTCCCGGTACGCGCCGTCGAGGTGAATCGCCGGCTCGCCGGACGCGGGATGCTCCTGGCGCCGTTCGCCGGGCTGCTCCTCGGGGCGGCCGCCGCCGCGGTGTCGGGCGCCGCAGCCTGGCTGAGCGGCTCCGCGTTGCTCGCCTCGGTGCTGGCGGTCGGAACGCTCGCCTGGCTCACCCGATGCCTGCATCTCGACGGCCTCGCGGACCTGGCCGACGGCCTGGGCAGCGGCAAGCCCGCCGAGCAGGCGCTCGACATCATGAAGCGTTCCGACATCGGACCGTTCGGCGTGGTCACGCTCGTATTCACGCTGCTCGTCCAGGTGACGGCGCTGGCCCATCTGGGGGGTTTCGGACCGCCCGCGCTGATCGCCGCCTGCGCCACCGGACGGCTCGCGATCACCTGGGCGTGCCGCGACAGCGTCCCCGCCGCCCGCCCCGGCGGCCTGGGCGCCTTCGTCGCGGGCACCGTGCGGCGTGGCCCCGCCCTGGCCGTGACGGCGGGCGTTCTCGTCGGCGCGGCCCTGCTCCTGCCCGCCCTCGGGAGCGTGCTCCCGTGTCATCTCACCGCCGCGCCGGGCGGGGTCATCTGGGGTGACCTGCATCGGCCGTCGTCACCTCTGCTGGACGAATGGCCCCCGGGCAGGGTGTTCGAGAACTCGTACGGATACCCGCGCGGCGACACCGCCCATTATGAAGTCGTCACCATGGTCAACGTGGCCGAGCCCTCGCCGTTCCTGTCGGCGATCCGGTGGGCTCCGGCGACGTTCCCGCTCGCCGTGCTGGCCGGCCTCCTCGCCGCGGCGCTGCTGCGGCGGCGGGCCGTACGCAGACTCGGCGGGATCACCGGGGACGTGCTCGGCGCGTTGGTCGAGTGCGCGACGACCACGACGCTGTTGCTCTGCGCTCTACTTCTCTGAGAACGTGTCCGCGACGGGGGGCGGACGGAGAACCCGGTCACCGGGGCGATCTACGCGCGCGACCGGTACGGCGAGCGCAGGACGGCCACGACGACGGCGAGGATCACCCAGCCGACGACGCCGGTGACGCCCGCGAGCGCGAGGTTGGGCGGATGGGCCGCGTCTCCGGCGACCGCGACCAGGCCGGCCGTGGTTGAGGCGACGCATGGACACTCCCTCAGTCCCTGGACGCCACAAGAGCGTTGAGCAGCGCGGCGCCCTGGGCGGCGTCGTCCACGCTGATGCCGAGTTCCCCGCCCGAGGTGTAGCGGACGACGAGGCATTCGCCGCCACGGATCATGATCGTGCTCTGGCCGGGCAGTCCGCGGTAGCCCCAGCCGCCCACATCCGAGGGGAAGCGCTGCTCCGTCCAGGCCCGGTCGAGCCTGCCGAGCGGCACCGACCTGGACGGCCACCGCAGCGGGCCGTACGACACCGTGAGACCTTCGGGGCTCACCTTCACCCTCACCGAGGAGAGCCCGAGACCGAGCAGGCCGACGAAGGCGAACACCACCACCCCGATCCACAGAGCCGCGGAGAAGCCCATGAGGACGCAGGCGGCGAGCGACACGGCGGCGGCGAGGAGGGCGAAGGCCAGGCCCGCGACGAGGGGCGAAGCCACGGTGGAGACCCACACGGGCCGCTCCCCCGGGTGGAGCACGAGGGCCGTCGGCCGAGGCTCGGCGCCGGCCGGCCGCTCGTCGGGACCCGGCCGCCCGGCCAGCCAGCCGAGCCCGCCGACCAGGAAGGCCGCGGCGATCACGGCGGCGACCTGCCAGCCGAGCGACGCCGCGTCCTCCCAACGCGCCCGATCCAGGTTCGCGCTGATCGTGACGGTCTGCAGGCCGAGCAGGAAGGCGGCGCCCCAGCCGAGCCCGGCCGCGACGCTGCGGCGCCCCGCTCGCCTCATCACCAGGCGGCCGCGCGCCGCGGCGCCCAGGCACGTTCCCGCGACGACGGCCCACAGCAGGGCGACGAGGACGAAGGCGGCGAACGGCATCGAGCCGTCGGGATCTCCGGACGGCCCCCAGTGCGCGGCGAGGGGGTCGGGCAGCCGACCCCTGAACCCGAGCGGCACGGCGGCCAGCGCGGCGGACACGAGGACGACCCAGGCTCCGGCCACCAGGAGGAAGCGCGTGCGAAAGGAGCCTTCCCGCGCAGGGGGAGTGTTCATGAGATCTCCTTGATGAGTTCGATGACGTCGTGGGGGCGATAGCCGTACCGGGCGGCCTCGTCGAGCAGGTCCCTCGCCCTGGATCGGAGCGCCTCGCGGGGGTCAGGCCGGCTCAGCACCGAGACACCGCGTCCGCGGCGGAACTCCAGCAGGCCCTCGTCTCTCAGGTCGCGCAGCGACCGCAGGACCGTGTTGGCGTTGACGCCCAGCGCGTCGGCGAGATCGCGGGCCGGGGGCAGCCGATCCCCCGGAGCGACGTCCCCCTGAACGATCGCCCGCCGGATGGCGTCGGCGACCTGTTCATGGAGGGGCCGCGGATCGTTGAGATCGAGCTTCAGCAACATGATGCTAGCGACATTAGCACTATCTTGGTTCAGATGGTGCTATCGCCAACAGCACCATTTGCCGACGCTATTGGTAGGACGAACCCTCGTTTATGCGTACGCCGAAAGCAGAGCTAGCATCGGCACCCGTGACCACAGTGCGCGTTATCGCATCTGACACGGTCTCCATCGAGACCGATGCTCTCGTAGTCGGCTTCCACACCTCACCGGACGGCCCACAGGTCGCCCCCGGCGCCGACGACCTCGACCAAGCCTTTGGCGGCACCCTCGCCACGGCGCTCGGCGCGGTCGGATTCAGCGGGAAACCCGAGGAGATCGCGAAGATCCCCACTCTCGGCGCCCTTCCCGCGCCGCTCGTGCTCGCCGTCGGCCTCGGGGAACGGCCCGCGGACGGCTACCCTACTGAGACACTCCGCCGCGCGGCCGGCGCCGCCGCCCGCGCCCTCACCGGCACGGCCTCCGCCGTCCTGGCCCTGCCCGCCTCGACGGCCGAGGAGGCCGAGGCGGTCGCGCTGGGCGCCCTGCTCGGCGCCTACGACTTCACCAGATATCGCACGGGCGAGCGCAAGGACCCCGTCGCCGAGTTGTCGGTGCTCACCCGCGCCGAGGGGGCGGAGGCCGCCGTCGAGCGCGCCTCGACCGTCGCCGAGGCGGTCGCCCTGGTGCGCGACCTCGTCAACATGCCGCCCTCGGACCTGTGGCCCGCGAAGTTCGCGGACATCGCCGAGGACACCGCGACCAAGGCGGGCCTGTCCGTCGAGGTGCTCGACGAGACCGCGCTCAAGGAGGGCGGCTACGGCGGCATCACCGGTGTCGGCCAGGGGTCGGTCAACCCGCCCCGGCTGGTCCGGCTCGCCTACAGCCACCCCGACGCGTCGCGGACCGTCGCGTTCGTGGGCAAGGGCATCACCTTCGACTCCGGCGGCCTGTCGCTCAAGCCCGCCAACGCGATGGACTGGATGAAGTCCGACATGGGCGGCGCGGGCGCCGTCCTGGGCGCGCTGATCGCCGTCGCCAGGCTCGGCCTTCCGGTCAACGCCGTCGGCTACCTGTGCCTCGCCGAGAACATGCCGTCGGGTACGGCCATGCGCCCCTCCGACGTGCTGCACACCTTCAGCGGCAAGACCGTGGAGGTGCTCAACACCGACGCCGAGGGCCGGCTGGTGCTGGTCGACGGCATCGCGCGCGCCGCGCAGGACGGCCCCGACCTGATCGTGGACGTCGCCACCCTCACCGGAGCCCAGATCGTCGCGCTCGGGTGGCGGACCAGCGGCGTCATGGCCAACGACGACGCGCTCCGCGACGAGGTCGTGGAGGTCGCCGTCGCCCAGGGCGAGGCCGCCTGGGGCATGCCGCTCCCCGAGGAGCTGCGCAAGGGCCTGGACTCCCCGGTCGCCGACATCGCCAACCTCAACCCCGACCGGTGGGGCGCGATGCTCGCGGCGGGCATCTTCCTGCGGGAGTTCGTGCCGGACGGCGTCCGCTGGGCGCACATCGACATGGCGGGCCCCTCCTTCAACAAGGCGGAGCCGTACGGCTACACGCCGAAGGGCGGGACCGGCGCGATCACCCGCACACTGGTGGCACTGGCGGAGCGTTACGCCGGTGACAGCGGGCACACCGCCGACTGAACCACGATCTTCAGAGACAAGTGAAAAGATGCTGTCGGGTCCATCCGGCGGTGTGGCAAACCAAGGAGGAGCATTCCTGTGGCTGATGGCAGCGGCGCCTACGACATCGTCGTCCTAGGCGGCGGCAGCGGTGGTTACGCCTGTGCCCTGCGGGCGGCCGAGCTCGGCATGAACGTCGTCCTCATCGAGAAGGACAAGGTCGGCGGCACCTGCCTGCACCGCGGCTGTATCCCCACCAAAGCCCTTCTGCACGCGGCCGAACTGGCGGACCAGGCCCGCGAGAGCGAGGCGTTCGGCGTCCGCACGAGGTTCGACGGCATCGACGTCCCCGCGGTCCACTCGTACAAGGACAAGGTGATCAGCGGGCTCTACAAGGGCCTCGCCGGACTCATCAAGAGCAAGAAGATCACCGTGGTGGAGGGCGAGGGCCGGCTGGCCGGCCCGAACCGCGTCGTGGTGGGCGACCAGGTCTTCGAGGGGCGCAACGTCGTCCTCGCCACCGGTTCGGTGCCCAAGTCGCTGCCCGGCCTGGAGATCGACGGCGACAAGGTCGTCTCCAGCGACCACGCGCTGGTCCTGGACCGCGTCCCCAGCTCGGCGATCATCCTGGGCGGCGGCGTGATCGGCGTCGAGTTCGCCAGCGTGTGGCGGTCGTTCGGCGCCGAGGTCACGATCGTCGAGGCGCTCCCCCATCTGCTGCCGCTCGAGGACGAGTCCAACTCCAAGCTCCTCGAGCGCGCCTTCCGCCGCCGGGGCATCAAGTACGAGCTCGGCGTCCGGTTCGAGAGCGTCAAGACCACCGAGACCGGTGTCGTCGTCACCCTGGAGAACGGCAAGACCCTCGACGCCGAGCTCATGCTCGTCGCCGTGGGCCGCGGCCCGGTCTCCGCCGGGCTGGGCTTCGAGGAGGCGGGCGTCACCGTCGACCGCGGCTATGTCAAGGTCGACGAGTACTGCCAGACCAGCGTCCCCGGCGTGTACGCCGTGGGCGACCTGATCCCGACCCTCCAGCTCGCGCACGTCGGCTTCGCCGAGGGCATCCTCGTCGCCGAGCGCATCGCCGGGCTGAACCCGGTCCCGATCGACTACGACGGTGTGCCGCGCATCACCTACTCCGAGCCCGAGGTGGCGTCGGTGGGCATCAGCACCGCCGTGGCGCGCGAGCGCGGCCACGACGTGGTCGAGCTCAGCTACAACCTCGCCGGAAACGGCAAGAGCAAGATCCTGCAGACCCAGGGCGAGGTCAAGGTCGTCGCCGAGCGCGACGGCCGGGTCCTGGGCGTGCACATGGTGGGCAGCCGCGTCGGCGAGCTCGTCGCCGAGGCCCAGCTGATCTACAACTGGGAGGCCACGCCCGGTGACGTCGCCCAGCTGATCCACCCGCACCCGACCCAGTCCGAGGCCCTCGGTGAGGCGATGCTGGCCCTGGCCGGCAAACCGCTTCACGTCCACAACTAAGGCCCTCACAGGAAACGCGAGAGAAGAGAACCATGCCGGTCTCCGTAACCATGCCCCAGCTCGGAGAGAGCGTTACCGAGGGCACCGTAACCCGCTGGTTGAAGAAGGAAGGCGAGCGCGTCGAGGCCGACGAGCCGCTGCTGGAGGTGTCGACGGACAAGGTCGACACCGAGATCCCTTCGCCGTCCTCCGGCTACCTGACCAAGATCGTCGTCGCTGAGGACGAGACGGTCGAGGTCGGCGCCGAGCTGGCCATCATCGACGAGAGCGGCGCCGCCGCCGCTCCCGCCGCTCCCGCCGTCGAGGCGCCCGCTCCGGCTCCCGAGCCCGAGCCCGCCCCTGCTCCGGCCCCGGCCCCGGCTCCCGCTCCGGAGCCGACGCCCGCCCCGGCTCCGCCGATCTCCTCGATCCCGCAGCCCGCTCCGGCCCCGGCCCCGGTCGTCGCGCCCGCTCCGGTGGCCGCGGCCGTCGAGGTCGCTCCGGCCGGCGAGGCTCCGTACGTCACGCCGCTGGTCCGCAAGCTGGCCACCGAGCACGGGGTCGACCTCGACTCCCTGACCGGCACCGGCGTGGGCGGCCGCATCCGCAAGCAGGACGTCATCGAGGCGGCCCGCGTCCAGCGCGAGCAGGCCGCTGCCGCCGCCCCGGCCGTCGCCGCTCCGGCGGCTCCCGCCGCAGTGGCTCCCGCCGCAGTGGCTCCCGCCGCAGTGGCTCCGGCCGCCCCGGCCGTTCCGGCCGCGGCTCCCGAGCAGGTCCAGGTGGACACCACGCTGCGTGGCACCACCGAGAAGATGTCCCGCCTGCGGCAGACGATGTCCAAGCGCCTGGTCGAGTCGCTGCAGACCGCGGCCCAGCTCACCACGGTGGTCGAGGTCGACGTCACCAAGATCGCGCGGCTGCGCGCGCGGGCCAAGGACGAGTTCTTCCGCCGCGAGGGCGTCAAGCTGTCGTTCATGCCGTTCTTCGAGATGGCGGCGATCGAGGCGCTCAAGCAGCACCCGAAGCTCAACGCGACGATCAACAACGAGACCATGGAGGTCACGTACTTCGACGTCGAGCACCTGGGCATCGCAGTCGACACCGAGCGCGGCCTGATCGCGGCGACGATCAAGAACGCCGGTGACCTCAACCTGGCCGGCCTCGCCCGCAAGACGGCCGACCTCGCCGAGCGGACCCGCGCCAACAAGGTCACGCCCGACGAGATCACCGGCGCCACGTTCACGCTGACCAACACCGGCAGCCGCGGCGCGCTGTTCGACACGCCGATCCTCAACCAGCCGCAGGTCGGCATGCTGGGCACCGGCGCGGTCGTCAAGCGTCCGGTCGTGCTCGACACGCCGGAGGGCGAGGTCATCGCGGTCCGCTCGATGGTGTACCTCGCGCTGACCTACGACCACCGCCTGGTCGACGGCGCCGACGCCGCCCGCTTCCTCACGACGGTCAAGCGCCGCCTGGAGGAGGGCCGCTTCGAGAACCAGCTCGGCCTCGCCTGAGCGGTTCCCGGCGCTGAGCCGTAGCGCGTCGCGCTGATCGGCCCCGTGCCGATCAGCGCTGTGCCGATCAGTGCCGTGCCGATCAGCCCTGTGCCGATCGGCCGTGCCACATGGTTCCCGGAGGCCGTCCCGTGTTGTCACGGGGCGGCCTCCGCCGTTTCCCGGGCCGGCGCCTACCGTGGACGGCATGACCATCGTTGTGACCGGCTCGTCGGGATTCCTCGGCTCGGCCCTCGTTCGCGCCCTCCGCGCCGACGGCGTCGAGGTCCTGCGGCTCGTACGGCGGGAGCCCGTGGCGCCGGACGAGGCGTTCTGGGACCCGGAGCGGAACCTTCTCGACCCCTTCGTCCTGGAGGGCGCGGAGGCGGTGGTCCATCTGGCCGGGGCCGGGATCGCGGACCGCAAGTGGACGGAGTCGTACAAGCGGGAGCTGGTCGACAGCCGCGTCGTCGGCACGCGCACGCTCGTCGAGGGGCTGAGCCTGCTCAGGAGCCGGCCGCCGGTGCTGCTGTCCGCCTCGGCGGTCGGCTACTACGGCGACACCGGGGACCGGGAGGTCGACGAGTCCGCGCCTCCGGGGGCCGGATTCCTGGCGGACCTGGTCCGGGACTGGGAGGAGGCGGCGGGGCCGGTCGAGCAGGAGGGCATCCGGCTCGTACGGCTGCGCACCGGCGTCGTGCTGAGCCGCCGCGGAGGGGCGCTGGCCAAGGTGCTGCCGATCTTCAAGGTCGGCGCAGGCGCCGCCCTGGGGAGCGGGCGGCAGTACGTCTCGTGGATCTCCCTCCCCGACTGGCTGACCGCGGTGAGATTTCTCATAGCGAATCCGGACATCTCAGGCCCGGTCAACCTCACCGCGCCCGAGCCGGTGACCAACACCGAATACACCAGGGCCATCGGGAGGGCGCTACGACGACCCACCATGCCCATCGCGACCCCGGCGTTCGCGCTGCGCCTGGCGCTCGGCGAGTTCGCGAACGAGGGGTTGCTGACCGGCCAGCGTGTCATCCCGCGCCGTCTGCTGGAGGCCGGTCACCGGTTCTCGCATCCCACCCTCGCGGAAGCGTTGGCCGCCGTACTCTAATGAATCCCTGTTTCCCGATATTGGAGTGACCGATGAGCCGGATCGGACAGTCGCACATCGTCGCCATCGGCGGCGGATCGTTCCGGCAGACAGAGCGGTACGGGTTCATCGAGCCGACCGGCCTGCTGCGTTACGTCCTGGACCTCACCGGCCAGGACCGGCCCAAGCTGGGGCTCCTCGCCACCGCGACCGGGGACGACGCCGACTGGCTGCTGAAAATGTACGGAGCGTTCCGCGAGTGGGACGTCGAGGTCAGCCACCTGACGGTCTTCCCGATGCCGAACGTCGCGGAGCCGGGCGAGTGGATCCTGGAGCAGGACGCCATCTACGTGAGCGGCGGCAGCGTGGCCAACCTCGCCGCGCTGTGGCGTCTGCACGGGCTGGACGAGGCGTTCGCCGAGGCGTGGCGGTCGGGGATCGTCCTGTCGGGCCAGAGCGCGGGCGCCCTGTGCTGGCATGTCGGAGGCAACACCGATTCGTTCGGGCCGAAACTCCGCCCGTGGGCCGAGGGGCTGGGCTTCCTGCCGTACTCCTGCGGCGTGCACTACAACTCCGACGCGCAGCGCAGGGAGCTGCTGCACGCCTCGGTGGCCTCGGGCGAACTGCCCGACGGATACGCCGCGGACGAGGGCGTCGGGCTGCACTACGTGGGGACCGAATTCATTCAGGCCGTGACGGTCGACCCCGGCGGCTACGCGTACCGGATCGAGAAGGACGGTGCAGGTGGTGTCAAGGAGTTCCGTATCGAGCCGAGGCTTCTCACGTCTACCCTGGACGAGTGAACGAGCGGAGCGTGACCACGAGGCCGGCCCGCCCGGGCGCCGGGAGCGTCGCATGACCGGGCTCGCCGTCGTCCGCCTGGGCGTCGACGTTCCGTACGAGCAGGCGTGGAGTCTCCAGCGCCGGGCGCACCGCCGCCGGGCGGCGGGCGAGATCTCCGATCTGTGCCTGATGCTGGAGCACGCCCCGGTCTACACCGCGGGCAGCCGCACCCTGCCGCACGAGCGCCCCGCCGACGGCACGCCCGTCATCGACGTGGACCGCGGCGGCAAGATCACCTGGCATGGCCCGGGGCAGCTGGTGTGCTATCCCATCCTCCGGATCGCCGACGTCGCGGGATACGTCCGGCTCCTGGAAGAGGTGCTGATCCAGATCTGCGCCGACTTCGGGCTGGCCGCGCGGCGGGTCGAGGGCCAGGGCGGCGTGTGGATGCCGGGAGACGCCGCGAGCGGCCTGCCCGACCGCAGGCTCGGCACGATCGGCATCCGGGTGGCCGGCGGCGTGACCATGCACGGTTTCGCGCTCAACTGCGTCAACGACCTGAGCTGGTACAACCGGATCGTCGAGGGCGACTCGGGTGTCACCTCCCTGTCCGCGGAGACGGGCCGCCGGATCACCGTCGACGAGGTCATCCCGTTCGCCGAGAAGCGCCTCGCGGAGGCCCTCGGCACCGAGCCGTACGACATGTACGAGGAGGACCTCGCCTGACGGTGCATGAGGCGTCTGGTAATAAGCTGGACGGCGTGTCCGTTGCCCCAGATGGCCGTAAGCTCCTCCGCCTGGAGGTGCGCAACAGCCAGACCCCGATCGAGAAGAAGCCGCCGTGGATCAGGACCCGGATGAAGACCGGGCCGGAGTACACCGAGCTCAAATCGCTGGTGCGGCGCGAGGGATTGCACACGGTCTGCGAAGAGGCCGGTTGTCCCAACATCTATGAGTGCTGGGAAGACCGGGAGGCCACGTTCCTCATCGGCGGCGACCAGTGCACCCGGCGTTGCGACTTCTGCCAGATCGACACCGGCAAGCCCGCCGAGTACGACCGCGACGAGCCCCGTCGCGTGGCCGAGTCGGTCCAGCAGATGGGCCTTCGCTACGCCACGGTCACCGGTGTCGCCCGTGACGACCTGCCCGACGGCGGCGCCTGGCTGTACGCCGAGACCGCCCGCCAGATCCACGCGCAGCTCCCCGGCTGCGGTGTCGAGCTGCTGGTGCCCGACTTCAACGGCATCCGCGAGCAGCTCGAGGAGGTCTTCTCCGCCAAGCCCGAGGTGTTCGCGCACAACATCGAGACCGTGCCCAGGATCTTCAAGCGGATCCGGCCCGCGTTCCGTTACGAGCGTTCCCTCCAAGTGATCACCATGGCCCGCGAGGCCGGGCTGGTCACCAAGTCCAACCTCATCCTCGGCATGGGCGAGGAGCGCGAGGAGATCACCCAGGCGCTGCGCGACCTCCACGAGGCGGGCTGCGACCTGGTGACGATCACGCAGTACCTCCGCCCGAGCCCCCGCCACCACCCGGTCGAGCGCTGGGTCAAGCCCGAGGAGTTCGTCGAGCTGGAGCGGGAGGCCGAGGAGATCGGCTTCGCCGGCGTCATGTCGGGACCGCTCGTCCGCTCGTCCTACCGGGCCGGCCGCCTGTACCAGCAGGCGATCGCGGCGCGGCAGAGCCTCTAGGGAGTGATTCGTGGATCCTCGCTACGGCAAAGATCCACGAAACACGACCCAGAACCCGCCAAAACCCCTCAGGGGACCTTCCAGACCCGCTCGTCCGGCTCCTTCGTGAGCCGGCCGGGCGGGTCTCGTTTTCATTAATTCGCCCTGGGATTTGTATCCTGCTGAGCATGGCGAAAGACCCTGCGACTCCGGGACGGCTCAAGCAGATCCGGATGGTCGCCCAGTTCGTGAAACAGGCCAACCCCAAGGGCATGCCGATCGTCTACGGGTCGGCGCTGGGCACCCTCGCCGTCTTCGTCGTCCTCGGCGTCTTCTTCGGCTGGACGTGGTACGTCTTCGGTGTGCTCGCCGCCGTCCTTGTGGGCATGATCGTGTTCAGCCGGCTGGCGCAGAGCGCGCAGTACAGCATGCTCCACGGCCAGCCCGGCGCGACGTACGCGATCCTCCAGGGCATGCGCGGCAACTGGTACGTCGAGGAGAAGCCGGTGGCGGTCAACCGCGACCAGGACCTCGTGTTCCGCGTGGTCGGCTACCCCGGCGTGATCCTCGTCTCCGAGGGTCCGGGCAACCGCGTGCAGCGGATGCTGGTCGCGGAGAAGAAGCGGGTGCAGCGGGTCGCGATCGACGTCCCGGTGTACGACGTCCAGTGCGGCGACGGCGACGGCCAGGTGCCGCTGGCCAAGCTCCAGCGCCACCTGATGAAGCTGCCGCGCAACCTCAAGAAGCCCGTCGTGTCCGAGATCAACAACCGGATGCGCGCGCTCACGCCGGCCATGCCGATGCCGAAGGGCCCCATGCCCAAGAACGTCCGCATGCCGCGCGGCCCCAAGGCCCGCTGAGCCTCGGGTCGAACGTGGGCGTCACGAGGAAATCCGTCACCCGCGCCGAGACCGCGCAGGCCAATCGTGGCTGGTGGGACGGCGCGGCGGACGAGTACCAGGCGGAGCACGGCAAGTTCCTCCGCGACGACGGCTTCATCTGGTGCCCGGAGGGGCTGGACGAGGCGGACGCCCGGCTGCTGGGCGATGTGACCGGCCGCCGGGTGCTGGAGATCGGCTGCGGCGCCGGGCAGTGCGGCCGGTGGCTCCTCGCCCGGGGCGCGTCCGTCGCGGCCTTCGACCTCTCCTACCGGCAGCTTCAACACTCGCGCCGCATCGACGAGGAGACGGGCCGGTCCGTGCCGGTCGTGCAGGCGGACGCGGAGGTCCTTCCGTTCCTCGACGACGCCTTCGACCTCGCCTGCTCGGCGTTCGGGGCGCTGCCGTTCGTGGCGGACGCCGGGGCCGTGCTCGCCGAGGTGCGCCGTGTGCTGCGCCCGGGCGGGCGGTTCGTGTTCTCGGTCAGCCACCCGATCCGGTGGGCGTTCCCCGACGACCCCGGCCCGCGCGGGCTGACGGCGGACCGCTCCTATTTCGACCGCGCGCCGTACGTGGAGCTGTCAGGCGGCGGGACGCCGTCCTACGTGGAACACCACCGGACGCTGGGCGACTGGGTCGGTCTCATCGCCGGGGCGGGGTTCGTCCTGACGGGCCTGATCGAGCCGGAGTGGCCGGACGGCCACGAGGGCGTGTGGGGCGGCTGGAGCCCCCTGCGCGGCCGGCATTTCCCCGGCACCGCGATCTTCACCTGCGAGAACAGGTAGCCGCCATGGCGTGGAGGACCTCCCGCGGCTTCCAGCGCTCCCGGTCGATCATGCTGACCACGCCGTACGAGCCGAGGTCGGCGTCGCCGCGCCGCTCGTAGCCGGCGAAGGTGAACCAGAACGCGCTGTCCACGCCTTCCGCCGCGAAGACGTCGAGCAGCTCGGTGAAGTACCGCACCTGCTCGGACTCGTCCGGCACCAGATCGTCCACCTGCTCGATCGCCCATGCCATGCCGCCTCGGTCACCGGCCCCCTTGTAGGGGCAGGTGCCGAACTCGGTGACCGCGACCGGCTTGCCGTGCCGGAAATGTCCGCGGATCTCCTCACGGAAGTTCGCCGCGTTGTAGGCGGCGCGGTAGGCGTCGACGCCGACGAGGTCGAACGGCGTCCAGTCGATGAACTCCCAGGGCGCCGACGCGTAGGTCACCCGCCCGCCGAACCGGGCGCGGGCACCTTCCGCGGCCTCGGCCAGGAAGGCGTTCAGCCGGGCGAGCATCGGCCCCATCGACATCCAGTCCTCCTCCGTGAAGGACCCGAGGGCGGCCAGCCGGTCGTAGAGCGGCCGGCAGGAAGCCGGGCGCGAACCCGCTGATCTCGCATCCCATGACGTAGACCACCTCGGCGCCGGCCATACGCACCCGTTCGGCGCGGGCGGCGCAGTCGGCGAAGAAGGGCAGCATCTCCTCCGTGGTCAGCTCGCACGGGAACGGCGCGAACCAGACTTCGAGTCCCGCGGCGGCGGCGTGCTCCGCGGCCACGCTGAGCCGCTCCGGGTCCCCACCCGACACGCGTACGGCGGTGCAGTGGAGGTCGTCGGCGATGACGCGCATCTCGCGGCGCACCACCTCGGGGTCGAAGTGCCGCCGGGAGGCGGCGCCGGGGAGGAACCCGGTGTCGTAGTTGATGCCCACAGCTCTCATGTCACAGCTCCCAGGTCGAGGGGTTCATCGTCATGCGCTCCGTGTGCGGGGCCTACCGGGCCGGATCGTGCTGGAGCCCGCTCCCCAGCCCGCTCTCCAGCCCGCTCTCCAGCAGGTCGAAGGCGAGGTCGACGTCGGCGAGCAGGCGGCGGCCGGCCTCGGCGAGCGGCATCCCGGAGGCGATGCGCTGAAAGAACGTCTCCTGGAGTGTCAGGACGGCGGCGCTGATCTGCGCGGCCGCCAGCTCGACCGCCAGCTCGACCGTCGGCCCGGCACTCTCGCACGGCGGGTGTGGACCGTCGTCACCGGCCAGGGCACGGGCCAGGGCACGCCGTTGGCCGTAATGGAGACGGTTGGCGGCGGCGGTGAGCGCGGGGCTGTCCACGATCACCTTCATCCGGGCGACCAGCTCGTCCGGGTCGCCGATGTCGGGCTCGGCGGCGAACGCCCGGAAGTGCGCCCGCAGGGCCCGCAGAGGCGTCTGACCGGGCGGCCGCGAGGTCACGATCCCGGCCAGGTCCTCGTCCTCGACCGCGTGCAGGACGAGGGATTCCTTCGCCGGGAAGTATTTGAACAGGGTGACCTTCGCGACGCCCGCCGCCTCGGCGATCTCGTTGACGGTGACCGCCTCGAACCCGCGCTCGGCGAAGAGCCGCAGCGCCACGTCGGCGATCGCCTGTCGCGTCCGCCGCTTCTTGTCCTCCCTGAGACCTGCCATACCGGCACAATAAATGAACCGGGTTCAGATGCAAACCCGGTTCATCTTTTTACGCTGTGGCGCGGCGGCTTTCAGCGGTATATAGCGAGGAACCCCGGGCGTTTACGCCCGGGAGGAATCGCTTCCCTCGCCTCGCCCGGACGCTAGTCCGGGCGCTTCTGATTCTCGATGTACTCCTTGATGATCGACAGCGGGGCACCGCCGCAGGACGCCGCGAAGTACGACGGTGACCAGAAATGGCCGCCCCACAGGTATCTGCGGACATGAGCGGGAAACCCCTTGCACAGTTTTGGTTTCCATCACGGCGACATGAACCAACCGATAGTGTGTTCGATGTGAAGCTGGTGGTGCAGGTGAGGCTGCGGCCGACGCCTGAGCAGGCGGCAGCGCTGGAGGCGACACTGCGCGCCTGCAACGACGCCGCGAACTTCGCCTCGATGACCGCGTTCACGACCGGGGACCGGCGCGAGTACGCGCTGCGCAAGCACACCTATCGCGAGGTGAAAGCGCGCGGGTTGGGGGCGCAGGCCGCCCAGCATGTGATCAAGAAGGTCGCCGACGCCTACACCACACTGAAGGCCAACACCCGGGCCGGGAACCTGGGACCGCAAGGCTCCCGGCGCCGCGCGCGGGCCGAGAGCAAACCGATCGTCTTCCGCGCCGGTGCCGCGCAGCCGTTCGATGACCGCTGCCTGTCCTGGCAGATCGACGCGCGCACGGTGTCGATCTGGACCACGGCCGGCCGGTTGCGCAATGTCGCGTTCGTCGGCTCGGCCGACCAGCTCAAGACGCTCGCCCTGTACCGGAAGGGCGAATCCGACCTGGTCTGCCGGGACGGCATGTGGTTCCTGTACGCGACCTGCGAGATCCCCGATGTTCCGGTCACCGAACCCGACGCCTTCATAGGGGTGGATCTGGGCATCGCCAACATCGCCACCACCAGCGACGGCGCCCGCCACTGCGGTAAGGGCCTGAACGCGGTCCGCCACCGCAACCGGGAACTACGCCGCCGGCTGCAGGCCAAGGCCACCAGGTCCGCCAAACGGCTGCTGAAGAAGCGCCGCCGCAAGGAGGCACGGTTCGCCGCCGACACCAATCACCGCATCGCCAAACGCATCGTGACCGAGGCAGAACGCACCGGACGCGGTATCGCCCTGGAAGACCTGGGCGGCATCCGTGACCGGGTACGGCTCCGCAAGCCCCAGCGGGTCACGCTGCACTCCTGGAGTTTCCACCAGTTGGGGAGCTTCATCGCCTACAAGGCGGCCCAGCGCGGGGTCGCCGTGATCCACATCGATCCGGCCTACACCTCCCAGACCTGCTCGGCCTGCGGGCACGTGGACAAGAAGAACCGGCCCGACCAGAAAACCTTCTCCTGTACGTCGTGCGGCTTCGCTGAGCACGCCGACGTCAACGCAGCCCGCAACATCGCCTCGCGCGGTGTCGCGGGTTGGGCAGTGAGTCACGCTGCCGACGACGCGGCCTGACCCGTACCCGCCAGGTACGGCGAGGAGCCGCAAGCTTGGCCCTTCAGGGCCGAGAAGCTGACAGGCGGACTACCACCGTGTTGGAGGCCCGGTCGTGCAGGCCCCTGCGGTCCCGGTCCCAGATCAGCGCGGGGACGGCGAGGCACAGCAGGAAGGTGCGGACGAGCACGGCGATGACGGGAGGCCGACCGCCGTCGAGCGTGGCGACCCGGATGCCGAACAACCGCATGCCGAGCGTCATGCCGAGGGTGCCGACGAGGAGGACGTTCTCCACCGCGAAGACGGCCAGGCCGACCCAGCCGACATCCTGCCCGCTGGCGCCGAACACGCCTCCGGCGATGGCCCAGGTGCACAGCAGCCAGTCCACCATGATCGCGCCGAGGCGCCGGCCCCAGCCGGTGACGGAACCCGCGCCCTCCGCGGGCAGGCCGAGCCGCTCGCCGGGATAGCCGAGGTCGATGCCGGCCGACCGGACTCCTCCCAACCAGGTCTGCGTCCACCGGGGCTGCTGCTTGCTCATGACTCCACAGCGTATCCGTGCCTGTCGCCGGCCTTCCGCTTGGCGGCCGAGACGACCATGATTGATCCAACTGTCTCGTGAAATCTCAGCCTTTGGAGTGATCTGTGCGCTCGGCGGACCCTGACGACATCGACGCGCGCTTCGAGGCGCTGGTCGCGCAGTTCGGCGAGGAGGAGATCCTCCGGATGGAGGCGATGGCGGCGCCGCTGTCCAGACCGGGGCGGCGCCGCACGCCGGTGGTGATGCTGGCCGTGCTCGGGGTGGTCGCCCTCGCCGGCGCGATCATCAGCCTGCGGCCGGATCTGCTCGGCGGGGACACACCCCCCTCCGCGACACCGCACCCTCTCACCCCCGCCGTCGTGCGCCCGGCCAGGGACGCGACGGAGCCCCCGGCGACCGATCCGACGACGGGCTCGGGATCGCGGGACACCGCGCCGTCACCCTCGGCCACGTCGACCGCCGGGTCACCTCCGCCGTCACCGTCGCTCATGCCGCCGTCCGGGCACTGAACCACCCGGCCCGCCGCGTGGCAGGCGCGGCCGGGCTCACATATTCACACCGGCCCATCTCATCGCGGCGCACAACGTTCCCATTAGCACGTCATGGCATCACGTTTCACTGCAGAGCAGGGCGAATCGCAAAGATATCCGTTGCCCGGGCAATATCTCCACAGGAAATGCGCCTGACGTTCGCCGCTCCTTCCATGATGGATGCGATCCGGCTCCGCACGGCCGTCACATAAGGGCCGCACGGCGGCATGTCCGTACGGCCGACGGCGATCGGCTGACCGCATCGGCGGGCTACCGGTGAAAACCGGCGGCCACGCAGAGGCGCCGGCCGCTGAGACACGAGAGCACCTTCGACCTGCGCTGATACACCGTTCGCGGCCTGGTCGCGGTTACTGTCGGAGCACGCTTCCATTAACACGCGCGAAACAGTCGAGACATGGGGCGGAAACGGCTCGCGCCTATTTTCGGGTCTGCTGGCCCATGCCCCTGGGAGGTTCAAGAGTGTTTAACTCTGCCGACGACGTCCTGAAGTTCATCCGGGACGAGGGTGTGCAGTTCGTTGATGTCAGGTTCACAGACCTGCCGGGGACGACGCACCACTTCACTTTCCCCGTCGAAAACTTCGGCCCCAATGTTTTCACCGACGGGCTCATGTTCGACGGCTCGTCGATCCGCGGTTTCCAGGCCATCCACGAGTCGGACATGCTGCTGCTGCCCGACCCGTCCACCGCCGTGCTCGACCCGTTCCGCGTCCACAAGACGCTGAACATCAACTTCTTCGTGCACGACCCGCTGACGGGCGAGGCCTACAGCCGCGACCCGCGCAACGTCGCCCGCAAGGCCGAGGAGTACCTCAAGGGCACGGGCATCGCGGACACGGCCTACTTCGGCCCCGAGGCGGAGTTCTACATCTTCGACGACGTCCGCTTCGAGACCAAGGCGAACGCCGGTTACTACTACATCGACTCGATCGAGGGCGCCTGGAACACCGGCAAGGCCGCCGAGGGCGGAAACCTGGGGTACAAGCCCCGGTACAAGGGTGGCTACTTCCCCGTCCCTCCGATGGACCACTTCACCGACCTGCGCTCGCAGATGGTCCGCAACCTCATCGAGGCCGGCATCGAGACCGAGATGCAGCACCACGAGGTGGGCACCGCGGGTCAGGCCGAGATCGACTTCAGGTTCGGCACGCTGCTTAAGACCGCCGACAACATGATGCTGTACAAGTACATCATCAAGAGCACAGCGCTCCAGCACGGGCACACGGTCACGTTCATGCCCAAGCCGCTCTTCGGTGACAACGGCTCCGGCATGCACTGCCACCAGTCGCTGTGGAAGGACGGCGAGCCGCTCTTCTACGACGAGGTCGGCTACGCGGGTCTGTCCGACATCGCCCGCTACTACATCGGCGGCCTGCTCAGGCACGCCCCGTCGCTGCTGGCCTTCACCAACCCGACCGTGAACTCCTACCACCGGCTGGTGCCGGGCTACGAGGCCCCGGTCAACCTGGTCTACTCGCAGCGCAACCGGTCGGCGTGCGTCCGCATCCCGATCACCGGCTCCAACCCCAAGGCCAAGCGCCTCGAGTTCCGCGTGCCCGACCCGTCCTGCAACCCGTACTTCGCCTTCGCGGCGCAGCTCATGGCGGGCATCGACGGCATCCGCAACAAGATCGAGCCGCCGGAGCCGATCGACAAGGACCTGTACGAGCTGCCGCCGGAGGAGGCCCGCCAGGTCTCGCAGGTGCCGGGTTCGCTGCCGGAGGTGCTCGACGCCCTCGAGGCCGACCACGACTACCTGCTCGAAGGCGGTGTCTTCACGCCCGATCTGATCCAGACCTGGATCGCCTACAAGCGGGAGAACGAGATCGACCCGATCCGCCTCCGCCCGCACCCGCACGAGTTCGAGCTCTACTACGACTGCTGACGGGCTACCGGTGACCTGGGCAGAAGGCCGCGTGTCACTTGCTCAGGGCACATCGAGGACTCGCGTCCGCGGAAAGGCCATCGGCCGGCGCCACAGGCACGGTCGATGGCCTTTCGCATGCGGTCCTCCCCCGACGGCATCAGGTGCGTATACGTCCGTAGGGTGAACCCGGGGTCATGGTGTCCGAGGAACTCAGCGAGGCTCCGAACATCAACACCGCCCGCAAGCAGAACGCTTGTAGCCCCGTGCCCGTCAGAGCGGCGACTCACGGCTAGGGCCAGATCAGGCCCTGGTCGGTCCAGATGACGCCCTTGTTGCGACACAGGCAGAAGGGGTGGCCGATCGGGTCGGTGTAGACCCGCCAGCCGTAGCCGGCGGGGCCGATGAAGTCCTGCTGCAGCGTCGCGCCGAGGTCGAGGACGCGGCGCTGCTCGGACTCGATCTCGTCCACTTCGAAGTCGAGGTGGAACTGCTTGGGGTGCTCGCTGTCGGGCCACTGCGGAGCGCGGTAGTCGTCCACCCGGATGAAGGCCAGCTCGACCTCGCCGAACTTGATGCCGGCCCAGTCCTCGTGGCTGCCTTCCTTGATCGGGCGGCCCGTCACCTCGGAGTAGAAGGCCGCCAGCTTCATCGTGTCTGGGCAGTCGATGATGAAATCGGTGAGTCGCAGCATCCCGCGATCTTGTCACAAGATCAAAGGAGCCTAGGGGCTGTCCCAAAGTGAGGTCAGTAGCCAGTCGTTGATGATGGCGATGTGGAGGCTGGCCTCATAGCGGACGGCGAGTTTGTCGTACTCAGATCTACGACTGCTGACGGGCTACCGCGCGGTGACCTGCATGTTCATCGCGCGGCTCCCGCCTGGTTCTGCCTCAGTTCCGTCCGGGTCGCGAGCACCGAATCGATCGCGGCCCGCGTCGACTCGTCGGAGTCCGGCCACAAGTGGCCGTAGGTGTCGAGGGTCTGACGATCCGTACGCGAGGACGCCACCCGCAAAGGGACGAAATGCCGCGAAGTATGCTCAACGGCGGGTGATCACACGCGACGACGGGAGAGACCATGCCGGAAAGCGCTGAGTCCACGGAGCTGGTGGAGATCACATCGGAGGCCGAACTCCGCGAGCTGCTGGGCCACCCGATGCCGAGGGCGGTCGCCAAGGAGCGCGTGGCGCTGCACGAACGGGACCGGGAGTGGCTGGCGCTCTCGCCGTTCTGCCTGATCGCCACGGCCGGTGCGGACGGGACCTGCGACGTCTCCCCGAAGGGCGACCCTCCGGGGTTCACGTTCGTCCTGGACGACACCACGATCGCGATCCCGGACCGGCCGGGTAACCGCAGGGTGGACGGCTTCCGCAACGTGCTGGCCAACCCGCATGTCGGCCTCATCTACCTGGTGCCGGGCCGCAACGAGACGCTGCGGATCAACGGAAGGGCCCGGCTGGTCCGCGAGGCGCCGTTCTTCGACGAGATGATCGTCAAGGAGCACCGGCCGCAGCTGGCACTGATCGTCGAGATCGAGCAGATCTTCTTCCACTGCGCGAAGGCGTTCCTCCGCTCGTCGCTGTGGAAGCCGGAGACGTGGAATCCGGACGCGCTTCCGTCGCACGCGCGCATCGTCAAGAGCGTCCAGCAGACCGAGGAGACGCTGGAGGAGCTGGAGCGCTACTACGGCGCCGAGTACGCCGCCAAGCTTTACCAGTCCGTTCCCCGCCACACCACCTGACCAGGCAGCACCGTTTCGGGTTCGGCTTCGGGTTCGGCGAAGGTCCCCGAGCGGTTCACGGGGACGTCGCCGAAACGAGAATCGTCCGTACCGCTGGCGCGCGCCTGCCCGGCATGGGGCCGGACGACGACGCCTGGCCGGGAATATTGATTGGACACCCTGGCCTGGCGGCCTGAAGGATGCGGCGCATGACACGCACCGACTTTCCCTCGTCCTTCGACGAACGCACCATGCTGACGACCTTTCTCGACTACGCACGTGCCACTGTGCACGCGAAGTGCGAGGGGCTCTCGGACGAGGACGCCCGCAAGGCCCCCCTCCCTGGCTCGCCGCTCATGACGATCTCCGGCCTGGTCAGCCATCTGCACTGGGTTGAGTACAGCTGGATGCAGGTCGTGTTCCTCGGCGAGGAGGACCACGGACCGTGGACGGAGGAGGACCCCGACCGCGAGATGACGATCGGCCCCGACATCCCCCTGGCAACGCTGCTGGCCGACTACGAGGCCCAGTGCGACCGCTACCGGAAGCTGGTGGCGTCCCACGATCTCGACACACTCGCGAAGCGCAAGATCCGGGGCGGCAAGGATGTGGAGCTGCGCTGGATCATCATGCATCTGATCGAGGAGACCGCCCGCCACAACGGGCACATCGACATCCTCAGGGAGATGGCCGACGGCGTCACCGGCGACTGACCCCCCCCCACCGGTGTGGGCCGGGACATCAGAGCAGTCCATACCGCCGGGCGTAGCAGCCGAACATCGCACCGGAGCACGGAAGGCGCATACCTGTCATCACCAGCGCGTCGATGATGTTTCCGGCACCCACTTCGCTGATCTTGCCGTCCTGGCAGGCCGACGCGAGCAGCCACACAGTGCCGTGGACCTCGAGCCCGTGGGTTCTGCCGACCACAACGGCATCGCGATCGTCGGTGATCGCGATACCTCCGCGCAACTCAGCCGCCGAGAACACGCTCGCCTCTCCGAGGTTCCGGTCCGACGAGCCGACGCGCTGCACCCACTTCGCGAAGCAGCCGATCTCCTCCAGGGAGTCGAGGCGCGCCACACCCAGCCAGTCGGCGTCCAGCACGTCTCGGAGGAGCGGATGCTCGCGTGCGCCCTCGCGCAGTTCCTGACGGACCACGTGAGTCGTCAGGCAGCTTGCGCCGACGAGCATGTCCCTGAGCACGTCGAGCCGTTCGGCGCGGGCGAAGTGGCTGAGGCACATGGCGTCGAACACCAGGGAGACATCGGATCTGGGAAGGCTCACGGTTCCAGATCCGCGTCATCCCGTGGAGGCAGGTCGGATTCGACGATCTGGCCGCGCATCAGATCGGCAGCGCGGGGTGCCGTCACCATGCCCTTCTTCCATGCCTGAAGGACGGCGTGGGCGTAGCTCGGCGGTACCCGAATGTTCTGGAGATCAGGTTGCGGTGCCCAGCCCACCGCCTCCATCAGCTCGGCCCGAGTCGGATTACGGCGACGTAGCTCCTTCGCCTCCTCGCGGTCTATGACGTCGGCCGCGAGCGCTTGGCGAATGGCCAAGGACCACGATGTCCTGTAACCGGCCGCGAGCCTGACCAGCGTCTCCCGCCTCCCCTCCCCGGCGTCCCGGCAGGCGTTCCGTACCGAGTCGATCGGAAGCAGGAGCTCAGCGGCGAAGGCGTCGATCACCTGCTCTCTGTCGGCGCGTGAGGTATGCACACCCAGATCCGTCGAGTATTCGTCGCCGATGATGAGGTGGCCCAGCTCGTGTGCCGCGGTCGCCCGTCGGCGCCCCGGGTCACCCTGGCTGCTCACGACCGCGACGGCGACCCCATCCTCGATCAAGGACGCGCCGTCTCCGGGGATCTCCACCACCGCCACCATCTGGCCGAGGCTCTCACAGACACTCATCAGGGAGCTGATGGGTCCCAGGCCTAGGTCCAGCCTCTTCCTCGCCCACATCGCCACCGCGCGGGCGGCCTCGACGTCCTCGACGTCACGTCCACAGCGCGCGGGCGGCGACAGATGCAACTGCCCCAGTTCGATGAGTTGCCGGACGTCGGCCAACCAGATCGCCAACGCCATCTCCAGGCGATATGACTGGCGGCCCGCGTCGGTGGCCGAGTCCTCGGCCAACTCCGCACGACGCGAGATCACCGCGGGAGGCCGGCTCAGAAAGTACGTGAGGGGCACGTCGAGAACGGCCGACAGCTTGGCCAGCTCCAGGGCGTCCACTCGGCGGACACCTGTTTCGATCTTGGCGATGATCGTGCGTTCGAGGTTCATGGCCGACGCCAACTGCTCCTGCGACAGGCCCGCCGCCACACGGCACTCGCGGATGCGGTCGCCGACCTCTTCCCACTCCCGAGGCTCCCTCATAGTGCGATATTCGCACACCCCCTGATCGGCGGACAGGCGAGACGGAATTCTGTGAACAACCGTTACCTGTATCGGACCGCGTCATCGCTCTCATCGGGTCTGGCACGGGCGGGCGACCGCGCAGCGTCGGAGGCCGCCCCGGGACAAGCCGTGAGCCCCGGACCGCCTGCTCGCGCCGTAGCGCCGCTCCTGGACGCGGCTACCTGTCCGGCGTGGAGACGCGGGAACGGATGCCGGTGACTCGGCGGAAGATGTCCCACCAGAAGGGCGCGCCGAACAGCAGCGCGATCAGCGTGATCAGGTAGCCGGGCCAGTGGGACGGTGACGACACCCGGCTCCACCAGTCGCCGCCGCGCCAGGACCAGGCCGGGCCGGAGTCGGCACGCATCTCGACCGCCACAGGCGCGTGCGTGAAGATCTGCACGAACGCCGGCGTGCTCAGCACGTCGGTGACGCAGGAGTAGGTGTCCTGCCCCGGCTCGCATCGCTCCTTCAGCGGCTCCAGCGCGTCGGGGCCCGACTGGGCGAACGCCGCGACCGAGCTGCGGTAGGCGTTGTCGTTCAGCAGGGACTTTCCGTACTCCAGGGCGTCCATGCCGAACAGGACCGTGACAGTGAGGCTGAGCGCGGCGATCACCCAGCGGACGTACCTCCGGTAGAGGATCGTGAGCCGCTCCATCTCGCCGTCGAACCAGTCCTCGACCCCCTTGCGAAAGGCCTCGACGTCGTGCGAGGCCCGGTCCCACACGGCCTTGACGGGCCGGTAGAGCGGGCTCTTGAGCGTGTCGAGCTCGCGCATCAGTCGCTCCACCCCGCCCATGTCGGTGGCGATCTCCAGGAGAGCGACCGCGAAGCGGGCCGGGGGGATCTGGGCGATGGTGGTCCTGCCCCGCGCCGAATGGTCGATCTCCTGCAACCGCTCGTGGAGGAGATCGGTCAGGGACTCGCCCTCCCCCGCCGACCCCGCACTCGGAGCCGCCGTGGAGGCCACCGCCGGATCCCCCGGGTCGCGCGCCGTGGCTCCCGCGAGCGGCGGGCTCTCCACGGGCGCGGGCCGGGGGGCGAAGGCCGGGCGCGGGTCTCGGCCGAACGGCAGCTTCGCGAACACGCCGAGAACAGTCGCGGGCAACCTGGAGCGCCCCGCGCCGGGCGGCGGGAGCAGGTCGGCCAGCCTGTCGTGAAGCCAGCGGCCCAGGCCCCTCAACCTGCCGAGCACTCCCATCAGGGTCCGCGCCGCCGCCGGGATCCTCTGCCCGACCTCCGCGCCGTCGAGTGTGTCCCGCAGGTACGCCCACAGGAACCTGCTGCGGATGCCGAGAATTCGGACGATGCCCTCGTTGACGCCGCTGACCAGCAACGACAGCAGCATGAAGGCGAGCACCAGGCCAAGCGCGAGGTCGGTGTAGTACGAGACCAAGGAGATCACCGGAATCTACGGCGCGGAGACCCCGGGGCGGGGATCCGCGATGGGGGGATGCCGACCGCACCGTTGATACACCCGCGTGTCCTGGCGGCGCAACGGATTCCGGTCATCACGGCATGCGTCGCCCGTCCTCGGCCTCAGTCGTCGTAGAAGACGCGTTCCACAACCGCCCTGGCCCGGCGGCTGATGCGGCGGTAGTCCTCGATGAAGTCCTCGGAGCCGTCGGGCGGGTAGCCGAGCGCCTGAGCGATCAGCGCCCGCTCCTTGACGGCCGTGGGGATCATGTCGGCGGCCCGGCCCCTGACCAGCATGATGGCGTCCCTGATCCGGGAGGCGAACCGCCACGCCCGGTCGAGCGCCGCCTCGTCCTCGGAGGCCAGCAGGCCCTCGGCGACGGCGGCCCGCAGCGTGTCGAGCGTCCGCGTCGTGCGCAGCGCCGGTACGGCTCCCGCGTGGCGGAGCTGGATGAGCTGGGCCACCCATTCGACGTCGGAGAGCCCACCCCGGCCGAGCTTGGTGTGCAGGGCCGGGTCGGCGCCGCGCGGCAGCCGTTCGGCCTCCATCCGGGCCTTCAGCTTGCGGATCTCCCGTACGGCGTCGGCCGGGATGCCGTCGGCGGGATAGCGCACCGGGTCGATCATCTCGATGAACTCGGCACCGAGCCGGGCGTCTCCCGCGCAGAACCGGGCGCGCAGCAGCGCCTGAGCCTCCCAGTGGGACGACCAGCGGTCGTAGTACGCCTTGTAGGACGCGATCGTCCGGACCAGCGGCCCCTGCCTGCCCTCGGGGCGCAGCCCGGCATCCACCAGCAGCGGCGGGTCGGGCGCCTGGAGGGCGAGCAGCCTGCGCAGCTCCTCGGCGACGGCGTGCGCGGCGAGCGCGGCCTCCCGGTCGGCGGCTCCCGGCAGGGGGGCGTGCACGAACATCACGTCGGCGTCGCTCGCGTAGGAGCTCTCCATGCCGCCCAGCCGGCCCATCGCGATCACGGCGATCCGGGTCGGCGGCGGCTCGCGCCGGTCGACGCTCACCTTGTTGATCGCGGCGTCGAGCGCGGCCTGGACGGTCACGTCGTTCAGCGCGGAGAGCGCCTGCCCCACCCGCTCGATGTCGATCAGCCCGGCCAGGTCGGCACAGGCCGTACGCAGCAGCTCCCTGCGGCGCAGGGCGCGGACCGCGGCGACGGCGGTCTCCGCGTTCTCGCCGTGCCGACCGACCGCCGCGGCGGCCTCGCCCGCCAGGGCCTCGGCGGGTCGTACGGCGAGCTCGGTGTCGGAGCCGAGGATCGCGACGGCCTCGGGCGCGTGCAGCAGCAACCCGGTCACGTAGCGGCTGGTCCCGAGCAGCCGGGCGAGCCGCTCGGCGACGGCGGTCTCGTCGCGCAGCAGCCGCAGGTACCACGGTGTGGCCCCGAGCTTGTCGCTGATCTGCCGGAACCCGAGGAGGCCCGCGTCCGGGTCCGGGGCGTCGGCGAACCAGCCGAGCATGACCGGCAGCAGGGTGCGCTGGATCGCGGCCCGGCGGGACACGCCGCTGGTGAGGGCGGCGATGTGCCGCAGCGCCCCTTCCGCGTCGGTGTATCCGAGCGCCTCGAGCCGGGCGGTGGCCGCGGCGGTGGACAGCCGCGTCTCGGTCTCGGGCAGCCGGGCGACCGCCTGCAGCAGCGGGCGGTAGAACAGCTTCTCGTGCAGCCGCCGCGCTTCGAGCGCGTGCCGCTTCCACGTCGTGGTGAACTCTCCCACAGGGTCGCTCGTCATCCCGAGCCCCCGCCCGATCCGGCGCAGGTCGGCGATCTCCGACGGCACCACGTGCGTACGGCGCAGCCGGTGCAACTGGATCAGGTGCTCGACCCGGCGCAGGAACGTGTACGCCTCCGCGAGCGCCTTGGCGTCCTCCCGGCCGACGTACCCGCCCCTGGAGAGGGCGGCGAGCGCGGACAGCGTGGCGCGGCGGCGCAGCAGCGGGTCGGTCCGCCCGTGCACGAGCTGGAGGAGCTGGACCGCGAACTCGATGTCGCGCAGACCGCCCGGGCCCAGCTTGATCTGCCGCTCGGCGTCGCCGGTCCTGACCGTGGCCGCCACACGGGCCTCCACACGGCGGCGCATCGCCTGTACGTCCTCGACGAAGTTGTCCCGGGCCGCGGCCTGCCAGACCAGCTCGTTGACCGCGGCGACGTACTCCTCGCCCAGCTCCAGGTCGCCGGCCACCGGCCTGGCCTTGAGCAGCGCCTGGAACTCCCAGGTCTTGGCCCACCGGCGGTAGTACGTCAGGTGGCTGTCGAGGGTGCGGACCAGCGGGCCCATCCTGCCCTCGGGGCGCAGTCCCGCGTCGACCTCCCACAGCGCGCCCTCGGGGGTGCTCTCGGAGCAGGCCCGCATCATGGCCTGGGCCAGCCTGGTCGCGACCCGCAGCGCCTTCGCCTCGTCGGCGTCGGCCCTCGGCTCGGCCACGAAGATCACATCGACGTCGGAGACGTAGTTGAGCTCCCTGGCTCCGCACTTGCCCATCCCGATGACGGCGAGCCGCACGTCGTCCGCGCCCGGGACCTCGGCGCGCGCGATGACGAGAGCCGCGTCGAGCGCGGCGCCGGCCAGGTCGGAGAGCTCGGCGGCGGTCTCCGCGAACGCCGACTCCCCCATCACGTCACGTGCCGCGAGGTGGAGCAGCCGCCCCCGGTAGGCCACCCGGAGCGCGTCCAGTGCGGCCCGGTGGTCGTGCGGGCCCGCAGACAACGCCGACACCGCCGACACCGGCGACACCGCGGCCGTCAGCTCCTCGCGCAGCTCGCGGTCCGTCGGCCGGGCCGCGTGGCCGGTGCCGTCCTCCAGGAGCCGCAGGTGCTCCGGGTGCCGGACGACGTGGTCGCCCAGGGCGGCGCTCACACCGAGGACGCCGAGCAGCCGCGCGCGCAGAACGGGATCGGCCCGGAGCGCGCCGAGCACACCCGGGTCGCGCTCGGCCAGGCGGCTCAGCGAGGTGAGCGCGAGATCGGGGTCGGCGGTCGCGAGCAGGCGGTCGAGCAGGCCGACGTCGCCCACCGCCTCCGGGCCGAGCTCATCCAGCAGACGCTCGGCCCTGGCCCCGTCGGCGAATCCGAGCCTGGCCAGGCGCCCGGCGGTGGTCTGCATCCGGGAGTCGGCGTTCACCGTGCCTTCTTCCAGCTCGACGTCGATCACATCGGCCGTCGTGGACGGGCCTTCCCAGCAACGGTACACACGGCGGGTGGAGCATCCTCGCCAAGATCGGCCCTGGCGCGCCGGAGCGCGAGCCTCCCGCGTCACACCGTCCCGGTACGGCGTTCGCGCACCAGCGCGGCGAACGCCTCCGCCAGCGGGCGCCACGCGGCCTGCAGCGCTTCCTCGCCCTCCTTCACCTGGCGGTCCAGCTCCGCGACGTCGTAGCCGGCGAGATCGCCCTCGGCGGTCCACTTCATGAAGATCTCCGCGGTGGCCTCCGGATGGAACTGCACCGCCCACGCCGAATCACCGAGCCGGTACGCCTGGTTGGGATAGCGCGACCCCGTCGCCAGCCGCACCGCCCCCGGGGGCAGCTCGGTCATCGCGTCGTAGTGGTACTGCACCGCCCGCGGCTCCGGCACGGCCGCCGCGACCGGGCCGAACAGGCGGTCGTCCGCCGCCTCGGGGAGCAGATCGATCGCGCCGAGCCCGACCTCCAGGCCGTTCGCGCCGCGCTCGACGGTGCCGCCGCACGCGATGGTCATGAGCTGCGCGCCGAGGCAGATGCCCAGCGTGGGGACGCCGCTCTCCACCGCTCCGGCGATGAGCCGCCGGGCGTCCGGCAGCCACGCGCACCCGTCGTCGTCCCACGCCGACGGCGATCCGCCGAGCACCACGAGACCGGCTCCGGGATCGGAGGGGACGGCCTCTCCCAGGTGGGGCCGGACGATCTCGTACTCGATCCCCGCGTCCTCCAGCCAGCCCGCGAAGAACCCCAGACCCGCACCGACCTCATGCTCGACCACGACGACACGCTCGTTCATGCGATGAGCATAGAGGGGAAGAAATTGCACGTCTGTCGCCGGACGTACCTTTTGCGATGCCGCTGTCGTACAGTGCCGGGAACAGTTCGGAAAGATCTTTCATCCCCCAGGAGGAGCCGATGCGGTTCGACGAGGTCACGGTGCCGGGCGGCAAGTTGCGGATCGCCACGTTCGGCGCGGGACCGCGCCTGATCATCGCGGCGCACGGCATCACCGCGTCCCTCATGGCATGGCGCGCGGTGGGCGAAGCGCTCCCGGACGGGTGGTCGCTGGTCGCCGTGGACCTGCGCGGGCGCGGCCACAGCGCGGACGTCTCCGGCCCGTACGGCCTGCCGCGGCACGCCGAGGACCTGGACCTCGTCGCCGACCATGTCGGGGCGGACGAGACCGCGGTGCTCACCGGCCACTCGATGGGCGCGTACGTCGCCGCTCTGCACGCGGCGCGGCGGGAGTACGCCCGGGTCGTCCTGGTCGACGGCGGGCTTCCCCTGCCGATGCCGCCGGGGGCCGACCCGGACGCGGTGCTGGAACTCACACTCGGTCCCGCCATCGCGCGGCTGAGCCAGACCTATCCGAGCGTGGACGACTACATCGGCTTCTTCAAGGTCCACCCGGCGTTCGCCGGCCAGTGGTCCCCCGTCGTCGAGGAGTACGTGCGCTACGACGCGACCGGCCTGTCCGACGCCATCCGGTCCCGCGCCCAGGAGGACGCCGTACGGCAGGACGGCCGCTGGCTGCTGACGGGAGCGGAGGAGATCGGCCGGGCACTGGAGCAGATCAAGGCGCCGCTCGGCCTGCTTCGCGCGCCGCGCGGCCTGCTGAACCAGGACGTCGGGATGCTCCCCGACGATCTCGCCGCGCACTGGACCACCCGGCTCCCCGGCCTCAAGGACGAGGTCGTCGAGGACTGCAACCACTACACGATCATCTTCGACGACCGCTGCGTCAGGACCGTCGTGGACCGGCTGATCGGCAACTGACCGGCGGAAACGGGCGGCGGCCCGTGGTCTCATCCGCTCTCGCGGGGACCACGGGCCGCCGGACGTGCGCGCCGGGCCGGATGTCGGAGGCCCTTTCGGAGGCCCTTTCGGCGGCTCAGCCGCGCGGAACGATCCAGGTGGCCTTGGCAGCGGCGACCAGGGTGCCGTCGACCTCGTAGACCGCGCTCTCGCCGAAGAGCTTGCGCCCCTCGCGGCCGGAGACGCGGCCGACCACGGAGTACCTGCCGAGAGGGTAGACCCGGCGGTAGACCTGCGCGGTCAGGCGGCCGAGCAGGGCCGACTGCCCCGGCTCCGGATGCTCGTCCGCGGGGGCGTCCGGCCCGCCGAAGTGCGCCCAGAAGGTCACGCAGTCGAGGGCGGCCCAGATGATCGAGTCGGGGACGACGCCGTCCTCGTCGGTCACGTTCACCGGGACCCGCCAGCCGGCGGCGACGGCGCCGGTCTCCGGCACCGGACCGGGGAAGATGCGCAGGCCGTCACCCGGCTCGCGCAGCCCGCACGCGAAGCAGCCGGCGATGGCGTGCCCGTGCAGCCCCCCGAACCCGGCCTCGGCCCGCGCGGCGTCGGTGAACGGCACGAACGGCGGCGGGGTCAGGCTCTCGGCGACCGGGATGGCCTCGGCGAGATGCCGGTCACCGTCGCCGAGGGCAAGGGTGTTGCCGACGGGCGCGACTCCGAGTTCCATCTCCAGGGGGACCGGTTTATGGAGGGTGACTTCGACGGCCGAGTCATGACCCGCGCCGGTCAGTAGACCGGCCAGTGTCCCCGAGATCCATCCGCCGTTGGCGGTTCCCTCGGGGCCCCGGAAGCGCTCCGGAACGGTCAGAACGGTCTGCAGCCCGGCAGCCGTCGTCATGCAACACCCTCCAACGTCACGCCCGATTGCGGCCCATCCGCATCAGTCGTAACCAACCATCCGATTTTACGCTTGTCGGCTTAAGAAAAGCTAAACAGACCAGGATGCCCGCCACGTTGGCCCTGTGTAACAGAACGATGACGTAACGAACCTATGACGCCCCTTGCGCCGTCAGGGCGTGACACCAGGGGACGACGCCGCATCCGAGGCCACAGGACCGCTCACAGGATCGATCAAATGATCGGTCACAGGATCGGGAGGTACCGCCCGAGCTCGAACTCCGTGACGTGGCGGCGGTACTCGCCCCACTCGGTCCGCTTGTTACGCAGGAAGAAGTCGAAGACGTGCTCGCCCAGCGTCTCGGCCACCAGCTCGCTGCGCTCCATCACCGCTATCGCCTCGTCGAGCGACTGCGGCAGCGGCTGGATGCCGAGCGCCCTGCGCTCGCCGCTGGTCAGCGCCCAGACGTCGTCCTCGGCGCCGGGCGGCATCTCGTACCCCTGCTCGATGCCCTTGAGCCCGGCGGCGAGGATCACCGCGAACGCGAGGTAGGGGTTGCACGAGGAGTCCAGCGAGCGGAACTCGATGCGGGTCGAGCCGCCCTTGTGCGGCTTGTACATCGGGACCCGGACCAGCGCGGACCGGTTGTTGTGCCCCCAGCAGATGTAGGAAGGGGCCTCGCCGCCCGCCCCGGCGATCGCCTCGGCGCCGCCCCACAGCCGCTTGTACGAGTTGACCCACTGGTTGCAGACCGCGGTGATCTCGGCGGCGTGCCGGAGCAGGCCGCCGATGAACGACCGGCCGACCTTGGAGAGCTGGTAGTCGGCGCCCGGCTCGTAGAAGGCGTTCCTGTCGCCCTCGAACAGCGACATGTGGGTGTGCATGCCGGAGCCGGGGTACTCCGTGAAGGGCTTGGGCATGAAGGACGCCCAGACCCCCTGCTCCAGCGCGACCTCCTTCATCACCAGCCGGAAGGTCATGATGTTGTCGGCGGTCGTCAGCGCGTCGGCGTACCGCAGGTCGATCTCCTGCTGGCCGGGGGCTCCCTCGTGGTGGCTGTACTCCACCGAGATCCCCATCGACTCCAGCATCATGATCGCCTGACGGCGGAAGTCGTGGCCCGCGCTGTGCGGCGTGTGATCGAAGTAGCCGCCCTCGTCTATCGGCTTGGGCCGATCGCCGCGCTCGGGCCGGTTGCGCAGCAGGAAGAACTCCACCTCGGGGTGGGTGTAGAAGGTGAATCCCATGTCCGCGGCCTTGGCCAGCGCGCGCTTGAGGACCCACCGGGGATCGGCGTGCGACGGCGAGCCGTCCGGCATGAGGATGTCGCAGAACATGCGGGCCGCACCCGGCGACTCGCTGCGCCACGGCAGGATCTGGAAGGTGGACGGATCCGGCTTGGCCAGCATGTCCGACTCGTAGACCCTTGAGAAGCCCTCGATCGCCGACCCGTCGAACCCGATGCCCTCGGCGAAGGCCCCTTCGAGCTCGGCGGGCGCTATGGCCACCGACTTGAGGAAGCCGAGCACGTCCGTGAACCACAGCCGGATGAACCGGATGTCGCGCTCTTCAAGCGTGCGGAGCACAAATTCCTGCTGGCGGTCCACGGCGTACCTCTCGGGAACTACACGTCTGGTCTCGTACCAGTGTGCCCTCTGCGTGTTTCACCTGCATTACGAGGAATCCCGGCTCCGCCGTTGATCGGTCATTCATTCGGAGGCGATCCGAGCCCGTTACGTTGCCGCCGATCAGACGGTCAGGCGGTCAGAGGATCGGTCGGCCGGGGGGAAGGGCGGTGGCGCGTGCGCGAACCGGCGGTCGGGAAGCCCGCGAGTGACGAACCGGACACCGGGGACCACGGGAACGTGGCGCCCCGGTACATGCGGGTCCCCGAGTCGTGGGCCAGGGCCGTGGCGGTCACGATCGCCGCCGTGTCGGCCTGCCTCGAACTGACCGACATCTGGGTGACGGCGCAGCTCCCGCGACCGGCCTACACGCCGTTGCCGTTCGCGCCCGAGGACATGGCGGGCACCGCGTTCCCGCTGTTCGGGGCGTTGCTGGTGATCGCCCGGCCGCGGCTCGTGGTCGGCTGGCTGCTCTGCCTCGGAGGGCTCGGCGCGGCCGTCAACATCCTCTGCCTCAACGCCGCGGCCCTGATCGTCCAGAACGGCGGGCACCCGTCGGTCCCGGCGATCGTGCTGTTCGCGCACGCGATCTGGTCCCTGACGACGTACGCGCTGGGCGTCCTCCTGCCGCTGCTCTACCCGACCGGCCGCATCCTGTCGAAGCGCTGGTGCGTCCCCGGAGGGTTCGCCGCGGCCGCCCTCGTCCTCGGCTGGGTGTGCGACCTGATCGGCCCGCCGACCCCGCTGGTCGGGCACAACCCGTGGGCGGTGGCCGCGTTCGCGCCTCACTACGAGGTGGTCAGGCGGGTGCTGGACGGCGCGGTGACGGCCGGGATGGGGATGGCCCTCGCGTCGCTGGCCGTACGGTTCCGGCGGGCAGGCCCGGCCGAGCGCCGGCAGATCCTCTGGCCGCTGGTGGCCTTCACCGGTCTCATCGTCCCCTGGCTGGTCGGCAACCCGATCTGGTGGACCGCCTCGTTCACCATCCCCTTGGTGCCCGCGGCCATCGCGGTCGCCGTGCTGCGCTACCGGCTTTACGGCATCGACACCCTGATCAGCCGCACGCTCGTCGGCGCCGGGCTGGTCGGCGTCGTGGCCGGCGTGTACGTGCTGGCGAGCGCCGCCTCCAGCCTGTTCCTGTCCGAGATGGACCGCCTGGCCGGGCTGGCCGCCGCGCTGTTCTCCGGAACGTTCCTCCATCCGATCAGGCGCGGCCTCCAGCGCCTGGCCGATCGCATGCTGTACGGCTCGCGCGGCGACCCGGTGACGCTGGCCGCGGAGCTGCGGCGGCGGCTCCAGCAGGCCGACCCCGCGCACGGCCTGCTCGCCTGCCTGGACGCCCTCAGGGAGGGGCTGTCGGTCACCGGGATCGCGGTGGAGATCGACGGGACCACCACGACGTCGGGCGAGGCCGGCCGGGTTGCCAGGGAGATCCCGCTGGTCTGGCACGGCGAGCCGGTGGGCCTGATGCTCGTCGGCTTGCCGGGGAGGCGCCGCTTCCCCGCCGCCCACGACGAGCGGGTGATCGCGGTGCTGACGCCGTACGTCGCCGACGCCGCGCACGCGATGCGGCTGACCACGGCGCTCCGCCGCTCCCGGGAGCGCATCCTGACCGCGCGCGAGGAGGAGCGCCGGCGGCTGCGCCGGGACCTGCACGACGGCCTCGGCCAGACGCTCACCTCGATGGCGATGACCATCAACATGGCCAGGCTCACCCTGCGGACCTCACCGGACGGCGCCGACGCCCTGCTGCGTGAGCTGCACGGCAGCATGGACATGATCACCACCGACATCCGGGAACTGGTGTACGGTCTGCGGCCCCCCGCGCTGGACGACCTCGGGCTGGCGGGAGCCGTACAGGCTCTGGCGGAGGAGACGGGCCCCGGCCTGGCGGCGGACGTCGAGATCGAGGGAGATCTCACGGGACTGCCCGCCGCCGCGGAGGTGGCCGCCTACCGCATTGTGCAGGAGGCGCTGACAAACGTGCGCAAGCACGCGAGCGCCGGATGGGTGCGGGTTTCGTTGCGCATGGGCGGCGAGCTGCGCGTCGTGGTCGCGGACGACGGGGTGGGACTGCCCCGCGCCAGGCGGTCGGGTGTGGGCATGTCGTCGATGATCGAGCGCGCCGCCGAGCTGGGCGGCACCTGCGCGGTGACATCGGAGCCGGGGAGGGGCACCACCGTGACGGCCCGCCTCCCGGTCGGCCAGGTCCATCGGACCGACCGAACCGACCAGACCCATCGGACCAGCCGGGCCGTTCAGATCGACGAGACCCGCCGGGCTGATCAGGCCGGGCTCACGAGCCGCTGACCAACGCGTCGCCGATGGGTGTGCGCCGGTAGAACACCTCCCTGCCCATCCGCCGCCGGGTGACGAGGCCGCCGCCGGACAGCACGGACAGGTGCTGGCTCACCGCGCCCGGGGTGAGCTCCATCCGGCGGGCCAGCGCCGAGGTCGAGGCCGGCTCCTCCAGCGCGGTGAGGATGTCCGCCCGGGTCCGGCCGATGAGCGCGCCGAGCCCTCCGGAGGTGCACGGCCGCCCCAACGTCCACAGGGTGCCGACGCCCCGGGCGGGATAGCAGAGCAGCGGCTGGTACGGCTCGAACATGATCGCGGTGTCGGGCCAGTGGAACGCGCTGGGCACGAGCAGCAGGCCGTCACCGTTGATCGGCCCCGAATAGTCGCAGTCCCTCGTCGCGACGAGCCGGTCGCCGTGCCAGGTGACGGAACCGTGCAGGTCGGCGAAGAGCTCCCGCACTCCCCCGGTCGCGAGGATGCGGGAGCGCCACGTGACGTCCGCCTCTAGCAGGCCGTAGACCCGCGGCCAGAATTCCTCGAAGGCCAGCGTCCAGTAGTCCCTCAGCGTGTCGGTCACCCTCCGGATGCCGGCCTCCGGATCCGTCCCGAACCGCTGGAGCGCCTCCGGGTCGGCGGATCGCACACAGGCCAGCTCCTCCACAGCCGTCTCGGGCGGCGTGCGCCGCACCCTGTCCAGCTCGGCGGCGAAGTCGGGAAGCGGCGTGTCCGGCGGCGGCGTCAGGAAGTCGGGCAGATAGCCCCGCACGGGGACGAGCGCGAACAGCTCGGTGAGATCCAGCTCGGCCAGGCGGGGCCGGACGGCGCGCAGCCACGGCAGGTGGACCGAGTGGGCGGCCGGGTCGCGCAGCACGCGCAGGCTCGACACCAGCTCCCACAGCGGGGAGAACGCGAACCGCATCCGGGCCACGTCTCCCGCGGCGAACCTCCACTCGACCGCCACGCCCGCTCCCCTTTCCCGCCCGCGTCCCGCGTGTCTCCCACCCTCATCGGCCCGCTGCCGTGCCCGCATGGGAATCGTTTTAGCCAGAGCTAAAGCATTCGCATGTTAACGAACACATGTCCGACGCTTGCCGGGTGACGAGCACGACCATCGCCAAGTCCGGCTTCCTCCGATCACAGATCGGCGGCCTCCCCCGCCCCTTCTGGGTCCTCTTCTGCGGCACCCTCGTGAACCGCCTCGGCACGATGGTGGAGCCGTTCATCGGCGTCTACCTGACGCAGTCGCGCGGCATGTCGCTCGCGACGACCGGTCTCGTGCTGACCGTGTTCGGCGCGGGGTCGCTGGCCTCCCAGCCGGTCGCCGGCTGGATGGCCGACCGCTTCGGCCGGCGCGTGACGCTGACCGGCGCCATGGTGATGACGGCGGTCGCCATGCTCGCGCTGGGATACACGACGAGCATCCCCGGGATCGTCGCCGGGATGTTCGTGCTCGGCGTGGTGGTCGACGCCTACCGTCCCGCCTCCCAGGCGCTGGTCGCCGACCTGGTCTCCCCCGAGGACCGGCCCCGGGCGTACGGCCTGCTCTACTGGGCGCTCAACCTGGGCTTCTCCGTCGCGATGATCGCGGGCGGCTGGCTGGCCAAGAGCGGCTTCACCACCCTGTTCTGGATCGACGCGGTCACCTGCGCGGCCTTCGGAATCCTGGTGTGGCGGGCGATCCCCGAGACGCGGCCGGCCAAGGAGGAGGGGCAGGCGGGCGGCTTCGGCGACGTGCTGCGCGACCGGCTGATGATCGCGTTCACGCTGGTCAACCTGGTGTACGCGTTCGTCTACCTGCAGGCCTTCACCACGCTGCCGCTGGCGATGAGCGGCCAGGGCCTTCCCCCCAGCGCGTACGGCACCGCGATGGCGGTCAACGGCGTACTGATCGTGTTCGTGCAGCCGCTGACGAACGCGTGGCTGTCCCGCAGGGACCCGAGCCGCGTGCTGGCCATCGGCTTCGCGGTCGTGGGCGGGGGTTTCGCGCTCACCGCGCTGATGTCGTCGGCGCTCGGCCACGGGACGGCGATCGCCGTCTGGACCATGGGCGAGATCGTCCTGGCGGGCGTCCCCGGCACGATCGTCGCCGCGCTCGCCCCGGCCCACCTGCGAGGCAGCTACGCCGGCCTGAACGGCTTCGCGTGGTCGGTCGCCTCGATGCTCGCGCCGCTCCTCGGAACCCGTCTGCTCGAAGCGGGCGCGCCGGTCCTGTGGATCACCTGCGGCGTGCTGGGCGTGCTGGCCGGAGCGGGGATGCTCGGCATCGCCCCGGCGATCCGCCGCCGCACTGGCGGTGAGGCGCTTATCCCGACATAATCCACGTTCAGCATGAACGAACGACGGGGCCGGGTGGTCGCCGGCGTCATGGCGGCGACGGCGCTCGCCCTGACGTCGTTCGCCCTGCTGGCCCAGCTCCGGACTCCTCCGGAATGGCGGCCCACGCTCCTCGCCTCGCCGGATCTCGGGGCCGGTGTCGCCTTCCCTGTCGTCGGAGCGTTCCTCGTCACGCAGCGCCCGCGGCTCAGCCTCGCCTGGCTGATGTGCGCCGGCGGGCTGCTCGCCGCGAGCAGCGTGTTCCTCACGGCGATGACCTTCTGGCGCGCCTCGTCGGGTGATCTCGCCCTGGCCGGGGTCCTGCGCTGGTTCGAGGTCCCCTGCTGGGCCGTCGGGGGCATGCTGCTCGCCATCGTGCTCCCCCTCTACTCGCCGACCGGGCGGCTCCCCTCGCGCCGGTGGCGGCCGGTGATCGTGGCCGGGGCGGTGGCGACCGCCGCGGAGACCGTGCTGATCATCACTCGGCCCACCCCGGACCAGGCGACCTACCGGTGGCCCACCGTCATCCCCAACGCCCTGGCGATCGAGGCGCTCGCGCCGTACTACAAGCAGATCCTCGCGGTCCTCTTCCAGGCGGTGGCGGTGTGCGTGGCGGCCGCGCTGCTGTCCCTCGTCCTGCGGCTGCGCCGCGCCGATCCGGTCACCCGCCGCCAGATCGCCTGGCCGCTGGTCGCCTTCGCGGGATACGTCGCCTTCTACCTGCCCGGCGAGTCCACGGCGCTGCTCGCGTCGGCGTGGACCGGGATCATCCCCATCGCGATCCTCTTCTCCGCGCTGCGCTACCGGCTGTACGGCATCGACACCGTGATCAGCAGGACCTTCGTGGCGGCCGGCCTGCTCACCGTGATCAGCGCTGTCTACTTCGGCGTCAGCGCGCTGGCCGGCGTGCTGGCATCGGGATACAGCCAGATCGCCGGGCTCGCGGCGGCGCTGTTCTCCGGCGCGTTCTTCCAGCCGCTGCGCCGCGCCCTCCAACGCGCGGTCGACCGCATGCTCTACGGCCCGGTCGGCGACCCCCGGGTGCTCGCCGACCGGCTCACCCAGGAGGTCCGCCGGACCGATCCCGCCGACGCGCTGGCCTCCGTGGTCACGGTCGTCCGGGACGGCCTGGCCGTCGGCGGCGCCGCCGTCGAGGTGACCGACGGGCGGCCCGGCTACGTCGAAAGCGGTGAGGTGGGTGACGCGCCCCGTGAGATCGCCCTCGTCTGGCACGGCGAGCCGGTGGGCCGCCTCCTGATCGGCGAGCCGGGAGCGCGGCGGTTCGCCGCCGCCCACGACGAGCGGGTCATCGCCACCCTGCTGCCCTACGTCGCCGACGTGGCACACGCCGTGCGGATGGCCGCCGACCTCCAACGCTCGCGCGAGCGGATCCTCGCCGCCCGCGAGGAGGAGCGCCGCCGCCTGCGCCGCGACCTGCACGACGGCCTCGGCCAGACGCTGTCCGGCATGGCGATGACCATCAACATGGCGCGGCTCAGCCTCAAGCGCTCCCCCGCCACGGCGGACGACCTGCTCCGTGACCTGCGTACCGGCATGGACGCCGTCACCGGCGACATCCGCGAACTCGTGTACGGCCTGCGGCCCCCGGCGCTCGACGACCTCGGGCTCGCGGGAGCCGTACGGGCTCTGGCGGAGGAGGGGCCGCCGCCAGCGGAGGTCGTCGTCGAGGGCGAGACGACCGGGCTGCCGGCCGCCGTGGAGGTGGCCGCGTACCGCGTCGTCCAGGAGGCGCTGACCAACGTCCGCAGGCACGCCCGGGCCACGCGCGTGCGCGTGGAGCTGCGCCGGGACGCCGAGCTGCGGGTCAGCGTCACCGACGACGGGATCGGCCTGCCCGAGGACAGACGGGCCGGAGTCGGGACCTCCTCCATGCGGGAACGCGCCGCCGAACTGGGCGGAAGCTGCGTGATCGCCGCCGCTCCCGGAGGCGGGACCGCCGTCGAGGCCCGGTTCCCTCTCGCCACCCCCGGCGAACCGCTTCCCGGGGGTCCTTCCGGTTCGCGTGCCGCGCGCCCGGACGGCTCGCTCTCGGAGCCGCTGCCCTGACGCCCGTCCCTGGCCCGCTGACGCGCCGCTCCTGCGCCCACATGCCGGGATCCCGGATCCGGCCGGGCGAGGTTGATCAAGAGTCGGTCCCATAGCCGGGACGGGCACTGCTCAGTTGCCCCGGATGGCCCTACGCTTACCGGTGCGATGGTGATATTTCGTGCTCTCGGACCGTTCCAGGCGGAGTCCGCTGGTCAGATCCTCGACCTGGGCGGACAGCGGCAGCAGGCCGTGCTGGCCCGGCTGCTCGTCGCGGGCGGCCGTGCCGTACCCATGGGCGTACTCATCGACGAGCTGTGGCCGGGCGAGCCGCCCGCGCAGGCGCTCTCGACCATCCAGGGATACGTGTCGCGGCTGCGGCGCGCGTTGGAGCCGGACCGGGCTCCCCGTGAGCAGGCGGGGGTCCTCGTCTCGGCTCCTCCGGGGTACGCGCTGCGCGCCACCGTCGAGCAGGTGGACTCCTGGCGTTTCGAGGAGCTCGTCAAGAGCGACCACGGCGACGACCCGGCGCGCGCGCTGGAGCGGATGGAGACCGCGCTCGGCCTGTGGCGGGGGCCCGCGCTGGCCGAGTTCCTCGACCTGTCCTGGGCGGTGACCGAGGGGATACGGCTGGAGGAGCTGCGCCTGCTCGCCGTCGAGCGCCGCGGCGACGCCGCCGTGCGGCTCGGCAGGACCGGCGCGCTGATCCCCGACCTGGAGGCGCACGCGTCGGCGTACCCGCTCCGGGAGGAGGCCTGGCGGCTGCTCGCGCTCGCGCTCTACCGGGCGGGGCGGCAGGGGGACGCGCTCGGAGCCCTGCGCCGGGCGCGCGAGCTGCTCCGCGACGAGCTGGGCCTGGATCTGGGGCCCACGCTGCAGCGGCTTGAGCAGGACATCTTCGCGCAGGCCCCGCACCTGGACGCGCCCGCCACCCGCGCCGTGCACTCCGGAACCGCGTCGGCCTCCGGAACCGCGTCGCCGTCCGGGTCCGGGGCGGCGGCGGGACCGGGAGCCGCGCCGGGCACCGGACCGGCGGCGGAGCCGGGCCCGGTGACACGGCTCCGCGTCGTGATCGCCGACGACCAGGCGCTGGTGCGCACCGGACTGAAGGTGGTCCTGGAGTCCGAGCCCGGCCTGGAACTCGTGGGCGAGGCCGAGAACGGCGAGCAGGCGATCGCCGTCGTCCAGGCGGTGCGGCCGGACGTGGTCCTCATGGACATCCAGATGCCCCGCCTCGACGGCCTGGCCGCAGCGCGGCGGATCCTCGCGGGCGAGGCGCCGCCAAAGGTGATCATGATGACGACCTTCGGGACCGACGACAACCTGTACGCCGCGCTCCGCGCCGGGGTGAGCGGCTTCGTGCTCAAGACCTCGCCGCCCGAGCAGCTCGTCTCGGCGATCCGGGCCGCGGTCGCGGGGGACGCCCTGCTCGATCCCGCGGTCACCACGCACCTGATCGCCGCCTTCGCCGGGCGGCGCGACCCCGCGGCGCCCGCCGGCCTGTCGGACTCCGATCTCGACCTGGTCAAGCTGGTGGCGCGCGGTTTCACCAATCGGCAGATCGCCGTCACCCTGGCCGTGCCGGAGCGCGAGGTGGCCGACGAGGTGGCCGCGCTGCTCAAGCGGTTGGAGTTGCTGGACCGGGCGCAGCTCGTCGTCCTCGCGTACGAGAGCGGCCTGGTCAGCCCGGGCTCTCCCTGATCATCTACTTATCGTCGCTTTGACGACAAATGACGGCGGGTTCTACGCTGGGCCTGTGGCACAACTGCGTATCGCCCTGGCCCAGACCAACCCCGTCGTCGGCGACCTCAGTGGAAACGCCGACCGGCTCGTCGAGTGGACCCGCCGCGCCGCCGAGAGAGGCGCCCACCTTGTGGTCTTCACGGAGATGTTCCTCACCGGATACCCCGTGGAGGACCTGGTGCTCAGGTCCTCGTTCGTGGACGCCTCGATCGCGACGCTGGACGCGGTGGCGCGGCGGCTCGCCGACGAGGGACTCGGCGACCTCCCCGTCGTGACCGGCTACGTCGACCGGGCCAACCTCGAACCCCGCGTCGGCCAGCCCAAGGGCGCGCCCCTCGACGCGGTCGCCGTACTGCACGGCGGCCACGTCGTGACGCGGAGTGCCAAGCACCACCTGCCCAACTACGGCGTCTTCGACGAGTACCGCTATTTCGTGCGCGGTGACCGGCTGCCCGTCGTGCGGGTGCGCGGCGTCGACGTCGCCATCGCCGTCTGTGAGGACCTCTGGCAGGAAGGCGGTCCCGTCTCCGTGGTCGCGCGGGCCGGCGCCGGACTGCTCGTCGTGCCCAACGCCTCGCCGTACGAGGTGGAGAAGGACGACATCCGGCTGGAACTGGTCGGGAGGCGGGCACGGGAGGCGGGCTGCGCCCTCGCCTACGTCAACCAGGTGGGCGGGCAGGACGAGCTCGTCTTCGACGGCGACTCGATCGTCGTGGACGCCTCCGGCGAGCTGGTGGCGCGCGCGTCGCAGTTCAAGGAGGAGCTGCTCGTCACCGATCTCGACCTGCCGCTCGGCGTCGGCGAGCCCGGCGAGTTCCCGGTCGACGCCCAGGACGGGACGACCATCACCGTCGAGCGGGTGGAGATCGCGGGCGGTCCCGTCGCGCCGTACGCGGCCGAGCCGCCCGCCGTCGCGCCGCGGCTGGACGACCTCGCCGAGATCTACCACGCGCTCGTCCTCGGCGTGCGGGACTACGTGACCAAGAACGGCTTCCGCTCCGTCATCCTCGGCCTGTCCGGGGGCATCGACTCGGCCCTCGCCGCGACGATCGCGTCCGACGCCATCGGGCCGGAGCGGGTGAACGTGGTGCTGATGCCCTCGCGTTACTCCTCGGAGCACTCCGTCGGCGACGCGGAGGAGCTGGTGCGGCGGCAGGGCGTCACCGCGCGGACCGTCCCGATCGCCGACATCGTCGCGGCCTTCGAGAAGGAGATCGACCTGCACGGTCTCGCGGCCGAGAACCTCCAGGCCCGCGTGCGCGGAATGCTGCTGATGAGCCTCTCCAACGAGCACGGCCACCTGGTGCTGACCACTGGCAACAAGAGCGAGCTGGCCACCGGATACTCCACGCTCTACGGCGACTCGGCGGGCGGGTTCGCGCCCATCAAGGACGTGCCGAAGACCCTGGTCTGGAAGCTGTCGGAATGGCGCAACGCCCAGGGCGCCGACGAGTTCTTCCGGCTCCGCACCGCCGAGCCCCCGATCCCCGAGAACTCCATCACCAAGGAGCCCAGCGCCGAGCTGCGGCCCGACCAGCGCGACACCGACTCGCTCCCGCCGTACGACGTGCTCGACCGGCTGCTGGACGACTACGTGGAGAAGGACATGGGCGCCGAGGAGCTGGTCGCGGCCGGCCATGACACGGAGCTGGTGAGCCGGATCATCCGCCTGGTGGACCTCGCGGAGTACAAGCGGCGCCAGTATCCGCCGGGTCCGAAGATCACGCCGAAGAACTTCGGCCGTGATCGGCGGCTGCCGATCACGAACCGGTGGCGGGAGACCGCCCACTGACATCCGGGGCCGCCGACCGCCGGCCTTTGTCAGACACTCCCTAGCGGGGGCGGAAGCCGCGTAGGGCCTCGTCGACGATCCGCTCGGCGAGGTCGGCGGGCAGGTCGGCGGACCGGTGCGACCACTTGGTGTGCCACAACATGGCGCCACTCAGGATGGCCATCGCCATCTCGACGTCGAGGTCGGGGCGCAGCTCCCCGCGCTCGATGCCGCGCCGCAGCGCCTCCGCCATGACGGCGCGGCGCGGCTGGATGGCCAGCTCGTCGAACCGCGCGGCCAGGCGGGGGTGCCGCTCGGAGTCGCTCATCGCGATGTTCATGATGCAGCGGGTGCGGCTGTGCTGGGACTCGTCCCTTATGACCGTGAGGTAGGCGACCAGGTCGTCCCGGACGGAATCCCCTCGCATCGGCGGTATCGGCGGTTTCAGCGTCGCCAGGGCGTCGACGACGAGATCCTCCTTGTTGGACCACCGGCGATAGATCGTCGTCTTGCCGACGCCCGCCCTGGCCGCGATGCCCTCGATGGACAGCTCGGACACGGCGATGCCCTCGCCGATCAGTTCGAGGGTGGCCTCGATGATCGACTTCTCCGCCTTCTCACTGCGCGGGCGACCCGCGGCGCGAGCCGCCCCTTCCGCCGTCTGCCGCGTCATCATCGTGCGCTCACCGAAATCTCCGGAGAAAACCTGGCCCTTCGGGGCCCGGAGGGATCCAGGCCTCGCAAGCAGTGGCCCGGCAAAGCCGGGACAGTCTAGAGCGCGGAACGCTCATAACCTTCTCCTTTCGCTGACCGCCCGGGCAACGGACCAGTAACGTGCGAACATGCGTACGGCATACAAGGTGCGGGTCTACCCCACCTCCGAACAGGCCGCGGTGTTGAACCGCACCTTCGGCTGCGTACGCCTGGTCTGGAACAAGGCCCTCGCATGGCGGCACCGCCGCTATCACCTTGATGGCGACACGACGTCTTATGCGCAGACCGATCGGTACCTGACCGAGTTGAAGCGCGACGGCGGCCATGACTTCCTGTACGAGGTGTCCTCGGTGCCGTTGCAGCAGGCGCTGCGTCACCAGTACACAGCATTCCTGAACTTCTTCTCCGGGCGCGCGAAGTACCCACGGTTCAAGTCCCGGCATGGCCGCCAAAGTGCGACCTACACCCGATCGGCGTTCCGATGGAAGGACCGGAGGCTGCTCCTCGCGAAGATGGACGCTCCCGTGGAGTTCGTGTGGTCCTGGCCGGACATCGACCCCACCACGCTGAACCCGACCACGGTGACGATCTCGCGTGACCCTGACGGCCGCTGGTACGCCTCCCTCACCGTGGAGACCTCGGCCGATGCCGAGCCGCTGTCCCCCAATGGCAGCGCGGTCGGCGTCGACCTGGGCATCAGCGACTTCGCGGTCCTCTCTACAGGCGAGAAAATCGCCAACCCTCGCCACCTCGATCGCAAGGCCCACAACCTCGCCCGCTACCAGCGACGCATGGCCCGCAAACAACGGGACTCCAGCAACCGGGCCAAGGCGAAGGCGAAGGTCGCCCGCGCCCATACCAAAGTCGCCGATGCCCGCGCCGACTTTCTCCACACGACCAGCACCCGCCTTGTCCGCGACCACGACCTGATCGTGATCGAAGACCTCAATGTGTCCGGCATGGTTCGCAACCGTCGTCTGGCACGGGCGATCTCCGCCTGCGGCTGGGGGGAGTTCCGTCGTCAACTGGAGTACAAGACCGCCCGGTACGGCCGGCATCTGGTGGTGATCAACCGCTGGTACCCCTCTAGCAAGACATGCAGCGTGTGTGGGCATCTGCTCGCGGAGCTGTCCCTTTCGACCCGGCACTGGACGTGCCCGGGATGCGGCACCCGGCACGACCGGGATGTCAACGCCGCGAAGAACATCCTGGCCGCTGGTCAAGCGGTGTCGGCCTGTGGAGCTGATGTGAGTCATGCCGGGCCCCCCGGGGTGCGATCGGCTGCGAAACAGGAAGCCCAGCCTGTGAGGGCGGGAATCCCCCGCCTTTAATTAGGCGAGGGAGGAAGTCAAACTACCGCTGCTTCCCGATCCACCTCCGCCGACTCCTTCGGCGCGACGGCAGGCCTCCCGGGCATCCAGCGAGCCATCAGCAGGGCGCCGAGGAGCGCGACCGCGGCCGAGCCGAGGGCCGCCCAGTGGATGCCCGCGACGAACGCCTCGTTGGCCGCCTTCATCAGATCGACCCCCTGGGCGCCCAGGCGCTCGGCGACGCCGGCGGCGCCGGAGATCGACTCGGTCACGACGTGGCGGAGCTCCTCCGGAACCGCGGTGACCTTGCCCTCCATCCCGCTGCGGTAGCTCGCGGACAGGACCGCGCCGAGGATGGCGATGCCCAGCGTGCCGCCGACCTGCCGGACGACGTTGCTCATGGACGAGCCCACACCGGCCTTCTCCCGGGGCAGGGCGTTCATGATGGCGGTGGTCGCCGGGGGCATGATGTTGGCCATCGCCGCCCCCTGGACGAAGCCGAGGACCAGCAGGATCCAGATCGACGTGTCGACGCCGACGAGGGCGTAGGCCGCGAGGCAGGCGGCGATCACGGTCATCCCGATCGTGCCGACCACCTTGGCGCCGTACTTCTCGACCACCTTGGCGCTCCGCGGCGCGAAGATCAGCTGGGCCACAGCGAACGGCAGCACCAGCGCGCCCGACTGCAGCGGAGAGAAGCCCCGGACGATCTGCCAGTAGAAGGCCATGAAGAACATCACACCCATGGCCGCGAAGAAGACCAGGCCCACGCTCGCGATGGCGGTGGAGAACGCGGCGTTCCTGAAGTTGCGCACGTCGAAGGCCGGGTGGTCGATGCGCCGCTCGTACCAGAAGAACACGCCGAGGATGACGACACCGATCAGCGTCGGGACGATGACCGAGACGTCGGCGAAGGTGCCGAGGTCGCTGATCCGCACGATGCCGTAGACCAGGGCCACCAGACCGATAATCGACAGCAGCACGCCGACCGGGTCGAGCCCGGTCTTGCCCGGGTCCTTCGAGTCCGGCACCAGGGTGGCGATCAGCGTCAGGCCGATCAGCACGATCGGGATGTTGACCAGGAAGACCGAGCCCCACCAGAAGTGCTCAAGGAGCAGGCCTCCCGTGATCGGCCCGATGGCGACGGCGATGCCGACGCCGCCCGCCCAGATGCCGATCGCCTTGCCGCGCTCGCGGATGGGGAAGACGTTCGAAATGATCGCCAGCGTGGCCGGCATGATGGCCGCGCCGCCGAGCCCCATCAGCGCCCTGGCCATGATGAGCTGCATCGGATCCTGCGCGTACGCGCTGGCCAGCGACGAGAGACCGAAGATCGCCATGCCCACCAGGAGCATCTTCTTCCGGCCGTACCGGTCGCCGAGCACGCCGAAGGTGAACAGCAGGCCCGCGAAGACGAGCGTGTAGGAGTTCATCGCCCACTCCAGCTCGCTCTGGGTGGCCCCCAGACCGTGCACCGGGTCGGCGATGGTCTTGATCGCGACGTTGAGAATCGTGTTGTCGAGAACGACGGCCAACAGGCTGAACACCATCACGCCGAGGATCTGCCATCGGCGTGGGTGACCGGCATGCGCGTCCACAGGTCCCCCAGTAAAATTTCGATACGCATTAGTTTCGGAACGCTACCGTAGCGATAAGGGATTCGATACGCAACCGACCCGTTTCATAATGCGGACACCAAGCAACGGCAATGGACAACACAGCACGATGCCGCCCGGCCGCGCCGCGCTCGCGCCCAGTGACGGGTTGGCCCGGCTGCGGGTACGACAACGCCGCCCCCGCCCCCTGTGCCTTCTCGGAGGCGAACCGCGGACAGCCTCCCACCATTCCCGGAACGACCTCGGAACGCCCCGGGAACGCCCCCGGGACGGCCTCGGAACGTTCCTCGAACGACCTCGGAACGTCCCGGAAACGAACCCGGCGGATCAGCCCGTCAGAGCGACGCGGACACCGGCTCGGCGGCCGCAGGCCGCCTGGCGTCGCGCCAGAACGGGAAGGCGATCAGGACCAGCACCAGCCCGACCGCGCCCGCCGCGGCGAACGCCCAGCCGGGGCCGTGGGAGTCGACCACCGCTCCGGCCGCGGGACCGGCGCAGGCGCCGCCGATCAGCAGCGCCGTGCCGTGCAGGCCCATCGCCTCACCGCGCGCCCCCGCGGGAACCCGCCCGTTGACCGCCGCCACGGTGGCGGACATCGCGGGCGCGCACATCAGCCCGGCGGGGACCAGCGCCAGGCACAGCCACCACCAGCCGCCGCCGATGATCCCCACCGGCGCGGTGAACGCGCAGAGAACGCCGGTGAGCAGCAGCGGCGAGAACCCCCGGGGAAGCCCGCCGTACACGAATCCGCCGATCAGCGAGTATCCGCACCACAGCCCGAGCACCAGACCGGTCCACTGCGTGGCCGCCCCGGCCTTGAGCGTGGCGACGACCGACAACTCGGTCGTGGTGAGGACGAACGTGAGCGACGCCGCGACGCCGAGCAGCGTGAGCAGCCCGGGCCGCAGCCACTCCCGCCGCGGCACCGACTCCGGGATCTCCTCCCCCGGCGAGCTGGTCGGCGGGTTCAGCGCGTACAGCGCGACGCCGGTCCCCACGAGGCCGACCCCCACGGCGTACATCGTCACCGTGCTGGAGAAGCCGGTGGAGATGGCCACGGCCAGGGCCGGGCCCACCATGTACGACACCTCGACGGCCATCGAGTCCAAGGCGAACGCCGACTGGTGGCGCTCCGCGGGGACCATCGCGCCCAGGCACTGCCGCAGCGCGCCGAAAACCGGCTGGTTGAACAGTCCCGCGATGAGCGCGCCGGGGATCAGCGCCTCGTACGGAAGCCACGGCGCGGTGCACCAGAAAGCCAGTTGCACGGCGGTGGTCACCGCGAAGACCGGACGCAGGCCGTGCCGGTCGACGAACCGCCCCGCGAGCGGCGCGCCGATCGCGGCTCCCACCAGGTTGCCCGTGCCGACCAGTCCGGCTTGTAGGAATCCCATGCCGAGTCCGTTGACCACGTGCAGGGTGAGCGTGATGCCTATGCCCGTCATCGGGATCCTGGCGAGCATGCCGACCAGCAGCAACGCGCGGACTCCCGGCAGGGCGAGAACCCTCCGATAAGGTTCGAGTGCCATTTTGGTGCGTACCTCCGGGATGGCATTGTGCCGTGCCGCACCGACATGCTTTCCACCGGATTACGGCCTGTCCGTCGGGTGTTCTATTTGCGAGCCGCATGCGATGATCTGACTGTCCGGGGACGCCACAGGGGCGCCACGAGACCTGGAGGTAGCCATGTCCTCTGTTTCCGCTGCACCCACCGCGCTTTACGGCGGCACGTCGGGGCGCAGGGTGACCGTCCGCGACCTCGCCACGGCGAAGGAGCGCCACGAGAAGTGGCCGATGGTCACCGCGTACGACGCGATGACGGCGAGGGTGTTCGACGACGCGGGGATCCCTGTCATGCTGGTCGGCGACTCCGCCGCCATGGTCGTCTACGGGTACGACTCGACCCTCCCGGTCACGGTCGACGACCTCGTCCCGCTCACCGCCGCCGTGGTCCGCGGATCCAAGCGCGCGATGGTGGTCGCCGACCTGCCGTTCGCGTCCTACCAGGCGTCTCCGCAGCAGGCGTTGGAGACGGCCGCCCGCTTCATGAAGGAGGCCGGGGCACACGCCGTGAAGCTCGAGGGCGGCCACCGTGTGCTGCCCCAGGTCGAGATGCTCGTTTCGGCGGGCGTCCCGGTCATGGCCCACATCGGCCTGACCCCGCAGTCCGTGAACGTCCTCGGCGGATACCGCGTACAGGGGCGCGGCCAGTCGGGCGACGAGCTGATGGCCGACGCCAAGGCCCTTGAGCACGCCGGGGCGTTCGCCGTCGTGCTGGAGTGCGTTCCGGCCGACCTGGCGGAGCGGGTGACCGCGTCGCTCAGCATCCCCACCATCGGCATCGGGGCGGGAGCGGGCACCGACGCCCAGGTGCTCGTCTGGCAGGACCTCATGGGTCTCACTCCGCGCCCGGCCAAGTTCGTCAAGAAGTACTTCGACCTCGCGGGCGAGATGGACCGGGCGGTACGCGCCTACGCCGACGAGGTCGTGTCCGGCGTCTTCCCCGCGCCCGAGCACAGCTACCAGTGATCTCCTGGTCGGTCTCCCGGGCCGACCCTGTGCGCCGATCGTCCGCATGATCTCCCGGTCGTGTCCTCCGGGTGGATCTATCGGACCGATTGGCCGAGCCGATCTCCCCTCTTGATCTCCCATACGGATCCATGCGGATCTGGCGGCCCCGGTCGCACGTTCACGGTGGCCGGGGCCGTCGGGTCGAGGGTTCCGGCTGACCGGATCCCGAGTGAGCCGGGACGTGTCAGCCGAGCGCCTGCTCGAAGTCGGCCCACAGGTCCTCGGGATGCTCGATGCCGACGGAAACCCGGACCGTCCCCTCGCTGATACCGGCGGCGGCCAGCCCCTCCGCGTCGAGAGACCGGTGCGAGGTCGTCGCGGGGTGCAGGATCAGCGTCTCGACACCGCCGAGCGAGGGCGCGAGCAGCGCGAGCCGTACGGAGCTCATGAACGCCTCACCGGCCGCGCGGCCTCCGGTGAGGTCGAACGAGAACACGCCGCCGAAGTCCGGCAGCACCTTGGCGGCCACCTCGTACGAGGGATGCGACGGCAGGCCGGGCCAGTGGACCGCCGCCACGGCGGGATGCTCGGCGAGCCGGGTGGCGAGCAGCCGCGTGTTGGCGCAGTGGCGCTCCATGCGCAGCGGCAGCGTCTGGATCCCGCGCAGGGTCAACCAGGCCGCGAACGGGTCCGCCGTGGCCCCCAGCTCGATCGCGTACGACCAGACCTTGCGGTGGAGCTCGGCGGAGGCGAAGACGGCGATGCCACCCAAGACGTCGGTGTGGCCGGAGAGGTACTTCGTGGTGGAGTGCACCACCACGTCCGCCCCGTGCTCGATCGGCCGGCACAGGACGGGCGAGGCGAACGTGTTGTCCACGACGGTCAGCAGTCCCGCCTCGCGCGCAGCTGCCGCCATCCCGGGCAGGTCGGCGACCTGCGTCATCGGGTTGGCGATCGTCTCCAGGTAGAGCAGCTTCGTCTCGGGCCGCGCCGCCTCGCGCACCGCCGCCGGGTCCGCCTCGTGCACGTACGTCGCCTCGATACCGAACCGCGCGGTGAGATCGGCCAGCATGTGGGCGGTGCCGCCGTACAGCGGGCGCTGGGCGATCACGTGGTCGCCCGGGCTCAGCAGCGCGAGCAGCACCGAGTTGATGGCCCCCATGCCGGAGCCGGTGGCCACGGCCGCCTGGCCGCCCTCCAGCCCGGCGACGGCCTCCTCCAGCGCGCGCACGGTGGGGTTGGAGAGCCGCCCGTAGACGAAGGCGCCGTCCGGGCGCCCCATCCCGTCGGCGAAGACGGCCGGGTTGTCGAACGCGAACCCTGACGTCTGGTAGATGGGGACCGTGATCGGCGTGCTGCCGTTCAGTTCGGGTCGGGGCAGGTGGACGGCTCGCGTCTCCGGGCGCAGGGTCATGCCCACAAGGATTACCTGGTCGGGCCCGGATGTCAGATCTGGGGGCCGCTACACAACCATACAAAGCATCACAGATCGCAGCTCGCCCACCGGCCTCGAACGGCGTTACGCGCTGAGAGGATCATCGCTCCCGGCCCGCCGGCCCCGTGAATCCTGGTCGACGTGAATACCTTCGTGCTTGTCCACAGCCCCTCGGTCGGCCCGGCGACGTGGACCCCCGTGGCCGAGATCCTGCGCGCACGCGGCCACACCACTGTGGTGCCGTCGCTGGTCGACGTGACCTCCGGGCCGCCGCCGTACTGGCCGCGAGTGGTCGACGCCGTGACGGCCGCCGCGCCGCCGCACGGCCCGCTGGTCATCGTCGCGCACAGCAACGCCGGCATGTTCGTCCCGCTCATCGTGGAGGCACTGCGCGGCCAGGTCGGCGCATGCCTGTTCGTCGACGCCGCGCTGCCGCCGCGCACCGGGCCCGTCCCGATCGCGTCCCCTGAGATCGTCGGCTTTCTGCGGGACCTCGCCGACGAGACGGGCGTCCTGCCCCGGTGGACCGACTGGTGGCCGGAGGAGGTCGTCGCGACGCTCATCCCCGACGAGGAGACCCGGCGCACGGTCGTGGCCGAGCAGGCCCGCCTGCCGCTCGACTACTACCTGGCCAACATCCCGGTCCCCTCGCGCCTGGACCACGTCCGCGCCGCGTATCTCTGGTTCGACTCGCCGTACGCGGCGATGGCGAAGGAGGCGGGCGAGCGCGGCTGGCCGGTCGAACGCATCCCCGGCGGGCATCTGCACCAGCTCGTCGAGCCCGAGGCGGTCGCCTCCTGGCTGGTCAAGTCCGCGGACGGCTGACGTCAGGGACGCCCCCGCCGACGCCGGGCGTGTGAACGCCGCTCCACGCCCGGCGGACGTCTCAGACGTCGGTGACGCGGAACCCGGCGTGGGCCTTGTACCGGCGGTTGATCGCGATCAGGTTGGCCGTCAGCGCCTCCACCTGGCCCGCGTTGCGCAGCCGGCCGCCGTAGACGCCCCGCACGCCCGCGATACGCGACGCGAGCGCCTGCACGATGTCCGTCGCCTCCCTGTCGTCACCGAGCACGAGGACGTCCAGGCCGACCTCGTCCACCTCCGGGTCGAGCAGGATGACCGCGGACACATGGTGGAACGCCGCGACGACGCGGCTCTCCGTCAGGACGGCCGCCGCCTGCTGGGCCGCGCTGCCCTCCTCGACCGGCAGCGCGTACGGGCCCTGCTTGTCGAAGCCGAGCGGGTTCACACAGTCGATGACGATCTTCCCGGCGAGCTCGCCGCGCAGCGACTCCAGGGTGGCCTTGTGCCCGTCCCACGGCACGGCCACGATCACGATGTCCGCCTCGGCGGCGACGACGGCGTTCTCGGCGCCGCGTACGCCGATGCTCTCGGCGGCCTCCCGAGCACGCTCGGCACTGCGGGAACCGATCAGTACGGTGTGCCCCGCCAGGGCGAACCTGCGGGCCAGGCCCTTGCCCTGGTCCCCGGTTCCTCCGAGGATCCCGATGGAGAGGCCGGAAACGTCCGGGGAGTCATTCAGATCAGCCATAGGCCGCATCATGCCAGGGCGCTTCCGGCCCACCGCTCGCAGGGGCGGCGCGGCAGGACCGGTGCGAGCTACGCGAGCACCTCGCACAGCCCGCACCGTTCGCACGATGTTCCATGCATGTCCCGTGCATGTCCCGTGCATGGACGTGCATGTCATGTGTTCATCGAGTCGTGCCACGGCGACCATTTGAGGTTCGCCGCAGAACTCGACGTCGAGAACGTGATTCACGGGACCGCGCCCGGTCCTGTCAGGCACCATGGGCCCCATGGATGCTGACTCGGTGAGCCTCCTCCGCGAGGTACTCGCCTCGACCGGCTGGCTGGAGCGCACCCGGGAGCTGGGGCTGGCCCTGCGCACGACCCGGTCCCCCGGAGGCCTGCTCCTCGTGGGAACGCCCGACGACGAGCCATGGCATCTGACCGCCCATCTGGCCGACGAGGCGCGGCTGTCCGGCCTCTCGCAGCTCTCCCCGACGCTGCTGCGCTGGTCACCTCCGGCGAACGCGCCCGCTCACCTGAGTGTCGGCCTGGACCGGCTGCGCGAGGCGCGTCACGGTGAGACGCTCTTCGTGGTCTCGGAGGAAGAGGCACCCGTTCCGCTGCTGGAGCACGTGGACGACGCGCGCCGGACCGGCGCCACGATCCTCGCCCTCGACGGCGGCGATCCGAACCTGGAGTCGCTGGCTCATGACTCGCTCGCCGTACCGCGTCTGGACGGCCCGCTCAGTTTCGACGGCGCCCAGCATCTGGTGAGCAGCGCGGCGGGCGACATCCGGCGAATCGGCCTGCGGGAGCGCCTCGCCCGCCTGATGGACCGGGTCAGCGGGCCGCACGTCCCCGACTGACACCCGCTCCGCCCGGTCCCCGGCTCCATTCCCCACGGCCAGATACACGGCCTGACACAGGGACTGGCACAGGGACTGACACAGGGACTGACGCGGTGCGAGCGGGTCGTTACGGCCGGGTCGTGTCGTGGTCGTGGTCGGTGTCGAAGGTGAGGTCGTAGCCGTCACCGATGACCCGCCAGCCGCGCAGCACGTGGCTGTGCGGTACGGCGGTGAACCAACGGACACCGTCCTCGGCGGCGGCCCGGCCGAGCCCGGTGCCGCGCGCGTCGATCACGGCGCGGTCGGCGTGGCGGGCGGCGCGGCTGAGCGCCATCGTCACCGCCACGCTGGTGTCCCCTTCGGCGAGTACGACGAAGTCGGTGGGCCGCCCGTCGACGAGGGCGTCGGCGCGGCTGGCCCGGGGCCGGTGACCGGTTCGCCGCTCGTCCGTGGGGGCCACGGCGACGACCGTGTGTCCTTCGGCGGCCAGCAGCGCCGCCACGCGGCGCTCCGCGCCCGACAGGCGGCGCGCGCGTTCGTCCACGCCGCTCAGGGCACCGGGCTCACTGAGCTCCATGTACCACCTCCCGCACCAGGCCAGCTTCGCAGGCCACTTGCGGGAATGTCCCCCAATTTCAGGTCAAAGCGTCAGTCGTCCCATTCCTCATCCTGCGTCTGCCACACCTCGTTCCGCTCGGAGGCCGTCTCCAGGGCCCTCGACGCCTCCACCTCCGAGGCGTACGGACCCATTCGGTCCTTGTTGGGGCAGCCCTTTTCCGGCTCGACGCGCATGTGCTTCAGGCAGAACCACCATTGATCGCTCACGGGATTAATCCTCCCCCTCGGGACCGCATCTAGACTTGGCGGCATGACAACACTCCTCCGGCCAGGGCGAGTGTCGCCCATGCGTAAGGTCCCCGCCCACATCGAACGCCCGGAGTACGTGGGGAAGGCCGCCCCGAAGAAGGGCACCACCGACATCCAGACTCCGGAGACGATCGAGAAGATGCGGGTCGCGGGCCGGATCGCCGCCCAGGCCCTGGAGGAGGTCGGCAAGCACGTCGCCCCCGGCGTCACCACCGACGAGCTCGACCGGATCGGGCACGAGTTCCTTCTCGACCACAACGCCTACCCCTCGACCCTGGGCTACCGCGGCTATCCCAAGTCGCTGTGCACCTCGATCAACGAGGTGATCTGCCACGGCATCCCCGACGACACCGTGCTGAACGACGGCGACATCGTCAACGTCGACATCACCGCGTACATCGGGGGCGTGCACGGGGACACCGACGCCACCTTCCTCGTCGGCGACGTGGACGAGGAGTCCCGGCTGCTGGTCGAGCGCACCCGCGAGGCGACCATGCGCGCGATCAAGGCGGTCGCGCCCGGACGCCAGCTCAACGTGGTCGGCCGCGTGATCGAGGCCTACGCGAAACGTTTCGGCTACGGCGTCGTCCGCGACTTCACCGGCCACGGCATCAGCACGTCGTTCCACTCGGGGCTGATCGTCCCCCATTACGACGACCCATCGCTCGCGGTCACCCTCGTGCCCGGCATGACGTTCACGATCGAGCCGATGCTCACGCTGGGGACCATCGACTACGACATCTGGCCGGACAACTGGACCGCCGTGACCAAGGACCGCAAGCGGACCGCCCAGTTCGAGCACACCATCCTGGTCACCGACTCGGGCCGCGAGATCCTCACGCTTCCCTGAGCCGAACCCTCGCCCGGGTCCCCCAGACCGGGTCATAGAGCCAGGTCCTTTGTGCCGGACCCCTTGAGCCCGGTCATTGAGCCAGGCCCTTGAGCCCGGTCAGCTGGAGCGGATCACCCCGGTGACGGTCGTCCCGCCACCGGGGACGCTGTTGATCGTCAATGTGCCGCCGGCCTCGGCGAAGTGCGCGCGCATGGCGGTCAGGCCCCGCGCCGTGTTCGGTGCCGCCTCGTCCACGGCGAACCCGGCGCCGTCGTCGCTCACGGTCATCCGCAGGCCCGCCTTGCCGGTGGTGACGGCGACGGAGACCTGCCCGGCGTGGCTGTGCCGCTCGACGTTCTCCAGGGCCTCGATGACGGTGGCGTACACCGCCTGGGCGACACGCCGCGGCACGGCCTTGCCCGGTAGCGCCCAGATCTCGACGGCGATGCCCGAGCGCTCGGACCACTCCGCGAGGTAGTCCTCCAGAGCCGACACCAGATCGCCGTTCGACCGGATCCGCAGTTCTTCCGCCAACCCGTCCCTCCTCAATCGCCGCGCCGCCTTCCTCGACGGACAGGCGACGCGGACGCCAGCGGCACGAGCTCTGGACAGGCTTACCGAGCACATGACTCCGCCCGGATTCACCGGGCGTCTCACCCGTGGTTATGCCCGTTCTTCGAGCAGGTCACGCGCGTCCAGCCTACGCGCGGGCGGCCTCACAGGACGTGTCACCGCACAACTCGAGAGGCGACTCGCCGGGCCGGCGCGGACGACCGGCCGGTGAGGAGCTCACTGGGCGGTGTCGCGCTTGTGCAGCTTGGCGAGGTACTCGTTGTAGGCGTCCATCTCGACGTCGCCGGTGCCGCCCACCTTCGCCGCGCGCGCCTCGGCCCGGCGGTCGGCGCGGCGGGCCACCCGGTCGTCGGCCCGCCACCACTGGATCGCCAGCGCGATGAGCACGATCAGGGTCGGGATCTCACCGAAGCCCCAGGCGATCGCCCCGCCGGTCTGCTGGTCGGCCACCAATGACGCGCCCCAGGTGCGGCCGAGCTGGCCGTACCACTCGGGGGCGAGGACGCTGCCCATGCTCATCAGCGCGATCCCGAAGAACGCGTGGAACGGCATGGTGACGAACAGCAGCAGCAGCCGCCCGACGTGGGGCAGCCGGTGCGGACCGGGGTCCACCCCGATGATCACCCAGAAGAACAGGCAGCCGCTGACCAGGAAGTGCACGGTCATCGCGATGTGCCCGATGTGCTCCTGCATCGCCGAGGCGAACAGCGAGGTGAAGTACAGCGCGTACGTCGACACGACGAAGATCGCCGTCGCGATGGCCGGGTGGGCGACGAACTTGACGTACCGGCTGTGCAGGATCACGGTGACCCACTCGCGCGGACCGCGGTCGCCGCGCCGTACGGCGGGCTTGAGCGCGCGCAGCGCGAGCGTCACAGGTGCGCCGAGCACCAGCAGGATCGGCACCAGCATGTTGAGCACCATGTGCTGGGCCATGTGGACGCTGAACAGCACCGGTGAGTACTTCGCGATCCCGCTCTGGGTGACCAGGACCAGGATGAGGACGCCGATGAACCAGGACGCGGTGCGGCCGACCGACCACTTGTCGCCCCGGCGGGCCAGCCGTACGACACCGGCCGCGTAGAGGCCGGCGAGCACGGCGGCGAGCACGGCGAAGAACAGGTCGAACCACCACAGGGTCAGCAGGTTTTCCAGCGAGACCGGCGGCGGCACGAGGTAGCCGAGCAGTTCGTAGGCGCGGTCGATCGGCCCCTTGATCACCGGCGGCGCGGTGCGCGCGAGCGCGACGGCGAGACCGACCGTCGCGGCCATGAGCAGGACCTCGCCGAGCGCCAGCCGCAGGAACGCCCCCGACTTGCCGGCGGCCAGCGACGGCACGGTGCGGCCGCGGTGCCGCCAGCCGATCACGCCGAGAGCGGCGAACGCCACCGTCTTGGCCACCAGCAGCAGGCCGTACGAGGTGGTGAACAGCTCCTCGACGGAGGCCAGGCGGGCGAAGACGCTCGCCAGGCCGGAGAGGCCGACCCCGATGAAGCACCACAGCGCCATCCGGGAGAACCGCGCGGCGGCGACGTCGAGCCGGGCGCCGTCGCGGTAGGCGTGCAGGCACAGCACGCCGAGGCCGCCCACCCACAGCGCCAGGAAGAGCACGTGGAAGGCCACCGAGGTGGTCGCGAGCCCGTGGTTGGGCGACGAGGAGGAGTGCCCGGTCAGCGCCGGCGGCAGCAGCGTGGCCATCGCGAACAGCAGCAGCCCGGCCGCCGAGCCGACGGTGATCGCGCCCCGCGCGAACAGCGCGATGGCGACCGCGAAGAGCACGACCAGGGTGAACGCGATGCCCTGCGGGACCTGGCTGGCGTAGCTGGTCAGCTCGTTGCCGCCGAGGACGTCTCCGACCGGCATGCCGAGCGTCTCCGACAGGCTGAAGACGAGGGTCGACGCCCCCGCGACCGCCCAGACGCACGCCGACCACGAGGCGGCCTTGACGTACTCCTGGGCGGGCTTGCCGAGCAGTCCCTTGTCGCTGGGCAGGAACGCGGCGCTCATCACCAGCAGGCCGACGGTGACGAGGCCGGCGCCGTCCATGGCGAGCTTGGACAGCGGGAGCATCCACCGAGTGAACGTGCCCTCGTCGGGGAGCCCGGGGATGATCCGCGGGGTGGCCGCGCCTCCGGCCACCATCCCGATCACCAGTGCGACGGCCGCCGCGCAGATCGCGGCGACCGCCAGACGCGCGGCGCGGCTCATGGCTTCTTCCGCATGCTGATGGCCATCCCGATGCCGATGCCGGCCACGCCGAAGACCGCGATCCACACCCAGGCGGGTACCCGGCCGCCGTCGTCCTGCGCCTGATCGTCCGCGGACTCGTCCCCGACCCGCGTGAACGTCGGCTCGGGGGTCGCCTCGGCGGTCCCCGTGACGGTGGGTTCGACGCCGGGAGTGGCGGGCGACTCGGTGGGCGACTCAGTGGGCGACGTGGTGGGCGTCACAGAGGCGTCCGGGGTGGCGGACGCCGCCGCGGAGCCGGTCACCGTGAACGGGATCTCCCCCTCGATGGGATGGCCGTCGGTGGAGACCACCCGCCAGGCGACGCTGTACTTCCCGGCGGGCAGCGAGTCGGCGACGGCCTGGGTCACCTTGGGCCCGTCGACGGCGGGGTCGCCGGACTCGTATCGCTTGCCGTCGGGGCCGCGTACCAGCACGACAGGGAAGCGGACCGACTCGGAGAAGACCAGGCTCACCTTCGTGAGTCCGTCGACCCGGGCGTTCGCCTTGGGGTCGCTGCTCCTGAGCGAGGTGTGAGCCAGCGCGGGCGTGGCGAGAGCCGTACCGAGCAGGAGAGCCGCGACGAACGCGATCATGGCGGTAAGCGGGGATTTTCTCATGGCAGCAACAAGGCTACCGACGCGTGGGTCCGGTCCCTACCCCGCGTCACCCACGGAGACGGGACACTTGCGTAACGCATGTCTCGGGTGTCTCCGGGGTCCCGGCGGACCCGGCGGCTCCACGATCCGGCCTCCGGGTGGACGCCCCGGAGGCCGTGGATCGGGCGCCGGTCATCTGCCGTCCCCAGCCTTCAGGTTGGGGAGCGCGTCAAAGGCCGACGCAGGCGAGCGCGCGCCGGTAGGCGAGGGCGCCGGCGGCGTGGTCCTCGATGCGCTGGAACGCCTCGGCGGCCTCCAGCCACCCCTGTGCGGCCATCCTGATCTTGGGCGACCGCTCCAGCCACTCGCCGGCCGCGGCGAGCTCGACCGCCGCCTCCTCGCGCCTGCCGAGCTGCTCGTACGCCTGGCCGAGCACGAGGTGAGCCTCGGCCCGCAGCTCTCCGAGGGACCCCTCCGTCAGGTCCTTCGCGGCCCGGGCGTGCTCGGCGGCCTCCTCAGGGCGGTGCAGCGCCAGCTCGGTGCGGGCCAGGAACACGGAGCAGCGGGCGATGTCCGCCTTGCTCGCCGCGGACTCGCCGAGCTCCCGGTGGGTCCGCGCCAGCAGGTCGCGGGCGGTCTCCAGGTCGTCCGGGCGGACCCGGAGCAGCAGGATCGCGTACGCCAGGCGGAGCCGGGCGAGGTTGCGGGAGTCGCCGTTCTCGCTCTGCACGGCGAGGGCGCGCTCGGCCAGCGCGAGTGACTCGTCACCGCGTCCGGTGAGCTCGGCGATCCTGGCGGCGTTCCAGTTGGCGGCGACCGTCGCGCGGGGTGTGCCGAGCAGGTCGGCGGCGGCGAGCAGCTCGTTGGCGAACTGGGTGGCGCGCAGCAGGTCGCCGCGCACGCCGTACGCGGCGAGCAGGGTCGCGGCGAGCTCGATCAGGTCGTCGGTCCAGGTGGCGCGGTTCATGTCCTTGAGCATCGTCTCGCCCACCTGGACGGCCGGCCCGAGATCGCCCTTCTCGCGGTAACACCGGCAGAGAGCGACGGCGATCGCGACCCGGCGGTCCTCGGGCATCGCCCCGGCCTCGGCGTCGAGCAGGCGGTTCAGGATCGCGATGGCCTCGCCGAGGTGGCCGCACGCCTCGGCGGCGAGCGCATAGCCGAACTCGGCGTCCTGGCGCAGCTGGGAGAGGCCGACCATGCTCTTGTCGTCCAGCAGCTCGCCGAAGCGACGCCTGGCCTCCTCGACCTCGCCGTTGTCCAGGGCGAGCCGTGCGAACCGCAGGCCGAGCTCCAGCTCCTCCATCTGTTCGGCGGTCACGCCATTGATCAGATAAGTGAGCGAGCAATCCAGCTTCTGGGACAGCAGTTCCAAAACGGCCGGAGTAGGCGTTCGCTTACCGCTCTCGATCAAGGAAACATAACTGTCCGAAAGCTCCGGATGTGCCAGTTGAGCTTGGGAAAGACCGCGTTGGCGACGGATCATCTTGATGCGCTGGCCGACTAGATCTTGACTCGTCACGGGCTCCCCCTGCAAGAATGGTGTAAATCAGACGATTTTACGACAGGAGCTGATCATGCGCCGCCGACTCATCGTCTCTGTCCTGGCCGTTCTCTTCTCAACCGGTGTGGTTGTCGCGGCAAATGCTACGGCCGCCAACGCCGCGACGTCTTCCCCCAACTACACGATCAGTGACTGGTGCTGCTGAGTCGTTATCTGATTCAGTCCGCACATCCGTTCGTCTCCCGAGATCATCCCGCCCTCAACGCGAGGAACAGATCCACCCGGTCCGTCATCGAGGAGAGGTCCTTACCGGTCAACTCCTCGATGCGGCGGATCCGATAACGCACGGTGTTGACGTGGACGTGCAGCCGTTCCGCGCACCCGTTCCACGAGCCCGCGCAGTCGAGGAAGGTGGCGAGGGTCAGCACCAGCTCCGCCTGGTGGCGCCGGTCGTATTCGAAGAGCGGGTCGAGCAACCGGCTCGCGAACGACCGGCGCACCCCGTCCGGCACCGTGGCGAGCAGCAACCCGTGCGTATAGATCTCGTCGCTGGTGACGACGCCGCCGCCGCGCATCTCCGCCATCCGCCGGGCGTACCCCGCCTCCTCGGTGCCGCCGCGGATCGCCGAGGCCCCGGCCAGTCCGGCGCTCACTCCCACGGACACGCGAGCACGCGGGAGCCCTGACGCGATCACCGCGACCCGTTCCCGGAGGTCCGCCGCCAGCTCGGCCGCCGTCCCGTGATCCCGCAGCGGTACCAGCGCCACCGCTCCGTCCGCTCCGGCGGCGGCCACCGCGCGCCGGTCGAGCAGCTCCTCCACGGCCTGGCCGCCCAGCGTCGCCGGGTCGGGCGCGTCCGCCGCCCCCTGCCGCGTCACGGTGGCCGCGACCACCGCGTACGGCTCAGCCGCATCGATCCCGCAGGTCATGAGCCTGGCGGAGAGCTCGGCGAGGTCCGCGCGGCCCGATGAGGCCAGGCCGATGAGCTCCTCGGCGAGCCGGCGCTCGACCCGGCGCCCCTCCTCCATGCGGGCACGCTCCATGGCGACGCACGAGGCGAGCTCGTACCCGATCTCGACGTCGAGCTCGCCCCGGCAGGCGAGCACCCAGCCCGCCGCCCGGTGCGCGCGGTCCACCGCGAAGATCGTGAACTGCTCGGCGTCGCCTGCTTCGCCCGCCCGGACGACGTGGGGAAGCCGGGTGGCGCGCAGGTATTCGCCCGCCAGCCGTACGGCCTGCTTCTCCGGAAGGTCGCCCGCGATGACGGAACCGGCGGCGGACAGCACCGCGCCGGTGACCCCCAGCTCACTCGCCATGAGCGCGAAGAGCCGGCCGAGACCCGCGCCCTCGGCCACGGCGGCGACGATCCTGCGGTGGCGGCCGAGCACGCTGCGCAGGTCCCCCGCCCGCGCTCCGGACAGCCGCCGGCTCACGAGATCGGCGATCGCTCCGAACGAGACCTCGACGGGCACCTCGAACAGGGGCAGGCCGCGCTCCCGGCAGGCCTCCACCAGGTCGTCGGGCACCAGGCCGAGACGGGCGTCCCCGGCGCCGAGCGCGACCACCCCGGACGCGACCAGCGCGTCGGCGAACGCCCGGGAGTCGGCGGGGTCCCGGCGCCACATCAAGCCGGTGAGCACGAGATCGCCCTCGGAGACGTACCGGCCGGGATCGGGCAGATCGGTGACCAGCACGCCGCCGATCTCACGGTCCACGCCCCCGGCACCGGTCAGGAGGGCGAGCCGGAGCTCCTCAGCGGCCAGCAGATCCCGCAAAAGCATGCGAATCAGGGTATTTGGAGAAATCTACAATCAGCATCCCCCGCGGCCACGGCGTTTCATCGCGACGGCAATTGGCCCGCGTGACCTGGGCTGATGTACTGCCCGTACTGGATGGCCGGGCCGGAAGGTGGGAGCGACCGTTGAAGACCGAGACCCGACCCAGCATGGGCGTAGGCGCGAGCGCCCCGCGCCCCGACGGCACGCTCAAGGTGACCGGCGAGTTCGCCTACGCCTCCGATCTGTGGCTCGACGGCATGCTCTGGGGCGCGACGCTGCGCAGCCCGCACCCGTCGGCGTGGATCCGGTCGATCGACGTCGGCCCCGCCCTCGCCATGCCGGGCGTGTTCGCGGTGCTGACCCATGAGGACGTGCCCGGCGAGAAGTTCTACGGGCTGGAGCGCAGGGACCAGCCGGTGCTCGCGGTGGACCAGGTGCGCTACCAGGGCGAGCCGGTGGCCGTCGTGGCGGCCGACCACCCCGAGACGGCTCGCCGGGCGGCCGCTGCCGTGGTCGTCGAGTACGAGATCCGCGAGGCCGTCGTGGATCCCCGCCGGGCGGCCTTCGACCCGTCCTGCCCCCGGGTGCATCCCGGGGGCAACGTCGTACGCCACCAGCCCGTCCGGGTCGGGTCGGCCGGACCGGAGGCCCGCACGAGCGACGGTGCCCGCGCCGTGGTGGTCGTCACGGGTGAGTACGAGGTCGGGATGCAGGACCAGGCGTTCCTGGGCCCCGAAGCCGGCCTCGCCGTACCGGCGGACGACGACGGCGTGGACCTCTACATCGCCACCCAGTGGCTGCACGTGGACCAGGACCAGGTCGCGCCGTGCCTCGGGCTGCCGAAGGACAAGGTACGGCTCGCACTGGCCGGCGTCGGCGGCGCGTTCGGCGCCCGCGAGGATCTGTCGATGCAGATCCACGCCTCGATGCTGGCGCTGCGCACCGGCCGGCCCGTGAAGATGGTCTACGGCCGTGAGGAGTCGTTCTTCGGGCACGTCCACCGGCATCCCGCGTGGATGCGCTACGAGCACGGAGCGACCGCCGACGGACGGCTCGTCTACGTCACGGCCGAGATCCTGCTCGACGGCGGCGCCTACTGTTCCTCCTCACCCGCCGTGGTCGGCAATGCCGCCTCGCTCGGCGTCGGGCCGTACGAGGTGGCGAACGTGCGGATCGACGCGTACGGCACCTACACCAACAACCCGCCGTGCGGCGCCATGCGGGGGTTCGGCGCGGTCCAGGCCTGCTACGCGTACGAGTCGCAGATGGACCGGCTCGCGGAGGCCTGCGGCCTCTCCCCGATCGAGATCCGGGTGCGCAACGCCGTCGCGCAGGGGTCCCGGCTGGCCACCGGTCAGCTCATCGACACCCCGGCCCCGCTCGCCGCGATGCTCCGCGAGCTGGAGGCGATGCCCCTTCCCGCACCGCTCCCCGGGCTCCTCCCCGGGCTCACCGGGCTTCCCGAACCGGGTCCCGAACCGGGTCCCGAACCGGGTCCCGAACCGGGTCCCGAACCGGGTCCCGAACCGCCGACCGGATCGTTCCCCGGACCGGCGACGATGGCGGCCGATCTGCGGTTGCTGCCCGGCGGCGTGGCCCAGAGCACCCACGGTGAGGGCGTGCGGCGCGGCATCGGGTACGGCGTCGGCATCAAGAACATCTGTTTCTCGGAGGGCTTCGACGACTACTCGACGGCCCGGGTCCGGGTGGAGCTTCTCGGCGGCGAACCGCATGTGCTCGTGCACACGGCGGCGGCCGAGGTCGGGCAGGGCCTGGTCGCGATCCAGGCGCAGATCGCCCGCACCGAGCTCGGCATCGACCGGGTCACCGTGGCCCCGGCGGACACCTCGGTCGGTTCCGCCGGTTCGTCGTCCGCGTCCCGCCAGTCCTACGTCACCGGCGGCGCGGTCAAGACCGCCTGCGAGGCCGTGCGAGGACACCTGGACAGGCTCCGCGCCAACAACCCCGGGCTCTCGCTCGACGAACTGCTCGACCGGTTCGGGCCCGTCGAGGAGACGCGGGAGTACCGCCATCGGCCGACGTTCCCCATGGACCCGGTCACCGGTCAGGGCGACTCGCACACGCAGCTCGCGTTGTGCGTGCACCGGGCGGTCGTGGACGTGGACGTGGAGCTCGGGCTGGTCAAGGTCGTCGAGCTCGCCGCCGTCCAGGACGTCGGCCGGATCATGAACCCGCTCGCCCTGGAGGGCCAGATCCACGGCGGCACGGCGCAGGGCCTGGGCCTCGCCCTGATGGAGGAGATCCAGGTACGCGACGGAAGGGTGGTGAACCCGTCCTTCACCGACTATCTGATCCCGACCATCCTCGACATGCCGCCGATGCGGCTGTCGATCCTGGAGAACCCCGACCCCAACGCGCCGTACGGCCTGCGCGGGGCCGGGGAGCCGCCCACGCTGTCGTCCACGCCCGCGGTGGCCGCCGCCGTACGCGCGGCGACGGGGCTCGCGCTGCCCCGCGTCCCGATCCGCCCCGAAGACATCGCCTTCGGCCACCCGGCCTGATCCCGGCGCGCCGGGCTTCCGGAGCCGGATGCCCGGTGCCCGGGTGCCGGATTCCGGGTGCCGATCAGATCAGAGGTCGCCGGAGTCGCAGGCGACACCGTCGTGATCGGCGTCGACGTACCAGTAGTACTCCTTGTGGATGCCCTTGGTGTACGGCCCGTAGCCGGCGTCCCTGGCCTCCTTGCAGGTCGCGAAGCGGCCGGATTCGGTCGATCCGCCGCCCTGGGTGACACGGGTCTGCGTCGCCCCGGTGGTGCTCCCGGTCGCGCCGCCGCCGGTCGTGCCCGCACCGCCGCCGGTCGTGTTCCCGGTGGTGCCGGTCGTGTTCCCGGTGGTGCCCGACGGGTCTCCGGTCGTGGTGCCGGGCGTGGTTCCGCCGGTCGTACCGGTTGTGTCGCCGGTTGAATTGCCGATCGTGTTGCCGTTGTTGTCCACCATCGTGTTGCCGGTGGTGCCCGACGGGTCTCCGGTCGTGGTGCCGGGCGTGGTTCCGTCGGTTGTCCCGGTTGTGGTTCCGCCGGGATCTCCGGCACCGCCGGTCGTGCCCGTGTCTCCGGAGGCGCTGCCGAGAAGGCGGGTGATGAGGGCGTCGGCGTCGGCCTTGGTGAAGCCCGCGATGCTGAGGCTGTCCTGGGTGATCTCCTGGGCGACGCGGGGCGCGGCGATCACCTTGTCCCCCACGACGATGGCGAGCTGCTGTTTCACCGTCTCCCGGATCAGCTCGGCGACCTGCTCGCGGGTGGCAGCCGAGAGCACCACGCGGACGGAGTACGTGCCGTCCTGCTCGGTCACCGGCTCGATCTTCTGGACGGTGGTGACCGTGACTCCCGGATCGAGCTGGTAGCAGGTGGTCCCGGCGTCGTCGGGCACCGCTTCGGTTCCCGGGCACGGCGCGGCGCGTACCCCGGTGACCGGCGCGAAGTGGATCGACGTCCGCAGGGTGCGCGGCGGCGTGCGGGACAGCGGAGGGGAGTCCTGGTTGCGGGTCATCAGGACGGCGACCGCGCCGAGCACGCCGGTCATGACGACGACGAGGGCCAGTGCGACGGCGAGGACGATCGTGGTCCCGCGTGTGGCCTGCGGTGGGCCGGGCGGGGCGGCGGGGCCGACCGGAGCGCCAGGAGTGCCAGGAGCGGCCGGAGCGCCTGGAGCGGCCGTATCAGCGTCCGGCGCGCCGCTGGAACCCGGCGGGCTCGCGGGATCCGGCGGGCTCGCGGGATCCGGCGCTGTCGCCGCGGCCACGGCCCCCGTCGCCGACACAGCTGTCGACACCGCCGTCGACACACCCGCAGACGCAGGCGGTGTCGCCGGTGCGGCTTCGGGGCCCTCCGGCCTGCGATCGGGTCCCTGGTCACCTGGAACCGGCGTGTTCTGCATCCCGACCTCGATCCCTGACATCGTCGCAGAGCCTATCGAGCTATGCCATGGCGAGGTAATCGAATGATCAGCAATTTTCCGCAATCACACATGCAGCACAATTTGTGACGAATGACATGCAATTTGTTGCGCATGGTGACCTGCCGCTCGCCTTCCCCGGAACGGACAGTGAAGGCATGAAGGTCGGAGTTCCGCGCGAGATCAAGAGCCACGAGTACCGCGTCGCCCTCACCCCGGCCGGTGCCCACGAGCTGGTACTGCACGGACACGAAGTGCTCGTCGAACGAGGAGCCGGGGCCGGGTCGGCCATCACCGACGACGACTTCGCCGGGGCCGGCGCGGAGATCGTGGACTCTGGCGAGGAGGTCTGGGCCCGCGCCGAACTCGTGCTCAAGGTCAAGGAGCCGGTCCCCCAGGAGTACCACTGGATGCACAAGGGACAGGTGCTGTTCACCTACCTGCATCTGGCCGCCTCGGAGCCGTGCACCCGGGCCGTGCTCAACTCCGGCGTCACCGCCATCGCGTACGAGACCGTCCAGACGGCGACCGGAGCGCTGCCCCTGCTCGCCCCGATGTCCGAGGTCGCGGGACGGCTCGCACCTCAGGTCGGCGCGTACCACCTGATGCGGCAGGGCGGCGGACGCGGGGTACTGATGGGCGGCGTCTCCGGTGTGTACGCCGCGAAGGTGGTGGTGATCGGCGCGGGCGTCTCCGGCATGAACGCCGCCGCGATCGCGCTGGGGATGCAGGCCGAGGTCCTGCTGCTCGATCTGAACATCGACCGGTTGCGCCAGGCGGACATCATTTACCAGGGGCACTGCCAGACCGTGGCGTCCAACGCGTACGAGATCGAGCGGGCGGTGCTGGACGCGGACCTGGTGATCGGCGCGGTGCTGATGCCGGGGGCCAAGGCGCCCACGCTGGTCACCAACGGTCTGGTCTCCAGGATGAAGAGCGGTTCCGTCCTGGTCGACGTCTCGATCGACCAGGGCGGCTGCTTCGAGGACTCCCGGCCGACCACGCACGCGAATCCCGTCTTCCGGGTGCACGACTCGGTGTTCTACTGCGTCACCAACATGCCGGGCGCGGTGCCGCACACCTCGACGTTCGCCCTTACCAACGCGACGGTGCCATACGCGCTGGCGATCGCGGACCTCGGCTGGCGGGAGGCGCTGCTCGCGGACGCCGCGCTGGCCAAGGGGCTCAACGCGCACGAGGGGCACCTGATCAACCAGCCCGTGGCCGAGGCGCACGGGCTGGAGGCGGTGCCCCTGGAGCAGGCGCTCGCTTGACGCGTTGTCCCTGGGGCAGACGCTCGCCTGATCAGGAGGCGGCCGGGCTCGGCGCCTTGGACGGTGCCGCAGACGGCGCCGCAGACGGTTCCGTGGTCGCGCCCGTGGAGGGCTCGGCGGACGGCTGGGCGGAGGCCTCGGCGTGCGGGTCCACCGCGGGGTCGGCCGGCGGCAGCGGCTGATCCGCGGTGGTGCCGATGCCCCGGTCGCAGGCCGATCCGAACTCGGGGGTGTAGGTCGGGTTCTGCTTGTACTTCTTGATGTACACGGGGAGGCGGGGATCGTCGGCCCCGTTGAGGACGAGCTGGTGGTTCCACGAGCTCACCACGACCGGCCCGGGCAGGCCCTCGTACGGGCTGAGGAGCATGAAGTCGCTCGACGCGAGAGACTTCAGCTTGTCCAGGTCGGCCTGCGGCAGATCCGGACGGTAGGTGATCCACACGGCGCCGTGTTCGAGCGAGTGCACGCCGTGCTCATCGTGGATCGGCTTGTCGTAGATGCCGCAGTTCTGCCAGTAGAAGTTGTGCGGGCCTCCGGCCGGCGGGTCCTCCTTGTACGCGACCTTGTCCCAGGTGTGCTCGGATCCCTTGTAGGCGAAGGACTTCACACCGGACAGCGACTTCTGCGAGCGGTCGTTGACGACGTAGAATCCGACGAGGCCGACGAGCACGATGATGACCAGGCCGCCGATCCCCCACATGAACAGCGCGGAGCGCCGCTCCTTGCGTTTCTGCTCCGCACGCATGCGGACGAGGTGCTCGCGCCGTGCCTGCGCTTTGTCCTTGTTCATTCGGTCCTCCAGCAACTGGTCACCAAAGCCCCCGCATTGCGTAGGAGAATAATCGGTTGGCCGACGCGGCCGCCTTCCACGCGAAGCCCCGCCCTAAGTAGCCTGTGGTGCGATGAGCACCGAGACCATTCCCCCGGCCGCCGACCCCGCCTACCCCGCCACCGCCGACGACGACGTGGCGGCGCGGCCGCGCAGGAACGCCTTCCTGCCCGCGTTGATCGGCCTCGTGGTGGTGGCGGCCGGGCTTCTGCTGGTCGTGGGCGGGTCGAGGGCCCCGGGCGACACCTCGCCTGAGGCGGGATTCGCCAGGGACATGGCCACCCATCACGCGCAGGCGGTCGAGATGGCGTTCGCCGTTCGGGACGCGAGCACGGACGGCCCCATCCGGAACCTCGCCTACGACATCATCACCACGCAGTCCACCCAGCGTGGAGTCTTCATGGGCTGGCTCCAGCAGTGGGGGCTCGACCAGGCATCGGACCGCCCGCCGATGGCGTGGATGTCGGGCCACGGCCACGGCGGGGCGACGGCGCAGGGAGCGGCCCAGGGGATGGCACAGGGCGCGATGCCCGGGATGGCCACGCCCGAGGAGATGGATCGGCTGCGCGCCGCCAAGGGCCGGGACGCGGAGATCCTCTTCCTCCAGCTCATGATCCGCCATCACGAGGGTGGCGTGGACATGGCGCGAGGGGTGGTGCGGCTGACGAACCGCCCCGAGGTCCGCGAGCTGGCCCAGCACATCGTCGACGGCCAGACCGCCGAGATCACGCTGATGAAGGACTTCCTCCGTGCGCGCGGCGCGGAGCCGCTTCCGTCGATCCTCACGCCCTGACCCGCACCCGGGCCCCGTACCTGGGCCGCGCTGAGCCGCACCCGGGCCGCGACCTCGGCCGCCCAGGATCACCTCCCGGTACACCGACGAAACGGCCCCTTGGAATCGAGTCGTGTCATAACGCGCGTAAACACGCTCGCCAGGGCAACATGAGGGGAAGTGTCCGGAGGAGAGGCGAACATTGATTGAAGAGCCGGAAAGCCGCCTCGAGGTGAGCATCTCGCCCGAGGTCGAAGCGGGGCAGTACGCCAACTTCGCCTCGGTCTGGCATACCCGTGACGGGTTCATCCTGGACTTCGCGGTGATCACCCGGCCGCCGGCCATCGCGGACGATCCGCAGTCGGGCACGCCGTACGTCAGCGTGCCGACGCGGATCGTCAGCCGGGTCCGGCTGCCCCCAGCCCAGGTCTTCGAGCTGATGAAGGCCCTCGAACAGCAGCTCACGGCCTTCGAGAAGGAGACCGGCCACAAGCTCTGAGCGGCCGGTCTCCTGCGGTCGTGCCAGGCAGGCCGTGCCAGGCAGGCCGTGCCAAGCAGGCCGTGCCAAGCAGGTCGTGCCAAGCAGGCCGTGCCAGGTGGGTCGGTTTAGGCGTGCATCTCGGCGGCGAGCGTGGCCGCGAAGGCGTCCACGTCGGCCTCCGTGGTGTCGAAGGCGCACATCCAGCGCACCTCGACCCTGCCGCCGCCGATCTGCTCGTTCCAGTTGTAGAACCGGAAGCGCTTGCGCAGCCGGTCGGCCGCGTCGGTGGGCAGGATCGCGAACACCGCGTTCGCCTCGACCGGCCGCGGAACCTCCACACCGGGGATGTCCCGCACCGCGTTCGCCAGCCGGGCCGCCATCGCGTTGGCCTGGCGGGCGTTGCGCAGCCACAGGTCGCCGCCGAGGAGCGCCTCGAACTGGACCGAGACGAACCTCATCTTCGAGGCGAGCTGCATGCTCGTCTTCCGGAGGTACGGCAGGCCGCTCACGGCCGCGGGGTTGAGGACGACCACCGCCTCCCCCAGCAGCAGGCCGATCTTGGTGCCGCCGAACGAGAGCACGTCCACCCCGGCGTCGGTGGTGAGCGCGCGCAGCGGCACGTCCAGGGCGGCCGCCGCGTTCGTGATGCGGGAGCCGTCCAGGTGGACGATCATGCCCAGCTCGTGGGCATGATCGCAGATCGCCTTGATCTCGGCGGGCGTGTAGAGCGTGCCCAGCTCGGTGGTGTTGGAGATCGAGACGACCCGCGGCTGCGCCCGGTGCACGTCGCCGAAGCCCCACGCCTGCCGGTCGATCAGCTCCGGTGTGAGCTTGCCGTCCGGGGTCGGCACCGTCAGCAGCTTGAGCCCGCCGGTCACCTCGGGCGCGCCGCCCTCGTCGGTGTTGATGTGCGCGCTCTCCGCGCACACCACGGCCTCCCAGGGGGCGCACATCGAGCGCAGCGAGATGACGTTGGCCGCCGTGCCGTTGAAGACCGGCCACGCCTCGGCCCGCTCACCGAAGTGCCCGCGGAAGATCTCCTGTATCGCCTCCGTGTAGACGTCGTCGCCGTAGGAGATCTGGTGACCTCCGTTCGCGAGGGCGACGGCCTCCAGGATCTCGGGATGCACGCCCGCGTAGTTGTCGCTCGCGAACGTCTTGATCTCGGGATCGTGCCGCCGAACGGCATCCGTGGTCACGAAAGCTCCCCCGTCATCTCACGCTGTTCTCTCACGATTTCCGAAGCCCGCTTCTCAGCCGGCGGTGAGATCGATCCGCTGCCCGTTGACTTCCTCGGGGCGGCGCTCCCACAGGTCGGAAACGGCCTTTGCCAGGGTAGCGACGTCGGTGTACCCCTTGTATGGCCGGTCCGGGTTTGCCGCCCGCATGGCGTCGTTGACCAGGGCCATCACCACGAGGATCGTCGCCGCGGACGTCGTTCCCTTCAGGGCGTCGGCGAGCGCCAGGGTCCAGGCCTCCGCCGCCGCCTTCGCCGTCGCGTACGCCGCGTTGCCCTGGGTGGGCGCCTGCGCCGCCTTGGCCGAGACGATCGCGAACCGCCCGTCGTCGCTGGCGCGCAGCAGCGGCTCGAACGCGAGCGAGACGTGCTGGAGCGTCCGGATCAGCAGGTCGTGCAGCAGGTTCCAGTCGTCGAGCGAGGTCTCGGCGAAGGTCTTCGACCCGCGCCACCCTCCGACGAGGTGGACGATTCCGTCGACCCGCCCGTGCTCCTCGCCGATCCGCGCCGCCAGATCGCGTACGGCCTTCTCGTCCAGGAGGTCGATCGGGAGGCACCCTTCGGCGCCGGTCCGGTCGACGCCGATCACGGTGTCGCCGAGCTCGGCGAACCGGCGGACGACGGCCTGCCCGGCGGGACCACCCGCGCCGGCGACCAGGATCACTCTGCTCATCGATCACTCACTCTCTTGCGGACGGCTCGGGGGGTGGACCGGCTCACGCCCTGATCCCCCGGGTGGACTCGACGACATCGGTGAGCTTACGGCGCAGGGCCTCGTAGAACATGCTCAGGGGGAACTCGTCCGGCAGGACGGCGTCCACGACGGCCTTCGGGAACCCCTCGACCGGCAGCGCGTCCACTCCCTTGTGCCACACCGAGGCGGGGTGCGGCTCGACGTACTCGGCCACGAGCTGGTGCGCGGCGAGCCAGTGGGCGAGCTTGGCCCGGTCGATGCCGTCGCGGTAGAGCTTCTCGACCTCGCCGCGCAGGTCCGCGATGCCGTCGGCGACGCGGTCCCAGTCGACCGTGAGCCGGTTGTCGGTCCACCGCACGATGTCGTTCCTGTGCAGGTACGCGAAGAGCAGCTGGCCGCCGAGCCCGTCGTAGTTGCGCACCCGGTCACCGGTGATCGGGAAGCGGAACAGCCGGTCGAACAGGATCGCGTACTGGACGTACTTGGCCTGCGGCACGCCGGCCGCCTCCAGCTTCACCGCCTCGCCGAACGCGGTCAGGTCGCAGCGCAGCTCCTCCAGGGCGTACAGCCAGTACGGCATCCGCTGCTTGATCATGAAGGGGTCGAACGGCAGGTCGCCGTGGCTGTGCGTCCGGTCGTGGATCAGGTCCCACATCACGAACGTGTCCTGGGCGAGCTGCTGGGAGGCGAGCAGCCGGGCCGCGTCCGGCGGGAGGGCGAGTTTCAGCGTGGTGGCCGCGGCCCGGCTGACCACGCGGAACCTGGCCGCCTCGCGGTCGCAGAAGATGCCGCCCCAGGTGAACGCGGGCGGCGTCCGCCGCACGGCGACGGTCTCGGGGAACAGCACCGCCGAGTTGGTGTCGTAGCCCGAGGTGAAGTCCACGAACGCGATCGGGACGAACATCGGGTTGTCGTAGCCGCCGCGCTCCAGCTCGGCCAGCCACTCCGGCCAGACGGTGCGGATCCAGACGGCCTCGATGTTGCGGTCCAGGTTGCCGTTCTGGGTGTACATCGGGAAGACGACGAGGTGCTCCAGGCCGTCCACGCGCTGGGCGTCGGGGTGGAAGGCGTCGAGCGAGTCGAGGAAGTCGGGCACGCCGAGCCCGTCGGCCACCCACTTGCGGAAGTCGGCGACGACCGCGTCCAGGTACGCGCGGTCGTGCGGGAAGCGCGGCGCGAGCCGTACGACGTGGTCCACGATGTCGCCGACGAGCGCGACGGCGCGGTCGCGGTCGCCGGTCACGGAGCCGTCCTTGGCCTGGAGGCCGCGCAGCTCCTCGACGGCCGTCTTGAGCCCGGCGAACACCGCGGGGTAGTCCCCCCCCTGCTGGTCGGCGGACTGTGCGGATCCGCTCTCCGCGTGGGCCGCCTCGGCGGGGTCGCGGGCCACCCAGGTGACGAGGTTCCCCCAGAGGCGCTCGTGGTCGAAGTCGCCGATCGAGTCGTCGCCGAAGAGGTCGGAGTCGGCGAGCACGACCACCCGTCCCCTGCCGTGCCGTACGGCGAGGGCGAGCGGGCGGCGGGCGGGGTCCGCGGTCCCCGACGTCTCGAACAGCACGGTCGCGCCGGCCGGCGCGACCAGCGTGCCGGAGCGGTAGAAGCACGCCCGCCGGACGCCCGCCAGCAGGTCCTGCCCGGGCTCCCCGGCACCGCCCTTCGCCGGGCCGTTCTCGGCGGAAGCGGCGGGAACGGCGGGCACGGGGCCGGCCAGCGGAGCGCCGAGGACCCACGTCGCGACCTTGTTGTGGCAGTTCGCCGGGTCCTGGACGGTGACGTGCTCGACGCCGACGCCGAAGCGGGCCAGCAGGTCGGCCAGGTTGCTGCCGTACTTCTCCTGCTCGCACTCGGCCAGCACGATCAGCCCGCCGCCGTCGGCGACGTACGCCTCGATCGCGTCCAACTCCTCGACGGGGAAGACGGGGCTGCCGAGGCCGGTGGTCCGCTCCCACAGCTCGGCCGACGGGTGCGCGACGACGAAGACGTCGTGGGCGCTCAGCAGGGACGGCGTGATCGGCCCTTCGGTGTGCGCGGTCACCGCGTGGCCCAGCTCCCGCAGCGTCGCCGCGGCCCTGGCGTAGCTGTTGTCGTCGGGATGCGCCGGGTTCATGGCCTCCGCGATCTCACGGCGGATGGTCCATGCCTCGCTGTGTGCCTCGTCGAACAGGATCGAGGGGAACGTCGTCATGAAATATCTCCCGAATCAGGACCTATCTGCCGAAAAATATACACATAACCATGGCAAAGACCACAAGTCCCCCGAGCGATGGACGGCGAATCACCCCGGCGGCGGACGTACGTAGGGAGGCTCGCGACCTAACGTCCCCGGCGATCGGAAAACGATCGGCACGCACCACCGTGAGGAAAGTCCCATGCTCAAGAACTCGACCAGATTCAGGCGCGTCGCCACGGGCACGCTGCTGATCCTCGCCCCGTTGCTGCAGCTCGTCGCCGTGATCGTCGACCCCGGCACCTGGGGCGACGACCGGGAGGCGGTCAGCTACGGCGACAACCCGGCCCTCGCCCAGCTCCAGTCCGTGCTCTACCACTGGAGCTGGCTGCTGATGGCCGTCGCCGCCTTCGGCCTGCTGCACTTCGTACGGCGCCGCGTCGTCGCGTTCGGCCACATCACGGGTGTGATGGCCATTCTCGGCTACATCAACGCCTCGGCTCTGCTGATGACCGACCCGCCCGAGTGGTGGCTCGGGCAGCACTACCCGCCGGAGGAGGCGGAGCGCATCATGAACGAGATGATGGACCTGCCGCACCTGACCTTCGGCTTCGTGCTCCCTGGAATGGTGGGGCTCGTCTCCCTGCCGCTGCTGCTGACCGCCGTGTGGCGGGCCAAAGCCGTCCACTGGTGGGTGCCGCTCACGGTGGCCGTCGGCTACCTCGCCTCGTTCCCCGTGCCGTACGGCCCGCTCACGATCGCCTTCTGGGGACTGCCCGTCGTCGCCCTCGGCGCGTTCGGCCTGAAGGTGCTGCGGATGGGCGACGACGCGTGGGCGGCGTACTATCCCGCCGCGGCTCCGGGAGTCACCACGCCCGACTCGTATGCGAAGACAACCGCCTGAGCGCGGTCGCGGAGGTTCAGCTTCATGAGCACGCGCGCGACGTGGGTCTTGACCGTGGCCTCTCCGACGAAGAGCTCCCCGGCGATCTCGGCGTTGGTGAGGCCGCGGGCGAGCATCCGCAGCACCTCCAGCTCGCGCGGCGTCAGCTCGGACAGCCGCGGCGGGCGGACCGGCTCGTGCCGCCCGGCGAAGGACGCGATCACCCGGGTGGTCACCGCCGGGTCGAGCAGCCCGTCGCCGCCGGCCACGACCCTGATGGCCTCGACGAGCTGCTCCGGCGGCGACACCTTCAGCAGGAACCCGCTCGTCCCGGCGCGGAGCGCGGCGTACAGGTTCTCGTCGGTGTCGAAGGTCGTCAACATGATGATCTTCGGGGGGCGTGGGGTGTCGAGGAGCTGCCTGGCCGCGGTCAGGCCGTCCATCCGGGGCATCGAGATGTCCATCAGGACGACGTCCGGCTGGTACCGCCGGACGACGGCCACCGCCTCCGCGCCGTCGGCGGCCTCGGCCACGACCTCCATGCCGGGCTCGCTCTCGACGACCATGCGCAGTCCCGCGCGGATCATGGCCTGGTCGTCCGCGACGACGACGCGGATCGGGGAACCCTCGCTCATCACGCGCGCTCGCTCATGGAGACCCCTTGGGAGACGGGAAGCCTGGCGTGGACCCGGAAGCCGCCCCCGGGCAGCGGGCCCGTCTCGAGCGAGCCGCCGAACAGCTCGGCCCGCTCGCGCATGCCGATGAGCCCGTTGCCGGTGGACAGCCCGGCCCCGGCCGCGGACGGGCCGGTCGTGCCATTATCGACGATCTGGAGTTCCACGACGTCGTCGAAGTAGCCGATCGTGATCCGCACATCGGCGTCGCCCGCGTACTTCGCCGCGTTGGTCAGCGCCTCCTGGACGATCCGGTAGGCGGACAGGTCGAGGCCGGGCGGGAGCCGTACCGGCTCGCCCTCGACGGCGAGGTGGACGCGGAGCCCGGACGAGCCGACCGTGGAGATGAGGTTCTCCACCATGTCCAGGCCCGGCTGGGGCAGCGCCTCGTCCTGCGGCATCCGAAGCGCCCCGAGCATGATGCGCAGCTCCTCGACGGCCTCCCTGCCGCTCTGCTCGATGCCGGAGAGGATCTCGTTGTCTCCTCCGAGGGAACGGCGCAGGACTCCGGCCCGCATGACCATCATGCTCACGCTGTGGGCGACGACGTCGTGCAGCTCCCTGGCGATCCGGGTGCGCTCGGCGGCGACCGCCTCGGCGGCCCGGCGCTCGCGCTCCAGCTCCATGCGGGCCGCCCGCTCGGCCATCCGCTGCACGCGCACCTGGTAGCCGCGCAGGGCCAGCCCGGTCAGGTACGCCGAGCCGAAGAGGACGGTGAGGAAGATGACCTCAGCGAGATCCAGCCACCGGTGGTCCACCGCGCCCGAGTCGAAGATGAGGATGCCCGCGACCGCCCAGGACGCGCCCGGTTTCAGCGGCAGGTTCGCTCCGAGCGTGTGGAAGACGATCAGCAGCGAGGCGAGCTGCCAGACGGGACAGCCCTCGTTCCCCTGCCGGTGCCACGCGTACTGCGCGAGCAGCATCAGGATGAAGACCGCGACGGGGAACCTGCGGCGGTAGACGACCAGGACGCCGGTGACGACGGCCTGCGCCACCCACCAGAACTGCGGGTTCTGCGTCGCGCCGTACGACGTCGCGACCGTCAGCGCCTCCAACGTGCCGAGAGCGATCACCGCGCCGCCGATCAGGACGTCGACCCGGGGAAGTGATCGGAAATGGCGGACCATGGGGAGCGCGACCGGGGGCATACCGGGCACATTAATACGCTGCTTCGACGAGGGAAACGGGCCGAGCGGCGCTTCAATCGGATGCCAAACGGACTGCAAGTGAGCGCGTGATCGGCCGCCCACCCCCACCCCAGCGGCTCCGTCGACCGAGTCACCCCCGGCGCCGTTCGCATCGAGTCCAGCACACACGTCTCCATCACGCTGTCCGACGACCGCGGCGTCCTCCAGCAGTTCGTCCGGGAGTACGACACCGACCCCGCCGAGGGCAGCGGGTTCACCGTCACCCCCGAAAGCGGGGACGTCGAATTCACCGTGGACCCGGAGGACGAATGTAACCTGCGTCACATCGAATAATTCCCGCCGCGGTCGGTGAAGTGCGGACGCGAGCGGGATACCTGCGCGATTCCGGAATGTGCTGCTTCGCGGGCTAACGATGAAGCGCCGCAGCGGAGGGCGATGCGCCGAGCAGAAGCCGGATCACCCGTTTTCCTCCCCATCACACATGCGCGGTACCCTGTGTTTTTCCGGGCCACGGACACGAGCCGGCGACAAGCGCAGACCCCATGTGCGGAGAACTGGTCGGCGGCCGTTCACACGAAAGGACCGCCCGTGATCCACGATGCCGGCTCGCGAACCAAACGAGCACCGGTCCCCAATCGTCCAGGATGGCTCATCGCCTCACTGGCGATCCTGGTCACCGCGGGATTGGCGGTTTCGATATACCTCACCATCGACCACTACAGTCAGGAAATATCACTCGTCTGCGCGGAAAACGCGACGGTCGACTGCGCCGCGGTGACGTCGAGCGAATTCTCCACGGTGTTCGGAATCCCGCTCCCGCTGCTGGGGCTGGCGTACTTCATCGGCTTCGGCGCGCTAGTCACTCCGTGGGCATGGCGCTCAGATCACCCGATCATCAGATGGGGGCGGCTCGGCGGCGCGATCGTGGGAGTGCTGTTCGTCGTCTACCTGGTCGCCGCAGAGCTGATCGTCCTGGGCAAGATCTGTCTTTGGTGTACGGCCATCCACGTGATCACCGTCCTGTTGCTCGGCCTCGTCGTACTCGATGAATACCGCCGCATCGGTCAGGAGTCCTGACCGCGGCCAGGCCGAAACCACGGCTTGCGATTTTGCAGGGAGAACGAATGAGTAAGAGCGCCCGGCAGCGATCCGCCAGAGAACGGGTCGCCGAGGAACGCAGGAAGCAGCGGGCACGCGAAAAGCAACGCAAGCTACTGCTGGGCGTGATCGGCGGGCTTGTCGCGGCCTCGGTGGCGGTGGTCGCCGTAGTCGCCGTCCAGGACAAGGCCGGTAAGAGCAGCCAGAAGGCGATCGCGTACACCGGGCCCGCGGTCACCGCCACCCGCCAGGCCGACGGGTCGATTCTCATGGCGAAGGAGGGCGTCACCGGCCCCACCCTGGAGGTTTTCGGGGACTTCCAGTGCCCGGCCTGCCGAAAGCTCGATGAGAGGGCGGGTGACGCGATGAAGAAGGCGGCCTCCGACGGTAAGGCGAGGGTGGTCTACCGGCCGTTCCAGCTCCTCACGGCCCCGGATTTCCCCGAACCGATTCCCTCGGTGTCCCGCCGCGGGGCGAACGCGGCGTTCTGCGCTCCGGCCGACAAGTGGGCCTCGTACGCCAAAACGCTGTACGCCTATCAGCCGGAAGAGGGGAAGAACGGCTTTGAGAACAAGGAACTCCTCAACTGGTCCCGGGATCTCGGCTTCTACAGTCCCGAGTTCGACAAATGCGTGACGGGCATGGAGAAGGCCGACGACATCGCGAAGGCGACCCAGTACGCGAAAGAACAGCAGGTGACGTCCACCCCCACCCTGAAGCTCAACGGTAAGAAACTCGAGAATAAGCAGATGGAGGAGATCTTCGCCGATCCCTCCAGCCTGGAGCGGATACTCGCCACGGCCGCCTCCTAGCGATCCTTGGTCACGATCGGACATTGACCGCCTGAGTCGCCGCGCGGTGGGGGACCCCAGCACACGAGCAGTGCGCTGGGGTCGGCGATGCTGATCGACCACATGGTCAACACCGTGACCTTCAAACCGTGGCCTTCGCGCCGTTGACCTTGTCCCCCGTCACCGCCTCGCGATGGCGCAAGGGGATCCACAGGCCCAGACCGTAGATGCTCAGGCCGAGCAGGACCATGAAGCCGATCATCGGCCACTGGAGCCCCTCGGGCAGGTAGAGCGCGAGGAACCAGCTCCGCTCGGTGATCCCGTTGACCTTGAACACGCCGGCCACGATGCCCTGGGGGAAGAGCGGGATCGCGCCGGTCGACCAGCAGACGATGGAGATGATCCGCTCGCGACGCGGGAGGTCGTCGAACTTCCACCGGCTCCGTCCGCTGCCCGGCGCGGCGGGGGGCCGCTTGCCCGTTCGCATGGTGTGCAGCAGCTCGGGCCCATGGGTGTGCAGCCGTCGCTGGGCGAGCGACCCGAACGACCAGAAGCACAGCACACCGGTCGCCACGCCGACGGCCACACCCACCCAGCCGAACAGCGCGACCGCCACTCCCGCCGGCGCCCCGGTGAGCGCCACCAGGGCCAGTACGGCGTAGGCCTGGCCGGTCAACGCGCCCTCGTCCTCGCTGAAGCGCAGCGGGTTGCCGCCGCGCCGGTGCGGGTCGGTGCCGGGAACGAGCGCGTACACCGACATGAGGACCACGACCCCGGCGCCGCCGCCGAGCAGAGCGGGAGTGAGCGCCAGCACCAGCGGCCACGGGCCCCCGGTCACAGCGGTGAAGGCGAGCCCCAGCGCCACCGCCAGGGGGCCGACCGTCAGCAGCCAGGCCCGCTGCCTGCCCCGCACGTCGGCCCCGTCCGGGCACATCATCGTGAGCCACAACGCGGTGCCGTCCACGCCGTAGACGTTGGCCGACATCGCGGCGGCCATGACGATGAAGATCGGTCCCGCGTAGGGCAGCATGCCGTTCCAGCCGATGAGCAGCGGAGCGGCGGCGAAGAAGACACCGTAGGCGAGGGCGAAGGTCAGCTGGTGGGTCCGCACCAGGTCCCGCGACCAGGTGCGCAGCTCCTTGGCCAGCACGGCGCCGGAAGCGGTCGAGGCCGTCATCGGCCGCCGCCCGCGCGTGGACGGCCTGACCGCGCCCGCGCGCCGGGTGAGCAGGGCCGCCCAGACGGTCAGCAGCAGCGCCACGAGCACCACCATCGCGCCGACCGCGAGGCCCGCGCGCCCCCAGTCGCCGGCGCCCGCGGCCTCCACCGCGGTCAGCCCCCAGCCGGACGGGAGGTAGCGCACCGCCGTGGACGCCCCGGCGGGCAGCCCGCCCGCCTCCCCCAACGCCACCATGAAGACCCAGCACTGGCCGAGGGCGGCCACGATCACACCGTTGATCAGACCGGCGCTGATGGCGCCCACGCGCGAGCGCAGGGCGATGCCCATGACGGCCACCGCGACCCGGGACAGCAAGACGAAGATCGCCAGTTGCAGGACCATCGCGGGCAGGGCCACCAGCGCCGCCGCCGGGCCCTGCCGTACGCCGACGACTACGAGCCCGGTCAGGGCGAGCAGGCTGATCGCGGGCGCGACGCCGACGAAGGCGGACACCAACAGGCCGGTCGCCAGGCGGCGCGGCGGGAGGCCGATGAGGGTGAAGTACTCGGGGCGGAGCGTCTCGTCGCCGCCCCCGGTGAAGACCGGGCCGAAGATCCACCCGAGCATCCAGATCGCGTACGCCGCGGCGAGCAGGTCGGCGTTCACGACCGCCGCGACGATGGTCGCGGCCACCAGGGCCAGGCCGAGCCCGCCGCCGGTCGCGATGAGGCCGCCCTTCTGGCCAGTCATCGAGTGGCGCAGGATGGCGAGCTTCATCGCCACCATGGTCAGCGCGACAGCCACGACAGCTCCTTCGTCCCGACGTCGGACGCGCCGACCAGTTCGACGAAGGTGTCCTCCAGGGAGTGAGCGCCTCTGACCTCGTCCAAGGGGCCCGCCGCGGCCACCCTCCCCTTGTCGATCACGGCGACGTGGTCGCAGAGCTGCTCGACCAGGGCCATGACGTGACTGGACAGCACGATGGACCCGCCGCCCGCCACGAAGCCCCGCAGGATGGTCTTGATCGTGGCCGCCGAGACGGGATCGACGGCCTCGAAGGGCTCGTCGAGCACGAGCAGCCGCGGGGCGTGCAGCAGGGCGATGGCCAGCCCGATCTTCTTGCGCATGCCCGTGGAGTACTCGATCACGAGGGTCTTCTCCGCCTCGTCGAGCTCCAGCACGGACAGCAGCTCGTGGGCGCGTTCGGCGACGACCTCCCTGGGCAGGCCGCGCAGCAGGCCGAGGTAGGTGAGCACCTCGCGGCCGGTCAGCCGTTCCGGCATCGCCAGGCCGTCGGGCAGCACGCCGACCAGCGACTTGGCGTGGGTCGGGTCGGCCCAGACGTCCGAACCGAAGATCCGGGAGCTCCCGCCATCCGGGCGCAGCAGCCCGACGGCCATGGCGAGCGTGGTGGTCTTGCCCGCGCCGTTCTGGCCGACGAGGCCGTAGAAGGAGCCTTGGGGAACCGTCAGGTCGACGTTGTCGACCGCGACCTTGTCCCCGAAGCTCTTGGACAGGCCATTGATCTCTAGCGCTGAGGTCATGAAGCTCTCCGGGGTGCGCGGCGTAGGGGGTGACCGGTTCGCGTACGTGTATCCAGGGTGCGGATCACGAAATTCCATTATTCAGAGGGACACGGCCTCCATAAAGGCAATTAAGTTCATATGACCCGGCTAACCGAGGTGGGTGGCGGTCCAGTGCCGGGCTCCGGCGAGGACGGCCTGATGGACGGCCCGCGCGATCCGGGCGCCCCAAATAGACCTCGGACCGCCGAAGAGCTCCCCCGTGCCGTCGCCCGGGCCGTCTCCCTGTCCACCACCCACGCCACCGTCCCGTACGGCGACGCAGACGGCGTCGGAGGCGGTGCCCGTGCACTGGAATCCGGCCTCGATCAACGCCTGGGTCTTGGCCTCTGTCACGGTCATGACCGCGTTGACCAGCGCCGCGTCGGTGAACGGGACCGGAACCGCCACGATGATGTTGATGGTCCCGGGCGCGGGGAAACCCGACGGCGCGGAGTCGAGCGGGGCCGAATCAAGCTGGGCCGAATCAAGCTGGGCCGGGTCGAGCGAGGCCGGATCAAGCTGGGCCGGGTCGAGCGGGGCCGGGTCGACGAGCGCGGGACGCAGCTCGGGGTCGGTCCTGCCCTCGGGGGAGGCCGCCCATGTCGGTACGCGCAGCCCGACCGTGGCGACCGCCTCCACTCCCCCGTCGGACGCCTGGACGTACCGGTCCACGGACGCCGCGGTGAGCATGCCGACGCCCGCTCCGGCGCCCTCCGGCGCGAGTTCGGCCAGGTGGTCCAGCGGGTCCATCCGCGCGTACGCGCCGATGACCTGGGCGTTCAGCACCCACTCGCGGGGGCCGATGCCACCGCCGAGCATCGCCGATGAGATCATCCGCCAGCCCGGGCCGAACTCCCACAGCAACGACGCGAGCCGCGCTCCGTCCTCGTCCCGGTATCCCAGCGTCATTCTCATGCCCGGAACCTATCGATCATCGGGACGGAGCAGGTGCACGAGAGGCCGCCCGTCCGCTCCGGCCTCCACGCGTACGCGGGCACCGAAGTGCCGGGCCAGCAGCGGCTCGGTGAGCACCTGCGCGGGCGGTCCGGAGGCGACCACCCGGCCGCCCGCGAGCAGCAGCAGAGCGTCGGCGTACTGCCCGGCCAGGCTCAGGTCGTGCAGCGTCGTCACCACGGTGAGCCCGTCACCCACGCGGAGCCGGTCCACCAGTTCGAGCACCTGCTGCTGATGTCCCAGGTCGAGGGCGGTGGTGGGCTCGTCCAGCAGCAGCACGGGAGCCTGCTGGGTCAGCGCCCGGGCGAGGACGACGCGCTGCCGCTCGCCGCCCGACAGGTGGGCGAGGGGCCGGGCCGCGAACCCGGCGAGGTCCAGCCGCTCTAGCACCGCCCCGGCGATCTCCCGGTCCCGTGCGCTCTCCCGCCCCAGATAGGGGATGTACGGCGTCCGCCCGAGAAGGGTGTAGTCGAACACGGTCATGTCGGGCGGCAGCGACGGGCTCTGCGGCGCGTACGCGATGAGCCTGGCCCGCTCGCGGGGTTTCAGATCCCGCACCCGGACGTCGCCGACGACGACCTCGCCGACGTGCGGCAGGAGTCCCATCATCGCCTTGAGCAGGGTGGACTTGCCCGCTCCGTTGGGTCCGACGACTGCCAGCCACTCGCCGCCGCCCGCCGAGAGCCCGGCGCCGACGACGACCTCGCGCCCGTCGAGCGTGACGCCGAGGTCCCTGACCCCCAGCGGGTACGTCCGGCCGCCGCTCATGTCCCCACCTTCCTGGTCAGGCGCAGGACCGCGACGAAGAACGGCGCGCCCACGAAAGCCGTGACGACGCCGATGGGCAACTCCGCCGGGGCGAGCACCGTACGGGCGACCAAGTCGCCGAGCACCAGGAAGGCCGCGCCGCCCAGGAACGACAGCGGCAGCACCACGCGGTAGGACCAGCCCGCCAGCCGTCGCACCACATGGGGCACCACAATCCCGACGAAGGGGATCAGCCCGCTCACGGCGACCGCGGACGCGGTGGCGAGGGAGGCGGCCAGCAGCACGACGAACCGGACCCGGCCGGCCCGCAGCCCCAGCCCGGTGGCCTCGTCGTCGCCGACCGACAGCACGTCGAGCAGCCGCCCGTGCAGCAGCAGCGCGATCGTGGAGACCACGGCGTACGGAACGATCATCCACACCTGCTCCCAGCCGCCGCCGACGTCGCCCAGGATCCAGGAGTAGATCCGCTGGAGCTCCTCCACCTTGAGCTGCTGCACGAAGGTCTGGATCGCGGTCAGGAACGACGTGACCGCCACGCCGGCGAGCACCAGCGTGGCGGTTCCGCCGCCGCGGCCCGCGGTGTTCCCCACGGCGTACGCGAGGGACACGCCGCCGACCGCACCCACGAACGCGGCGACGGGGACGGTGGCCACTCCCGCCTCCCCGCCGAGGAAGACGACGACCAGGGTCACGCAGAGCCCGGCCCCCGCCGCGGCGCCGAGCAGGTAGGGGTCGGCCAGCGGATTGCGGAACACCCCCTGGTAGCCCGCGCCCGCGATGGCCAGCAGCCCCCCGACGATCGCCGCGAGCAGCACCCTCGGCAGCCGGAGCTGGAACAACACTCCCTGGTCGACGGGCGCGAGCCCCGAGTCCACGTCGACGAACGGCAGCCGGTCGAGCAGCGCGAGCAGGATCCCCTTCGGAGAGATCCCGGCCGCGCCGACCAGCAGCCCTGCGGCCATGCTCGCGAGCAGGAGGACCACCGCGACCAGCAGCGTCACCGTCCGCATCCGCCCGGTACGCGGCCGGCCCGCCCACGCCTGACCGGCCCGTGACAGACCGGCCCGTGACAGACCGGCCCGTGACAGACCGGCCCGTGAAAGTTCGGCCCGTGAAAGTTCGGCCCGTGAAAATTCGGCCCGTGAAAATTCGGCCCGTGAAAATTCGGTCCGGTCCTGATCGGGCCCCGCCTGATCGGACCGGGTTCGATCCGCGCGTGGCGAGTCGGTGCGTGCCGGATCGGCGCGCGGCGGATCCGCGCGTGCCACGTCCGCACGCGGCAGATCGGCGCGCGACTGGTCGGCGGTCATGACGTACTCAGTTCAGTCAGCTCTTTCGCTCTGTCCGGTCCGGCCGAGGCAGGCCCAGCCGCTTCGGCTCGGGTCGGCCCGGCTCAGATGGGCCCGGCTCAGCTCGCGGCCTTCTGGACGGCCTCGCCGACCGTCTTGGCGAGATCGACGACGCGCGGGCCCCAGCGGGAGGCGATGTCGTCGTCAAGCTCGATCACGCGGTCGTTCTTGATCGCGGACAGGCCGGACCAGCCGGGGCGCTTGGTCAGGGCGTCCTTGTTCTGGCCGCAGCACTTGGTGTCCCCGAGGAAGATCAGCGCCGGGTCCGCCTTGACGACGAACTCCGAGGAGAGCTTGGGGTACCCGCCGGCCGCGTCGGGCGCCTCGTCCGCGATGTTGACGAGCCCGAAAAGGCCGTAGATCTGGCCGAGGAAGGTCGTGGAGGTCGCCGCGTAGGGCGTGGTGTCCAGCTCGTGGTAGTACGTGAGCTTCTTGTCCTTGGGCGCGGCGGCGGCCAGCCGGTCGAGCTCCTGCTTCATGCCGGTTATGATCTCGGCGGCCTTCTCGGCGTTGCCGGTGGCGGCGCCCAGGTCGGTGATCTCGTCGTACGCCTCGTCGAGCGTGTTGGCGGCGGGCTCCACGATGACGGGCACGCCCACCTTCGTCAGCCCGGCCACGACGCCGTCGATGTCGTTGGACAGCACGACCAGGTCGGGCTTGGCGCCCACGATGGCCTCGACGTTGGGCTTGAACCCGGACAGTGTGGTCTTCGGCGCGTCGGCCGGGTAGTTGGACTGGTCGTCGACGGCGGCGACCTGGCTTCCGGCGCCCAGGGCGTACAGGGTCTCGGTGGCCGTCGGGGAGAGCGACACGATGCGCTCCGGGCGCTTGGCGATCGTCACCGCGCCGTTGCCCGCCTGGACCGTGACGGGGAAGGCGGAACCCGCGGCGGTCGCGGCGGCGGTGGGGGTCGCCGAAGGGGCGGCGCTGGACGTACCGTCGGTCTGGCCGCATCCGGCCAGGGCGACGACACCCAGCAACGCGCCCGTGAAGGTCGTGCGTAGGCGCGACACGAAGTCCTCCTGGGGGAAATCACCGGGAATCGGAGAGACCCGTGTCGATGGACGGATCACCCTTTTCCACGAGGGTCGATGGCGTCGGCGCACGGTGCAGGCGACCTGGCTCACCCTCGGGGACGGGGCTTCACAGTTGCGGGACAGCGCCGGGATCTCACCGGACTTCGCTACGCCGTGCGTCGGGATGAACGGTATCAACCGCACCACTCACCAAATAGTCTTGCCCCCGTGGGAGGCATCAGGCGGCGCGCGGGACGGGCCGTGCGGGCGACCCGCCACCTGATACTCAGCCTGCTGCTCGTCCCCCTGTGCGTGCTGGCGCTCCTGCAATTCCTCGCGGCGCTGCTCCTCAGCGTGACGTTCGTCGGCCTGCTCCTGCTCCCGTACGCGGCCAGGGTGAACCGCGGCGTCGCCGGGCTCGCCAGGCGGCTCGCGTCGCGCCAGCTCGACCGGCCGGTCACCGCACGGTACGGCCCGCGCTCCGGCGTGCTGAACCGGGCCCGGCTGACCCTGAACGACCCGATGACCTGGCGGGACGCCGGATGGCTGGCTCTCCACCTCCCCGCCGGCGTGGCACTGCCCGCTCTCGCGCTCGGCCTGTGGGCCGGTCTCGGGTTCGACCTGTCGCTGCCGTTCTGGTGGTGGGCGCCGCTGCCCGAACACACCATCAACGTGACCGGCATCGCCATCGACAGCTGGTTCCGAGTGATCACCGTCGTGCCCATCCACTTCGCGGCCTTCACCGCCGTCGCGCTGTGGGCGATCCCCTGGCTGGCGACCGCCGACGCGCACCTGTCCCGGTTGATCCTCGCCACCCCCGAGCGCGTACGGCTGGCGGAACGGGTCGCGGAGCTGACCGAGACGCGGGCGGCGGCGCTGGACGCGCACGGCGCCGAGCTGCGGCGCATCGAGCGGGACCTGCACGACGGCGCGCAGGCCCGGCTGGTCTCGATCGCGATGCGCCTCGGCATCGCCGAGCGGATGATGGCGACCGACCCGGACAAGGCGGCCGAGCTGGTGTCGGAGGCCCGGCAGAGCACCGAGGAGACGATGACCGAGCTGCGCGGCATCATCCGCGGCATGTATCCCCCCATCCTCGCCGACCGCGGCCTTTCCGGCGCGGTGGCCGCTCTCGCCGCGGGCTGCCCCGTACCGGTGACGACGGCGACGGACGGCGTCGGCCGGCTGCCCGCGGCGGTGGAGGCGGCGGCCTACTTCGTCGTGGCCGAGGCGTTGACCAACGTGGCCAAGCACAGCGGCGCGTCGTCCGCGTCGGTGCGCCTGGACGAGGCGGACGGGCGGCTGAGCATCGTGATCATCGACGACGGCCGGGGCGCGGCGGACGAGATCGGGGGCACGGGTCTCGCCGGGATCAGGCGAAGGGCGACCGCCTTCGACGGACGCACCGACCTGGCCAGCCCTCCGGGCGGCCCGACGACGCTGACCGTGGAGTTGCCGTGCCGGTGAGAGTGCTGATCGTCGAGGACAACGTGCTGCTGGCCGAGGGGCTGGCGCTGCTGCTCCGCACCGAGGGGCACGAGGTCATCGGGACCGTCGACACGGCCGAGGCGTTCCTGGGCGCCGTCGACGAGCACCGGCCCGACATCGCCGTCGTCGACGTACGGCTGCCGCCCACGTTCAGCGACGAGGGCGTGCGCGCGGCCGTCGAGGTGCGGCGCAGGCATCCCGGCCAGCCGATCCTCGTGCTGTCGCAGTACGTCGAGCGGACGTACGCCACGGAGCTGCTGGCGGGCGGTGGCGGCGGCATCGGCTACCTGCTGAAGGACCGGGTCGGCAGGGTCTCAGAGTTCGTCGACGCGCTGCGGCGGGTGGCCGGCGGCGGCACCGCGATGGACCCGGAGGTCATCTCGCAGCTGCTGGTCCGGCACGGCCGGCATCCCGTCGACTCGCTGAGCCCGCGCGAGCGCGAGGTGCTCGCCCTGATGGCCGAGGGCAGGTCCAACGGCGACATCGCGACGCGGCTGACGGTCACGGAACGCTCGGTGCACAAGCACGTCGGCAACATCTTCCTCAAGCTCGGGCTGCCGCCGAGCGACGGCGGGCACCGCCGGGTCCTGGCCGTGCTGAGCTACCTGTCGCAGTGACCGGCCGCGCGGGGGCGCACGACGGCCGATGGTGTAGCTGGCTACACCATCGGGGGTAGTCCTAGCCGAACGATCAAGAGGGGGGACTGCCCCGCTGCGCTGAGCTGGGGTTTCTCGGGATCCTTAAGGGGTTGATCCCCAGCGGAGGCGATTCCCCCATGTCACTGACCATGCTCCCCCCGTCCCGTGCCGGCGTACCGGCGAGCCCGGCTCCCAGGGACAGGTTCGTCGACATCCTGCGCGTGTTCGGGATGGTCCTGGTGGTCGTCCAGCACTGGACCATGCCGGTGCTGATCTACGCGGACGGCCGGCTGTCGACCGGGAACGCCCTGGCCGGGGTGCCGCTGATCACCTGGATCAGCCAGGTCATGCCGCTGGTGTTCTTCGCCGGGGGCGCCGCGAACGCGATCAGCTGGCGCTCCGCCGCGCGCAGGGGGGAGGCCCCCGGGCTCTGGGTGGCCAGGCGGTTGCGGCGGCTCGCCTGGCCGGTGCTCCCGCTGGCGTTCGTCTGGCTGCCGCTCCCCTATGTGCTCGCGGCCCTGGGCGTGCCGGCCCAGCCGGTCGAGGTGGCGGCGCGCACCGTCGGTCAGCTCCTGTGGTTCCTCGCCGTCTACCTGCTGGCCGTGGTGGCCACGCCGTACCTGACGCGGCTCCCGGCCGGGCGGGTGCTGCCGGTGCTGGCCGTGGGCGCGGTGCTGGTGGACGTGGTCCGGTTTTCTGGGCTGGAGCAGGCCGGGTATCTGAACGTGCTCTTCGTCTGGCTCGCCGTCCACCAGGTCGGCTTCCTGTACGCCGAGGGCCGTCTGGAGTGGCTGACCGGCCCGCGGGCCCTGGCGCTGTCGGTCGCCGGATTCGGCATGGTGGCCGGGCTGGTGGCCGCCGGGCCGTACCCGGCCAGCATGATCGGGATGCCCGGCGCGGTGTCGAACATGGCTCCGCCGAGCGCCTGCATGCTCGCGCTGTTCGCCGGGCAGCTCGGGCTGGCGATGCTGCTGCGGCCGACGCTCGACCGGTTCGGCCGGAGGCCGTGGACGGACACGCTGCTCACCGTCCTCGCCCCCCGGATGATGACGCTCTACCTGTGGCACATGACGGCTCTGACCACCGTGGCGGGGATCGCGCTGCTCGGGTTCGGGGTGGACACGCCCGATGTCGGCACCCCGTCCTGGTGGGCGCGGATGCCGCTCTGGCTCGCGGCGATGACGATCGTGCTGCTGGCGCTGGTCGGCCTGTTCGGGCGGATGGAGGAGCCGCCCGGTACGGCCTCGGCCCGCATGGTGGTCGTCGGCACCCTCATGATCGGCGCGGCGCTGACCGCTCTGATGATCACCGGCTTCTCCATCGGCGTGGTCCCGCCGCTCGCCACCTGCGTGCTCATCGCCGGTCTGCTCGTGCTCAGCCACAGGGGAGCTGAGCGGTCCGGCGCACCGGACCCGGCGGTGACGGGCCGGGTGTGAGGAGACCGGGGCACTGCTCCGGCATCCACGACAGGACGCTGAGGGACCGGGGCGGGCGACGGCCGTACCGGCATGATGCCTGTGTGGAAGTCATACTGCTGCGGCACGGCGAGACGGAATGGAGCAGGGACGGACGGCACACGGGCCTGACGGACCTGCCGCTCACGGAGCGCGGCGAGGAGCAGGCCCGCGCGCTCGCGAGCGTGGTGCGGGGACGGACGTTCGCCCTCGCCCTGTCCAGCCCCGCGCAGCGGGCCCGCGTGACGGCGCGGCTCGCCGGACTCCCGTCCCCGGAGACCGATCCCAACCTGTGGGAGTGGGACTACGGCGGTTACGAGGGGATCACCACCGAGGAGATCAGGAAGACCCGGCCCGGGTGGTACGTCTGGCGCGACGGGGTCGTACCCGGCGACGCCGCGCATCCCGGGGAGAGCGTCGAGCACGTCGGCGACCGGGCGGACGAGGTCATCGCCCGGATCCGGCCGATCGACGGCGACGTGGTGCTGGTGTCGCACGGCCATTTCCTGCGCGTGCTCGCGGCTCGCTGGCTGGGCCTGCCCGCCGACAGCGGGCGGTTCTTCCGGCTGGACACCGGGACGTACTCCGCTCTCGGTTTCGAGCATGGCGAGCCCGTCATCCTGCGGTGGAACGCCCCGGTCTAGCCGTGCGCAGGGCTTGATCGGTCAGGGCACCAGCCGAGAGCGATCTTGCTTGTCTGTACTACCAGTGGCGCGAGAGTCACTGGGTATGGCTCTCCTTTCCCGTGACCTCACCCAGGCGGTGAAGCCCTCGATCGCGTCGACGACCGCCTCGAAGCGGACCGAGTGGTACAGGTCGAAGGCGTGGTTCCCGCCGCGCAGCTCGGCGTAGACGACGGGGGCGGCCGAGGTCTGGCGTAGGCGGTCGGCGAAGTGCCGGGCATCCGCCGCGGGCACCTGCGGGTCCAGATCGCCGTGGGCCACGAAAAACGCCGGTGCGTCCGCGGTGATGTGGGCCAGCGGCGAGGACTCGGCACCGTGGTCCCAGTAGGTGCCGTACCAGCCGTTCAGGTAGATGGCGCCGGTGACCGAGGTGTCGGCGTCCTCGAAACCCGGCTGGAAGGCGGGGTCGTTCGGGGTGAGTGCGGCCAGCGCCGCCATGTGCCCGCCCGCCGAGCTGCCCGCGACGAACAGCGTCGACGGGTCGGCGACGTACTCGTGAGCGTGTTCCCGCACCCAGGCGATGATCTTCTTGAGGTCGATCAGGTGGTCCGGGTGCTGGGCCTGCGGCCGTAGCCGGTAGTTGGCGCTGACGCACACCCATCCCTGGCCGGCGAGGTGGTAGAGCAGGGGAAGCGACTGGCTGTTCTTGTGGCCCCCGGAGTAGGTGCCGCCGTGCAGGTGGATCATCACGGGCGCGCCGGAGGGGCGCGAGCGGTGGTGGTAGAGGTCGAGCAGGTTGCGGAGGCCCGCGTCGCCGTAGGCGAGGTTGGCCACGCGCCGGACATCCAGGCGGCGCTTGAAGATGGGCAGGAACAGGATGCGGGCCCACGGGGGACGGCGCCGCAGTCCGGCGCTGAGGTCGGCGTCGATGGCGGCGCGCCACCCCGCGCCCAGCCCCAAGTCCATGGCGCGCTCGATCCTGGCCCGCTCGCCCAGCGCGCGGTAGGCGATGACCGCGAGCCCGATCGCGGTCACGGCGGCCAGAGCGACGACCGCCCAGCCGCCCGCCGAGTGGATGTCGCCTTCGGCGAACGCCAGTGCCGTCGGGAGCAGCAGAAACCAGAAGAAGGCCGCGAACGGCAGCTCGTTGGCGGCCAGGCCGAAGTAGTAGCTCGGACGGCCGAGCGGGCGTGAGAACGGCACCGGCCGTAGCGCGAACAGCGTGCCGATCGCGACGAGCGCCACAGTGAACAGATACCCGACGGGCACGGAACCTCCAAAGATCGCATCCTCGCGGATGATCCTAGGAAGGACCGCTATATGCTGTCCAAGACTAGTTTTTCCATATACTCATAGCTGTAGAGGCATAATGGATCTGCTGTCGCTGCGCTATTTCCAGGCCGTGGCGCGCCATGAGCACATCAGCAGGGCGGCTGAGGAGCTCCGCGTCGCCCAGCCCTCGCTCAGCCGGACCATCGCGCGGCTGGAGGCCGACCTGGGCGTGCCACTGTTCGACCGGCACGGCAGGAGGATCCGCCTCAACCGGTTCGGCGCCGCATTCCTGCGCCGGGTGGACCGGGCCCTGGCCGAGCTGGACGACGCCAGGCGTGAACTCTCCGAAGCCGCCGGCCTCGCCCGTGGCAGCGTCTCGCTCGCCTCGGAGACGCTGCTCACGGTCACCCAACCGGTCAAGAGCTTCATCGCCGAGCATCCAGGTGTCGCCGTGCGTCTTTTTCAGGCGACACCGGAGGTCATGTCCGAGCGGCTGAGCGAGGGACAGGTCGACTTCTGTCTGGCCTCCGAGGTGCTCGAGGGGCCGGGGCTGGTCCATGAGGAGCTGGTCCGCGAGGAAGTCCTGCTCGCCGTACCGCTCGGGCACCGGCTCGCCGGCCGGCGGGAGGTGACCATGGCCGACCTCGCGGGCGAACCCGTCGTCACCACCCGGCCGGGGATTTGGCAGCGCACGCTGGCTGAGCGGCTGTTTTCCGAGGCCGGGTTGGAGCTGGTGGTCGCCTGTGAGATCGACGAGGCCACCACGGGCATCGAGATGGTCATCGCCGGGCTCGGCGTGGGGTTCGGGCCCGCGTGGTACCTCCGCTCGCCGCTGGCGGCATCGCGGGTGCTGCCGTTTTCTCCCGTACGGCTGGCCGTTCCCGGCGCCGAGCGGGTACTGCGGCTGTTCTGGCGGGAGGGGGCCTACGTGTCCGAGGCGGCCCGCTGCTTCCGCGATCACCTGGCCGCCTCACTGATGGCGACTTAGGGAGTGTTTTGTGGATCTTTGCCGTAGCGAGGATCGGCCAGATGGATGCCGCGCAAGGCGGAGGAGGAGGTCGGAGCGGAGCCTCCGGCCGACATTCCCGGGCCCCGCGGAAAGTCCGAGCTTGCGAGGAGTTTTCGTGGGTGGGGCGACAACGAAGCGAGGCGCCATCTGGGCGACCGCAGTAGGCCAAAAAGATCCACGAAACACGACCTAGTGCGTGCTCAGCCGGTGGTGACCGGTTGGGGCTGGGGGCCGCGGCCGGTCAGCCACTCGAGGACCCTGAGGTGCCCCCTGCGCGCGTCCTCGAAGTGGCCCCATCGCCAGTACCTCGGCTGGTCCCGGACTCCGGTCACCCACGTCCGGTAGGCCACCGGCCCGGGCCGCCCGTCCGCGGAATCCGTCCCCGAGGCGACGCCGTACGTGCGGATCACGACCCGGCCTCCGGGCGCGAAGAGCACGTCGTCGGCCACGGGATAGAGAGTCATCTGGTCCAGCATGCCGAGCCCCCTGGTCGTCACCAGTCGTCACCGTCGTGTGGGACCCAATCTGCCGGACGCGTGTTACACGGCTTCGCACGAGCGGGTTAAGGCCGCGCGTTGTCGGGTAAAAACGGCGTTACACCAGAAGGGCGTCGAACTCCCCGTCCTTGGCCCCGAGCACCAGCGCCCGGATCTCGTCCCGCGTGTAGATCAGCGCCGGCCCCTCGGGAAATCGCGAGTTCCGCACGGCCACGCCGCCGTCGGGAAGCTCGGCGAGCTCCACGCAGTTGCCGGTCGAGTTGCTCCGGACACTCTTCCGCCAGGTGACCCCGGTCAGGTCAGTTGCCGGCATCCCGTTATATGTCTGCATTTACATCTCTCTGAGAAGATCGCCGATGATCTCGGCGGTGCCCCCGGGCGTCGTGCTCTCCACGCACAACTGCTCCATGGCCGTGAGGTAAGGATCGATGTCCTCACGCTTGTCCAGGTACAGGGCACCCCACAGCTGCTCGACGTAGACCACGTCCGAAAGATCGGACTCCGGAAAACGCAGGATCGTGAACGCCCCTCCCTCGGCCGCATGCATGCCGAAGCGGAACGGCATCACCTGCACGGTGATGTTGGGCAGCATGGACACCTCCAGCAGGTGCTGCAGCTGCTCCCGCATGATCCCGTCACCACCGATGGGACGTTTGAGGGCGGCTTCGTCGATGATCGCCCACAGCTTCGGCCCGTCCTTCTGCCGCAGTCGCTCCTGGCGCTGCATGCGCAGATGCACGCGGTGCTCGATCGACTCCTCCGGATCGTCCGGATAGCCGAGCCGGATCACCGCGCGGGCGTACGCCGCCGTCTGGAGCAGGCCGGGCACGAACTGCACCTCATAGGTGCGGATCACGCTCGCCGCCTCCTCCAGCCCGATGAAGGTGACGAACCAGCCGGGCAGCACGTCGCCGTACTTGTGCCACCAGCCGGGCGTGTTGGCCTCACGGACCATCTCCAGCAGGCCGCGACGTTCGGCGTCGTCGTGCACGCCGTACAACGTGAGCAGGTCTTCGACATCACGTGTCTTGAATCCGACCCTGCCGAGCTCCATCCGGCTGATCTTGGACTCTGAGGCGCGGATATGGAATCCCGCCACCTCCCGGGTCAGCCCCCGGTCCTCGCGCAGCTTGCGAAGGCTCGCACCAAGCATGATTCGCCGAACGGTGGAGCCGGATCCAGGCGGATCTATCGACACGTGCTATTCCTCCGGTATGTGGACTGGTTCACAGTCTGTCAAAGATCGCCCCCTTCGTCCCAGAGGTGTTTTGGGGGTAACCGTAGCGCGTGCATTCTCCAAATGCACGTGCATCCGCTCTTGCACATGCACGGGACCTTCGACCATCATGATCTCGTGCAGTCCGCGAACCTGACTCGTGGCCAAACCCAGTGGTCGGCGCTCGATTGGTGGCCTCCTCTCGGCTGGTGGCCGGAGCCCGCCCGCGATCTCATCGCCCCTGGATCCACCGTCGCCAGCGCCACATTCGTGCTCCTCCCCCGAGCGGAATCCATCCATTCGGCCCGCAGTTTCGCCACGGGCACGCTGACCGGATGGAACATGGGCGACCTGGCCGAGAGCATGGAGCTCATCGTCTCCGAGCTCGCCACAAATGCTCTGAGGCACGGCCTCATGCTCGGCACCGCACCGTGCCGCCGCGAACGCGAGGTCGTCCGGCTGTCGCTGATCCGCCGAGGGGCACTGGTCACCTGCGCGATCACCGACCCCGGCTCCGCCGTACCGATGCTCCGCGACCCGTCGCCCTTCGAGCCCGGCGGGCTGGGGCTGCACATCGTCGAATCCATGAGCGTCTGCTGGGGCTGGTCCCCTCTCGCTCCGACGGGCAAAGCCGTCTGGGCGGTCCTCTCCGCCTGACCCGCAGGACCCGACCTGTCCGGCCGGCCCTCCCAGACTGATCCGGGCCGGCCCGGCCTCCCACCCCGCTTCGGCCGTATGCCTCGAACCTCCGGCGTGTGCGCGGACGTGGGCTGTTCCGCCGGGTGCGGCGGTCGTCTTCTCGCGGTGCCGCCGGATGCGTACCGACCCGGATGCGGATGAACGCCGGCTCATATTTCTGCCGCCCGGCCCCCTACGGCGCGTGATCTGGATTACGGTGGCCTCCCGAGACTCCCGAGAGATCTGTGATGGACGATCACCTGACCGGCTGGCTGGCCACTCTCGACGAAGAACGACTCACGCGCGTACTGAGGAACCGCCCAGACGCCCTCGCCCCGCCATGGCCCCGCAGGCTCGACGCGCTCGCCGAGCGGCTGGCCGGCGACTTCGCCGTCATGGAGGTCATGCGCACGCTGCCCCTCCCGGCCCTGGAGATCGTCCAGGCGTGCCTCGCGCTCGGCGGCCGTGCGGGCGAGGACGAGCTCGCCCGGTTTCTCGGCGTCAGCGTCTCCGAGACGATCCCCTGGCTGGACCGGCTGTACGATCACGCGCTGACCTGGCCGGAACCGGACGGCAGGATCGGCCTGGCCGGGGCGCTCGCGCGATGGTGGACGGCGCCGTGCGGCCTCGGCGAGCCGTTGCCGGCGTACCTCGAATCGTGGACGTTGAACACCGAGGGTCTGCGACGGATGTGCCGCAACCTGGGCATCGCCGCTCAGGGCACGAAGCGCCAGATGATGGCCCGGGTGTCGGCGACGCTCAGTGACACCGAACTGCTCTCCTCCCTGGTCGCCGACGCGCCGGAGGGGACGATCGGCATGCTCGACGACTTCGCCTGGGACGGGCCGATCCGCAGCGTGAACGGGGACCTCTTCATCACGCCGGGCACACCCGAGAAATGGGCGCTCGACCGCGGCCTGCTCTTCCGCACCCAATGGGGCGTCGCGGGAATGCCCCGCGAGGTGGCGCTGGCCCTGCGCGGGCCCGACTACCACGCGCCGTTCACGCCCTACCCGCCCGACCTCGCCACCGTTCCGGTCGATGGAGCCGCCGTCGAGCACGAGATGTGCCTGGCCGCGCCGCACCTGCTCGACCGCGCCACCGCGTTGCTGGAGAACATCGGCAAAGCGCCGCTCCCCCTGCTGAAAGGCGGCGGCGTCGGCGTGCGCGAGGTGAAGCGCGTCGCCAAGGAGACCGGGTGCACCGAGGAGGAGGTCCGCCTCCTGGTCGAGGTGTCCGCGGTGGCCCGGCTGATCATTCTGGATGAGGACGCGGGCGGGCTGGTCCCCACGGACAGGTTCGACGCCTGGCGGCTGTCTGAGGGCCCGGCCCGGCTCCGCGTCCTGCTGGCCGCGTGGTGGCGGATGGAGCGATCGTCACTGCGCCGCCTCCAGGAGCGGTACGCGACCGTGCTCGGCGACGACCCCGAAGGCGAGACCATCGCCCGGATCCGCCGCGCACTGCTCGGCACCCTCGCCGAGATCCCCGAGGGCCGGGGCTTCGCGACGTTCCCCGAGCTCGTGCAGTCCGTCCACTGGCAGGCGCCGCTGCTCGACCGGGAGCTGCTCGCCGAGTGCGCCCCGGCCGTCCTGGAGGAGGCGCGGCTGCTCGGGTTGTTCGCGAGCGGGGCGACGACCTCTCTGGGCCGGGCGCTGGCCGCGCTCGGCTCGGTGGCGGGCGCCGAGAACGACGGCACCGCGCCCGAGGTCGAGCACGACCCCGCGCTGACGGAGCGCTCGGCCAAGGCGCTGGCGAGCGCGCAACGCACCGCGCTCTTCGGGGCGGACCTGACCGCCGTGGTCACCGGCCCGCCGTCGGCCGAGCTGGCGTCTCTGCTCGACCGCGCGGCCGACCGCGAGTCCCGAGGCGCGGCCTCCGTCTGGCGGTTCGGTCCGGCCAGCGTACGGCGTGCCCTGGACGGCGGGGACACCGCCGACACGCTGCTCGACGGGCTCGCCGAAGTGGGCACGCTTCCGCAGCCCCTCGTGTACCTGGTCCGCGACGTGGCGCGCAGGCACGGCGAGGTCACGGTGGCCACCGTCGGTTGCGTCGTCCTGGGCACCGACCCCGCGCTACTGGCCGAGATCCGCGCGCATCGGAAGCTCGGCCGGCTCGGCCTTCGCCTGCTGGCTCCGACCGTTCTGGCGAGCGACGCGCCCGCCGACCGGACGCTCACCACGCTGCGCGAGGCCGGGTACGCCCCCGTTCCCGACGGCTTCGGCGGGATCGCCGTCCGCCGGAGCGGCTCCGCGCGCGGTGCGGAACGGGACGGCGGCGCGGATCGGGAGCAGAGCGCGGATCGGGAGCGGAGCGCGGAGCAGGGCGGCGGCCGATTGATCGTGCTTCCCGGTGGGCGGACGTCCGAACCCGCGCCTTCTTCCCTTGCGCGTCACGCGCCGAACGGATCGCCACCCCCGCCACGCCTCGCGGACGAACCCGCGGACCGGTTCCCCGGTCCCCTGCCGGACCCGGCGCCGGACCCGCGCGAACACGCGCGACGGCTCCTCGCCGCTGGCCGCTCCGGACAGCCCGGACAACCAGGCCAACCCGAACAACCAGGCCAGCCCGGACAGCCCGGACAGCCGGGCGACAGGTCCGGCCCGGGCGACAGGTCCGGCCGGGCGCCGGGCCGTACCTGGGCGGTCATCGGACGCCTGGCGACCCGGCTGCCGATCGCGCAGCAGACGCTGCTCGGCTTCGTCGTCGACCGTGGCGTGCGTGCCCTGATCACGCTGTCGGACGGCGTGACCGCGACGGTCAGCCACGGCGAGCTGCGCGGCGGCGGCATCCTGGACGCCTGGTGTGAGGAGGCGGGGGACTACCTCGACTTCCCGTTGAGCGAGATCACCTCGGTCGTCGCCGCCTATTAGAACCGTCGTCGATCACGCGCTCGCCCGAGCGGCGTCACCGCCGGTTCACGGGGTCAACGTGAGGGTGTCCACCGCCTCCCGGCGTACGCCCTGCTCCGAGAAGGGCCAGACGGTCGTCCGGCCATCGGCCCACAGCTCGGACTGGTCGTTGTAGTTGGCGTGGAAGGCGTGACCCGAAGCCCCGGTCAGGTTGATCCAGCGCGAACGGTCGAAATCGGCGAGATCGACGACCATCCGCATCGAGGGGACCCAGTCGACCTCGTATCCCCTGTCGCTGTCCCATCCGGTGGCGTCGACCGCGTCCTTGCTGCCTCCGAGGTGGAGCGGACCGCGGTTGAAGAGCCACTCGATCGGGGCGATGCCGGAGGTGCCGAACGTCTCGTTGGTCAGCTCCAGGGTGTGCAGGTCGCCCCAGCGCCAGTCCTCGGGCGTGTCGCCGAGCTTCTCCCGGAGGTCGGTGCCGGCGTCCTTGATCGCCGCCGCCAGGATGTCGTCGCGGGTCTCCGCCGTGTCCTCGGTACGGACGTCGTCCCACCACGGGGAGTCGGGCTCGTCGAGCAACGTCCTGACGATCTCGAACCATCGATCGCCGCCGCCCGGCCGTCCGCTTTCCGGCAGTTCGTCATCGAACGTGCGCTTGAGCAGGTGCCGCCAGACCGCGTTGAAGTAGGCGGCGCCGGCCGAGTCCCTGGTCTGGGCGAAGTCCCATCCCTTGAGCAGCGCCGTGTCGCCTCCTCCCACCCGCAGCAAATGCGGGACGAGAACCTCCGCGAGGCCGTTGCGGGAGTCCATCTGGATGTCCCGCATCGTGTCGGTCGTGATCTTGCCCGCGCCGATGGCCTGCGTGATCCGGTCGACGATGCGCTGCGAGCGGTACCCGTACGACCAGTCGGATGTGAGGAGCGGGCCGTAGTCGGGCCGGATCGCGGCGTTGTTGGCGGTGACGATGAACCCCTCGGGCGGGTTGTACAGGTGCGGAAGCTGCTCGAACGGGATGTATCCCGTCCACTCCTGCTCTCCCGACCACCCGGCGGCGGGCCACTGGCCGTCACCGCCGGACCGGATCGGGATCTTGCCCGGCGCCTGGTAGCCGATGTTGCCGTCGAGGTCGGCGTAGATCATGTTCTGGGCGGGGGCCTCGAACTTCGCGGCCGCCTCGCGGAACTGCTCCCAGTTCTCCGCCTGGTTCAGCAGGAAGATCGCGTCACCGGTCCTGCCGGGATCGAGCGCGGTCCAGCGCAACGCCACGGCCATGCCCTTGTCGATCTTTCCGAGCTTCGCCGCGGCGCCCGGCAGCGCCTCCCGGGCGCTGCCGAGGACCTCCGAGATGATCGGCCCGTGGGCGGTCGAGCGCACGGTCAGTTCGACCGGCTTCCCGCCCGCGACCTTGATCTCCTCGACCCTGGTCTGGAGCGGCGCCCATGACCCCTTGACCTCGTAGGTCTCGCCCTGCACCCGCTCGACGTACAGGTCGGTGACATCGGGGCCGAGGTTGGTGAACCCCCATGCGATCTTGTGGTTGTGCCCGATCACCACGCCGGGCACGCCGGAGAAGGTGTATCCGGCGACGTCATAGGGGCAGGCCGGTCCACGTGAACGGCAGTGCAGCCCGGCCTGGTACCAGATCGAGGGCATCCGGGGACCGAGATGGGGGTCGTTGGCGAGCAACGGCTTCCCGCTCTCGGTGTGCTTCCCGCCCACCACCCAGGAGTTCGAGCCGATGCCCGCCTGGTCGCTGCCGGCCGTGCCGAGCAGGCTCGGGACGGCGTCGAGCACCTGCGCGACACGGGCGAGCGCCTCGGCCGAGGGCGCGTCCACGGGCGAGGCGCCGGATCCGGCGGCGGGGCCCCTCTCCCCCTTGGCGCTGAACTTGCCGTCCCGTACGGCTCCACGGGTCACGATCGGCTGGTGGCGGTCGAACGGGTAGTCGGGGAAGAGTTCCTTCACCCGGTCCAGAGGAAGCACCGACGCGTCGACGGCGCGTTCGATCTCCGCGCTCATGTTGGACCGCAGGTCCCACGCGAGGGCCTTGAGCCACGAGAGCGAGTCGGCCGGGGTCCACGGCTCCGGTTCGTACGAGCGGTTGGTCAGCGCGAGCACGCCGTATTCGAGGCTGCGCGCCGCGAAGCCCTGGTGCTGCTCCATCCACGCGTTCACGCCGGACGCGTAGTCCTCGAGCGACTTCCGCGCCTCGGGGGCGAGCAGCTCGAACTCCTTCTCGGCCGTACGTCGCCACCCGAGCGTGCGGACGACCTTGTCGATGTCCAGGGTCGATGTCCCGAAAAGCTCCGACAGGCGGCCCGCCGTGGTCTTGCGGCGGAAGTCCATCTCCCAGAACCGGTCCTGGGCGTGCACGTATCCCTGTGCCTTGAACAGGTCGGCGGAGGTGTCGGCGTAGATCTGCGGCACGCCGTACCGGTCGCGCAGGACGCTGACGTTCGCCGACAGGCCGGGCAGCTTGATCTCGCCGTCGACCTGCGGGAACGACCTCCGGACGGTCCACGTGACCACCCCCGCGAGGACGAGCGCGAGAACCAGCAGAACGGTCAAGAAGCGGAGCAGCCATCGGATCGGCCAAGGGAAACGAGCGTACGGGGCGAGCCTGACCATCAACCGACCTTTCCTCTGGAACGCGCATCACAGTATGAAGGTCAGGCACATCAGATCAATCCCCACCCTTTGCCACCGCTGGTTCAGGCGCCTCAAGTGACAAAGGCGCTCGGGCGCGGCGGTCGCCTCGCGTCATGTGAGACGTACCGCGTGACTCCTCCGCTCCCTGAAGGGAGCGGCTTCTCGCTAAGCCGCTTCCGCAGCGTCGCGAAGGACAAGCCCTGCCCTGAGGATGTTGACAGCCGCGTTCACGTCGGCGTGCGCGGTATGCCCACACGCCATACAGATGAACTCGGCCTGGGTGACGCGGTTCTCCTTCGCGCAGTGCCCGCAGCGGGCGCACGTGCGAGAAGTGTTGGCGGGGTTCACCGCGATCAGCTCTCGACCGGCGCTTTCAGCCTTGTGCGCGAGGACCGTCAGGAACACCCCCCAACCCGCATCCAAGATGCTCCGGTTCAACCCGGACTTTTGTGCGACATTCCGACCAGGGGCTTGGATCGTGCCGGCGGCCGAGCGGGTCATGTTCGCGATCCGCAGATCCTCATGCACGATCACGCCGTAGTCACGGACCAACGCGAGCGCGACCTTGTGCGCGCCATCCAGGCGCTGGCGGCGGACCTTCGCATGCACCACCGCGACACGGGCCACGGCCTTGCGTCGCCGCTTGGAGCCCCGCTTCTTGCGGGCGAGATCCCGCTGTGCCGCCGCAAGACGTCCGGCGGACGCCTGCAGGTGGCGCGGGTTGGCCAGGTGTTCCCCGTCGCTGGTCGTGACCAGCGACGCAACGCCCACGTCCAGCCCGACGACCGCGCCGGTCGCAGGCAGGGCTTGCGCGGGCACGTCATCGCAGGACAGGATCACGTACCAGCGGTTGCCTTCCCGCTTGATACCGATCGTCTTCACCCTGCCGAGCACAGGGCGGTGCTGATGCACACGGACATGCCCGACCCCTTGAAGGCGGACGAACGTCGCGGTGGGGTGCTCCGGTTGGGAGTCCCACCGGCAGCCGTCACCGTCCTTCGGCCACTCCACAGTGTCGAACCAGCCCCGCCCCTTGAAGCGGGGGAACCCCGGCTTCTGCCCGGCCTTGACGCGGCGGAAGAACGCGGCGAACGCCTTCTCCAACCGGCGGAGCGTGGCCTGCTGGGAGGAGAACGACCACCGGCCCTGCCCGGCGGGGTCATCGGAGCGGATGTGCTTCAACTCCCCGGACTGGTCGCCGTAGTGCACGGTCACGCCCGCCTTGTGGTAGGCGGTACGGCGGTGCTCCAACGCCGCGTTGTACAACACCCGGTGATCTTCCAAGCACTGCGCGAGCGTGGCGGCCTGCTTGCCGGTGGGGCGCAGCAGGAACTTGTACGACCTGCGCACCCCCACCTCCCACGTTCAGTAACGAGATCACCACGCTATCGGCAGCCACCGACAAAATCCGAAGGGAGGGAGCGCGGATTCCCCCGCCGGCTGAAGCAGGCAGTCCCCTCCGCGCGAATCTGATGGCGTTGCCGCCGCCGGCATGAACGGGTTCCGGCGTCGGCGGCAAGTACCGATAGAGCAGCAGCAAGTACCAACAGGCCGGCTTATCGCTCCACACCACCGCGGCCCGTGCCGACGGAGCGTTCCCCGCGCTTCGGTGGTCACCGTTCGTCATCCGCTCAGAACAGGTAGAGAGCCCACACCATGGATGAACTCGCACACACCGACGCCGCCCTGCCGAAGGAATCGGCGGCTACGGCAGGTCCTGCGGAAAAGCGAGCACGGCGGGGCTGGGTCAGCGTCCTGGTGTGGGCGTCGATCGTGCCGTTAGCCGCATGGGCCGCACTCCGGCTGGTCCCCGGAGACGTGCACTTCCAGTGGATACGCGCGGTGGCGTTCACGCCCTATGTCGCTCTCGCCTCCGTGGCCGTGCCGCTGCTCGCGTTGTTGTCGCGCCGATGGGCGGCCCTGGTGGTGAGCCTGGTGGTGGCCGGGACGCTCGCCGCCTGCGTGCTGCCCCGGGCCGTGCCGGGCGGCAACCCGACGGCCGCGGGCCCGCCGCTGAGGGTCCTGTCCGCCAACCTCCTGATGGGCGGGGTGCCGCCGGGCACGCTGATCCGGCTCGTACGGGATCTCCGTGCCGACGTGCTGACCCTGCAGGAACTCACCCCGTCGGCCGTCGCGGGCCTGCGCGACGTCGGGCTCGGCGAGCTCCTGCCGTACCACGTGGAGGTGCCTGGGGAGGGCGCGCACGGGTCCGGGATCTACAGCCGTTTCCCGCTCACTCCTGGACAGCTCATCCGGTTCGGTGTATTCCGGCAGGCGACGGCGACGGTGGACGTTCCCGGCGCGCCGCGGGTCTCGATCGTCTCCGTTCACCCGTGCGCGCCGCGGTACGCCGACCGGAGGCGGTGCTGGGCGGAGGGGCTGGCGGCCCTGCCCCTGCCGGACGGGCCGGTGCGGATCCTCGCCGGTGACTTCAACGCGACGCTGGATCACGCCCGGATGCGGCGCCTGTTGGACGCCGGATACCACGACGCCGCGGCGACGACGGGAGAGGGTCTCGCGACCACGTGGCCGTACCGGCCGTGGCACTTCAACGGATGGAGCATCCCTCCGGTCACGCTGGACCACATCCTGGTCGACCCACGCGTGGCGGTCGGGTCCTTCGCCGTCCACCGGCTCGCCCTCACGGATCATCTGGCGGTGTTCGCCGAGCTCACGCTCCCCGCGCGCTGACCCGGCCGGACGCCGTCTCCGAGCGGAAGGTGTGCCCGCTGGATCCGGGCGGCACGCGCTTGACGCTCCCGGGCCGGTCAGGTGAGAGACACGTCGTGGAACCGGGTTTCGAAGCCCTTGCCCACGGGGGCCGCGCACATCACCCCCGCCAGGGCGGGAACGGACGGCGGGAAGTAGGCCAGCCGCAGCATGTGCTCCGGCTCGGCGCCGTCGAGCCCATAGCGGATGGTGGCCGCGTCGCCGGACCGTTCGAGGTCGATGGTGACCGAGCGGAGGTCGCCGGGCGCGGAGATCACCGACCAGTCCGACCAGCCGCGTGTGACGACCGCGCTGATGTACGGCCTGCCGTCCACGAACTCGGCCCCCGCCTTGATCCAGTTCTCCTCGTCGATCCTGAGGACGACCCCGGCCTGGTCGTACTGCTCGGCCCAGTCGATCTCGAAGGTCGCGGTGATCCGCAAGTCACCGGGCATGATCCGCCCGAACATGTGGGCGTTGTCGTGCGTGAACCCGTAGTGGGTCTTCTGCCAGAGATCGGTGGACGGGTCCGCGACGACCCGCAGGCCCTCTCCGGCCGCCCATTCGCGCGGCTCGTTGACCCATTCCCAGTCCGTGTACGGCATCGCGTCTCCTTCGTTCGGCATCCGGCCCGGCTTTCTCGATCATGTTATGAGAGCGCTCTCAGAGGCTGGTCCGACAAAAGAAGATCTACCTCCGATTTGTACGCGTTTGTCCGCTTTACCTCACGATTGCCTATACTCGTGCCACGCAAAGCCCATTTGCGAACTTAATCCCCATATATCGCAATGCCGTCGCAAACCTCCCGAGACGACATGTCCCTCCCTCCCCCGGGAGTCCCCCCAGTTCACACAGTGCCGGGCCTGTGCCTTCACCTGCCCGGAACCAGGTCGCCATCGATCCCCCGCTGGCGGCCGAACGTCCTCTCGCGACGGCGCTCACCCCGGCTCCCCTCCGGGGTGATCTGCGAGCCAGCGAAAGGATGCTCATGCAGAAGCGTGCCCGCCAGGCGATCGTCACCGTGACCGCAGGACTCACCCTCATCGGAGGCGTGACGACCGCGGCCATGGCGATGTCGTCGGGCCAGGGCGGCGACGCCGCGCTCTTCGCGCAGCTGCCGCCCGCCGCCGAGGCCTCCTCGACCCCCCAGTCCGGTTTGTCCCCCGAGAGCCAGAGCACCACCACCCCCGACACTTCCGGCACCTCCGGTGCCGACGACGGCACTGACGACAGCACCGTCTCCGCCGCCCAGGCCGCCCCTCCCGTCAAGGTCACCACCACAGAGACGAGCGAGAAGAGCGCGGCCGCGGAGACCGCCGAGGCGAAGAGCGCCAAGAGCGCGAAGACCGCCAAGGAGAAGGCGAAGCTGCCCACCGGCAGGGCCACCGCGACCTCCTTCTGGGACGCCCAGACCGCGTCGGGCAAGCCGATGCGCTACGCGACCATCGCCAGCCCGTACTGGCCGCTCGGCACCAAGGTCAAGGTCAGCTACAAGGGCAAGAGCGTCATCGGCGTTGTCGAGGACTTCGGTCCCGCGGAGTGGGCCGTCGCCCAGCACGACATCCCCGCGATCGTGGACCTGTCCGAGAAGATGATGGCCGACCTGACCGGCGTCCGTTCCAACACCGTCCACGTGAACTTCGAGGTCCTGAAGTGGGGCAGCGGAGGGGTGTACCGCACCTCCGGCACCGGTTACAACCTGGCGATGGGCCGGTAGGAGCACTTCACCCCAGATGCTCGGTCGCGCGTAAACTGCGAGAGTGGCTGACCCAAAATTCGAGATACAGATGCTCCACGACCGCGTCATGGTCAAGGCTGAGCAGGACGCCGAGGAGCGGCGGAGCAGCGCGGGCATCGTCATCCCGGCCACCGTCAAGATGGCCAACCGGCTCGTCTGGGGCGAGGTCTGCGGTGTCGGAGCCAACGCCCGGGCGGTGAAGGTCGGCGACAAGGTGCTCTTCAACCCCGAGGATCAATACGAGGTCGACGTCCAGGGCCAGGTCTACCTCGTGATGCGCGAGCGGGACTTGCACGCCGTCGCCACTCAGCAGACCGACCACGGCACGGGTCTCTACCTCTGAACACCTCCGGACATCCCTGACGCGTCCGCGCGGATCCGAAGGAACATCCGAAGGCACGTCAGAAGGTGCGCACAACCGAAGGCGGGGCACATCGTGCCCCGCCTTCCATGCTCTTCAGGGGCGTGCCGAGCCCGCCTCCACGCTCGGCTGAGCTGCCCAAGCCGGCCTTACGCCCCGGACCGCCCTTCTCCGCACCCTGGCGGCTGCGGCCCCCTACAGAGTCCCGCCCGCGGCCTCGGCGCGGGCCCTCCGGGCGTCCCTGCGCTCCTCGAACCGGGCGGCGGCCGTCTCGAGCTGGGCGAGGAAGGCGGCCAGTTCCTCGCGCGCCCGCTCGCCCTCGGCATCGAGCCCTTCGATGTCGAAGACCTTCCACTGCCGCAGGACCGGCAGGAGGACCTCGTCGCGGTGCTGCCGGATGTCGTAGATCCCGGCCATGGCGATCGTGATGGACTTGCGGGCGAAACCCTCGATGCCGTGCCCCGGCATCTGGAACGACGTGACGACGTCGGTCACCGCACGCATGGTCTGGGACGGAGCCAGCTCGAAGGCGGCGGCGAGCAGGTTGCGGTAGAAGAGCATGTGCAGGTTCTCGTCGGCCGCGATCCTGCTCAGCAGCCGCTCGCAGAGCGGGTCGTTCGACGCCTTGCCGGTGTTGCGGTGGGCGATGCGGGTCGCGAGCTCCTGGAAGGAGACGTAGGCGAGCTGCCGCAGCATCCCCTCGTGCTCCGTGGCGAAGCCGGCCTCCATGTGGGTCATCCTGGCCCGTTCGAGCGCCACCGGATCGACGGCCCGGCTCACCGTGAGGTAGTCGCGGATCGCGATGCCGTGCCGACCCTCCTCGGCCGTCCAGCGGTGCACCCAGGTGCCCCAGGCGCCGTCCCTGCCGAACGTCGTCGCGATCTCGTGGTGGTAGCTGGGCAGGTTGTCCTCGGTCAGCAGGTTCAGGACCAGCGAGACGCGGGCCACCTCGGGGACCGAGGAGTCCTCCGGCGACCACGCCTCCCCGCCCAGGATCCCGTCGAAGGTCCGGCCGTCGCTCCACGGGACGTACTCGTGGGGGAACCACTCCTTCGCCGTAGCGAGGTGCCGGTCCAGCTCACCCGCCACAACGGGTTCCAGCTCGATGAGCAGCTCTGTCTGGGTGAGCGGACGGGACGTGACAGACAAGATCGACCCCACAACGGTGAGCTTACGATTACGTAACCTACGTTAGCGTAGGTTACTGCTCCGCTCTCCCGCCCCACGCCGCCTCCCCATCATCAGCACCACCAACGCAACCCGACCCCCGACCCCCCGGCCCGCGACCGTGCTCGTCCGGCCACGCCCTTCGCCCGTACGGCGGGGCCGACCTAAGGTAAAGCCGGGGCAAAGAAGGAGGGGGACCGATGCCGGAGCCACTACTCCCGGACGACCCTCGCGAAGTCGGCGGATACACGCTGGAGGCACGGCTGGGCGCGGGAGGCCAGGGGGTCGTCTATCTCGGCCGGGCGTCCGACGGCGCCCGCGTCGCGGTCAAGGTCCTGCACCGGGACTGGGTCGACGGCGAGACCCGCAGGAGGCTCGTCCGCGAGATCACCGCCGCCCGCAAGGTCGCGCCGTTCTGCATCGCGCAGGTCCTCGACGCCGACGTGGACGCCGACCGCCCGTACATCGTGAGCGAGTACGTCGAGGGCCCGTCCCTCCAGCAGGCCGGGCCTCGGTCGGGGTCGGCGCTGCACCGCCTGGCGGTCGCGACGGCCACCGCTCTGGCCGCCGTCCACCAGGCCGGGGTGGTCCATCGCGACTTCAAGCCCGCCAACGTCCTGCTCGGCGCGGACGGCCCGCGGGTCATCGACTTCGGGATCGCCCGCCACCTGGACGCCGTCACGAAGAGCGGCGGCCTCGTGGGCACTCCCGCCTACATGGCTCCCGAGCAGATCTCCGGAGCCCAGGCGGGGCCGGCGAGCGACGTGTTCGCGTGGGGATGCGTGATCGTGTTCGCCGCCGCGGGGAAACCGCCCTTCGGCGACGACACCGTACCCGCGGTGATCAACCGCGTGATGAACCGCGAGCCCGACCTCGGCGACCTGGCGGAGCCGCTCCGGTCGATCGTCGCGGACGCGCTGCGCAAGGTTCCCGCCGAACGTCCGTCGATCCTCGACATCCAGATGCGGCTGCTGGGCCGGTCGGCCGACGAGAAGCCCCCCACCGGGGACGTGCCGCCACCGCCCGTGCGACGATCCGGCGCCGTTCCCGAACCCGGCCGGTACGGCTCCCGCCGCGCCGTCCTCACCGGGACGGGGGCGGCGACGCTCGCCGTGGCCGTGGCGGCGGGCGTGCTGCTGTGGCAGGGCGCCGGTGCCGGTGACTCCGGTGGACCCACCGGCGAAGGGCAGGGGACGAGCACGCACGAGACGACGGGGCAGGCGACCGGCTCCCCCGAGTCCCCCGTGCCCTCCGCGTCTCCGTCGCCCTCCCCCACTCCCGAGCCCACGTCCGGCTCCAGCTCCACGGCCGGGTTCCCGGCCCGCTACGCGGGAGTGTGGCGCGGCAGGGTCGACTACGACCCCGGCGCGTACGACCGGCTGGTCGTGACCATCAAGAAGGACGGCAGGACGGCCACCGAGCAGTTTCTGGACTACCGCTGCACGGGGACGTCGCGGCTCGTCGAGATCGATGACGCCATCGCCCGTCTCAAGCGGGTGAGCATGCTGGGCAACTGCGTACGCAACGGCGAGATCTACCTCACCCTCAACGAGGACGGCACGCTCGGCTTCGAATACGCCGGGCACGGCGAGAACAAGCAGACGAAGGACATTCCGTTCTTCATGCACGCCACCCTCACCCGCGACGGGTAGCCCCGCGTCGGCGCGCGTCAGGCCAGGGCGGCGACGCCGCCCTCGACGACGACCCGGGTCGGGGTCGCCGGCGCTTCGATGGGCCGCCACTTCTGAACCGGCACCAGTCCGGGCTCAACCAGCGTGAACCCGTCGAAGAACCGGATCAGCTCGTCATGCGGCCGGAACGTCGACTGGGCCGGGGTGCCCTCCGTCGCCATCCTGAGCCGGGCCACGGTTTCGGGGTCGCTGTCCGCGGTCTCCGCCACCATCCGGTCCACGGTGTAGTTGTCCTTGCCGCCGAGCAGGTAGTCGTACACCTGTACCGAGCTCGGTACAGAGGTGTCGATCCCATCGGGAACGCGCTCCGAATCGAGCATTACCGCCTCCGCGAATCCCCCTCCATCAGGACATTCCTGATCATAACGATGCGGGACGAAACGGTGACGAAACGGCAGAGGCGTCCTTGCCGACGGCTCCGGGGGCGCGCTTCCTTTGAACACGGGACACCCGGCTTTACCGCTCGATGATTGACTTTCCGTGTTAATACACGTGACAGGCTATTCCACTCGCCATTGGCCGGTCGGCCGGCGGTCGCGCCGACGGCGCACCCATCCAACCGCTCCCCTTTGCCGGACGCCGAGATCGCCAGGCCGGAACGCGTTTTTCACGACACACCTGACCGCGGGGTCGTCTGCCCCTACGAACAGGGGTGATACGCCCGTCAATCCAAACAGAGCCGACACAAGTCTTTGCTGACACTAAATCAGAATAATTCGCACTATGCCGCCAGTTAAAAGGTGCTCAATTCGACCACATTTGAAATGATTTGTGAGCCTAAGGGTGGTAGTGTCGCATTTGAAAGATCACGGAGGACCAGTCTGAGGGAGGCACCAAATGAGCCTTACCAAAGTCTTTCCGACGGGGCAGTTCAGCACCTGGGGTTGGGGCGGAGGCGGAGGCTGTGGCTGCGGCTGGCGCCGCCGCTGCTGGCGCCGCAGGCGCTGCTGGCGTGGCTGCTGGTAAGCCCCGGCTGATCTGACAAAGAGAGCCGGCGGGTTTTTCCCGCCGGCTCTCGGCCATCACAGAACAGGTATCTCACGTGGAACAGAACCGATCTTCCGATGAGGAGTCCACGCGCCCCGTCGGCTCCGAACGCCCGGTCTCCTCCACCCCGGCCTCCCCCACCGGGGAACCGGCGGGAGCGGCCGGGCCGCCGGGCAACGCGCCGATCGTCGCCATCCGCACCACCTTGCGGGAGTTCTGGCCACAGACCCGCGGCGTGCGCTGGCTGTTCGCGGCCGGCGTGCTGGCCGCGGTCGCGGCGTCCGTCGGCGAGGTCGGCGCGATCGGCCTGTTCGGCCTGATCACCGACGAGGTCCTCAGCAGAGGCGACCTGGGCGCCTTCTGGGCTCCGGCGGGCGCCTGGATCGGCGTCGCCGTGCTCGCCGGGCTGCTGTCCTTCGCCAGCGCGTACGCCACGGCCCTCGCGGGGGAACGCTTCCTGCTGCGGCTGCGTGACCGGGTGTTCTCCCACCTCCAGACGCTCACTCCCGACTACTTCGAGAACCGGCGCCTGGGCGACCTGATGGCCCGCCTCACCGACGACATCGAGGCAATCGAGGAACTCGTCGGCTCCGGACTGGTGCGGATCATCACGACGGCCGCGGGCGCGGTGCTCTTCTCGGCTGCGGCGTTCTTCATCCGCTGGGATCTCGCGCTGGTGACCTTCGCGATGGTCCCGCTCTTCCTCTTCATCTCCAGAGGGTTCGCGGCGCGGCTGCGCAACGCGTCCGCGCGCGAGCGGACGAGCAACGGCGCGATGAACAGCGTTATCGAGGAGAGCCTGGCCAACCAGTCCCTCGTCCAGGCGTACAACCGCCAGGACGTCGAGGCGGCGCGGCTCCACGAGGAAGGCCACAAGTGGCTCCTTGCCAACGTGGCGCGGGCCCGGCTGTCCGCCCTGTACGGCCCCGCCGCCCAGATCGTGGAGACCCTCTGCCTGCTCGTCATCATCGGGGTGGGCGCGTGGGAGATCGCCTCCGGCCGGCTCACCATCGGAGGGCTCCTCGCCTTCGCGGCCTACCTCGCCTACCTGTACCCGACGTTCCAGGGTCTCGGAGAGCTGGCGCTCAGCGTGTCCTCCGCCGCGGCGGGATCCGACCGCGTCATCGAGGTGCTGCGAGCGAAGCCCGCGGTCACCGACCCAGAGGACACCGGCGCGAAGGACGCCGGCGCGAAGGACGCCGAGGGCCGGGCCGCGCCCGGAACCGCGGGCGGGGAGAAGCGCGGAATCTCGGACGGCACGGCATCAGGAGACGTCGGCATCGTCGAAACGCCGGGCGGTGGCCGAGTCGAGTTCGACGACGTCGCGTTCACCTATCCAGGCCGGACCAGGCCGACCCTGAGCGGGCTGTCCTTCAGCGCAGAGCCGGGCGAGCTCGTCGTGTGCACCGGCCCGAGCGGCGCGGGAAAGTCGACCGTGGCCAAGCTGCTGCTCCGGTTCTACGACCCCACGGCCGGGCGCGTCCTCCTCGACGGCGTGGACATCCGTGAGATGCCGCGCAGGTCGCTGCGCGAGAGCATCACGATCCTCCAGCAGGAGAACCTGCTGTTCTCGGGGACCGTGCGGGACAACATCGCCTACGGGCGTCCGGAGGCGGGCACCGACGAGATCGTCCGGGCCGCCGTCATGGCCGACGCGGACGATTTCATCCGCACACTCCCGGAGGGGTACGACACTCAGATCGGGCAGCGGGGACGGCTACTCTCGGGCGGGCAGCGCCAGCGGATCGCGATCGCCCGCGCCATCCTGCGCGACGCGCCCGTGCTGATCCTCGACGAGCCGATGACCGGGCTGGACGCCGCGACGGCGGCGCGGATCATGGAACTCCTCGGTCGGCTCATGGCCGGGCGGACGACGATCCTCATCACCCATGATCTCCGGCACGTGCCGAGGCCGAGCCGGAACATCGTGCTGGAGCCGCTCCATCGGCCGTTCACTGTGGAAAGTCCGGTGAAGGGGAATCCGATCGTCCTGTCGTGATCCGGCGGCGGGCCGGCCGTGCACACCGTACGGCTGGTCCTGCCACACCGTACGGCTGGTCCTGCCACACCGTACGACCGGCCGACCGTGCCACACCGTGCGACCCCGGCCGGCCCGGCGTCGCGCCGGCTCCCCTGGCGCGGCGATCAGCGGACGACGAAGTGCCTGGCCTCGTCCAGCAGGTCGATGCCCAGGGTGAGCTTGAGTGAGAGCCAGACGATCGCGCTCGCGAGCGCGGCGGTGAGCACGGCGGCGACGGCGCGCACGAACCAGTTCTGGCGTTTGAGCCAGTCGGTCGCCGCCTTCACCGTGCGCTTGGCGAACCCGAGCAGCCGGTGCGCCCACGCGAACTCCGTGGCCAGTACGGCGAGCCCGGCGAAGACGATGAGCCAGCCCGGCCCCGGGAACGGCACCATGATGAGACCGGAGACCACGAGCGCCGCGCCGAGCACACCGACGACGATCTTCAAGGTCAGCTGGCCGCCGGGACGCGCCCGTATGTGATCGAGCCAGCTCCGCGCTCCGGACGCGCGGTACGCGAGCGGCTGTGAAGCGGACGCGTCCGCTCCTCTGCCGCTCTCCTCGTCACCACTGATCGCGTTCTCGGTCGCCGCCACCCGGTCACCCCCTGAAACCCTGACAACAGGATAGACAGCCGGACGAAAGCCGGTCTCGCCCCTCCGGACGAAACGGTCTCCACCCCCGTCAGGGCGGCCCAGCGGAGCAGGCGGTCCCCGTCCGGCCGGTACATCATCGGCCGAAGAGCGGGACCGCCGACTCTGGACGGCGACCAAAGAGGAGTACCCCTTCTTCACCGAACACGAGCTGAGACCATCACCGACCGCGAGATCCCCATGGTGGCCCTGGAACGGCGCCTGGCGCTCAGACCAGCCCAGCCGCGCGGCACGCCGCACGAACATGAGGCGCGCAGATCTCGGCGACCGTCCAGTAGCCGTCCTTGATCACCGTGTTTTTGATGTTGCCCCTGTCGACCACGATCGGCGCGATCATGGCGGCCGGGATCGAGGCCACGGTCCCGTTGGACAGCGTGGTCGTGCCGGACACCGTCCTGCCCACGCCGAGATCGACCGCGATCTGGGCGACGCTCCGCGCCACCGACCTGATCGGCAGGTAGACGGTCATCGTCTGCGTCCCCAGCAGGATCCGCTGGACGGCGTCGAGCTCCGCGCCCCGGCCGGTGAGCGGGGTGCCGCGCGCGGCTCCCGCGCTCCGCAGGGCCGTGGCGATGCCGCCCGCCATGGCGTCGCTGGCCGCGTATACCCCGATGACCCGATCGGCCCCCAGCGCGGTGAACGCTCCGTTCACCGCGGCGCCGGCCCGATCCGGGCTCGACTCCGGCGTGTCGTACTCCCTGCCGATCGCCACCTGCCCGTCCAGGACCTGGTGCGCCCCCTTCTTGAGGTCGCCCGCGTGCTGGTCCGCCGCCGAGCCGTTGACCATCACGATCTCGCCGCGCCTTGGATCGCCGCCTATCCTGATCGCCTCCAGCAGGGACCAGCCCTGCATCCGGCCGGCCTGGATGTTGTCGAACGAGGTGTAGGCGTCCACCGGACCGCCCGCGAGCCGGTCGTATGCGACGACCCGTGCCCCCTGGTTCTTGGCCAGGGCCACCCAGGGGGCGATCCCCTTGGTGTCCACCGCGTCGAGGATCAGCACCTTTACGCCGTCCGCGAGCATCGAGGCGAGCTGCCGCTGCTGCCGCTTGGGGTCCCCGCCCGCGTTGCTGTAGACCACCTCACAGCGAGGGCACAGGCGCGCGACGTGCTGGACGATGTACGGACGGTCGAACTTCTCGTAGCGTGCGGTCTTGGTGTCCGGCAGCAGCAGGCCGATTGTGAAACCCTCGTCCAGCGAGCCGACGGCGACGCTGGCGGAGTCACCTCCTGGCTGCCAGGACGTACCACACGATTCCAACCCCATAAGGACGACGACCACGACGCCCGGCACGAGCCGGCGAAACAGATTTCTGCCCACGGCGAAACCCCTTCAGCCTGTTCGGCCCTGCCGTACCCGGACATCAAGGACATAACGCCTGATCGCGAGCGTCGCGGAGCCGTTCTTTGCGACCGCCCTACCGGGGCTCGGGCAGGCCATGGCCAGGAGCGAAAGCGATCCGGACCCGTGGACCGATCCCGCGCGGGGCGTCTCCGGCTCCGCTTTCAGCGTGATTTCGATGTGATCGGCTGATCCGCTCAGGCGCTAAGTTGTGAGAGACTCCACCATTGCGGGGCGGTAGCTCAGCCGGTCAGAGCATCGGACTCATAATCCGTGGGTCGTGGGTTCAAGTCCCACCCGCCCTACTCAGCTTGATCAGTGAATATGCCCTGCCACCTGCGGGTTCTCGCCTGATCATGATTCACATGACAGGCAGCCGAGAGCCGCCGAAAGCAGCCGGATGCCAGTGGTCGCGGAACATACGCGGAATGCTCGTGGCCCCGTTTTCCCAGGTGAACCCGGCCGTTTCCGGTGCCCTGTGGAACGATTCCGCGCATACGCCGAAGGACCCCGAGAGATCTCCCGGGGTCCTTCGCATTGATCTCGTCTCATCACGCGAGCGCTTCCAGGATCCGGCGGTTGGCCATCTCGCGTTGCCCGTCGATGCACTTGGCGTAGACCCGCAGCATCACGTCCACACCATGACCTGCCCGTTCCGCGGCTTCCGGGGCGTGGACCCCGGCGTTCAGCCAGAGCGAGACCGCCGCGTGCCGCAGGTCGTACGGCCGGGCCGCCAGCGGCGAGACGACGACATCCGGAGGGAAGGCGTAGCCGCGCGCTTCCTTCCAAATCTTGGACACGGTCGAGCCGGAGAAGGCTTTGCCGAACTCAGTGCGGAACAGCCGCCCATCGGAGGCGACGCCGTGGGCCGCAATGTGGTCGCGCAGGATCGTCACCAGTTCGGGCGGGATCGGAACGGGCCGGGTCTCCTTGGCGCCGCGATGCTTGAGGCCGCGTTCGTCGTGGATCTCCCCCGAGTCGGTGTAGCGCTTGCCGCTCTCGGGCCGGTTCTTGGCGAGAGAAAGCAGGCCCCAGCCGGATTCGGGAAGGTGGCAGTCCTGCTCACGGAGGCCGGCGGCTTCACCGGGGCGTAGCCCGCCGAAGTACATGGCGGCGAACATCGCCCTCATCATCGGCCCGCGCGTCCGCCCGACGTAGGTGACGGCGGTGAGGAGTTGCCGCGCCTGGGCCGGGTTGACGACCGAGCGCCGATCGACCTCCCCGCCCGGCTCGGGACGGCGGAGCTTCACCCGGTGCAGCGGATTCGCCGAAAGTTCTTCCCGCTCTACGGCGTACTCCAGGGCGTGATGGAAGACGGCACGCTTGCGTCGGTAGGTCGAGGTGGCCGCCGCCGTGCCGTCGAGCAACAGCGAGAGAGATTCCAGCGCGGCGCGCGTGTGCTTGGCCTCTTCCAGAGCGGTCAGCGGGAGCGAGGCCGCTTCCAGCCAGCGCAGCGCCCCGGCGATCTCCGGCGTGGCGATCGGGCGACGGTCGATCGGCAGGAACGCGAAGTGCCGCAGCGCACGCCGCAGGATCTCGACATCGGGACGGCCCGGACGATCATGGGTCAGCACAAGAGTGACGCCGGTCAGCGTGTCCGTCATACCGTCGCGGGACTTGGCCGCCGCGTGCGGCCACCAGGTGGACGTAGTCGACCGCGAAGGCGTACCAGGTGCGCACGTTCTTGGCCTGGACGAACCGGCCGTTGGTCGAGGCGTCGAAGTCCTTGACCGGCTCAACCTCGCCCACGACGTAGCAGCCGTGCGGGAACACCATGTCGAACGTGACCGGGATGGGTCCTTGTGAGATCTTCCTCTTTCGACTGACAGGCACTTAACCTATCAACTGCTCCGAGATTAGATCGGCGAACTTGGTAGGTCAAGTGCCTGGGCTAAAAGAGGTGAGGTCCCAGATTCAGTGCTGGTCCCGGCAATCGGCCGGGGACCAGACAGCCTCCAGATCACGGCAGGTCACCGAGATGGTGCCGGGGCGGAACGCGATCTCATGTGTGCAACCGCCGGGATGTGGCAGGACCTCGTCCAGGATCACGACACTGCACCCCGGCGACCCCTGAGCAATGTCCAATTGAACACGAGTGTGACCGCGGAGGCCCCTTGATATCGATGGGGCTAACTCGGCAGAATTGGCCAGTGTCTGCATGATGATACTGAGAATGGACCGATTGGGAAGTGGCATGGTCACAGCGGGGTGGCGGATCTGGCCGGTGCTGGCGGCACTCATGGCCAGTGTCGTCCTGACCGGTTGTTCCACAACTGCAACACCCCTGAGGATCCCGCGATCACAGCCGTCATGGCATTTTCTGGAAGACGATGAACATGTCGCGGCCGACGATATTTGCCCAAGAGGTAAGGGGCCGAGAGGGTTGGATTGCCGATCAAAAGCTTCGGGATATGAAATCTGCGTAAAGCGTCATCCGCTGGGCGAACTCCCGGATCATCGTGCGCAGCAGGTCCGGGCTCGCCGCGGCGAGGGTGTCTTCGAAGTACTCCCCGGCAGCGGGCACAATGTCATTGACGGCCACTTCGTCCCCTTCGTGTTGATATAGGCGAATCGAAGGATTACGGAGTGGCCGTCTCGTGTCACATTGATCTCACCCGTATCAGTCCCGGGGCTTGATCACCCGCACACCATCTCCCTGGACGTGAACGAGACGGAGACGGCATCTTCCGGCAAGCTTCGACATGTGACTCTATCTGGCGTGGCTCCATTAGAGACTGCGGCAAGAGTGGGCTTGACGTGGACGGGCCCACGCCGTGTACGGGTGGCGCCGGTTGGAGTAGGGCGAGCTACTCAATCTGCGAGAAACAGGGCGAACCCGCCGAAACCGTTGGCGTGGCCTACGTGTATCCGTTGGACGGAGCCGTTGACCGAACGTATGTGTGCTGGGCACCTAAGGGTGAGCAGCGCCCTATGGCCGAGATGGCCATGCAGGCGTCCGGCAAACATGGTGTTCGCGCCATATACCGCCACGGCGAAACTCGCTATGAACCCATGTGATCACCATCACGCCACCTTTGGTGACATGTGGGTCATCTATTTCAAGGCCGAAAGGCCAGGAGCTGATCACCATCTACAGCATCGTGTGGGCAGGGTGACGGCAACGCTGACAGCAAACGTTTAGCCATCGCACTTCATGCCGGATCAGCCGATCGGATAGGCGTCTTCCAACTCGTGACGGTCGGCGGGAAGCAGCACGTTCACCACGACAAAGGGGTGCCCGGAAGCGTCCCGCACCGCCGCGTACACGTCCAGGACCGGCGTGTTCTTCGGCATACCCAGCCGCTTGGCTTCATCCGTGGCGGGCATGCGCGCGGTGATCTGCTCGATGATGTGATCAAACCGCATACCCTTACGCGCCCGGAGATGGTCACGGATGCTGTCGGGCAGCGCATCAGCGCTGGTCAGATCCGTCCCCTCCGACAGATCCAGCGGAAGCCAGAACGAGACGATCTCAGACGACTCACCATCGCGGACCACGAGACGGCGGCGCAGGAACGCCCGACTCTTGGCCGGCAGATCAAGCAGCGCGGCAACCCGGTTCGGTACGGCCTGGGCGCCCGCTTCCAGCACCTCCCCAGGGGAAGCGGTCTCGGGGTTGGTCAGGTAGGCGTGGCCGGGGCGCGGCTGTTCGGCCAGGGCGAGCGCGGGACGGCCCCGCACGAAACGGCCCTTGCCCTGCTGCGACTCGCAGCAGCCCTGTTCCCGCAGCACCCGCAACGCGGCAACAACAGTGGGGCGGGACACGCCGAACTCTTGGATCAACTGGTTCTCACTGGGGAGCAGCGTCCCCGGCGGGTAGTCTCCCGCTTCAATACGCCGCTGAAGCGTCTGCACAAGTTGCGCATACTTCGGAGGCACGGACTCTAGCGACATCACGACCGTCCAGCAGCCGACAGGTTGTTTTACCAAGTTGGGCCTAGCCCGGCTCCGGATTTCTGTCACCCCATACCCGGCAACCCACTACCGGCCGGGAGAGGTGAACGGGGTGGAACGGCAGGGCCACGAACGGGGACCGGGGGGCGTGGTTGTCCGTGACCCTGCCGCAGGCGCGACGAGACCCGGGGCGATGGAAACCACCGACGCCCGCCCACCCCCGGCCGGGCACTCCACCATCCCGCCGCGCCAGCTCATGCGCCGGATCTACCGGCTGACGTACTCCGCCAGCACCTTCGCCGCACCCGGGGCATCGTTCACCGGGTGCCGCTTCTCCGCGTACTGCCAGGAGAAGTACGCACCGCCGTACCCGACAAACACCCACACCGGCAGCCCCCGCCCACCGGGAGCATGGATCAGGAGCGCGGTGTTGTTGTCCCGCAGCTCCGTGTGAATGCTGAGCTGTCAACTCGTGGCGGAGCCGGAGGAGGTTGCGCTCCTCGTCTGTGCGGTTCATGTAGGCCACCGCCATGACATCAATGGGGTTCATGTTCCGTTCCCTTCGGCCCGGCCGCTTCCGAGGCAGTCGAGACACACCCGCTCCCCACCCGATTCGTGATCGTCACTGGTTCCGCACACGTTCGGAACGGGACGTCTCCCGTGGCCCCCAGACCCAGACGATCTCCGGCGCGTGCTGCGATACACGCGGGTGAACGCCGAGGCCACCGGCTCCTCGACCTGCGAGGAGTTCCAGAACCACGCCATGATTCCGCCGGTGGCCAGCACCCGTGCGGCCTTCGCGATGCCGGCCTCGGGGTCGATCCAGTGCCACGCGTCACCGCAGGTGATGAGGTCGAAGCGACGCCCCGCGTCATCCCAGGTCTCGAACGGGGCAACCTCTACCTCGACGCCATGGCCCCGTGCGACATCCGCCATGCGCTCGTCCACCTCGATCCCCAGCACCGCCAACCCTCGTCTTGCCAGCGTCCGGGCCACTTTGCCAGTGCCGCATCCCACGTCGAGCCCGCGAGTTGGATTGCCCGCCGTGAGCTCGTCGATCAGCTCGTCCGGGGACTCCGGGCGGTACCGGTCGTACATTCCATGATCCGACGATACGAGAGCCCGCCGCCAGGCGTGCAGCATCGTTCTCGCACGGCGAACCGGGAGGGTGAGGTGTCAGCCCTTCGCGTCCGACAAGATGCCGCCGCCAGGTCTGCCAGGCCCAGCCCGGCCCTGGCGAGGATCGCCGTTGACGAGGCCCGTCCGCCGCATCAATGGCCACGCGCTGGGGGGAGTCGCCAACGACGAGGCATAGAGCAAGAGACGTGGCTCCAGTGCGCATAAGCCCAAACCCGCATTCAGTTGATCTTTGTCTGTGGGTCTGTGTGCCAGGCGAGCATCCGGGCGGTGAACCACGCCTGGGAGGTCAGCGGTTCGTACACGGAGCATTGCCTCATTGGGGGAAGTACAGAGCCCGGTGCCGCGGGTCGGCGGAGCAGACGTAGATCCCCGCTTCCGCGGCGTCGTCCACGATGCAACCGGTTGGCTCCCGGGCGAGCGCGTGCTCCTCCGTCCCCCACGCCAGATGCTGTCCTGTCACGGTGCACAGGTACGTGTCCGGGTTCTCCGACACAAGCGGCAGGTCCTCGCAGGAGTCCGCCTGGAGCAGGAGGACGAGAGGCGCGCTGCACTCGGGGCAGTCCAGGCTCTCGGGCATGTCGCTGGAGGCCCAGGACTTGCTGCCGCCGACCTTCCAGCCAGTCGTGAGGCTCACCTCCCAGTAGTAGAGGTCGAAAAGCTCCTCCCAGTTCTTCAGCTGCATCCGGAGCCCGACGGGTAGTTCTTCCCACCAGGGGTACTCGACGACCAGCTTGGGATGTACGGTGCAGGGCCGGGGGACCTCGTCCCACTTCTCGTTCCAGTGCTCCCAGGGGTCAGGCTGCACCCCTGGCCCGTGCACGACCTCACCGGAGCGCCGCCAGAAGACCCGGCAGTGCTTGCCCTGGAACTGCGGTTCTGGCAGGGCGTGCGGCGTGGGGCACCACAGGATCTGCACCAGATTGGTGTCCTCGGGGAAGGGGATCTGGGGGACGTCGGCGGCGTACAACTGGGCCACGGACACCATTGGCACCGATCGTCCGCTCCCGTGGTCCGCGTCCGCGCAGCGCGGCCAGGGCTCGTCCACCGGCCAGAGCATCGGCCCGCCGACATGGCTGTCCCGGATGCCGGGCTCACCGCGGCGCGGGCGGAGCCCGACGACCGTGCGGGCGAGCAGAGCCAGTCCGGGCATGGCGGTCAGGAGACGGGCCAGGTCGTCCTCGCCCTCTTCGAGGGATCTGCGCGTGCCGGTCACACGTGCATTCTTCTTGACTCGGTGTCCGTCCCGGAAACGATGATCAACCACAGCGATCAAACCGTTACAGGTCCCGACCAGCCCGACGCCCACCCGCATCGGAACGGCCAGTGGCGGCGACCCGAACCCCGGCGGCTTGCTAACGCCACTGGCTGTTTCGGTTGCTGCCCAAGGGCCGTGACGGAGCGGAGAACGCCACAAGCGCGCGAGGTCTACTGGACGTTCGGATGCGGGCTCTCCGCCTCGATATCCACCTGGTGGCTCGCGCGCAGCTCTACTGCCTGGGCGACCTGAGCTCCGGCGAAACTTCGCCGGAACCATCTGGTCTCTGAGCCGGATCGTGATCTTTCCGATCGTCTAGGTACTGTCGGCGCTTGCCGCGCAGTCATTCCACCTGCTGACCCGGCTGTGTGCCTGCCGAAAACTCCATCCATGCAGTTCAAGCGGCATGCGAGTACTCGTGGAGGACTCCGCCGAGCCGGTCTCGACGGCGTATGTTCAAGCCGGCGATGCGCTCTGGATCGCTGATCGGATCCGGGACGGCGCGCAGTGGGGCGGCTTGGGCCAGGGCTTGATGGGCGCGGTGCCGGTTGTAGAACCGTTCGTACTCGCGCAGGGCGTACCGTAAGTGGCGTTCGTTCCAGAGCAGGCAGCGGTCGAGAAGCTCGCGGCGGCACGACTGCACCCACCGCTCCATGATCGCGTTCGTTCGCGGCATCCGGATACCGGTGAGCACGGTCTGGATGCCGGCATCGGCGAGGATCTCCTCCATGCGAGCGGGGAACTTGCCATCCTGGTCGCGGATCAGATAGCGCGCCCGGCAACCCGCGTCGTCCAGATCCATCACGAGATTCTTCATCACCTGGAGCACCCAGCTCGCGGTCGGATAGGCGGTGGTGCCGAGCACACGGGGTGGCGTGCTCGATGACGGCCAGGATGTACTGACGCTGTCCATTGAGCGTGACGGTCTCGATGAAGTCGCAGGCCAAAATGGTGTCGGCTTGCGAGCGCAGGAAGTCGGCCCACGTGCTGGACGCCCCCTCGGGAGCCGGATCAACACCTTCCTGTTTGAGGATCTCCCAGACCGTGGACGGAGCCACCGTGATGCCCAGCATGACCAACTCGCCGTGCACCCGCCTATATCCCCAGGACGGGTTCTCCCGGACCAGACGCAGGATGAGGGCACGGATGGAGCGGACGGTTGGCGGGCGCCCGCGCCGTTTCGGTCGACAGGTACGGGCGTGACGCTGTTTCATCAGATCGCGGTGCCAGCGCAGGACGGTGTCTGGGCGGACGAGGAGCTGCAGCCGGCGTAGGACCTCGCGGGGCAGCGACGTCAGGAGGGCGGCGAGAAAGGCCCGGTCTTCGGGGGCGAACCGCACTCTGGTGCCGGTGCCGAGTTGCCGTTCAAGGACGGTGATCTGGTGACGCAGGGCGAGAATCTCGACATCCTTGTCACGATCTCCCAACGGGAGCAACCGCAGCGCCGCGAAGGTGTTCGTGACGGCGAGATAGGCCAGGCGGAAGAGCACGGCTGAACATCATGCCGCACTCGTGTCCTCTCCCTGACGGCCGGAGATCACGTACGTCAGGCGACGTCATGGCCCCAGGCCATGACCTGGGCGGATGACATTATCGGCAGGCGCAGGGATGTAACGAGCGAAAGAGGTAGAGCTCCAGAAGCCGTTCCAGACTCGGGAGCCAGCAAGGCGCCGTCAGGCGATGAGAGTCACCTCATCGCCGTTCGGCCGGGGAGCGCCTTCACTCTTGAGGGAAGTGGATCTCTTGAGTGAAGTAGGTGTACGGAGCGACGGACACGCCCTCGGACACCTTGCGCTCGTCGTCCTCGTCGGCATCCGGATCAAGGTCGCGAGCCCATCGTGAGCCCATCGACCAGACGGCGAACCCGGCGTGGAAATCGAAACCGATGTCCGAAGGGGTGTTGGTGTAGCCCTTCGCGGTCAGGTCATGCACGACGTCATCGAGGAAGCGGAAGGTTAGCTGGACGCCATCGAGGAAGACTTCCTCCTGCCCGTCGCCGGAGTATCCGATCTCGACGAGTTCCACGAGATCCTCCGGGGTGTAGTGGACGACGAGCATGGGCGTGGTGGCGTAGACGCCCCTCTCGCTGGGCCGCTCATGGACCGGAAGGCCGATTCGACGCTCGACATCCGACCGGGATTCCCCGATCTTGACGAGCGCCACGCCGATGCCCGGAAGGATCTCCATGGGACGAATGGTGCCAGAAGGGATACCTGAAGCACGTTCAGATGCCGACCGTCGTCAATGATCGCCACATTGACGGCGCACTTCATACGGTCAGCTGATCGGGTAGGCGGCCGGATTGATCAGAGCGTTAACGCATCGTGTCCACGGCCAGGTCTTCCCACGCCAGTGCCCGGAATGCCGGTAGGGCGTCGTTCCCGACCGGCATTGAGATATCGGCCTGAAACCACCCAACGATGAGCACGGATTCATACAACACAGAGTCGTTATCCTCATTCACCGGCGATGCGCTGAAGACACCCACACACTGCACGGCCGGCAACACCTCAACCGGCCCGAATGCGCCGGGCTTTGTGTCCGGGTAGGTCCGCGGAGGGTCGATGAGGTGGAAAGGCATCGACGGGTACCGCGTTCGCGCCCAATGTCCCAGGCCCGACATGGCTCTCTCGTTCACCCAGGCGCACGGGTAGCCCTCCAGCAGCCCATCGTAGGTAGAGGAGAGGTGGATGTCCGACAAGCCGAGCTCCCGCCCCGAAGCGAGCTCAACGTACGCAAGGGCCATGGACTTCTGCTTCCTACGAGGGGCCGCAGCACACTCTCAACCGGCGGCACCATACATGGTCATTGGTCTTCGCCATCGAACTACTACGTAAGCCCCGGAGGCGGACGAAATAACGCCAGCCGGCGACGTCATGCGATGGGGTATGCGTCTTCCAGCTCGTGACGGTCGGCGGGCAGCAGCACGTTCACCACCACGAGAGGATGCCCCGAGGCGTCCCGCACCGCTGCGTAGACGTCCAAGACTGGAGTGTTCTTCGGCATGCCGAGCCGCTTCGCCTCGTCGGCCGAGGGCATGCGCGCGGTGATCTGCTCGATGATGTGATCGAACCGCACGCCCTTACGCGCCTGGAGATGATCCCGGAAGCTGTCCGGCAGCGCATCAGCGCTGGTCAGATCCGTCCCCTCCGACAGATCCAGGGGCAGCCAGAACGAGACGATCTCGGACGGCTCACCATCGCGGACCACGAGACGGCGGCGCAGGAACGCCCGGCTCTTGGCCGGCAGATCGAGCAGCGCGGCAACCCGGTTCGGTACGGCCTGGGCGCCCGCTTCCAGCACCTCGCCAGGGGAAGCGGTCTCGGGGTTGGTCAGGTAGGCGTGGCCGGGGCGCGGCTGTTCGGCCAGGGCGAGCGCGGGACGGCCCCGTACGAACCGGCCCTTGCCCTGCTGCGACTCGATCCAGCCCTGTTCCCGCAGCACCCGCAACGCGGCAACAACAGTGGGGCGGGACACGCCGAACTCTTGGATCAACTGGTTCTCACTGGGGAGCAGCGTCCCCGGCGGGTAGTCTCCCGCTTCAATACGCCGCTGAAGCGTCTGCACAAGTTGCGCATACTTCGGAGGCACGGACTCTAGCAACATCACGACCGTCCAGCAGCCGACAGGTTGATTTACCAAGTTTGAGCCTAGCCCGGCTCCGGATTTCTGTCACCCCATACCCGGCAACCCACTACCGGCCGGGAGAGACGCACAGGGGGTGGAACGGCAGGGCCACGAACGGGGACCGGGGGCGTGGTTGTCCGTGACCCTGCCGCAGGCGCGACGAGATCGGGGCGATGGACACCACCGACGCCCGCCCACCCCCGGCCGGGCACTCCCGTCATCTCGCCGCGCCAGCTTCTACCGGCTGACGTACTCCTGTGGGGTGCGAAAACCCGGATGTGGCCTCTGGTCTGCGGTTATCCGCCCCGTCTATGCGGCCCGCCGGTATTGGTTGATCAGGCCGTGGAGTATCTGTCGGCGTTGCAGGCGGATTTGATCGAGATCGCTGGGTGTAGCCGGGGCATGTGGCGGTTGAGGTGGTTGACGGTCTCGTGAGCGGTGGGGACGGTGCCGGTTGTAATGCCGTTCGTATGTCTGCAGGACCCGGCGGAGATGGCGGTCGTTGTAGACCAAGAGCCGGTCGGTGCATTCCCGTCGAACGGTGCCGACCCAACGCTCGGCGATCGCGTTGGCCCGCGGCGCGCGAACCGGCGTTCTGATGACGCGAGCGCCGAGACCGCCGCCCGGACATCCGCAGGGGTAGAGGGACGCCCGGGGCGCTTGGATGGGTAGGTCCACTGGCGTGTCACCAGGGCGCGGTGCCAGCGCAGCAAGGTCGCGGGGGTTACGAAGAAGACGTTCCACGACGAGCGAGGGAGCAGCCGTGACAGGGCCGCGAGCATGACCCGATCCCCCGGCTGGAGATCGAGGCGGTTCACCTGGCGGCGCAGTACGGCGACCTGATGGCGAAGCACCACGATCTCGATCGCGTTGGCCCTATCACCGCGACCCAGCAGGACCAGGAGCTGAAAGACACGCCCGAGGATGAGGTAGAGGAAGGACCACAGCACCGTCAGCAGGATGCCCGAGACCTCATCATGCTTGAGCCACAAACCCCCAGGTCAACCACTGCGACTAAATTCTCGCACCCCACACGCAGGGACCTAGATACGGGTGATGCCGGGAGAGCCGCTACGCTCCCGTGGCCCCATCGATGCGCTCCCGGATCAGGTCGGCGTGCCCGGTGTGCTGCGCGTACTCCTCCAGGAGGTGGATGTAGATCCAGCGGAGGCTGACCTTGCCGGTCGGCGCCCGGGGGTCGTCGGCCAGCTCCTCGAGGTCGATGTCCGCAACCGCGGCGTCGCAGGCAGCCGTCTCCGCGAGGAAGGCGGCGTAGTCCGCCTCGGCGTCGGCGTCGGCCACCAGGTCGAAGTCGCCGTCTTCGTACTCCTCCGTGATGTGCAGCTCGGGCAAGTTTTCGTGCAGGAACTTCTCCCGGAACCACCAGCGCTCGACTTCCGTCATGTGTCGCAGGAGGCCGAGCAGCGTCAGGTTGGACGGCTCCACGGAGGCGGTCTTCAGTTGCTCGGAGGTGAGGCCGGCGCATTTGCGCAGCAGGAACACCCGGCGGAGCTTCAACCAGTTATCCAGCATCTCGCGTTCGCCACAGGCCATGTCCGTCCGAGGTCCCCGCTCTACGTCGGGTGCTGTCCACGTCATGTCACCATCATGACGACCTGCGCAACCGATTTTGCGGGGTACGCGCGTATCTTGCCCACCGCCGGGCGTATCGCTCGAAGATGGGGCTCGACCGGGGCATCCCTGTCCCGGCCTCAGCGACCAAATCCTTTGTCAGCAGGCTCTTACTGGCGGTGGAAGCCCGCGGTCTCCTCTACCAGCCCGACGCCGACTCCAACGCCGACAGCGACTTCGAAGCCGGCGCCGACGAAGAGGTGTTCCCGCGCCTTCTTGCCGTTGCCCGACCCGAAGTGCCAGCCGGGAGCGCGTAACCCAGCCGTCACGCAATCCACGATCGCCACGACGATCTGCGTGGCTGGCTACAGCAAGAAGATCAGGCCGCCGGTGAGCTACACGAACGCGTTGAAGACCAGGCAGGTCGCCGAGTACGGCTACAAGGACACGGACCCGGCGCACTATGAGGAAGACCATCTGATCCCGCTGTCACTGGGCGGGTCGCCGAAGAGTGTGATGAACCTGTGGCCAGAGCCCCGGTACAAGGCAGGTGGCGCGACGGCGATGGATAAGGACGTCGTCGAGTTCAAGCTGTACAAGGCGGTCTGCGCCGGGACGATCGACCTTGCGCCTGCCCAGCAGGCGATCGCGAGAGACTGGCGTACAGCGCTGGCGAAGGTCGGCCTGTAGAGTCACCCGATTCAGCCGGCGCGGGGGCGACCAGGATGACGCCGGGGACACCGACGTCGCGCTCGGAGCATCCCCGCGGGCGCGGGGGCGACGCAAATAGCGAACTGGACCCCTCCCGGGGCCGGGGAGCATCCCCGCGCTCGCCGCGGTGCCGCACGCACTGGCGGTCCGGTTAGCCGCCCATTCTGACCGGGGGAATCCATCTCGGCCCTGGCGCGGTGCCCGATCTGCCGGCTGCCCGGTGAACGGTGGCCAGATGTGAAGGTGCTCGGGAACTACCGGCCGCCCCGGGTCGTCAGCACGCTCGGGCGCATCGGCGCGACGTTAACGCCAGCCCCCGTGTAGAGAGGTCGGCGGCGGCACCGCGCTGGCGCCAGCCGCGACACCATCCCCCGTGGAGTGACCATGATTTTCCGTTCCCCCCGACTCGCTGCGATCTTCGGCGCTCCTGCCGAGTCGGTCACCTACGCCCAGCTCGAAGCGCTGGTCGGCGAGATTGAGGCAGCAGAGGCTGAGGACCTCGACTACAAGCGCGAGTACAAAGCGGGAGTGGACGGCAGTGACGACGCCGCCGACGACATCGCCGTGGACATCGCCACGTTCGCGAACCACCGCGGCGGCGTCATCGTCGTCGGCATGGCCGAGGCCCAGGGCGTCCCGTCGAAGGCGATGCCGATCGACCTGACGGACCAGCTGCTGCGCAGGATCCGGACGGCGTCCGCGCGGGTCATCCCGACTCCCCAGTTCGACCTCATCCGCGTCGCGAACCCGGACGCAGACGCGAAGGTGCCTACGGGGTTCCTCCTCATCGTCGTCCCGCCGAGCGGGTCCGCTCCTCACGCGGTGATCAACCCGAAGGAGGACGGGAAGCTGCGCTACCCGCGCCGCAACGGCAGCGGGAAGATCTGGATGTCCGAGAGCGAGGTCGCGTCGATGTACCGGCGCCGGTTCACCGCCGCGGTGGACCAGGAGGCCCGTCTCAAGGACATCGAGGGTGACGCGGTCTACGGCATCGAGAAGATGCAGTCGTCGGCCGCCCCGTCTCCGCTGCTTGTCGTGTCGCTGGTTCCCGATGTCCCAGGCGAGTTCACAATCGACATAGACGTGTACGACAGGTTCCGTCAGGAGATCTACCAGCAGACCATGTTTGTGGGCTCCACCTCCGTGGGGGACGCTCCCCAGGCGGCTGTCGGCCACCGCAGACTGATCGCCTACAGCAACGGAGGCTGGCGGGACATCAGGGCCGAACTCCACACCGACGGCTCAGGAGCTCTAGCTTTCGCTCTTCCGTGGGAACCAGTGGACGGCAACGAGGTCGCGCAGGTGCTGGACTCCCACGTTGTCTCCTACACCGCATCCGCGCTCCGCTATCTGGCTCGCCATGCCCGCGATCGAACGGGGGCGGCTGGTGTCGCCGCCGTGAGTGTCGCGCTGCTGGGAGACGCTGACGCGAACGAGCTGGTGACGTCACGCAACTCGCCCGGGGTTGCACTGCTCACGCCGCATCCACTCGGTGGCACCTACCGCGTCTACGGTGCGGACGCCCAGAAGTACGGTCGAGGCGAAGCAGAGTTCCTGCTGGATGACCTCGCCGACGACGGTCAGCCGCTCGCGCGCGCGACGGCCCGGCTCGTGGGCGATCTGTTCCAGGCGTACGGAGCGATCGAGACCCTGCAGATCACACGGGACGGAGCGCTCCGACCCCGGCCCTGGGGCACAGACTGGTCCACTGGGCAGCGGTGGGCGCAGCAGACTGGCATCCCGATCGACAACGGGACGCAGGGAGGAAACTGATGGCCACGAGACAGGAACCAAGCCCCGGAGACGTCGGTTCTGATCACCTTCCTGCACGCCCGATGAGACGAGGACGAGGCCGAGCTGGACACGATGCTGAACAGTGCGCTCGTTCAGGGCTACGTCCGCGTCTACGGTGAAAGCTGAAAGCAGACATCGCCGCCAAATGACAGTGGCTCGCCGAGTACGCCGACGCTCTTCTCATCCAGGCAGGGTTCGCTGAGACCGGTGAAGAGACAGGCCGCCGCGAGGCCCTGGAGATGGTGGGCCGTGCCCACGCCACTGCCTATGCCGATCGCCTGGGCTATCGACCGGAGTGGAAGCCGTAACCTTCGACACAGTCGAGGGCGCGCGCCTTCGAGACAGACAGGAGCTGACCATGGGCTCCATCCTGGAGCCGACCCCGGAGACGGGGCCATACCACACCGAAGTGCGCGGGAGTCGTTCCCCCTGGAAGCGCTGTATGCGAATCTCGCCGAAGACCGACGGCGGGCCATGCGATGAGGATGCCTGGCGACCGGCGCCGACACGTTTCCTACAGGGAGACGGGGACAACCGCGAGTTCCGCGATGTCAGCCACGGCACGCCGCGCCAGGACGCGGACCTGCTCCCAGCGCGGATCGCTCATCAGCCCCTCGCAGGTCCACACCTCGGCATGCTCCTCACCACTCATCGCCTGCAGAGCGTGATCGATCCCATCCAGCAACGCCTTCACCTCAGCGGTGAGCAGACCGGGCCGCTGTTCGTCTACCATCCATACGGTCTGGTAGACATCGTCGAAGTTGAGAGCGAGTTCATCCTCGGGGAGCGTGTTCCGCTCACACCAGTCGTGCTGAAGTTCAGCCGGAGCGGCGAGCAGCACCAGAGCTTCGGCCAGCCGTGACAGGCACACCAACACATCAGCGATCACATCACCATCCTCACCCAGCTACAGCCGGGTTACGACTCATATAGGAATAAAGCGACCCACTCGTCCGAGTCCGCACCACGCCGCGCCAAGGGGCATCACGCGCTCCAGTCAAGCACCCGAAGTGGACGAGTGAGCCCGTGGTCATCCACAAGACCCTGGGCGAAGCCCAGCGGGAGGCCACTCATACTGATCATCATCATTTGCGGCCACCAGCCACGAGTGAGGGTGACACCCTCTGCGGCAGGCTGATGCTGCGGAATAACACCGTTCCGGATGGCCTTGTGCAGGCCCTCGGCGACTCCTGCCATCTCGGGGACGAACACAGGAGGTTGGGCATCCGCGACCGCAAATCCTCCTCCTGCTTGGTCGACCCTGTGATGCCGGCCATGAGGGATCCTCCTCACTCGATGTGCGAACAGATCCAGATGCCATGGCTCACGGGTTATTTTGTCTAAGGTTGATATCACCGGAGTGCTATGCATCTGGAGGCGTGATGGAGTTAAACTCGCTCAGGCAGTTCCTGGTGGTGGCGCGGCTGGAACACCTCAGCGGCGCGGCCGAGGAGCTTCGCGTCGCCCAGCCGTCGCTGAGCCGTACCATCGCCCGGCTGGAGAGCGAGCTGCGCACACCGCTGTTCGACCGGAGCGGCCGGCTGCGGCTGAATAGCGCGGGCAAGCTCTTCCGCGATTACGTCGAACGCTCCCTGGGTGAGCTGGATGCGGGGCGGCGCGCCGTCGCCGAGGCCGTCAGCGAGGGTGTGGGCACCGTACGGCTGGCGTCGGAGACCTTCCTCACGCTCACCGGGCCGCTGGCGGCCTTCAAACGAGCTCACCCGACCATTGAGGTCGAACTCCGCTGGATGGCGGCCGAGGACATGGGCCGTCACCTGCGGGCCCAGGACGTCGACCTGTGCGTCGCCTCCCAGCCGATCTCCGCTGAGGGCCTGGAGGCGGTCCAACTGCTCGATGAGGCGGTCGGTGTGGCCACGCCGCTCGACCATCCACTGGCGAGCCGTACGTCGGTGACCATTGACGAGCTCACCGGCCAGCCCTTCGTCAGCGCCCGCAAAGGGCACTGGCAACGCCGCCTCCTGGACCGGCTCTTCGCCGCACGAGACCATACCCCGAAGATCGTCTGCGAGGTCGACGAGCCCAGCGCCATCGCGGCCCTGATCAGCGCGGGGCTCGGCATCGGTCTCGTCCCCTCCTTCGCCCGGACCAGCTCCACGCGGGTCCCCGCCGCCTGGGTCCCCGTCGACAGCCCTGACTGCCGACGCGCGGTCACCCTGTACTGGGGCGCTGGCAGCCACCTATCCACCGCCGCCCGCCTGATGCGCACCACGATCGCCAACTGGAACTGGATCACCGGCGAACCACAGGAGAAGCGCTGAGGACGCTCTTCGTGATCGTCACGTTGTCGGGTGTCCTGTCGGCGACGTCGACGATGTGAGGCGTGATCCGCTCACCACTTCGATCGGGTGGTGCCCGGTGGCGACCAGTCCGCCGCCGTCGGTAGCCGCTCACGGGCTCGCAGCCGAGAGAGCAGCCTCCAACTCCAGCCTGTCACGCAGGTTCACAGCCGACACCAGCGGAGGGCGTGGCCGCGTGCGGCGTCCGCAGCACTCCTCACGGACGTTCCAGCCGTGCTGGGTGAGGTCATGGCATCGTGGCATGCTAGCCGCGGAAGCCGTCACCAGGGCGATGCGCCCATGGCGGTCGGCCTGAGTGCGGGGGCGGAGGAGTACAAGGCCGGCCAGGCCAACACCACCCGATCGATGGATGGGGCCTTGGGGGCTGCCCGTCCGGGTCGGGTCACTTCTGGAGAACGGCCTGGATCTCGAGGCTGATCGACACCTTGTCGCCGACCACGACGCCACCGGCCTCCATCGGGGTACTGATGTCCATGCCGAAGTCGCGCCGGTTGATCTCCGCGGTCGCGGAGAAGCCGGCCCGCTGTGCACCCCACTGGTCCGGGCCGAACCCGTTCACCTCGACGGCCAGCGGTACCTGCCGCGTGACGCCGTGCAACGTCAGCTCACCGTCGATGGCCCAACCGTCGCGGGTCTGGCGGATGCCGGTCGAGCGGTAGCTCATCGTCGGGTACTTGTCGATCTCGAGGTAGTCGGCGGTGCGAAGGTGGTTGTTACGTATTTCGTTGCCGGTGTCGATGGACGCGAGGTCGATTGTCGCGGTCACCGACGAGCCCAGCAGGTCCTCGCTCGTGACGATCGTGACGTCGTAGGTGGTGAACCGGCCACGCGTCTTGCTGATCATGAGATGACGGACAGTGAAGGCGATCTCGGAGTGCACCGGGTCGGCTTTCCAGGTGCCGACCAGATAGCCCGGGATCTCGACGGTCGCGGGGACGAGGGTCATGGTTTCCTCCATGGATGGGGTGCCGCGGCGACGCGGCGCAGGCGGGAGTGGGGTGGCGGGATCAGGGCTCGAGGTCGACAACGCCTTTGCCGCTGGGGATGTCGAGCGGCACCGAGACCTGGTCGTGCATGATCAACCATGTGCCGTCGATCTTCTGGAGGCAGTACGTGACCCTGACCCACATACCGCTCGTCGCCGTCCCGTTCTTCAGCGTGCCGCTGAGACGAGCGAACGCGTGCCCGAACGCCACGTCATCGCCCACGGTGAGCGTCAGGTCGCGAACCTCATATGTCACACGCTCGAAGAACGTGAACACGGGCGCCCAGTTCTTGAGCTTCGCCTCGATCCCCACGTGCTGGAGCGGCGGCTCGACGTCGAAGGACACGATGTCCGTCGCGTAAAGCCGCTTCAGACCCTCGAGATCCTTGCCTTGGAGCCCTTCGACGATCTTGTCGACCAGCTGGCGGATCTTGGCTTCATCTACCTCGCGTTGCGTAGGCATCGCTACCCCAACCCTTCCCTTTGCGGTGGAATCTGGCTTCTACACCTCCGAGGCTATGGCTCAGGAGTTATCTTTTCTAAGATAACTATTGCTATGATGTTATGTCCTGGGCGGCATGATGGAGCTGGACCCGCTCAAGCAGTTCCCGGTGGTGGCGCGGCGGCTGGAGCACCTCAGCCGAGCCGCGAGGCGCCCAGCCGTGTCATCGCCGGACTGGAGGGCGAGCCCGGGCACACTCTGTTCGATCGCAGCGGCCCGGCCCCTGCTGAACGACACGGGCAAGCTCTCCTGCGTCGAAGGCCCCTTGGGTGAGCTCAATGCGGGGCCACTCGAAAGACGTGCGCAGCTCTATGCCGTCAATCGCGCACTAGATGCGGCCATCGGCGAGGGGTTATGCCTTGCGGGGTATCCGTTCATGGCAGAACCGGTCTTTGAAGGCATAAGCGCCTGTCCTCTACGGTGCAATGGCTCCCACACCACACCACTGCACCGGGGAAGGTCGCACCATGAGCGCTGCGGATCTGGCCCGACTCCAGTTTGCGGCCACCACCGGCATCCACTGGCTGTTCGTGATCCTCACGATGGGCCTCGTCCCCATCGTGGCGATCATGCACACCAGGGCCGCGTTCACCCGAGATCCCGCCAAAGCGGCCGTACGGGAGCGCATGACGCGCTTCTGGGGTCAGCTCTACCTCATCAACTACACCGTCGGCATCGCCACCGGCATCGTCATGGAGTTCCAGTTCGGGCTCAGCTGGAGTGGGCTGAGCAAGTTCGCCGGCAACGTGTTCGGCGCCCCGCTAGCACTGGAAACCCTCATCGCTTTCTTCGCCGAATCCACCTTCCTCGGCATGTGGATCTTCGGATGGGGGCGGCTGCGCCGCGGCGTGCACGTCACGTTGATCTGGCTGGTGGCCCTGACCGCCTACGCCTCCGCCTACTGGATCCTCGTCGCCAACGGCTTCATGCAACAACCGGTCGGCTACCAAGTACGCGACGGAGCCGCCTACCTCACCGACTTCGCCGCGCTGGTGACCAACCCGAGCGCGCTGATCGCGCTGGCCCACGTCACCCTGGCCGCGCTGACGACCGGCGGTGTGTTCGTCGCCGGCGTCAGCGCCTACCACTTCGCCCGCGACGCCAAGGAGACCGACCTGTTTCGCGGCTCGCTCCGCCTGGGGGTGTGGGTGGCCATGCTGGCCTCCTTCTTCGTCATCATCGTCGGCGACATGCAGTTCCCCCTGCTGCGCCGTACCCAGCCGATGAAGATCGCCGCTATGGACGACAGCGGCGTCGCCCAGGTGCAGGCCCAACTCCTCCAGCAGTACGGACCGGGCGACTACACGCTGCCGGGCGAATGGCTGCGCGTCTCGATGGACGCCATGACGATCATCGGCAACACTATCTCCACCATCACCCTGATCGCCGTCATCCTGCTGTGGAAGGACTGGCTGGTGCGCTGGCGCCCCCTGGCCTGGCTGATGACCGCGATGATCCCCTTCCCGTTCATCGCCTCGGTGGGCGGCTGGGTCTTCCGCGAGGTGGGCCGCCAGCCGTGGCTGGTCTACGGCGAGCTGACGGTCGCCGACGCCCTGTCCCATGTCAGTACGGCTGCGCTGGCCATCTCGTGCGCGACCTTCATCGCCATCTTCGTGGCGCTGGCGGTGACGAACTGGACGCTCATCACCCGCCTGGCCAGACGCGGCCCGGACGCCACCCAGCTCGGCGCGCTGCAGCCGCTGGCCGAAGACAAGCAAACGGTTCCGGCCTTCTGAGAGCGAGACGACCATGCAGACGTTCTGGCTGGCCCTGCTCGGGCTGCTGCTGTCCGGGTACTTCGTGCTGGGCGGCTACGACCTCGGCGTGCAGCTGCTGCACTCGTTCATGAAAGACCGCGATGCGGCCCTGGGTGCGATGGCACCGTTCTTCCTGGGCAACGAGGTGTGGCTGGTGGCCTTCACCGGCGTGCTGTTCGGCGCCTTCCCGCACCTGGAGGGCAGCCTGCTGTCCGGGCTGTACCCGCTGGTGGTGGCGATCTTGGTCGGGCTGGTGGTAGGCAACACCGCGGTCCAGCTGCGCCGCCGTACCCGCCGCGGCCGCCGGTGGTGGCAGGCGCTCATCGTGGCGGGTGGCACGTTGCCGGCCGTGTGCTGGGGGCTGGTGGTGGGATTGTTGCTGCATGGGGTGCCGCGCCTCGCCGACGGCAGCTTCCACATCGGAGCCGGCCAGGTGCTCACGCCGTTCGTGCTGGCCTGCGGGGTGAGCGTCGCGCTGCTGTTCGCCTCGCACGGGGCGGCCTTCCTGGCGCTGCGCTCGGCCCCTGACCTGGCCGTCAGGGCCCGCCGGGCGGGCACCACCCTGGTGGGCGCGGCAGGCGCCGCCGCCGTCCTGGCGCTGGTGTTGACGCTGCTGGGCGTGGGCGCTTCGATGACCAATCCACTCACCTCGGCGCCCCTGACCGGGCTGCTGGCGACGGCACTGGTGGCCGCCTGGTGGTCGCTGTCGCGCGGGCACCGCATCCGCGCCTTCGCCGCCACCTGCTGTGCAACGGTCGTGCCGGTGCTGCTGGTGGGGGCAGGGCAGCACCCGTACGTACTGGCCACCAAGGCCGGCGCAGGCCTGAGCGTCGCCGAGGCTGCGGCCGACGGCACCACGCTGCAGATCCTGACCGCGTTCGGAGTGGTGCTGATCCCGACGATCCTCGCCTACCAGGCGTGGAGCTGGTGGGCCTTCCGCGCACGCACCGCCAGCAGCTACTTCTGAGCGACGTGCTACGACCCATCGTGGAGGCCGGCAATCAGCCAATGATCGCCATATTGACGGCGTACTTCATAAGGTCAGCTGAGCGGGTAAGCGTCTTCCAGCTCGTGACGGTCGGCGGGAAGCAGCACGTTGACCACGACGAGAGGATGCCCGGAGGCGTCACGCACCGCCGCGTACACGTCGAGGACCGGCGTGTTAGCCCAGGTTCACAACCCGGCCTCGGAGGAGGTCGATACGCAAGCCTAGTCGTCACTGGCGTCCAGTGTGGAGGACAGTCGTTCGAGCAGGCTGGCTAGCTGGGCTTGCTCGTCCCCGCTGAGCCCGGCGAGGAGCCGACGCTGGTTGTCCAGGTGGACGGCGATGAGCTCATCGGTCAGTGCGATGCCCTCGTCGGTGAGGGTGATGAGGCGTCCGCGCGAATCCGCCTCGGCGACGGATCTGGTGACCAGCCCGCGGGCTTCGAGCCGGTCGACCCGCTTGGTGATAGCGCCGGTGGAGACCAGGACGGTCCGACTGAGCTCGCCTGCGGAGAGGGTATAGGGCTCCCCCGAACGTCGAAGGGCCGCAAGCACGTCGAAGTCGCCGTTTCCCAGTTCTGCGGCGCCGAAGGGCGGGCGCAGCCGCTGGTCGAGCGCGTCGGTGAGCCGGAAGAGCCGGCCGATGACGAGCATCGGTGTCGCGTCCAGATCGGGCCGCTCGTGTTTCCACTGTTCGGCGATGGCGGCGATGGCGTCGTCCTGCATGGCTTTCATTATACCTTCCACGGAAGGTAATATATCTTCCATGGAAGATATCTTTACCCCTGCCACGGTTTCCTGTTACTTCGACCCCACCTGCCCCTTTGTCTGGTGCACCTCCAGGTGGCTGCTCGAAGTCGAACGGCTTCAGCCGATCGACCTGCGTTTCCGGATCATGAGCCTGTCCGTGCTCAACGAGCACCGCGAGCTCGAGCCCTGGTACCGCGAGTTCAATGACCGCGCCTGGGGCCCGGCCCGGGTGTGCGCGGCCGCCGAAGTGCTGCACGGCAATGTGATCCTGCGCGACCTCTACACCGCGCTCGGCAGCCGCATCCACGCAGGGCGCAACAAGGACTACGACGGTGTCATCGCCGAGTCACTCGACGAGCTGGGGCTGCCCGCGGAGCTGGCCAAGGCCGCTCACACCGACGAGTTCGACACGGCCCTGCGCGCCAGCCACCAGGCCGCGCAAGAAGCGATCGGCGAAGAGGCCGGGACACCCGTCGTCACCGTGGACGGCGCGGCCTTCTTCGGCCCCGTCCTCACCTCGATCCCCAAGGGCGAGGAGGCGCTTCGGTTGTTCCAGGCAGCTCGGACCCTGGCCGGCATGGGCACGTTCGCCGAGCTCAAGCGAGGACGCGGTGCGCTTGACTTCGGCTGAACCCGGCGTTCGCACGCGCCGCCGCCTCATCGCCGCAAGCCTGGTCAGCTCGATCGGCGACGGCATATACGTGCCACTGACGATGCTGTTCATTCGCTCGCTCACCGGCCTGTCGCTGACGTCGATCGGCGCGGGCCTGACCGTCGCCGGGCTCTGCGCCCTGGCGTTCATGCCGGTCGCGGGCATCCTCATCGACCGCTTCAGCGGCCGACGGGTCGTCATCGGCGCGCTCGCGTTGCGGGCGACCGGTTTCGCCGCCTACCCGTTCGCCGACTCCTACCCCGCCTTCCTGGCGATCGCCCTAGTGGTCGCGGTGGGGATGTGGGCCTCCTCGCCCAGCCAGCAAGCACTCATCGGCGAGATCGCCGCAGGCGCCGAGCGCGACCGGCTGCTGGCGTGGGATCGCAGCCTCCGCAACGGCGGCATGGGATTCGGCAGCCTGGCGGCAGCGGGCATGCTGGCGTTGAACGGCAACGCCGGTTTCATCGGAGCCGCGGTGGTTTTGGCCGCGGTCTTCGCCATCGCCGCCGTACTCGTGGCCCGGATCCCCACCATCCGCGGCGCCATGCGGCAGGAGGGGACAGAGGACGGGTTCCGTCAGGTGCTGGGCGACCGACCCTACCTGCTCATCACCGCCGCCAATTTCCTGATCGCGTTTGGCTACACGACCCAGGCCATCGCCCTCCCGGTCTTTCTAACCCGCGACATCGGCATCCCCGACGCCCTGGCCGGGGCCGTGTTCGGGGTCAACACCGTTCTGGTCGCCGCGCTCGGCGTCCCGGTCGCCCGCCTGACCATGCGTGGCAGGCGTACGCGTGGAGCAGCGCTCGGCGCGGCCGTCTTCGCACTGTCCTTCGCCGCGTTCGCGGCCCTTCCCCAGCTCGTCAGCGGTGCCGAGGCCGTCGTCGCCGTCCTGGCGGTCGCGGTGCTCTACACCGCAGGCGAACTCGTCCACTCAGCGCCGGCGCAGGGCCTGTCGGTGCAGGCCGCCCCCGATCACCTGCGGGGCCGGTACCTGTCGATCTACCAGCTGTCCTGGTCGGTCTGCCGCACCCTCGCACCGCTGCTGCTGGGATTCCTGCTTGAGGCCGGGCAATGGCAGCTGTGGACAGTTCTGGCGGTCATGGTCCTGACCGGCGCGGCGCTCCTGCTGTACGCCGAGCGCGGGCTTCCGGCACACGCGGTCAGCACCCGCGAAGTCGCCACCACTTCTCCTCAGGAGGTCATGACGTGATGGACGAAAGCTTGCGAGACCTGTTCCGGTCGCTTCCGGTCTTCCCTGCCCAGATGCCGGTCTTCGACCCCGCGACGGCTCCGGACGGCCCGGTGGCTCTGTTCGTACGGTGGCTGGAGGAGGCGATCGAGGCACAGGTAGACGCGTGGCGGCGAGGTTGGGGTGACGGTCCGCTCGACCAGGCCGTCGCGTTCCAGGCTGCGCAACGTCAGCGTGAGCATGCGCTGGGAGATGCCCTCGATGGCGCGCTGAAGCTCGGAGTAACGCTTGGGACCGTCGCCCAGCAGGCTCATGACCAGCACGCTCCACTTGTCCCCGACCCGGTCCAGGACATCGCGCTACTGGCACGTCGGATGGTCTTCGGAGACACGCACATCGGTTGCCGGTCCGGCTGATCGGCCGCAGGGTCCGCGTCCTGCTCCACGCCTCGGACCTGGTCATCTACGACGGACGCGCCGAGGTCGCCAGACACGAGCGGCTGCCCGGTAAGTCCGAAGCTCGCCTCGAGCTGGACCATTACCTGGAGACAGCGAGACCGTCGGCCAGCCCGCCCAGGGCGCGGACCCGGCTACCCCGCCCGCAGTCGCATCCCTGACCGCCCGCCGCCTGGAGAAGCTGCCGCCCGACACCCGCCCGTTGCCGTCGGTCGCCGCCTATGCCCAGTCGCTCCGCCGAACCCGAATCCCGCAGGAAGGAAACGCCAGGCCATGACCTTCAAGCCCCCCGCGGGTCCTCGTCGGAGACCGGCGGGATACCCATCAGCTCGGTCGCGACGTCCATCCCGTCCCGGATAAGGAAGCCATCGCTGATCAGTCCTTGCGGGTGACGCTGCTCCCGGCGGGCAATCTCCGCCGTCACCTCCAACGCTCGGGCGACCGTCTCACGCATCCCGCGCAGTTCCTCGTCGGACAACTCTTGCCGGCTACCGAAGTCAGGCATGGGGAACACGCTCACGCTGCACCTCCCACACAAGGTGACGCAAGCGGCATGACATGGGTTGACGTGGGATGTCCACCTATGCGAAACCAGACGGCATTGCCTGCCTCGTCATCGTGATGGACTCCCCAAACGTCGGCCATGACGTCCACCATCCACAGGCCTCGCCCGCTGCCGTCTTCCAGGCACGCCTCGCGGATGACGGGAACGCTGGCGGCCGATCCGTCATCGATGACCTCGCAGTGCGCGACGCCGTCCCCAGCCGCCAGGAAGACCGTGACCAGCCCGCCCGGCTCGCGCCCGGAGTCCGAATGCACGACGGAGTTCGTGACCAGTTCACTTAGCAGGAGAACGGCATCATCGAGCACCTCACCGGTCACCCGTCCAGCCAGCAGCGCTCGCGCCCACACGCGGGCAGCGCCGACCGATGATGCGTTCCCAGGGAAGTCGGCCTCCCCCAGCGCCCCCAAGCCGCCGTGCTGTACGGTCTCGGCATGAAAGCGGCCGGTCCGCGCCCGAACCTTTGCGTGCGGAGTCATACGGTCACCGCATCTCTGATCTTCCTGGCGGCATCCTCATCGAGTGCCCACGTCCACTCGCCTTGCCGCCAAAATCGCGACCACGCCGGCCGCCAGGTGAACACCCAGCCGTGGGGCCGGTGAATGGCCTGGACCCGAAGCGGCCGTCCCCTCGCTCTCATCACATCGAGAACAGGAATTTCGTGCGGGCGCAGCACGATCGAGGTGACCATTCCGAGGCCCTTCAGGTCCCAAGCCAATCGCACTAAATGAATGAACTGCTGCTGGTCTTCACCCCTTCTCATAAAGCAGACCATCCGAACTCCTTCGACTGCCGCTTCTGCTACAGAAGCGATCGACTATCGTCATGATCGCGCATCATCGTCTCGCGCTGGTTTAACTGCGCCTACCGCGTGCATATCCGTCAACCCACCATGCGTTCGGCGCACACCCAGAGTGCCTGCACGTAGGCACAATGCGAAGCCGGAATTCCATGACAGCCCACGCCAAGTTATGACGATTTCTGGTTTAACGTTGGTCTATCACCTGCATGGTCGCTAAGTTTGACGGGCGATTTCCCAACGACTGGAGGATGCGATGACCGACGAGCCAACCCATATGCCCGGTTCGCCTCGCGTTCGCTTCGGTAGCGAGATGCGTCGGCTGCGGGAGGCCGCCCAGCTGTCTCAGGCGGCTGTGGCCTCACGTCTGGGATGCACTCAAACCCAGGTGAGCCGCTTGGAGATTGCGAAACGCGCGCCGTCCAAATCGGACGCAGAGAAACTCGATCAGATATTCGGGTTGACCGATAGGCAGTACTTTGTGGGGCTTTATCAACGCATCATCTCTCGCCCGGGAGGGCCTGGTTGGTTTATGGGATGGGTTGAGGAGATAGAGCCTTCCGCCCTGGTTCTCCGATCCTGGGATCCCCTCCTGATCCCTGGCCTGTTGCAGACAGAGGCCTACGCTCGCGAGATCTTCGCGCAAGAGCCGCGCATCAGCCCGCAGGAGATCGACGAGCGTGTCAGGGCACGAATGCAGCGCCAGCAAATCCTGGATCGAGACGATCCGCCGTCGCTTCTGGTCATGATGGACGCGGGAGTGCTACGCCGCCCTGTGGGAACCTCCCAGGTAATGCGCGAGCAGCTTGACCATCTACTTGTGACCGCGCAGCGACCCGCCATCTCCCTTCAGGTCGTCGATTCCAAATGCCTCCCTGGCCTGCTGGGCGCATTCATGATCGCAGAGATGCCTAATGGTCCAGACACTGTCCACGCTGACTCTCCTGCCGAAGGCCAGGTGTCCGCTGATCACGATCTCGTACTCTCCCTATGGAACCGATACGAGGCGATACGACTGTGGGCCTATCCTGAGCATGTATCGCTTCAGATGATCAAGGAAGTGAAGCAGGAATGGACCTGAGCGCTGCCGTATGGCGGAAGTCGTCACGCTCCGGCGGGAATGGCGGCCAGTGTGTGGAGGTCGCCAGCAACCTTCCAGGTGTCATCGCGGTCCGCGACAGCAAGGACCCCGATGGCCCCCGGCTGCTCTTCACTCCTGCCGAGTGGCGAGCCTTCGTCGATGGCGTCAAGGATGGCGAGTTCGACGCGTAGCACCACCTGCAACCACCCCCGTTTCCCACGCGTGTGCCCTACGTCCCTTCCTCTGGCAGGGCTGCCTCGATAGCGAGAGCGACTTTCTGGGTGACTTCGGAAGGGGTCTTCCCGGTTGCCCTGGCCAGCGAGGTCACCAGCAGCATCATGACCTGCAGGTTCGCGCTCATCCTTCGGCTGTTTAGCACATTAGGTCGACTGTCGCTGCGACACCCGATGCCGGCCGCGAACGCCGCTGGCTATGTCCCTCAACCGCAGTGGTCCCGCTGGGTCAAACCGCTGCCGGCCCGAACAGGCGGTCCAGGTGGTAGTCGATGATCTTGGTGGCGGCCTCGTGGCTGCGCTGTCGGCTGAGGACACTGGAGGTCAGGCCGTTGGCGAGAGCCAGAAGGCTGGCGACTTCGGTACGCGGGTCACGATCGGGGGCGATGTCCCCGGCCTGCTGCGCGGCGGTCAACCTTACGGTGAGGAAGTTCTCCAGCGCGTTGGGCAGAGTGAGCCCGACTGCGGCGAGCGCCGGGTCAGTGAGGGCGGCGGTGTAGTAGGCGGTCCAGGCCATAGAGTCCAGTTTGCTCTGCTCGTCGAAGGGCAGGATCGTGCCGAGGACGGCGGCGAAAACGCCTCGCGGTGTCAGCTCGCCCGCGGCAGCGGCGGCTCGCTGCTTGAGCCGGCGGTCCATGCGGGCACCCAGCTCGGTGAGGCCGGACTCGAGCAGGGCCTGCTTGTTCGTGAAGTAGTACTGGACGACGCGCAGCGAGACCCCGGCCTCGGCGGCGATCTCACGCATCGACACTGCCTGCAGGCCGCGGGTGCTGGCGATGCGCAGCAGCGCCTCGGTCAACTGGCGCCGCCGCTCATCATGATCCACCTGTCGGGGCATGCCCGTTTCCTACCTGTTGTTCGTGCTGTGCTTCGACGTTGCGGTCCCGGGCCGCGCCTGGCTGGGAAAGGTGAGGATCCGCTCGGCGACCAGGTCCGGAGCTTCGACGGGCAGCGAGTGTCCAGTGCCGGGCACGATCTCCACGCGCCAGGCCGGCGCGATGTCGGCTAGCCGTGCGGCCACCGCCTGCGCGTCGAGCAGCGCGCTGCGAGCGCCTAATAGCACCTGCACGGGCACGGACACCTCGCGTATCTGCTCGTCGGTGTAGGCGGGCGGGATGGGTACGCGCCGGCGGAAGGACCATCCGGCCCGCATCAGCCTCACCAGCCCATCCTCGCGCAGTACGCCGTTGTCCACTACCTCGGCCATGCGGTGTCGCAACGTACGAGGAAGCATGGAGGCGATGGCCCCGGCAAGGGCCCACCGGATGAACCGCCTGGGCAACGGCGCGAAGCCGCCCGGGTCCACCAGCGTCAGTGCCGCGACCCGGCCGCCCCCTCCGAGTTGCTGTTCCACCGCGGCCCAGCCTCCGGCTGAGAAACCCGCCAGGTGTGCGCGCTCGGCTCCGACTGCGGCCAGTACGTCGGTGACCCAGCCGCCGACCTCGGCACCGGTCGCGAGCGGCTGCCTCTGAACCGAGCGGCCTGGCTCGCCGAGAGGGTCGACGGCAAGGACCGGGCGCGTGCGTGCCAGCGGCTCGATGTAGCGGTACCAGGCCAGCGCGTTCCCGCCGGCACCGGCCACGAGGACCACGGGATCCCCCTCGGCGGGCCCGGCCCGATGGATCCGCACAATGCCGGCGCGGGTCTCCACGTCGAAGGCGTCCACCGGAACCGGCCACAGCTCGCCGAGCACTCGGTCATAGACGGCGTAGTACTTGTCACGGGCAGAGTCGCTGGCGAAGGCGGACGGCCGGTCAGGCATGCGCATGGTGACCCCATCTCCCGAATGGATACAGTCGTATCCTATCAAGGGACCAGCGAGGCCGCGACCGCGGTGGTTGAGTGGGTGACGGAACGCGTTCCCGATCTGCCCGTCATCGCCCGTGTGCGCCCGGCCAACACCGCCTCTCAATGGGTGGCGGTGCGCGCTGGCCTGGTACGGGCTGAAACACCTCGACATCGCCGGCGAGGACGGCTGCACCACCCTTCCCGGCGAAATCACCCGACTACAGCTCGTCAGGGTCACTTATCGCGCAGGAGACGAATGCCTACCAACGCACATGGTCACGCCAGGGCCGCTCTGCTGTCCGGCAAACGCCAAAACCCCGGCCAGCTCAACCAGCCGACCGAGGGCAAAGGTTAAAGATCAAGCTGAGTCATCGAGTTAGTAGACGACAACGGGGAACGGCCCGTATTGGCCGTCTCCGCAGAAGCCGTGCCGAGCAACGGTTCCGGTCGGCTTGGATCCCCGGTCAAGGCCGGCGAACTCGATAATCGAGATCTCCCAGTAAGGTGGATCGTCCTCATCTATGTATTCTGGAGGACCCCCGATATCTGGTCGATAGAGCGTCAACAGCAGACGCTCGCTGCCATTCCTCATGAACAGGCAGGCGAATGACCGCTCAATGACGTCGCCTGACCGGAACTCCACACGCAGAGGCCGGTGGACGTCCGACCCGAAGCGGTTGATGAGCCAGGCTGCGGCCTTGCTTTGGTCTGGAGTAATCGGGCGGCGTGACGGATCCCCAAGCGCGATGCCATCAATCTGTCGATCGCGTAGGCCCCGGATGAACCGCGAAACCGTCGACCTTTGCTTCTCCGTCCCGCCCGAATAATCGACCCCCGACGGGGTTGCGGGTGTGCCGACTCCGGTTGCAGAGTCGGCACACCCACCCATGGCCGCGAGTAGTATGCTGCAGATGAGCATCCTTGAGGCAGCCGACAATCCCATTGTGCTACCGGTTTAGCCCGGCGAACGACACCTTTTGGGTGCCCATACGCTCAGCGAGATTCTTGTACCCACCTGTACCGCCAGGGGCTGTGCTGCGCTGCGCGAAGAGGATCTTGTCGTACCCGGGGGTTCCCGGGAGGATATTGGTCACGATCGTGCTTCCCCAATCCGTCGAGCCTTGTGCTCCGCAGTCAGTTCATCAGTTCCGGATCGGCGACCTCACACGGACTTGTCATCCCTCCGTGTCTCATGCCTGATCGCCAGCCGAACCGCCCAGTAGATGAGGAAGAACAACACCACTGCCGGAACGACCCAGAGCACCGACAAAATCAGCAATTCTGCTGCCCCAAATACCATTTGATCCTCCACATAGGGGAGGACAAGTGTGCCTGATCTACCATTCAAGGTCTACCAATTCGCCCAAAGCTGAGCTGGCCGCGAGGCGGACGGTTGTGACGCCTCCGGCGGGGGCCTCGGCTCCGGGATGGTCGCCGCAAGCAAGAGCCCGAGTCCGTAGCTGGCTGAGGTTGGAACTGTTGCGCCCCGTGCTACAGGACGCGCTGGGCAACGTCCCGCCCCCGGTCGAAGATGTCGCGCGGACATTCGCCGAGGCGCTTATCCGCGCCGCCGCCCCGTGATCAACAAGTGGCCCCGGACACCGCTGCGCACCGCCTGAGCAAGGAGTTCGCCGGCACGTTCGGAGCCGAGACGATCGCGCGGTTCCTGCAGACCAGTTACGACGAGTTCGCCGAACATGGCCGGGTCACCAACTTCCTCCCCCTGCTGGCTGAACGATTCGCCCGCCAGCGACTACACGCCCTGGCGAGGGTGGAAGACGGGAGCGACGGACGTCCTGTCGTGCTGTTCTTGTGCGCGCACAACGCGGGCCGCAGCCAGATGGCACTCGGGTTCTTCCGGGCGCTGGCTGATCAGAACGCACTGGCCTGGTCCGGCGGTTCTGAATTCGCCGACGAGATCAACCCCACAGTGGTAGCGGCTATGGCCGAGCGAGGTATCGACATCTCCGCGGAGTTTCCCAAGCCATGGACGGACGAGGTTTTCCAGGCGGCCGACGTCGTAATCACGATGGGATGCGGGGACGCCTGCCCGGTCTACCCCGGCAAGCGCTACCTGGACTGGGAGCTTGACGACCCCGCCGGGAAGGGGCTCGCGGAGGTCCGTCCGATCCGGGACGAGATCGAGCGCCATGTGCGCGACCTCCTCGCCCAGCTCAACCTGCCTTCCATCTGACATCACGCGGCCGTGCGCTGATTAGACATCCATCGATATCGACATATATTGATATCGACAGGCATCAACACAGGGAGGGCGGATGGAACCGCTGGAGCTTCTGGAGTGCAGCTCGCCGCTGGCGCGTGAGCCTCTGGACGGCGAGCAGGCCGCAGGAGTAGCACGCGTGTTCAAGGCGCTCGGCGACCCGGTACGGCTGCGCATCCTGTCGATCGTCGCCAGCCACCAGGGCGGCGAGGCCTGCGTGTGCGACCTGTCCGCCGCCTTCGACCTGTCCCAGCCGACGATCAGCCACCACCTCAAGGTCCTGAAGGAGGTCGGCCTGCTCACCTCCGAGCGCCGCGCCTCCTGGGTGTACTACCGCATCGTCCCCGAGACGCTCGCGGAGCTGTCGGCCCTGCTCAGCGTCCCCGCCACGGTCTGATCGGCATCCGCTCCGCCCTCTCCAGCACGTAAGGAAGATCACTCCTCATGTCATCGAGCCCGACCCGCGCCCCAGCGTCCGCCCCGCCCGAAACCGGCGTGATCGGCGGCCTGTCGACGCTGGACCGGTTCCTGCCGGTCTGGATCGGCGTCTCGATGGCCGCAGGCCTGCTCCTCGGACGGCTCGTCCCCGGCCTGAACACTGCCCTGGACGCCGTCAAGGTCGGCGACATCTCCCTGCCGATCGCCCTCGGTCTGCTGCTGATGATGTATCCGGTGCTGGCGAAGGTCCGCTACGACCGCCTCGGCACGGTGACCGGCGACAAGCGGCTGCTGATCTCCTCGCTGGTGCTCAACTGGCTCATCGGCCCGGCCGTCATGTTCGCGCTCGCCTGGATCTTCCTGCCCGACCTGCCCGAGTACCGCACCGGCCTGATCATCGTCGGGCTGGCCCGCTGCATCGCCATGGTCCTCATCTGGAACGACCTGGCCTGCGGCAACCGGGAGGCCGCCGCCGTACTCGTCGCCATCAACTCGATCTTCCAGGTCGTCGCCTTCGGCGCCCTCGGCTGGTTCTACCTGCAGGTGCTGCCTGGATGGCTCGGTCTGTCGCAGTCCGCGCTCGAGGTCTCCGCCTGGGACATCGCCGGGTACGTGCTGATCTTCCTCGGCATCCCGCTCGCCGCCGGATACCTCTCCCGCAAGCTCGGCGAACGCGCCAGGGGCCGCGACTGGTACGAGACCCGTTTCCTGCCGAGAGTCGGCCCGCTGGCCCTGTACGGCCTGCTGTTCACCGTCGTCATCCTCTTCGCTTTGCAGGGCGACACCATCACCTCCCAGCCCGGCGACGTCGCACGGATCGCGCTGCCACTGCTCGCCTACTTCGCCCTCATGTGGGGCGGCTCGTTCCTGGCCGGCCGCGCCATCGGCCTGCCCTACGACCGCACCACCACGCTGGCCTTCACCGCCGCGGGCAACAACTTCGAGCTCGCCATCGCGGTCGCCGTCGGGGTGTTCGGCGTCGCCTCGGGCCAGGCCCTCGCCGGCGTCGTCGGCCCGCTCATCGAAGTGCCCGTCCTGGTCGCCCTGGTCTACGTCAGCCTCTGGGGCCGACGCCTGTTCACGAAGGAGCCCGTCCATGCCTGACCGCAAGCCCAGCGTCCTGTTCGTCTGCGTCCACAACGCCGGACGCTCCCAGATGGCCGCAGGCTGGCTCGCCCATCTGGCCGGGGACCGGATCGAGGTCCGCTCCGCCGGATCCGCTCCGGCCGATCAGATCAACCCTGTCGCGGTCGAGGCCATGCGCGAGGTCGGCATCGACATCACCGGCGGGCAGCCCAAGATCCTCACCCCGGAAGCCGTTGAGGCCTCCGACGTGGTCATCACCATGGGCTGTGGCGACACCTGCCCCTTCTTTCCCGGCAAACGGTACGAGGACTGGAAGCTCGACGACCCCGCCGGCCAGGGCATCGACGCCGTACGCCCGATCCGGGACGAGATCCGCACCCGGATCGAAAAGCTGATCGCGGAACTCGACCCGGCGCCGACCAGGTAACCGTCCCAGGTCGGGTCAAATCCCAGGGGCCTCCTCTCGTTGGGGAGGCTCGTTGCTCGATGACCAGCCCGCAGATGCGGCAGAGCAGGTGGAAGTGGCTTGTGGGGTGCGAAAACCCGGATGTGGCCTCTGGTCTGCGGTTATCCGCCCCGTCTATGCGGCCCGCCGGTATTGGTTGATCAGGCCGTGGAGTATCTGTCGAGGAAGACGGTGTCCACGTGGAACAGATCGCACGCCCAGATGCCCTCGGCCTGCGCTTTCAGGAACTGACTCCAGCTCGGGCCAGTGCGACGTGGTGCCGGACCGAGCCCGGCTCTTTTGAGGATGTCCCGCACTGTGCTGGGCGGCACCCGAAGGCCGACGCCGGCCAATTCGCCGCTGATGCATTGCGTCGACGTCGCCGTTGGACGCCCGCGTCGATGCGCTCCGCGTAGAAGTCGAGAAGGCCCGGCATGCTCGTCATCGTCTCCGTGGCGTGCGGGAGCATGTCCGCAGCCTTGAGGCGCTTGCGTCGGCGAGGGCGATGGCCTGCGAGTAGCAGAAGCATGGACGTCCAGAACATGCTCATGCCCATGGTCGGCGGCAGGAGACTGCGTATCGCCGTCCGGGTCAGGCGGGCAGAGAAGCGAGCCATCCGGTAAGGATCTCGTTGACCTCCTCGCGGCGCTCCTGCTGGATCCAGTGGCCGCAGCCGTCGAGTATGCGCGAGGAGACCAGCCCCGGCAGGGTAGCGGAGTATGCCGCGATGGCGTCGGCCATCCAAGTGGTGGAGGCGTCCAGCGCGCCGCCGATGAACAGCGACGGCTGAGTGATGGGGGCTCCGTCGAAGTCGGCGAGGTCCTCCCAGTCCCGGTCCATGTTCCGGTAGCGGTTGAGCGCCCCGGTCAGGCCGGTCCGCTCGAACTCTGCAGCGTAGGCATCGAGATCGTCCTCGCTGAGCCAGGCGGGCAGCCGACCGGAGGGGAACCGGTCGCGCAGTTTCCCACCCCGGGATACAAAGTGCGGGTCCGGGGAGCCGGTGCGCGGCATGGTGTCGCCGGACAGGGCGGCGTAGATACCGGCGAGCCAGCCGCGGACGTCCGGTTCGATCTCGGCCTCGGCCCGTCCGGGTTCCTGGAAGTAGCTGACGTAGAACTCCTCCTCGCCGCCCATCCGCGCGAAGACCTCGCTGGGCCGCGGCCCTCCGCGCGGGGCATACGGCACGCTCAGCAGCCCGACCGCGCGGAAGACGTCTGGCCGAATGAGGGCGGAGTTCGCGGCGATGGTCGCGCCCCAGTCGTGGCCCACAATCACCGCCGTCTGCTCACCCAGGGTGTGTACGACGGCGACGTTGTCCTCAACCAGTTCCAGCATCCGGTACGAGGCCACGTTCTCTGGCTTGGAGGAGCGGCCATAGCCCCGAACGTCGACGGCGACCGCCCGGAAGCCGGCCGCGGCCAGCGCCGGCAACTGGTGGCGCCAGGAGTACCAGGACTCGGGGAACCCGTGCACCAGCAGCACCAGCGGCCCGGATCCCTGCTCCACCAGGTGGATGCGACCAGTAGAAGACGAGACCAGGCGATGTGTGACCGAGGCGGCAGGAGCGGACCGCGACATCAATCCTCCGAAGCTTGTGATCCTCGTGCGCCCAGTGCGAACCACGGTCGGCGCACCGGACGATGGTTCTTGCAATCATCCGCTGTGCGGTGAAGCCGCCGCGAATCACTTTGCCACTTCGGCAAACCGATTCTGGAGATGGGGCCATCGGAATCATCCGCTCCTACCGGGCCGACCGGATCGTCGACTACACCACCATTCCTGCCAGGCGGTGGCCGGGATGGTTGCTCGGCGGTTGCTCGTGTGTACGCGGCACGGGGAGAAATGGGCCGTCACAGCCGGGCACGTCGGCAGGGACAACGACGGACTAAAAGGCAGAAACCGGCACGGCGAGACACAGGGACACCGCGGCCGAACTACTCGACGAGGCCGAGCAGGCAGGCCGGCGACTCGGTCATGACGGCAACCACATGTGGACCGCGTTCGGCCCGAACAACGTCCTGTGCCACCGGGTCAACAGCGCGCTCCGTCTCGGCGACGCCGGTACCGCCATCGAGAACGCCCGCAAGATCGACCTGAACGCCCTGCCATCAACGAGCGCAAGGCCACTGTTCTGCTCGACACCTCCCGTGCGTTCCTCGCCTGGGGCAAGCACGACCGCGCCCTGTACGTCCTGCGTGCGGCCGGAGACATCGCCCCCGAAGAGATCACCGGCCGCCCCGCCACGCTTAGGCTTGTCCGCGACATCCTCGCCACCGCGCCCATCACCGTCCGGCGCGAAGCCCGAGAGTCCGCCGAAGCCCTGGGAGTCAGCGCGTGACCGAACCCGGCAAGGTCCTCTACGTCATCGTGTGCGCCGCAGGACCGGCCAGCGACGTCGACCGCCTGGTGGTGATGGCCCAGGAGCAGGGGTGGACGGTCCAGATCATCGCCACCCCGTCCGCGCTCGACTTCATTGACGTGCCCGAGTTGGAGAAGCAAACCGGCCGCCCTGTCCGCAGCCAGTACCGCAAGCCCGGAGAACCGAAGTCCCCGAGGGCAGACGCGATCATCGTTGCCCCGGCCACCTACAACACCATCAACAAGTTCGCTCAAGGCATCTCCGATACCTACGCCCTGGGACTCTTGGCCGAGGCACCCGGCCTTGGCATCCCCGTCGTTGTCCTGCCCTTCGTGAACAGCGCCCTTGCCTCACGCGACCCACTCCGCCGCAGCGTCGAGACGCTTCGTTCTGAAGGAATCCACGTCCTCTTAGGCCCCGGCCAGTTCGAGCCCCACACCCCGAGCACCGGAGCCGACGTGATCGACACCTATCCCTGGCATCTCACCTTGGCTGAATTGGACCGGTAGCCGGTCAATCGACCGACACCTTCTTCGATGCGAGGACCATCGAGCCCAGAAGGGGAGCGAACGAGAACAGCATCGATGTAAACAGCACCGGGGCAGGCCAGCCCAACAGTGGGGGCAATCCAAGCATGAAGAAGAAGAGAGCGCCCAGCAGCAATTGCCCCGCGAACCAATGTGCAGGAATCTGGCCGCGTTTACGCGCTATCCGGCGCGGAACTTGCTTGGCCCTCAAGACGTAGATCCCCTGCGCGCCCAGCAGGAGACCAGCCCCCACGAAGAACCACCAGACCCACGCAATCGAATCCGTCACTCAGTAGCTCTCTGGTCGAGGGGGCACTGCTCAGCACGAGAATTCTGCCGAATTGAGCTTTTAGAGATCAAGGGTGGCGCTCCGCGCCGCCTCGCGGCCCTGCGCCCGCTCGGCGGCCGGGCATGCGGCCTGGGGGCCGGTCCCGGCCGCCAGCAACTCGGGCCGCTGTCATTCCGCGGCACCACCCCTCCCGGCGAGATCACCCGACTAGGAGCCGTTTTGTAGATCTTCGTTGTGGTGCGGTACAAGGTCATGGTGCAAGATCGCCATGACCTGACCGACGAGGAGTGGCTCCTCCTCGAACCGCTCATGCCGGCTCATCCGCCTCGGGGG